>JAAELT010000695.1 GCA_024226315.1 bacterium | reverse complement strand
GTCAGCTCCAGCTCGCTCAGGTTGCTGGCGCGGATGGCGGCGTTCTTCCAGTCCTTCCGCTCCACCTCGATCGGCAGGCCGGCCCGCATCGGCTCGACGGCCTCCGCAAGTCGGCCCAGGGCGCGAAGGCGGAAGGCGGCCTGGTTCAGCAGCCAGGCCTGATAAGCGTCCGTGAGCGAGGGCGAGACGCGGCTCCACGGCGGCTCGAAGAAGCAGGCGACGGCCCCCAGGTCGCCACCGAACGCGCCGAGCTTCTTCGAGCTGTAGAAACCTTCAGGCCCCATGCCGCGGAGGATGCGGCCGATGTAGACCTTGTCGCACGCCTCCTGCCGCCGCCCCGCCTGGCAGCCGTGGGCCACCGCCTGGTAGAGCGGCTGGAGGCCGGCGAGATCGTCGGGCTGGTACTCGGCAGTCTCCTGGAGATGGTCGAAGAGGCGGCCGTGGGCGGCCCGCCAGGCGCCGGGGGCGCCTTCGCGCAGCTCGCGGGCGAAAAAGTCACGGATCAGGGGGTGCGCGTCGAGGGAGGTGCCCTCGGGGGCGGTGCCCTCGGGGGAGACGAGGCCGCAGTCGGCGAGGGCGGCGACGGTGAGGTTCCAGTCCTCCTCGTCGAGATCGACCAGCGGCTCGGTGAGGCCCTCGATCGCCGGCTCGCGGCGCAGGGCCGCCAGGCAGCCGGCGTCGGCGGGGCGGTCGAAGAGGCCCATCAGCCGCAGCACGGCGAGCTGGCGCGCGCCCTTCTCACCGCTGCCGGCGAGCCACGTCTGGTAGGCGGCCATGGTCTTGAAGGCGTGCCCGCCCTGGGATTCGAGGTCGGCCTTCTCCAGCTTCACGCGGTCGCGTCGACGCACGTCGCCGCCGTGGGCGCGGGCAAGGTAGCTGCCCAACAGATTCAGCGTCAGTGCGTGACCGTCGATCTCGCCCACCAGGTCCTCGATCTCCTTCGCAGCGCCGTGGACGCCGAGCTTCTCGAGCAGCGCGACCCCGGCCGTCTTCGACAGCCGGCCGAGCTGCCACTCCGGCGCCGTCGAGTCGCGGAACGACGCGAGGTCCGTCACGCTCTCCCGCGTCGTCACCACGCACAGGCCGGCGTTCCTTGCCGCCAGACCCTTGAGCAGCGCCGTCACCGCGGGATCCTTCAGCTCGCCCGCCAGCGGCCCGGGCGGGTATTGCAGCGGCTCCAGCCCGTCGAGCAGCAGCAGCGCCCGCCGCTCCGCCAGGATCTGCGCCAGCCGCGACCCCTTGTCCCACGGCGACGCGGCGCTCTCGGCCGTCGCGGGGTCGCCGAAGAACGTCAACGCCTGGGCGACGAAGACGTCCGCCGAGGCGCTGCCTTCTCCCGTCGCGCCGGAGGCGCGCAAATGATCACCGACGCCTTGGCTGTAGAACGACCAGTCGAAGTAATCCGCACCGTCGTACTCCCGCTTCGCCAACCCCGCCGCCCACTTCGCCACCAGCGACGTCTTCCCCACCCCGCCCCAGGCCACCAGCGTCACGACGTTCGTGCCGCCCTCGGCCCACGCCGCGTCGAGCCGCGCCAGCTCGTCGTCGCGGCCGAACAGGGTCTCGGCGACGTGGGTCAGCCTGGACGGGGCGATCTTCTGAGCTCCGAGACCGAACGTCCGCGGCCAGTAGATCGGCCCGATCCGCTTCAGCAGCTCCTCGCGCTCATAGATCTCGTGCCAGATCTTCTCCCACGACCAGACCTCGACCTCGAACAGACCCTGCGCCGCATGCTCCTCCGAGATCTCCCGCGCCCGTCGCTGCACCTTGGCGTCGCTCGGGCCGCTGGTGGCGAGGACGAGCTCCGCCAGCGGGGGCTCGAAGCCGAGGGCAGCCTCGACTTCCTTCTCCAATTCGCGCACCGCGAGCTGCGCCCGCAGCAAACCGCCCTTCTGCTTGCACTGCACGCCCACCTGCCGGCCCTGGTGCCGCCCGAAGACGTCGACGCCGGCCTGCGCCTGACCGGATCGACCGTTCTTCTGCGCCCCGGAGTCGCCCCAGATCTCTTTGAAGAGATCGAGGCACAGCGACTCGAAGGCCACCGGGTCGTTGGGCGGTAGGAGTCTTTCCGAATCCGCGCTCATCGCCCTCCCCTGACAGAGTTCATGGGATCCGGCATGACTCTACCAGGTTCGCGGGGTGACGATGGCGCCCCTCCAGGGCGCGGGAACTGCCCGCTCGCAAACCCGGGGCTCGCTCGGCGGCGCGGCGCCGCCTCACCAGCCCCGGGCTTTATGATTCGACCCCTCCGGGGCCGGGGAGCGATCTACGAGCCTCGGATCGTCTGAATGCCGAGGTTTCGCACTCTCGGCGAAATACATCTCGTGAGAACCGCGGGATTTCTCACGATCTGACAAGACCATTGAGTGAGAACGGCGGCCGATCTCATACTCTACAGAACGCATATCGTGAGAACGGCGGCCGATCTCATACTCTACAAAATGCATACCGTGAGAACGGCGGCCGATCTCATGCTCTACAAAATACATATCGTGAGAACGGCGGCCGATCTCACTCTCCACCGCGTGCATTGCGTGAGAAAATCCGGGATCATCACGAAACGCTGCCTCCGATTCATGAGAAACCCGGCCACTATCCTGCTCTGAAGAAGCCGGACGGCCGCCTAGGTGGCGGATCCTGGCCTCAAGTAGCGTCTTGACATGCAAAGATCGCCCGGTATACTACCGGCCGCCCGGCAGGTGACCGGTCGACCGGCAGGTATCGACTTCGCGGGCACCGTCATGACCCCCAAGAAAACGCCAGAGATCGACCCCAGGGATCGCCGCCGCGAGATCCTGGAAACCGCGGCACGGCTGATCTGTGCCAAGGGATACAACGGCACGTCGCTGCGAGACATTGCCGAGGCCTGTGGTTTGACCAAGGCCGGCCTCTACCACCACTGCCGCAGCAAAGAGCACCTGCTGATCGAGATCATGAGCTACGGAATGGACATCTTCGAGGAACAAGTGCTCTACCAGGTGATGCCGATCGAGGATCCGGTCGAGCGACTGCGCGCGTGCATGCGCAAGAACGTGCTGCTGGTGACCGAGGACCGGACGAAGGAGGTCACGATCATCCTGCACCAGCACGACACCCTCACCGGCGAAGCCCGGGCGCAGATCAACGCTCGCAAGAAGCGCTACGTGCGATTTCTCGAGACCTCCTTCGCCGAGGCGGTGCGCGACGGCCGGCTGCGACAGATCAACCCGACGGTTGCCGCGTTCTCGTTTCTCGGCCAGGTGCTATGGATCTACAAGTGGTTCCGTCCCGACGGCGACATCCCGGCCGAAGACCTGGCCGAAGAGATGGAAAAGCTGTTCTTCGACGGTCTGGAAGTTCCGCCGGTGGCCCCGGAGGCACCGGCTCGAGAAGAAAGGGTGAACTGATGACCCGAGCCCGATGGACGACGCTCGCCGAGGCCGCGGCCTCGGTCGACGACGGAGCGATCGTCGCTCCCGGCGGCTTCATGCTCGGTCGGGCGCCGATGGCGCTCGTCTTCGAGCTGGTCCGCCAGGAACGTCGCGACCTGCACGTGATCTCCCTGCCCAACCCCCTGCCGGCTGAGATCCTGGTGGCAGCCGAGGCGGCGGCGCGGGTGGAATTCCTGTTCGCCGGCATCACCCTGGACGGCGGCGTGCGGCCGATGCCGGCAATCAAGCGCGCGATCGAGAACGACGCGATCAGCTGGCAGGAGCACGACGGTTACCGTATCGTCCAACGCCTGCGGGCCGCCGCCATGGGCGTGCCCTTCCTGCCGGTGCCGGGCTACGGCGGCAACGATCTCGCCCGGGCCGATCCTCTGCCCACGGTGCGCGACCCCTTCACCGGCGACGAGGTTCCGGTGGAGCGGGCCATGCATCCCGACGTGGCGCTGATCCACGCCCAGGCCGCGGACGACGACGGCAACCTCTACATCGAGGACCCGACCACCGACCTGACGATCGCCGGCGCCGCCCGGCGGGTGGTAGCCACCGCCGAGAAGCGGGTGCCGCGGGTGCCGCGCGCAACCATCCCGGGCTTCACCGTCGACCTGTTGGTGGAAGAGCCCCATGGGGCCTACCCCACCGGCTGCACCGGTTGCTACCCGGCTGACGAAGAGCACCTGGCGCGCTACCTGCGCGCGGCGAAGGCGGGCGAGGAGCAACGCTACCTCAACGAGGTCGTGCGCGGCGCCAAGCGTCAAGCAGAACTGGCAAAGATGGCTGCATGAGCACGACTGCCCGCGCTGCCGGCACCGGCTTCACCCGAGCCGAGCTGGTTGTCGCCGCGATGGCGCGCCAGATCGAGGACGGCATGGTGATCGCTACCGGCGTGGCCTCCTACCTGGCGATCCTGGCGATCGCCACGGCGCGCGCGACGCACGCGCCGCGCCTCAGTTATCTCGCTTGCGTCGGCTCCCTGGACCCGGTGATGGACCGACTGCACCCGTCCGCGGAGAGCCTGGCCTATCTCGACGGTCGCGCCGGCGAAATCACGATTCCGGATCTCTTCGACCATGCCCGCCGCGGGCGGATCGACGTCATGTTCTTCGGCGCCGCCGAGGTCGACGGCGCCGGCGACACCAACCTGTCGGCCGCCGGCAGCCTGGAGCGCCCGACCTACA
Source organism: bacterium (assembly GCA_024226315.1). Lineage (GTDB taxonomy): Bacteria > Acidobacteriota > Thermoanaerobaculia > Multivoradales > J023 > JAAELT01. The sequence continues at coordinate 15,475 of JAAELT010000695.1, read as the reverse complement.
AGTTCCCGGGCGTCGCCGGCGCGGCCACCCTCAGGCGCTGGGTCCGTCATCCGATTCTGACCGTGGGTCGCCAGAGCCGCCGCAACCTGGTACCCCGGGTGCAGGTGGCGTCGACCAGCGACCCAGGCCGGCCGACGCCGCTCTACACAGATCTCGGTATCTTCGAGCTGAGCGGAGAGGGCGCGTATCTCACCGCCCGGCACCCCTGGACGAACGCCGAGGAGATCGCGGAACGAACCGGATTCGATTACCGGACGGCCGATCCGCTGCCCGAGACCACGGCGCCTGACGCCGCTCATCTCGATGCCATGCGGGCCTTCGACCCCGAGGATCTGCGCGAGCGACTGATCGGGTAGAGCTCACTCTCTAGGAGAATGCCATGCAAGCCGTAGTCCTCCATGCTTTCGGTGGCCCCGAGAACCTGCGCCTCGAGTCTGTCCCGGATCCGTCCCCCGGCCCTGGCGAGGTGCTGATGCGCGTCCAGGCCTGCGGCGTCTGCTACCACGACGTGATCAATCGTCGCGGCAACCTGCCGCGTACCTCGGTGCCGGCCATCCTCGGGCACGAGGCCGCCGGCGAGGTGATCGAGGTCGGCCCGGGCGTCGAGGGCTGGTCGGTGGGTGACCGTGCCGCCACTCTCCAGCGCCTGTCTTGCGGCGAGTGCAATCACTGCAACGACCACCGACCCAGCCTGTGTAAAGAGGACAACCGTTTCTTCGGTGAGGAGATCCCCGGCGGCTACGCCGACTACATGACCGCTCCCGTGGCGGGTATCGGCCGGGTACCGGAGTCCGTGCCATGGCCGGTGGCGGCCACCGCCTGCTGCACGGCGGGTACCGCCATCCACACCCTGCGCACACGCGCCCGAGTCACCCCTGGCGAGACGGTGGTGGTCACCGGCGCCTCGGGCGGCGTCGGCCTACAGGTCCTGCAGCTCGCACGGCACGACGGCGCCCGCGTACTGGCCGTCACCTCCAGTGCCGGCAAGGCCGAGGCGCTGACCGACGCCGGTGCTGACGAGGTGATCGTCGCCCCCGATCTACACTTTTCCAGGCAGGTCCGTGAGCTCACCGGTGAAGGCGCCGACGCGGTGATCGAGATCGTCGGCAGCGCCACCTTCGACCAGAGCCTGAAGTGCTTGGCGCCGGGAGGCCGGCTGGTCGTGGTCGGCAATCTGGAAGCCGGCATCATCCAGCTCAATCCCGGCCTGGTAATCGTCAAGGAGCTCGAGATCATCGGCGCCTACGCCACAACCCAGAAGGAACTGCAGGAGGCCCTGCGCCTGATCGACGAGGGCGTGCTGCGGCCCTGGGTCTCCGGCGTGCTACCGCTCGAAGACGCCTCCCGAGCCCACGCCCGCCTGGAGGATCGGGGAGTGGTCGGACGGCTGGTTCTAGCTCCGTCGCACTGAGCGGCTCCGGCCACCGTCACCCGCACGCGCACCTCCCGGCCCGTACTCCAGAGAGCACGGCAGATCCTGTAGGATCGGCCGGCGTATCGGCCCGTGTGACCTGATCCGTGCGCCCGCACCACATCCCAACGAGGAACCCGCCATGCGACTCAGCCTGCTGTCGGCGATCATCTTTCTCTTGCTCTCCGCTTGCGGCTCCGAGCCACACGGCGAAGCACCTCACGGCGGCGATGCGGTGGTCGACGACGGAGGCCACCACGACGGCATCGCCTGGTTCGACGGCGAAGTCGACGAGGCTTTCGCCCTGGCCAAGGAGGAGAACAAACCGCTCTTCCTCTACTGGGGCGCGATCTGGTGCCCGCCGTGCCACTACCTGAAGACCAAGATCTTCACCCGCCCGAAGTTCATCGAACAGTCCCGCGCCTTCGTGCCAGTCTACCTCGACGGCGACACCGAGCGCGCCCAGATCCTGGGCGAGCGGTTCGGCACCCAGGGCTATCCGACGGTGATCCTGTTCAACCCGGCCGGGGTGGAGATCACACGCATGCCCTCGGACCTGCCGGTCGACCGCTACGGCGAGGTGCTCGGCCAGGCGATGTCGCGTATGCGGCCGATCAAAGACATCCTTCAGGACGTGCGTGAGACCGGACCTGCCGAGGCCGACGCGATCGACCTCAATCTGCTCGCCTTCTACGCCTGGGGGCAGGACCACGCGGTGCAGCTCTCGACGGACGAGAAGGTCGAGACCTTCGGCACTCTCTACCAGCAGACGCCGGCCGAGCGGGGCGATGAGCGGTCGCGCTTCCTGAGCCTGTACCTGAAGGCACAGATCCGCAGTGCCCGTGACGACGACGCCAAGCGGCTCGCCGCCGAGGAGCGGACGGCGCTCGACGATGCGGTGCTCGACCTCCTCGGAGATCCCGCCCGCCGCCTCTTGAACCTCGACCTGCTGCTGTACTGGAGCCGCGAGACCGTAGAGCTGCTGCACGCCGAGCCGTCGCCGGAACGCTCCGCTCTCGTCGCCGCCTGGGATGCCGCCGCCCGCGCCGTGGAAGCCGACGAATCTGTGACGGTAGACGACCGGCTGAGCGCGCTCTTTCCGCGCCTGTGGCTGACCCAGCTCGAAGCCGGCACTGGCAGTGACCACGAGAGCAGAGAGCTGCCCGAGGAGCTGCCCGAGGAGCTGCGCGACCACATCCGCGAACGCATCGCCTGGGCCGGTGAGGCGGTCACCGGCGAGAGCGAGCTGCAGGCGGTGATGAGCACGATGACCGCGCTGCTCCAGGAGGCAGCACTCACCGACGAGGCCGAAGCCCTGCTGTCCGAGCGCCTGGCCGATACCGTCGCGCCCTACTACTACATGTCCTGGATCGCGAGCATGAAGCGCGAGGCGGGCCAGCCCGAGGAAGCCCTGGACTGGTACCGCAAAGCCTACGACAACGCTACCGGCCGGTACACCCGATTCCGCTGGGGCTCGATCTACCTGCGCCAGCTGATGAAGCTCGCCCCCGGAGACGTCTCGACCCTGGAGGCCGATTCGATCGCCATTCTCGACGAACTGCTGAGCCTGGACGACGCCTTCGCCGGCGGCAACCACAGCCGCCTCGAACAACTCGACAAGGCCTACCAGCGGTGGAACGAAGACGGCGAGCACGATGCTCTGATCGCCGGCATCCGCGACCACGTGCACGCGGCCTGTGACCGCTACCCCGAAGGCGACGAGGACGCCCAGCGCAGCCGCTGCCGCTCTTTTCTGCGGGCCGACGAGGCGGCCGCCGGCTAATCGTTCGATGAAGGAGGCGACCCGCCGGCAGCTGGCGGCAGTCAACCGCCGGTTCTACCGCCGCTTCGCTACGGAGTTCAGCACCACCCGCTCGCGGCCCTGGCCCGGTTGGCGGCGGGTGGTCGGGCACCTCGCCGAGCCGCGAGGCCGCCCGCCCGCGGTGCTCGACGTCGGCTGCGGCAACGGGCGCTTCGGTGCCTGTCTGGCCAGCCTCCGAGCAGAGCCCTACCGCTATCTCGGCGTCGACAGAAGTACCGAGCTGCTGCGCTTCGCGGCGAAGCGGCTCGAGGAGGCCGGCGTGAGGGCGGAGCTGCGCCAGGTCGATCTCCTCGAATCCGACCTGACATCCCTGGTGGCTGGCCAGCTGTTCGACCTGGTAGCGATCTTCGGCGTGCTTCATCATCTTCCGGGCGCCGCGGCGCGGCGCGATCTGATGCGCGAGCTGGGCGCGTTGCTGGCTTCTTCGGGGGTGCTGGCGGCGTCGATCTGGCAGCCCGAGCGCGACGCAGGCTTCGAGCGCCGAGTGGTGCCCTGGCGCGACTACAACGCTCGCCTGGTCCAGCGCGATCTCGAGCCGATCGAGGCCGGGGATCTCGAGCCAGGCGATCACCTGCTGACCTGGTCCGGTGACGTCGAGGATCCACGCTATTGCCATTTTCCCGATGAAGCGGAGGTCGAGTCCTGGATCGAGGCGATGTCTCCCGGCCTGTGTGACCGGTTCGAGGCCGACGGGCCTTCGGGCCGAGACAATCAGTACCTGGTCTTTCGACGCTAGAATGTCCGCCAACATGTCGCCGAGAGCCTTTCTCCGCGTTCCTCCGATCGCCCTCGCGACCGTGCTCGCCGCCGGATCCATGCTCGTCTTGAGAGTGCTGAGACCGGTGGCTCCACGACTTCAGCTCACTTTGCGCAATGCCGCGTTCCGTGCCTGGGGCCGGATCCTGTGCCGCCTGATGGGCATGCGCATCGAGGTCGAGGGCACGCCTCCGAGCGGACGGTTCCTGCTGGTGGCGAACCACGTCAGCTACGTCGACATCATGCTGATCGCATCCCAGGTCTCCGCGGCATTCGTCGGCAAGGCCGACCTCCGCGGCTGGCCGCTTCTGGGATGGGGATTCGGCGTCTCGGACACGATCTTCATCGACCGCGCGCGCAAGAAGGACATCCTGCAGGTCACCGGACGGGTCAAAGACTGCCTGACCCGGGGCCTGGGAGTCGCAATCTTTCCCGAGGGCACGACCGGCAACGGTGAAGACATCCTGCGCCTCAAGCCAGCCCTGCTCCAACTTGCCGCGGAAGAAGGGCAGGGGGTCCTCTACGCGACCGTGAGCTACCGCACCGAGGGCCAGCCGACCGCGCGACAGACTGTTTGCTGGTGGGACGACACCCCGTTCATGATCCACCTCCTACGGCTGCTGAGCCTGCCCTCGTTCGAAGCGACGCTCAGGTTCGGCGAGCAGCCGATCCACGCCGACGATCGCAAGTTGCTGGCCGAGCAGCTCAGGGAGGCGATGATGCGGATCTTCACGCCGATCGTCTGACCTCCAGATCCGGTGCTGTTAACCAAGGGACACCGGCGATCGTCCTGTTCACGAGATCCAACGGATCTCGAACGACAGCGCGGCCGCCGCCGCGACCAACAATCGATCGAAAGGAGCCCAGCATGGACTGGTGGATCGTCGTCATCGTCGTCACCCAAATCGCCTTCGTCGCCTTCATCATCGCCATCGCCGTCAGTTACCGGCAGAAGACCCTGCAGCGGCGCTCGGAGGAGCGTTTGCGAATCCTCGACCGCTTCGGATCGGGCCAGGAGCTCGGGGAATTCCTGGCGACCGAGCGCGGCAGGCAGTTCCTCGGCCTGTTCGCGGTCAAAGCCGACAATCCGTCCCGAGTCGTCATCAGCGGCATCGCGGTCGCCACCATTCTGATCTTCCTCGGCTCCGCTTTCCTGCTGCTCTCGGCGCTCGACGCCCAGGATCTGCGCACCGAGTACATGGTGGCCGCGGTCATGGTGCTCGCGATCGCCTTCGGCATCTTCGCCGCGTCGATGCTGTCGATCCGCCTGGCGAGGAAACTGAACCTGCTGCCGCCCGAGGCGGCGGATGCCGCGGACCCGGCGGTAGACTTGGCCTGATCAGAGCTGTTCTGTTCCAGAACGAAAATGTGGAGCATCGCGGTAGCGAGCTGGAGCATGGTGGACACGCGCGACCGGAGCACCGATCGGCAGGAGGTCGCCGGGCCGGGCCCCGAGCACACCGAGGACGGCTTCGAGCGATTCTATGCCGAGACGTCGCGGCGCCTCTGGGGCTATCTCCGCCGCCTCACCGGCGATCCGTCGGTGGCCGACGATGTGCTCCAGGAGAGCTACCTGCGCTACCTGGGGCGCCCGTCACCGGTCACGGACGACCGCGGCCGGTCTGCATACCTGTTCCGGATCGCCACCAATCTCGTCCACGATCGTTGGCGGAGCGCGCGACGCGAGCGCAACTGGCTGGATCAACTGCTGCACCCGCGGCCGGATGGCAAGAGCACCGGACTCGCCTGGCGATGGCCGAGCGCGGTCGATGCCGGCAGTCCCAGTGCGGCCTCGAAGCTCGACGTCGAGCTGGTCTTCGGCCAGCTCAAGTCCCGGGAGAGATCTCTCCTCTGGCTGGCCTACGTCGAAGGCTACCGGCATCGCGAGATTGCAGCGATCCTCGACCTGAAGCCGGCCAGCATCAAGGTGCTGCTGTCACGCGCCCGCAAACGCCTGGCGACCCTGCTGGCCCGCCACGGCCTCGGGCCCGAGCCGGCCGGCGTCCACGCCGTCGAAACATCCACGTGAGGGCGAGAGAATGAAGAACGCAGCCTGCGACGAGACCCAGGACACCATGCGCCGGCCCGGCTTCACACCGGGCGGCGACGCCGATATGGCGGCGCACCTCCGCTCCTGCCCTTCCTGCTCCGAGGCCTTGGAAATGGCAACCTGGCTGCGCGCCGCCGCGCGTCGTGAGACGGGCGCCGACAGACTCCCCTCCGCCAGTCAGATCTGGTGGCGAGCGCAGATTATCCGCGACCTGGTCGAGCAGGAATCGCTGAGCCGGCAGGTCACGCGGCCGGCCCGATGGATGCAGTGGACAGGCGCCGGCCTGGTCGGACTCCTGACCGCCCTGTTTATCACCTTCCAGGCCGCGCTCCTGCTCGAGCCGGTCCTGGACATGGCTTCGTCGCCAACTGGATGGCGATGGCTCGCTGGCCTGCTCGTGGTCGGTACCGTGCTGCCTCTCGCCGCCTTCACCGCGCTGTGGGTGACGTGGCGAGAAGCATGACTACGAGCCGGGCCGTCAGTTCAGCGGACCCTTGCCCGGATCGAGGTCGTCGATCATCGGCCCGGTCTCGCAGGCCTTGACTGCCGAGGTTAGCTCGTCGACGTTGATGAGGTTCTTGTCCACCAACAACCTGACCAGACCGCGCAGCAGGGATCTGAGCTCCTGGAAGCTGCGCGAGAACTCGCCGGGCATGCCCTCCGACACCTCTGCAACGGTGCTGGCACCGTAGGGCATCGCGCGGTAGCGGGAGTCGGCGAAGTCGTCACCACCCCGCATTCTCTCCGCATGAGGCAGGTGATAGAGCTCGCTGTAGAACTCCGCGGGATCGACGCCGATGACGTTCAAAATGAGCAGCACCTGCTCGACGCGGAGCGACTTTTGTTTGGTCAGAAGCTGGCTGATGTAGCTGCGCCCCCAGGACAACGCTTCCTGCACCTCCAGCTGCGTAAAACCCCGCTCTCGGATCTTGTTCCGCAGCAAGGTCAGGACACGGTCGATCTCTGCTTGAACGATTACCATGATATTTGTGATTCTACTGATTCGTACAGAGTTTTCAAGAGCCGATGTCGCATATTTCTCCGCTCATTCTGCTCTCTATTTAACAAACTAAATTCCTTTTCATAAGCAATAAAACAACGATCTCTGCGACGCCGAGACCCATGGTCGTGCGATCGACCGCGCGGGAGTCGAACAGACAGGCATCGGCGGGCGAAGCCCAAGCAAAACCCGGTCCGCGGGCCCTCAAGGCGCCGAGACCAGGATCTCGAGCCGATCGCCCCGGTTCTGCACCGAAGCGACTCGTGGGCCAGACCCGGGATAATCGATCACCACGTGGATCGTGTTGCCCGTCGACTCGTCGTGGAACCCGGTTCGGATCTGTTGCACTTCCGGTGAACCGACCTCGATCCTTCCGCTGACGTAGGGCTGGGCCATGCCGATGATCTTGACCATCTCGCGCTCTGGAGCGTAGGACAGAGTCGCGTGAGAATAGCGGTCGTCGGCGAGTCGGCCGTCCAGGCTGAGGGTGATCAGGGTACCGGCATCGCTGCGCTGCCAGGTGATCCGGTCGATGCGGGTCGCCGGCGAAGCTGCCACCCCGGTCGCGGCCACTGACGATCGCTGGTCAGCAGGCTGGACCGGCGGCGGAACCGCGGGATCGGCCGCCGGTGCCAGGTCTGCCGGCAACGGGTCCGCTGACGAAGGGTCTGCCGGCGACGGGTCCGCCGAAGAGGGATCCTCCACCACGTCGATACCCTCGAGCGCCACCGGCTGTACGACATCCACCGGCTCAGTCGAGGTCACCTCGGTGCCCGGATCAGCCGCCGGCGGTGGCGCCGGCCTCATCCCAACAGCGGTCGGCCCAGGCGACGGCCCGAGGCCCAGGAGGTCGCGGAGGGGCTCGCGCAGAAAATAGGCGGCGCCCGCGAGCACCAGCAGCAAGGCGGTCACGGCCAGCAACCCTTTGGAGCCCCCGAACGCGCGACGGATCAGAGACCCCGCTCCCGAACGGGGCTCTTCCGCGAACAGATCGTCTTCGTAGTCCTGGACCTCCTCCGGAATCTCCGTTGCCTCGAATGGAGCACCGTCTTCGGGCTGGACACCGTCTTCGAATGGAGCACCGTCTTCGGGCTGGACACCCTCGAATGGGGAATCTTCGAATGGAGCACCGTCTTCGAACGGAGCACCGTCTTCGAACGGAACACCGGAATCGAGGAGCTCCGCCGGCGGCGCGCCGATGTCGGGAGGAGCCGGGGTCGGGCCGCTCAGGATGGTCGGATCCTCATCCACCGCAAGCGATGTCGCGCCGGCCTGGCCGCTCACGACCGTCAGATCCTCGTCATCCTGCACCGTCGCCTCCGCGAACGGCACGGCCTCCTCGAGCTCGAACGCCCCAGCCAAGGCGCCGTCCTCTTGTTCGGGGCCCGCGAATCCCGACAGCAGCTCTGCCTCGTCTCCCGCCGAGACCTCGAAGTCGATCTCGTCGAAGTCAGGCGCATCCGCGACAGCGGGCTCGGGCGCGACCTTGATCTCGTTCGCCGCCTCGACCGCTGCCAGAAAGGAATCGTCCAGAGCCTCCCCTCGGGGCTCGTCCCGAGGCGCTTCGAGCGTGGGCACGGCAGGGACAGGCGCGGCAGGCGTGGGCTCGGGCAGGACCGGCTCGACCACGGACTCGGACTGTGCAGGTTCCGGATCTGGCGGTGATGGGCTCTCCAGCGCACCGACCGCCGGCAGGTCCATCGTCGGCGGCTCGGCCTCGGACAGGGGAGCAGCTTTGTCCGGGTCCTCCTCGAGAACCTCTTCCGGCAGCTCGGGAAGCGTCGCGCCCCAGGGAGCGTCGAACTCGAGCTCCTCGAACTTCTTGGCTCCAGGAGCCGTGCTCAACGACGGCGAAGTGGCATCGGCGTCGAGCAGCGTGAACCCGTCTTCGCCCAGAATCTTCCGACCCACACCGAGAGCGTCCTCCTCGGACGCCTCGGCTTGCGTCGATGTCGGCGGCGAGGCTCCCGGCTCGGCCGCGGGCGGCGCGGGAGCGAAGGCCTCCTGCTCGACCGGCACGGGGGTGGCCGGCTCGAGATCGAAGGGATCGGCCACCGGCGGCTCAGGCTCCGCCTCGAGCTCTGGGTCCACGGGCGCCGAGGTGAAGATCGTCGGATCCTCGGGCTCGGGTTCCGGGAAGATGGGCGCCGAGGTGAGAATTGTAGCATCCTCGAACCCGGCTTCCGGCTCCGGCTCCGGCGCGGCGTCGCGACCGCTCACCGCCCCCGACGGGATGGCCTCGACGTCGAACGGTTTGCCGCCGCTCTTGACCCGTTCCTCGATGACCTTGAGGATGAGCTCGCGGCCTTTGTCGTCGAGCGCCTGGAAACGCACCCCCATCCCCACCGGATTGTTCGGTCCCTCGTCCTCGAGCCGCACCCAGACGACTTCGCCCACTCCCTGGACGAGACGGAACCCGTCGATCAGGCCGACCTCGAAGCCGACGGTCGAGCCAACCGGCCGCAGGTCGTCGGTGCCGAGGAACATGCCGCCGAGCGAGAGATACGAGGCGTAACCCTCGACGAAAGAGGAGAACTTCTCGAACCGCAGCTCGATCGGTGAGTCCGATGTCGGTTCCTGAGGCATAATTCGAAATCAGAAAACTGCCGACATCTCTAGGAGGGTTCCTCCGGATCGATACCCAGTCCGTCGGCCAGGCGATTGTAATAGTTGAACAATGCCGTCACCTGGACGATGTCGTGTATCGCGACGTCACCGAATCCTACCTCACGTAGAGAATCGACGTCGTTTTTGCTCATCCCGGACGGATCTCGGGTCAATCGCACGGCGAAGTCCAGCATCCGTCGATCGGCAGGTGACAGGTCGGCACGCCGATAGTCTTCCTTCACCGCGACCACTAGCTCGCCCGCATCCTCGAGATCCTGAACCTCGGCACGGAGGTCCTCGCCGTGGGCCTCGATTCAGTAATGGCACGAGTTGGTACTCGAGACCGCGGTGGCGATCATCTCGCGCTGCGCCCGCGACAGCGGGCTGCTGTCGGAGTGCATGACTTCGAGATAGAGCTGGGTCGAGGCTCTCAGGACCTTCGGCCGCGGACTCTGCAGGCGAATGACGTTGAAGACCTTGCCGGCGCGCCTCACGGCGGAGGCGTAGAGCCGCTTCAGCAGACCTTCGGCGGCCAAGGGGTCGACAGTTTGAATCCAAGCCATGGCCGTAATCGACCACACAAGCCCCGTGGTGTCAAGGGAAGGGGCCTTTCGAAAACCGCCACCATCAGGTGAAGCGGCGAGGAGCTACCGGATCGGGCCGCGACCGCAACGGCCGGCCCGCTGGTTACCGGCGGCAGCAGTTTCTCCCGTCAGCCGACTGAGCTACCATCCAGCGTGTGGCCGACGCTTGGCGCCAGAGGTCGATGGACGAGCTCATCCTCCTTTCCCAGGGGGATGCGCGACGTGTCTCCATCGACTCGCGCAACGCCCGGGTGCTCTACCGGCTGCTGAAGCTCTTTGCGCTCTGGGCGGTGCTCGAGGCGATGATCTGGATCGGGGAGGGCGAGCCACTGCAGGCGGTCCGCTCTGTGCTGACCCTGATCCTCGTTCGCTGGCTGCTCTACGTCCGCGACCGTCCGTTGATGAGGCGGCATTTTCGGCCGATCTTCCTGGGTTATCTCACGGTCCAGCTCCTATTGCTGCGGGTCTTTGATCCCGATCTGGCGGCCGTCTTTCAACCCCAGGACTACTTTCTGCCCGGCTTCCTTTTCTTCTTTCGCGTACCAGTGCGCCAGGCTGCGATGCCCGTAGGCGCCCTGTGGCTGGCTTCGAGCGGCCGGCATCTGTTGACCACCGGCCTGACCGATCGAGCGGTCGACGTCTGGCAGCTCGTGATCCTGTCGGCGATCTCGATCGCGGTCCTCAGGTGGGTCGGGCGCCTGACGGCCAAGCTCCAAAGCCAGTTCCTGGACATCTGGCGCCGCGAATCCCGTCGTCACCGCGAGCGCAGTCGCATGCGCGAGGAGCTCGACGACGCCCGCAAGATCCAGCTCAGCATGCTGCCGCGTCGCGATCCGAAGATCCCCTGGCTCGACGTCGCGGGCATCTCGATTCCAGCCAGCGAGGTGGGTGGCGACTACTACGACTACTTCGAGGTCTCGGAGTCCCGGCAGACGATCGTCATCGCCGACGTCGCCGGTCACGGCGTGGCCAGCGGCCTGCTGCTCACCGGCATCCGCAGCTGCCTGTACCTGCTGCAGGAATCCCCCTTGTCGCCGCGGGAGATCCTCAGCAAGCTGGATCGCATGGTGCGGCAGACCACCGGCACGCGGCTCTTCGTGACCATGCTCTACGCCGTGCTCGACGACGACCGCAAGGAGCTGACCCTGTCCTCGGCCGGCCATCCGCCGCTCCTGCGCTACATCGTCGACACCCACGAGGTCGAGGAGATCGGCATCCCGGCCCTGCCTCTAGGCACCGCCCTGGGCAACGATCTGGGCGAGAAGACCGTGCCGTTCCGCTCGGGTGACATCTTCCTCTTCTACACCGACGGTATCGCCGAGACCCTCGACGGCCGGCAGCAGCTCTACGGTAACGAGCGGTTGATCCACCGTCTGCGAGCGACAGCGCACGACCGCAGCGCCAGGGAGATCCGCGACACACTGCTCGGCGACGTGTGGAATTTCAAGGGCGACGGAGAGCAGACCGACGACATCACGATGGTGGTCGTCAAGGTGCGCTGAGGGCCTCACCAAAGGCCCGGCACGCTACAAGCTACGGGAGAATATTTCTTTTTGACGATACCTGCATATCTCCGAAACGGTACTTTTGACGACACTTCAGAGAAAACGATCAAACAGAATGGGCACCGACTCCAGAGGCGGCCTGCTAACATTCTTCTTGGCCGGGGTCTGCAACCTGCTTACTCGACCGGACACGATCCCCCCTCTCTCTCGCATTCCCCGGCCCTCGAAACCCTCTTTCCCTACAATTGAATTGATCGCCCTCGTCGGCCTGACGTGGCCTGCACATCAGGTTCCAGCGGACCGGGCGGTTGTGCTAACCTCTGCCCCGCGCTGGCCACGCGCATCGCGACCCCGCGATGCCTCCAGACTCCAAGCCCCCATCGTCTAGCCAGGTTAGGACACCAGCCTTTCAAGCTGGCGACACGGGTTCGAATCCCGTTGGGGGTACCACGATGATCGGCCGCACGCCCTCGCCGAGGTCGTAGGCCAAGCCCCTCACCTGCCATGGGTCACGGCGGGCCGTGATCCGAAGGCACCTCGGTGATCGCCACGATGGCGTGTTTGTAGATCAGGATCTCCTGGGAGTCGCTCTCGACCACGATGGCGTATCGGTCGAAGCGTTTGATCTGCCCTTTGATCGCCTTGCCGGTCACGAGCGAGATGGCCAGGACACGGGCCTCCTTGAGGCTTCCGAAGAGGAAGCTGTCCTGGATGTTGATCGGCGCCTTGCGTGGGGGCGGCTGGCGCTTCGGCGGCAGGTCGAAGAGGGGCCGCGAATCTTCGTTTCGTTCGTTCATCCCTTCGACTCCGGTGGTCTCTTCGCGCGAGCATTCCTTGTCAGATTCGGCCACCTCGAGAAATTCACAAGTCACCTCCGATTGATCTTCATCCAATCCGGTCCGCTCGCCAAGTCTACCACCGGCGCGTCTGGATGAGGCGTGACGAATCGACCAAAGTGATACTGTTCAACTGTACTGGTCAGCCGCCCGACGATCTCATGACGCGATGCCTCGACGGCGCTGCGTTTCGCGGACCTGCGCACCCGAGCGCGCAGTGCTCGCGAGCACCAACGTGCCGGCATCCGTCCCGGTGAGCTCGACGATGTCGGCGACGCGGTGACGGAAGCCCTCGCTCGAGGAGCGACGACCACCAACGCGAAACCGGGCAATAGAGCGCGCCGCCCCACGAAGACGCCGAGGGCTGAAAGAAAACTCGTTCCGGTGTATACTCATTTCGATTTTTCGTCGCTGTCGTCGGGCACTCGATGACGGCGAGCTCCTCGGCGGGGGCCGAGGAACCGCCTACTACCCCGTAGGCACCCGGTCCGCCGGCCGGTTCACGGTTCGACCGTGAACCGTTTCGGCAAGCAGGTTGTGTTACCGATGGCCCGCGAGGCGGTGAAACCGCTCCGCGGGCTTTTCTCTTGAGCCCTGCGCAGATGCGAGTACGGTATCCTTGACGTTCGAGCGGAGATAGAGGACCCGCACATGGACCTAGCGATCGAGGCGGCGACCCACCCCACCAAGTATTGGCACGTTCTGGACAACGGCCGCGTTCAGTGTGACCTGTGCCCGCGCTTCTGCAAGCTGCGCGAGGGCCAGCGGGGGCTGTGCTTCGTCCGCGGATGCCTCGATGGCGAGATCGTGCTCACCACCTACGGACGCTCGTCGGGCTTCTGCATCGACCCAATCGAGAAAAAACCGCTCAACCACTTTCTCCCAGGCACGCCGATCCTCTCCTTCGGCACCGCGGGCTGCAACCTGGCCTGCAAGTTCTGCCAGAACTGGGACATCTCCAAGTCGCGGGAGATCGACACCCTGGCCGACGAGGCGACCCCCGAGACCCTGGCGCGCGCCGCCGAATCGCTCAACTGCCGCAGCGTCGCCTTCACCTACAACGACCCGGTGATCTTCCTGGAGTACGCGGTCGACGTCGCCCGTGCCTGCCGTGAGCGTGGCGTCCACGCGGTGGCGGTGACCGCCGGCGAGATCTGCCCGGAGCCGCGGCGCGAGCTCTATCGCCACATGGACGCCGCCAACGTCGACCTGAAGGCGTTCACCGAGCGCTTCTACCGCACGGTCTGCGGCGCTAGCCTGGCACCGGTGCTCGAGACCCTGGAGTACCTGAAACTCGAGACCGAGGTGTGGCTCGAGATCACCACCCTGCTGATCCCGGGCGAGAACGACTCAGACGGCGAGCTCGACGCCATGACCAGATGGGTGGTCGACCACCTCGGCCCCGATGTGCCCATGCATTTCACCGCCTTCCACCCCGATTACAAGATGTTGGACAAGCCGCGCACGCCGCCCGCGACCCTGACGCGCGCGCGACGAATCGCGCTGGGCAACGGCGTCCGTTACGCCTACACCGGCAACGTCCACGACAAAGGCGGCGGCAGCACCTACTGCCACGGCTGCGGCGAGCTGCTGATCGGCCGCGACTGGTACGTACTCGGCGATTGGAACCTGACCGGTGACGGGGCCTGCGCGGGCTGCGGAGAGAGGTGCGCGGGGCGCTTCGATGCCGCGCCCGGCGACTGGGGAGCGCGCCGGAAGCCGGTTCGGCTGCGGGATTACGAACGCCGCCTCCATGCTTGATCGCGGCCGGCCGCCGAGCCCACTCCCGATGCGCCGGCGCTCCGCGGCGGCGAGCCTGATCGTCCTACTGGCGGGCGCGGCTGCCTGTGATCGCTCCGCTCCGGCGCCGAGCGTCGACCCCGCCGTCTACTCCGAGGCGCGCGACCTGGCAGCCGAGCTGCCGCTGGCGGAGATTCATCGCGAGACCCACCGGATCGATTTCGGCGATGCCGGCAGCCGCCGTCACCTGCTCGAGGGCTGGGGCGCCGACGAGATCGACGGGCTCGACGCCACGACCTTCGCCTGGGGCCTCGGCGTTTCATCGCTCGTCGAATTCACGGTGCTCGAGCCTCGCAACCTGAAGGTCGTCGGCCGCTGCCGCGCGTTCCGCTGGCAGGACGCGCAGCGGCAGACGGTGACCGTCGAGGTCAACGGTCGGCGGATCCGGGATCTACGGCTCGAAGGCAAGATGACCGAGATCCGGTTTACCCTGCCCGCGGAGGACCTGGCCCGGGGCCGCAACCGGCTACGTTTCCTCTACTCCTACCATGGCAGCCCGAGCCGGGTGATCCCGGGCTCGGCCGACTCTCGACAGCTGGCCGTGGCCTGGGACTTCCTGCGCTTCGGCACCGAGCGGGACGAGCTGACGCTCGTGGCTGGCGCCGAAGGACTGTTCGTGCCAGCGGGCTCCGAGATGCGCACGTACTTTCGGCTGGACGGCCCTGGCTACCTGTTGATCGACGGTCTCGAACGTGGCGGCCGCGGACGCAGGCTGCGGGTCAGCGTCCGCGTCGACGGCGGCGTCGAGGGATCAGAATGGGTGATCGAGGTGCCCTCCGGGCCGACCGCGATCGACCTCGGCAACCCGCCCGTCAGCCTGGTCGAGATCAGGCTGACGGCACTCCCGGCCCGATCGGGCTCGGGAGACCCGAGTGGAGTGCTGGTTCGTGCGCCCGAGCTGCGCTCACGACCGACGCCAACCGACGCCCCGGTGCCGGCGACCGAGGCCGCCCCGCCCGGCCGGCCGCACGTCATCGTCTATCTCCCCTGATCCACCACCAAGAAAAGTAAGAACCCCGTTAGCGCCCTGCAACGACAGGGGTTAAGGTCGAGTTGCTGACAACGACCGATCACCAACGGGGTGAAGACATGGTGGCACAAGGC
>JAAELT010000694.1 GCA_024226315.1 bacterium | reverse complement strand
CCGGCACGGAGGCGCTCCTGGCAACAGCGGCCTCGAGCCGGCGGCGGCGAGACTCGCCGCGGATTCCAGCCGCCCAAACCCCGCTGGGTCCGCGACGAAGTGATCCGTCTCAAAGCGCTGATGCCCGACCATGGTTGCAGGGCGATCGCCGCCGTTTTCAACCACCTCCACTCCCGCAGGAGGATGACGGTCGGGAAGTCCTTCGTTGCCGACGTCGTCCGCCGTCACCGGCTCGATGTCGTCCGCCGTCGCCGAGAGTTGAAGCACCGCCAACCACGGCAGCTTCCAAGGAACCTCATCTGGGCTACTGATCTGACTTTCGTGACCGGCGAAGCCGATCGCCATCCCCGGACCGTGCTCGGACTCATCGACCACGGCACCCGTGCCTGCCTGCGTCTCCAGCAGATGCGGACAAAGGCGTCGATTGCGCTGATTCGGGAGATCATCGACGCCATCGAGCGATTCGGGAAACCGAAGATCCTGCGGACTGACAACGAGGCGGTCTTCACCTCGGTCGTCTTTCGAGGCGCGCTGTTCCTGCTGGGGATCAAGCATCAGCTCACACTGCCCGGGGCGCCTTGGCAAAACGGTCGCATCGAGCGTTTCTTCGGCACTCTCAAAGAGCGCCTACGGACGCGCGGGCCGCTGTCCGACGGCGCCGGTCTCCAAAGCGATCTGGCCGCCTTCCGGTTCTGGTACAACCACGCGCGCACGCATCAGCACCTCGACGGGCGGACCCCGGCGATGGCGTGGAATCGACAGGACAAACCTCGGAAAAAGGCGCGGTACTTTTCGGCCTGGGAGGGAGTGCTTACCGGCTCCTACTTCCCGACATAGCTGAGCGCCTCGCACATGTCGGATTCGAAGCGCTGTCCGCAAGGTCAGCGCCGACAAACGTCGTTTGAGCGAGGATTGGCAGCTCAATCAAGGCGAAAGAAGGGAAATCTCCGTCTCAAGGGGCGGTCAAGCGGGAGGAAACGAGCCGATTTCGTCCAAATCGAGCCGTGATTCGGCCAATACGCCTGCGGACACCGCGGACGGGACACCAAGCCGCCTGCGGACACGGCGGACTGGACACCGCCTGCGGACACCCCGGACGGGACAGCAGAAACCGAGCCGGCTCCGTCCGAATCGCGCCTTGGCCAGGGCAATTCGCCTATGGACACGGCGGACGGGACAGTCTAGCAGATGCACTCGCGCAGCTGCAGCGCAATCTCTTCGAGGGAAAAACGGAACGGTTCAAGACCCTCAGCAAACAGCAAATCCGTATCGCACAGGACAATCGAGAAGCTCTCACCTCCTTCGAAGTGAAAAAGCAGCCCAACGTCATCCTGGCCATCTGTAAAGAGTTCTATCGAATCAAGCCTCGCACCAAGGAAACGTGACAAGGACGAACTCTGGTGAGCCTCTACTGGCGTCCAGTATTGCGGGTCGAGGTCCTTTGGAGCCCCCTGTTCGATGACGATATAGTCCTCATTCGGCCCTGGTCTCACAATCAGGAGTAGTTGGTCGAACGCCAACTCTGTCACACCATGCCCTCGCTCGTCATTGGACCAGCCAAGACCCAGGACATATCGCCGAAGCCCTGTCAATCGCCTCCCGACCGCGGACCGTAGCAACGTTGATCCACGTGCAGGCCGCGGGCTGGAGTCAGAAGTCTGGTCTACGGAAACCAATGACCCTCCCGGTTTGAGTATTGATCCTGATACCAATTTCCTGCCCAAAACTACGTCCGACGACATCGAACTGACCGAAGCGGCCTGGCTGCTGGACCCTCAGAGGACTTTCGAGGACGTCACTGATGATCTGCTCCGCATTAGCCTGTGTCGGCTTGATGTCTGCGAATGAACCGTCCGCAATACGCTTCTGAAGCAGTGATGCCCCACGCGTTGTCTTACCTTTCGCTAGGCGGCTACTTGCCAAGACATTGTCGATCGTCGTCCTCGAAAACTCCGGAAGAAGGGGCGGTGGCAACGCACTCGGCGAGACCTCGGCACTACCACTCCGCTCTGGCAGGAGGCTACGCAGCCGTGACACCCCTGTACTCTCACCTACCTCTTCAACGACCTTCCTTGAAACGTTTCGCCAAAATCCGCGAGCGCTGGCGCCGCTCAGAATTGAAATCAGAATAGGCGTATTCTCGGCTATTACTTCTTCAAGTGCTGCGGGATCTCCCCTAACGGCCGCAATGTTCTGCTGGAGATTCTCGAGTCCCGCTTTCCCGAGTTGAACTCCAACTTTGTCCGGATTCTCTACAGCAAAGTCCAGGGCAGACCATACGAGTTCTACAGTCTCATCAAATTCCGCTTTGGCCTGTCGACCTAGTTCACTCTCGGAATCAGCAATAAGAAGCTGCAGGTTCACGATAGCGTTCAGTGCCCGCACACCTTCTTCGCCTGTGAGTATCAAACCGCGGACAATACCCCTAAATACGCCAGACTTCAGATCCCTGGCGGGATCCATCGATATTATCGTATCCTCGTTAATTGCACCCCTTAGCCATGATAAGAGGATCGGGTAATCCTCGAAGATCCACCGCCCGTAAGAATCCAGGAACTCATCGGTGATCTCATCTCCCTGCGCGATGGCATCCGCGAGCTCGCGAAGAAACGTGATTCTGCCGTCCGGGTCCACATACACTGTCGGATTCTGGTATGCGTACAGATACCGGTGCAGGCTCGGGGGGTTGGACGGATCGCCGGCGACGGGGTCTTCGCTCAGGAAGATGCCGATCTCGGGGTCATAGAACCGTGCCTTGGCGTAGATCAGGCCCGACTCGGCGTCGTGCTCGTGGCCGGTGAAGCCGAAGGGGTTGGCGCCGGTCTCGATGCTCTCCCGCTTGTTGCCCCAGGCGTCCCAGAGGTAGCGGGCGAGGACGACGCCTTGCGGGTCGGTGAGGTCGCTGATGGAGCCGAGGGCGTCGAAGAGGTAGTAGGCGCGGCCGTCGGTGGTGTCGTCGACGGAGAGCAGGCGGAAGGGGCCGTAGTCGTACTTGGTGGCGCGGCCGGTGTCGCTGGTGCGCAGCAGCACGCTTTGATCGTCGTAGACGTAACGCTCGAGGCCGGACGCGGCGGTTTGCTTGCTGACGCGCAGCCCCTGGTGGTCGTAGCCGTAGGTGCCGAGGGTGACGGCGTCTTTGGTGACGGTGGTGAGGCGGTCGCGGACGTCGTAGGTCAGATCGGTGACCTCGCCGCCGCCGGTGGCGCGGGAGACCTGGTTGCCGTTGGCGTCGTAGCCGTAGGTAACGCTGGCGGACGCATCCAGCAGGTCGGTGACGGCGGTGATCTGGTTGCGGTCGTTGTAGGTGTAGGTGCGGTCGCGAAGGGTGGTGTCGCCGGCTGGGTCGGTGTCTGTCTCGCTCAGGCGGTTGCCGGCGTCGTCGTAGGTGTAGGTGGTGATCTTGTCCGGGTAGGTGACCTCGAGCAGACGGTCGGCGGTGTCGTAGGCGTAGGTGGTGGTCTCGGCGGGTTGGCCGCCGTGGCTCTCGACCTGCTCGATACGGTTGCCGTTCAGGTCGTAGCCGTAGGAGAAGGTCGACACCGCGCCGCCGAAGTGGCGGTTGTCGATCGTGGCGGCACGGTTGGCGGCATCCCAGGTGTTCTCGGCGGTGGTGCCGTTGGGGTAGATGACCTTCTTCGGGCGGCTGTTGGCGAAGTACTCGTACTCGGTCACGCCGCCACTCGGAACCAGCACGCTGGCGACGCGGTTGAGCGCGTCGTAGGAATAGCTGGTGATCTTGCCGTTGGGATCGGTGAGGCGGGTGCGGTTGCCGTTGGCGTCGTAGGCGTAGGCCAGGGCGTTGCCCCACCGGTCGGTGATCGACTCCAGGCGGTCGAAGTCGTCGTACGTGCGGCTGGTGACGGCGTTGGGGGCGCCGCGCAACGACTCGACGGTGGCGAGCAGGTTGTTGCTGCGGTCCCAGGTCGACGCCACGGCCTGCGCGAAGTCCGTCGTCGCCTCGGTCTCGCGATACTCGCGGAGGGTCTCCCGATTCAGAGCGTCGTAGGCGAAGGTAGAGACCTGTCCCCTGGCGTCGATACGCTCGATCGGG
>JAAELT010000693.1 GCA_024226315.1 bacterium | reverse complement strand
TCGATTTCGGTCCCGAGGACAGCGTCGCCAGGCCACGGTCCCACATCATCTGTCGCAAACGGTCGCGCTTCTCGCCGGATGCCAGGTTGAAGGCGGTGAACAACCCCTGGCCGCGGGCACCCGACGCCATGGAGTGGCGCTCCGTGAGCCCGACCAGACCGGCGAGCAAGCGCTCGCCCATGCGCGCGGCGTTCTCCACCAGGCCGTCCTCCTCGATCACCCGCAGGTACTTCTCGCAGCGCACCATGTCCACCAGGTTGCCGCCCCATGTGGAGTTGATGCGGCTCGACTGGTGGAAGACGTTGCCGGCCACCTCGTCGACGCGGTCCGAAACCATGATGCCGCACACCTGGGTCTTCTTGCCGAAAGCGACGATGTCCGGCGCCACGCCGAAGTGCTGCCAGGCCCACATCTTGCCGGTCAGGCCGAAGCCGGTCTGCACCTCGTCGAAGATCAGCAGGGCCTCGTGCTCGTCGGCCAGCCGGCGCAGCTCGCGAAAGAGCTCGGGACGGAAGTGGTTGTCGCCGCCTTCGCCCTGAATCGGCTCGATCAGGATGGCCGCGATGTCGTGCGGATTCTCGGCGAAGGCGCGCTCGATCTCCCCCACCGCCTGGCACTCGAGCTCACCGGTGCGGGCCTCGACCTCCGGGGTGATCGGGAACTCGAGCTTGGGATTGAGAATCCGCGGCCAGTCGAAGAGCGGAAAATCCGCGGTCTTCAGGCTGTCGGTGTTGGTGACCGACAGGGTGTAGCCGCTGCGGCCGTGGAAGGCCTCGCGGAAGTGGATCACCTGGCTACCGCGCTCGATGCCGCGCTCGGCACGGTTCTTCTGGCGCTTCCAGTCGAAGGCGGTCTTGAGCGCGTTCTCCACCGCCAGCGCGCCGCCGGCGACGAAGAACAGGTAGTCGAACTCCTCGGGCTTGGCGAGCTCGGCGAAGGTCTGAACGAAAGACGCGAACTCCGCGGAGTAGATGTCGGAGTTGGCCGGGTTGGCGATCGCCGCCCGGGTGAGGGCGGCCATGAACTCCTTGTCCGCGAACAGGCTCGGATGGTTGTGACCGATCGGCAGGGTGGCGAAGTACGAATAGCAATCCAGGATGTCACGGTTCGACACCGCGTCGTGAATCCAGGAGCCGTGAGACTTCTCGAGATCGATGGCGACGTGAAACCCGTCGACCAGGATGTGCTGCTTCAGCGTTTCGTGGATCGAACCGGGATCGACGGCGAACGGGGTGCGGGTCATGGTCGTCATGAAGGATCTCCTTACGAATCATGTGGGGCCGTCGCGGGCGCCCTCAGCGGGGCGACGCGGGCGGAGGGATCGAATTCGAGGCCGGACCGGGAGAGGCGAGGCGGGCGTCAGTCCGGCGAGAAGAGATCCGGGCGCGCGTTGCGCGGTGCCCGCCGGACCGAGGTCCGAGGCAGGCAGGCGGTGCGCGGCGGGCACGAGAAGGCACCCAGGCGGCAGTCATGGAAGTCGTTCGAGACCATCTTCGGAGCTCCCGCGAAGTTCGGCGTGCGGGAACGATACCAGTATACCTCGACGGAATCCGCTGGCGAGCCGTGACATCCGGCGTCTGGATGTGGGATCATCGTGGCATCCCGACACCCGGAATGGGATGCTCAGGAGCACTGTCGCCACAGAGGGGCCGGGCCCGGGACTGCAGGCGCTGCCGATTCCACGCGGCGGGTCGACGGCCATGCCACCAGGGGGGAACGGATGAGAGAGATCAGTCGACGACGGGTCCGTTGGAGATGGCTCGCTCTGGCGGCGTGCCTGCTGGCACCGTCACACGGTCACGGTGAGGATTGGCCACAGTTTCGTGGTCCGGACGGCACAGGGATCTCTGACCAGGCGGGCTTGCTACGCAGCTGGCCCGAGGGTGGTCCGGAGGTCCTCTGGCGGCGACCCCTGGGCGAGGGCTTCGCCGGCATCTCGGTGGTCGGCGAGCGCCTGTTCACGCTCTGGTCCGTTGACGGCAAAGAGGTGGCCGGCGGCTTCCGAGTCGCTGACGGCTCGGAGCTCTGGCGACTGGAAGTCGGCGAGAAGTTCGTCGACCACTGGGGCAACGGCCCCCGCGCCACTCCGGTGGTCGAAGGTGAAGTCGTCTATTCCCTGGCATCCGGTGGTGGCCTGTTCGCGGTGCGGGCCGCCGACGGCGAGGTGCTCTTCAAGGTCGACCTGGAAGCGAGGTTCGGCACCCCCAACCGCCCGGTTCAGTTCGACGAAGGCGCGCCGACCGGAGCCGTGCCGCTCGGGCCCTACTGGGGTTACTGCAGCTCACCGCTGATCGAAGGGAACCTGCTGATCGTCTACACCGGCGCCGGCGACGGCAAGTCGCTGGTAGCGCTCGACAAGCGCACCGGAGAAACCCTCTGGCGCCGCTACGACCACCTGACTTCCTACACCACGCCGGTGGCCATGACACTCGCCGGGCAGCGCCAGATCGTGGTCGCCATGAGTCACGAGATCGTTTCGGTGAGCCCATCCGGCGAACCTCTGTGGCGCCATCCCTGGGCCCGGTACAACGTTTCTCAGCCGGTGCTCCTGCCCCCCGACCGCCTCTTTTTCTCCTCGGCCAACGACATCGGCGCGCTCCTGCTCCGGGTCCTTCGCCAGGGCGACGGCTTCGAGGTCGAGGAGGTCTGGCGCGAGCCCCGGATGCGCAACAACTGGCAGTCCTCCCTGGGCTACCGGGACTCCATCCTCGGCTTCGACAACGCGACACTCAAGCTGCTGGCCGCCGACGGCGCCACCGTGTGGGCCCACCGGGGCCTGGGCAAGGGCACCCTGGTGCTCGCCGACGATCTGCTGTTCCTACTCGGCGACCGAGGCCGGATCACCCTGGCCGAATGGAGCACCGAGCGCTTCGTCGAGGCCGGCAGCATGCAGGTCTTAGGCGGCATGACCCTGACCTCGCCCACCGTGGCCCAGGGCAAACTCTTCCTGCGCAATCACGAGGAGATAGTATGTCTCGACCTGAAAGCGCCTCCGGGCCAGAACGGCGGCCGATGAACCGCGCGCGAGCCCGGCTGTTGCCGCTGCTGACGACGACCCTGCTGCTGGCGCTCGAAGCGCCCGCCCTGCTGGTCGCCCAGGCGCCGGCCGGCGAGGACGACGCCGCGGCTGCCGAAGCGATCGAACGGTGCGTGGCTGCCCTGGGCGGCCAGGCGGCCTGGCGAGCGATCGAGACCCTGGAGCTCACCGGCCGGCACACCAGCTTCAGCCACACCCGGCCCTTCGTGCTGCGCCGCAAACGCCCCGACCTCTATCGCTTCGACCACAACGAAACGAGCTTCCCGCTGACCGTCGCCTTCGACGGCGAGACCGCCTGGTGGCACACTGGCCAGCCCCTCTTCTCCAAGGCCAGCTGGCCGGCTGAGATGCCCCGCCCGTACCTGGCGGGCACAGCGGCCGAGGCAGAGCTCGAGCCGCCCTTCATCGATCCCGACGCCAAGGGCCACCGGATCGAGTGGCTGGGCGAGAGCCGCTTCGAGGGCCAGCTCTTCGAAGAGCTGCGCGTCACCCGGCGGGCCGACCCCGAGAACGTCGAGCGCTGGTTTCTCGACCTCGAGAGCCATATGCCGGTCTTGCGCATGTCGCGCGCCGCCTATCACGGCTACCTCACCGAGCAGATCACCTACTTCGAGGACTACCGCGAGGTCGCCGGCGTGCTGATTCCGCACCGGGTCGAGACCGAGCTCGGCAACGACCTCATGATCATGGAAGTCGAACGGGTGAAGGTCAACCTGCCGATCGACGACCAGGTCTTCCGGCGCCCCCTACCCGCCGGCATGGAGCGCCTCGCGCCACTGGCCGGCCGCTGGCGAGTGGCTATCGAGAGCCTCGACGATCCGACCGTCCACCCCGAACGACTCGCCGCCTGGGAACGAGACGAGACCGTCTCGACGATCCGCGCCCACTTCGGCGGCAGCCTGCTCGAGGAGGAGATCACGGTGACCACGGATCGGCCGCGACGCGCAAGTCGCCGCTGGAGCTACGACCGCTTCAGCGACGTTTTCCGGCTCGTACACTTCGATACCTTCACCGAGCACCTCGACGTCCTCGAAGGGCGTCCGGACGACGAGGGCCGCCTGGTGCTCTCCAACCGCGAGACAGGCACCGCCGTCCGGCTCCACCAACAGACCCTCCACGCCCGCGAAGTGCTGCATCACGTGCAGGCCGACTCCTTCCGGCTCGACCGAGAGGTCTCCGTGGATGGCGGCGAGACCTGGGGGCCGGAGATCCGGTTCACCTACACCCGAATCGCCGAGCAGGATCTACCCGCCAGGCCCTGATCTCCGGCGTAGAATCTTCCTCACCATCGGGATCAGCCGCTCGGAGGTGGCGGATTTGTGCAGGTAGCTCAGCTCGAGACGCATCATGTCTTCGCCCTCACGGGGGGGAATGGAGCCGGGCTCGAAACTGGTGAGCAGCAGGATCGGCATCAGGCCGCTATCGCTGACGTCCGCCTGCCGTTCGAGATCCCTGACCGCCTTGATCAGCACCGTGCCCCGCTCCTTGGGCATGTCGAGATCCGTGATCAACAGGTCGAAAGGCTCGCTCAGCCGGTCCGCTTCGAGCACCAGAGCGAGGGCGTCCTGAGCGTTCATGCTGGTCCTCACGTCGATCCCCTCGGCCGCCAGCAGAGCTTCGACGAAGATCAGCACGTCCGCGCTGTCATCGACCACCAGTACCTTCGCGTCTTTTATGCTTGCCATCGGATCGAGCCCCTTAGTCCTCGCTCCCGCGGCGGAGCACGATGCGGAAATCGTCGATGCGTCGAAAACCGAGCGCCGCGTAGGCCCTGACCGCGGACACGTTGTCGTCGCCGGTGAACAGGATCGCGCGCTCCACTGATTCTTCCCGAACGTCGAGCAGCGAGACGGCGACCGCCGACCGACCGTAGCCGTGGCCACGCAGGTCGGGCGGCGTCCACACCCCGCCCACCTGAACCATCTCGTCTGTCCTGGCGTTGAACGAGGTCGAAGCGACTGCTTCTCCGTCCCGTTCCAGCACCCACGTCTCACCGCGCCCGAACGAGCTCTCGACATCGCCCCGGCACTGCTCACGCAGGATCGGCGAGTCTTCCGCCTCCAGGGCTTCGAGACAGTAGGCCGCCCGCCATCGGACGGCGAGCTCGACGTCACGGCGCTCGATCCGCCGGCCAGAGACGCGGCCCGAGAGTAGATCCTCCGGCACCACCAGGTCGTCCAGCTGCAGGGCGTAGAGGCCTTCCTGGTCGTCGAACTGGACCTCGTCGTCGCCCCAGCCCAGAAGCTCGCGCGCCCGACCGACCTGATCAGCGAGGCCGAGCAGGCCCCGGATCGGCCGCTTCCCCGCCTCTTCGATCGCCGCCAGCAGCCGGCGCAGGCCCGCCGGCGCCTGAAGCACCAGGTTGCCCTGCCAGTAGTGCCCGATCACTCCCTCGATCCGTCCGCCGTCGAGCGAAGCCCAGTAGGTGCCGCAGAAACGCTCGCCGCGGTCGACGATCCCCGCCTGGCTCAGGTTGCTGAGCAGGAAGAGCGACGAGTCGAGCCGTGGCCGCAGGAAGTCCTCGAGACTGCCCTCGTCGCCCGGTCGCAAGATCTGAATCGTGCTCATCGCGTCGGCTCCTCGAACCTCCGCTGATAGTAGCCGATGCTCGGACCGTCCGCCTCCTCAAGTGCTCGTCGAGTCCGCGACCGGTCGGCCCCGCAGGCCATCAGGACGACCGCGGCCCAGCTCAGGAATCCAGGCCGAGGGCCCGGGGCACCTTGTCGCCCATCTGGACGAAGCGCTTCAGGGCACCGCTCGGCAGGCCGCCGACCGCCCGGTACCAACCGCTGGTCTGCTCGAAGAAGTCGAGCATCTCCGCGATCCGCTCCTGGGCGTAGCCGTCGTCTTCGGCGCCGGCGTCCGCCACGCACTCACGCAGGGCCGCGATCGTCGGATCGATCTCACGTCGCTTGCGCTCGTCGAGGATGATCCTGAACAGCGCCCAGACATCCTTCTCGGCCTCGAAGTGGTCGCGCCGGTCGCCGAAGACATGCACCACCTTGACCACGCCCCAGGCCTGCAGCTCGCGCAGACTGGTACTGACGTTGGAGCGCGCCACCGACAGCGCCTCCGCGATCGCCTCCGCGTGAAGGCCGTCGGGCGAGAGGTACAGCAGCGCATGAATCTGGGCCATGCTGCGGTTGATGCCCCAACGGTGACCCATCTCGCCCCAGTGGAGTACGAACTTTTGTTGGACGTCCGATAGCATCGAAGCTCTCCCCTTTCTGTCCTTACAGAAACTACAGCTACCGACGATTCGAGTCAAGCACTACATCTGAGGTCCAGGCACACGATACTCTGGCGCAACGATGCAAGGTCCCCCCGCCTCCCGCCGCAAGCAGCGTTTGCCCGGCCTGCTGCCGGTGCTCTATTTCGGCTTCGCGCACCTGGCTCTGGCCGCCGCTTTCGCCGAGGTGGCGATCGAGCCCCAGAGGGTCGCGGGCTTCTTCTACCACCCGCGGATGATCGCCGTCGTGCACCTGGTGACGCTCGGCTGGATCAGCGGCTCGATCCTCGGCGCGCTGCACCTGGTAGGGCCGATGGCGCTGCGCACGCCGATGCCCGCCCGGCGCCTCGACTACTGGGCATTCGGCGCTTTCGCCCTCGGCAGCTCAGGAGTGATCAGCCATTTCTGGATCGAGGAGCTCACCGGCGTCGCCTGGTCGGGCCTGCTGGTGACGCTGACCTTCGTCCACGTCGGCCGCAAGCTGCTGACCGCGCTGTGGCGAGCGCCGGTGCCGACAGAGATCAAGCTGCCCTTCGTGCTCGCCTTCGTCAACATCGCCCTGGCGGCGTTGGCGGGGACCCTGCTGGGGCTCAACAGGCACCTGCCGTTCCTGCCCGGAAGCTCGTTGACCAACGCCTACGCTCACGCCCACCTGGCGGCGCTGGGGTGGGCGGCCATGATGGTGTTCGCCGCCGGCCATCGCCTGATGCCCATGCTGCTGCCGTCGGCGATGCCCAGCGGCCGCCGGGTATGGACAGGCGCCATCCTGCTCGAGCTAGGCGCCCTGGGCCTGTTTGCGTCGTTTTTCGGCGGCGGTCGCTGGCTGGGCATGGCCGCGGCCTGCGCCGTGGCGGGAGTCGCGGTCTTCCTCGCCAACGTAATATGGATGAAGCGCCATCCCCGGCCGGCGCCAAAGGCCCTGATTCGGCCCGACCTCGGCGTCGTCCAGAGCCAGCTGGCCTTCGCCTATCTGGCCATCACCTGCGTACTCGGGGCGATTCTCGCCTTCTCCCCCGAGACCACCGAGCAAACGCTGCGGCTCGCCACCGTCTACGGGATCTGCGGCCTGCTGGGCTTCCTGTCGCAGCTGGTCGTGGGAATCAGCGCGCGACTGCTGCCGATCTTCGCCCGGCTGATCGCCGCCGGTTGGAGCGAGGCGCCGCCGACGCCGCACGAGATGCCTGATCGCCGGCTGC
>JAAELT010000692.1 GCA_024226315.1 bacterium | reverse complement strand
TCGATTTCGGTCCCGAGGACAGCGTCGCCAGGCCACGGTCCCACATCATCTGTCGCAAACGGTCGCGCTTCTCGCCGGATGCCAGGTTGAAGGCGGTGAACAACCCCTGGCCGCGGGCACCCGACGCCATGGAGTGGCGCTGCTGAGTTAACTATGCCTGGCACCTCTTCCTGGATTCAGTGAAGTGAATCTGCAGGGTGCTCGAGAGAGCGACGTAGGAGGCGAGATCGACCGTTGAGCCCCCTCTCGTCGTCAAATCGGCTGCCGGATCGCTCGCGGACCTATCCGCTCAGGATCTCGGCACGCCAGTAAGCTGACGAGAGCGATAACTACTGTAGCCGGACCGTTGTAAGTGTCTGCCAAACAATGATTTAACTATGCCTGGCACCTCTTCCCAGGGGTCTGGCACCCCCCAGGGAGAGCGAGACCGCCAGAGCCGCCGAGCACCGGGCCGCGGCTGAGGGAGCGTCACAGCGCTAACTTGCCCCAAGCGCTAATCGAGCCGCACGACGTCGCCGCCGACCTCGAGTATGACGCTGCGGTCGAGATCCGCGAGATCGGCGAGCTCGGGATGCTCCGCGAGAAACGCCCGGCCTTTCTCGGCGATCTCGGCCCGCCACCGCGCGCGCTTCGCGCCGGAACCGCGCCAGGCTCTGGGGTCCCGCCCATCTCCGGCGGTAGCACCTTGAGCGCCAAATCGCGGCGGAGCTCGGTGTCCTCGGCGCGATAGACGCCCACCATTCCGCCGCCGCCGAGTTTCTCCACGATCCGGTAGTAGTAGGAGAGGGCTCTGCCGGTCCACTCTACCGGACTCGCGAGGTCCGCGGAGGCGGCGGCTGTGGCGCCGACTTCGGCCGGCGTGGAAGCGGATCACGACACGACCAACCTGACACTGATGGAGCTGACCATGACTCACGAAGATGCGGAAGGACCGAGCTCCGAGAATCGAAAGAACAACCGCGGTGACGCCTTGCAGCGCCTCGGACGAAAGATGCTCGAGCTGATGGCGTCCCACCCGGAGCTCAGAGAATTCTCGGATGGAGCGGTTCTGCGGAAACCGCGACGCCGCATCCGGCGGCTGCCTATCAAACGCTCCGAAGGCATCATCCTCTATCTGAAAGTCGAGCAGATCGACTGGATCGAGGCGGCCAACCAGTACGTGCTGGTACACCAGGGGAAGAACAGCTACCTGTTGCGCGAGTCGATGAACCGCCTCGAGGGCTGGCTCGACCAAGAGAGGTTCTTCCGCACTCATCGCTCGGCGATCGTGAATCTGGAGCGAGTCCGTGAGGTTCTGCTCGTGGCACCCACCATCCGCTGGGCCATTCTGGACGGCGGCACCCGGATTCAGGTGAGCCAGAACCGATGGAAAGAGTTTGAGGAAGCTCTCGAGTGGCATCCGTGGGGGTTCGGCGGCGAGGAGTAACAACAACATGAGGCAGTTTCGCAACATGAATTCCAGGGTTCACTCCATGGATAGTGCTTCGGAACAGAACGGTGGATAAAATTGTAATGAAGCACGCCCGAGCTCATGCTTTCAGATCCAACCGAATCTCTTGAGCAGAGGCGCAATGATCGGAGGGAGGGCTTCCCGACGTGAAAGGGACCTACAACTGCCGTGGCGGCGAGCGCGTGCCGGTTGGCGCGGCCGGATCCGCCGGGGTCGATCAGGTTACCGAAGAGCGCCCGGATTCCGAGCTGTCCCGAGCCATCGAGCGGGGCGCCGGGTGGCTTTCGGAGTTCCTTTCCAGGCGGCTGCAACGGCTCGACCTGACCAGTGGCTGCCTGGGCCTCTTCGGCCTCGCCTGTGCCGTCAAGTCGGCGCCCGCGAGCTTGACCACAGCGCTCGAGGAGACGCTGGCGAGGATGCGCCAGCGATTGGGCGAGATTGTGAGCCAGCCGGAAGCCGCGCGGCAGTTCCGGCACGGCGCGGTTCTCAGTCCCTTGATGGCGGCTGTTGCCTGTCGTACCTCGGCCGCAAGATCGCCGGAGCTCGAACGCTTCTGCACCGAGGAGTGGGCGCACGTCGACCTGCCGAAGCTCCGAGAATCGGCCCCGGTTTCTCATCAGGCGGCGCTTTGCCTCTTCGATCTCCTGAGCGAACGATGGAGCGCGAACGGGGATCGCCCGATGTGGCTGAGATCGATCGCGACCCGCCCCTCCAAATACCGCCTGGACGACGAGGCTATCGAGGATCTCGCGACCGAGATCCACGCGCTGTCGGGATACGGTACGGTGGTTCCTCGACTGCCTTCCGAAGTCAGAGCTTACCTGGAAGACGCGCTGCCGTTCTGGACCTTCTTCTTCGCCAAGGAGCGCGATCTGGACACACTCTGCCCATTGGTGCGAGCGATGAAATACCTCGGACTCGATGGCGCGCCCGAGTACTCGCGGGCTATTCAGTTCATTCGCAACCAGCAGAAGCCCGACCACCGTTTCGGCAGCCAGGACATGGAGCTGCACCTTTTGAGCAGAGCGAGCGCGGAGCCGATCGACAGCGACCGCGAGATTCATCTACCGCTCACCGTGAGTAGCGTCTGGACCTTGAGCCACCATTGCTCCTCTGACTCGAGATTCTTCGGGGCCTGATTGATCAAGCGGATTCAAGACAATGGACCAACCTCTCAACGAATCCATCGTCGGATCCGGACGGCGAGCGATGGCCTGGGTGCTCAAAGACCTGAGCCTCTTCAATCCCCTTTGCGAATCAAGCCCGAAAAAGGCGATGTTCAAGATCAAGGCGGCCACCGAGCTCGCCATGGCATGCGCTGCCCGCAGGGCTCTTACTTTGGAGCTCGATTCGAGCGCCAGCCTGGCAGCACGCTACCTCTGGGAGGAGGTCTTCAGCCAACCTGCTCTCCAGGATTTCTTGCTGGCGGATCCGGGGAAGCTGGCGGCACTAGACCTGTATGCCGCACTCCGTGCTTGCGGCTATGAAGATCCTGTTTATCGCGCGCGGCTCGCCGAGACTCTTGATTACAGGAGGGCTGTTGAAAGAGCTCCTTTTCGTACCATGGATCTGATCTACAGCTTGCGGAGAGCGGAGCTGCCATGCGGCGGAGTCGATCTGGGCGGCCTCTATGGCGAGACCGTCCTCGGAAAGCGGCCGGACGTCTATCACGTGACGACAATGGATGCTTATGCGATGACGCATACTATTTTTTTCGTTACAGACTTTGGGACGACCTCGCCGTCGATTTTCTCCCGGGCCGACCGCGAGTACTTCGAAACTCAACTACCTCGCATCGCCGAGTACTTTCTTCGAAAAGGAGACTGGGATCTCACGGCAGAGCTGCTGTGGGTCTTATGTTCCCTGAGGTTGGAGAGGTTGCCCGTCTACGAACAGGGATGGTGGGAACTCCTCCGCGTACAGAATGCAGACGGATCCTTTCCTCCATCGATGTCGGACGACGGCGAGGTCAAGGACGAATTCGACCGGAACTACCACACGACACTTGCCGTGTTGTTGGCTCACGATGCGTGCCTGAGCCGCACTTACTGATAGGACGCTGTGAGATCCATGCTCAGAATCAGGGCGCCGCCTCGACAGGCTTGAGAGCGTGCCCATACCGTAGATGTTAATAATCGAGAAAGGAATTGCCATGCCAGCATACATGTCCAAAGACGAATTCATCAAGAGCGTCGACGAGAAGCTCGATGATATGAAGGTCTCACAGCGCCTGAAAAATGCGATGAAACAACTACAGAAGGCTCTGGCCGAAGAGCCAGAAGAGGAAGCCCGGTGGGGTGCTTTCCTTTATATGCACTTTGCCTTAGTTTATCATGAATCGCCTGACCCCTGAGCTAGCTCGGCGCCAGTGACGACCGTGAAAGTTTGTGGGCGCCACTGGCTACCTGCGGGCGGTCCGTTCGCCGACTTCGGCCGGCGTGAAAGCGGATCACGACACGACCAACCTGACACTGATGGAGGTGACCATGACTCACGAAGACGCGGAAGGACCGAGCTCCGAGAATCGAAAGAACAACCGCGGTGACGCCTTGGAGCGCCTCGGACGAGAGACGAATTCGACCGGAACTACCACACGACACTTGCCGTGTTGTTGGCTCACGATGCGTGCCTGAGCCGCACTTACTGATAGGACGCTGTGAGATCCATGCTCAGAATCAGGGCGCCGCCTCGGCAGGCTTGAGAGCGTGCCCATACCGTAGATGTTAATAATCGAGATAGGAATTGCCATGCCAGCATACATGTCCAAAGACGAATTCATCAAGAACGTCGACGAGAAGCTCGATCATGTGAAGGTCTCACAGCGCCTGAAAAATGCGATGAAACAACTACAGAAGGCTCTGGCCGAAGAGCCAGAAGAGGAAGCCCGGTGGGGTGGTTTCCTTTATGCGCACTTTGCTTATTTTTATCATGAATCGCCTGACCCCTGAGCTAGCTCGGCGCCAGTGACGACCGTGAAAGTCTGTGGGCGCCACTGGCTACCTGCGGGCGGTCCCTGCGCCCGAGGAATCAAACGGCGACCGCAACGTAATGGGCGAGATCATAAGCTCGCTGTTCAGCCGCGGTACTCCGGCCGATTCTCATCCGTTAGATGGCTAGTCAGGAGCCCGCTGAGCTGATGAAGTTCTGCGGGCATCACTGGTCACTTGAAACAGAACCAATCAAGACGAGATGTGAGGATCTGCCCCGATCCGAGCGTGCAAACGACAGCAGGTGGCCTGGCTCGAAGAAGGAAAGGAGAAGTTGTGGTCAGCGAAGATAATCTGATCCTCGCCCTGGAGTTCCTCACCGAAGGCGCCCGGGCGGCGGTTCCCAGATCTCTCTCGCGAGATGAGTTCCAGGTCGAGAGCTTCCAGGCCGAGACTCAGAGGATCCATGAAAAGGCGCGCGACTGGACCCAGGGCTACGGCGTCCAGGGCCTCGGCATCGGCGAGAAGCTGAGCGGCGGCCATGGCACGGGGGAGCTGGCCATGCGGGTCTACGTCGAGAAGAAGAAGGCCGAAGCCAAGATCAAGCATCAGGTGCCGAAGACGGTCAAGATTCCCGAGATTCCCGACGTTCCGACCGACGTGGTCGAGATCGGCCGGGTCGAGCTCGAAAGCTTCTCGGACCGGGTGCGGCCGGCCATGCCCGGCAGCGGCGTCGGCCACCTGGACGTCTCGGTCGGTACCTTCGGGTGTCTGGTCCGCAAGCGGGGCACCGATGACGGGCTTTACATCCTCGGCAACTCCCACGTGCTCGCTGACTCGGGGCTCGCTTCGCCGGGCGACCCGATTCTGCAGCCGGCAAAAGCAGACGGCGGAAACAAGACCGCCGACACCATCGCCCACCTCTCGGAGTTCGTGCCGTTCGATTTCAGTCCCACCGGATTCCCCAACCTGGTCGATGCGGCGATCGCGAAGGTCGCCGAGGAGGGGTCCGTGAACCCGGAGATTCGCATCCTCGGCAAGAGGCCGATCGGCGTCAGCACCGCGCTGCAGCGCGGAATGAGAGTCCGCAAGGTGGGACGGACCAGCGACTACTCGATCAGTGAGATCACCGACCTCCACTATCGGCTGCGGATGTCGTACAAGTACTACCCGGATGGCCGGCGGATGCGAGCGGGGCTGGGGGATCAAGTGCTCTGTACGCGCTATACTGCTGGCGGCGACAGTGGCTCCCTGGTCCTGAACGACCGCCATCGCGCGGTCGGCCTGCACTTTGCGGGCTCGTACTCCTCCAGCATCTTCAACCGGATCAGAAACGTCCTGGATCTGCTGAATGTAGAGCTCGTGGTATAAGAAATCCCGGTCATGGCATCGGAAGAGCACTGCCTGCAGGCCCTCGATCTCAACGAAGACGAGCTCGGTCGGCTGGCGAACGTCGTGGGGCTCGGCGTGGTCAGCGCCGATGACGCCGATCCCGCGGGCGAAGAGCTCGCTGTCGCGGTCTACGTGACGGAGAAGGTGCCGTCCGAGGAGCTTCGGGAAGAGGATCGGATCCCGAATACCCTCACCCTGGCGAACGAGCACGGCGAGCGCGAGGTGCCAGTCCGGGTCATCGTACAAGGAGAGGTGTTTTTGGAAACAGACGACTTCGGGTAAGCTCGGCCTCCTGACCGGCAAGGTCCGCAAGATCCCGCGGGGGGTGGATCGGGGTGAACCGTAGATCCGAACGCCGGCTCCGGCCTGCTGATGCTGATGATTCCCTCCCTGGGGAATTCTTATTCTTCTTTCTTCATCTCTCGTCGGCATCACCTGATTTCCGCCTCAAGGGAATGATCATCAGCATCAGCATGATTGGCAGGTGGGAGGTGGATTCCGGGCAGTATTTCTGCCCTTGAGGCAGCCTTCTCTACTGACGGTCCTGACGGTCCTGACGGTGAAGCGCCGCTCCGGCCGCCGAAACGCCGCCCGAATCGCGTCTTCCCGGTGCTGTCAGCGATGACGATCGTCAGGATCGCCTCCCCGTCGCGCAGACGCAGACTTGCACGACCAGAATCGAGTCCAGCGGCGAAAAGTGTGGCAGTTGGACCGAAGAAAGGGAGCCCATTCGGGCCTTCCGCACCTGACCGCCTCAGTCCGATCAGCCTGGCACCCGGTCGAACAAGATGTCGATGCCTCTCCAGATCAGCTCGAGCTGTGACTGCGCGATCCGACCGATCCGCTCCGGTAGGAGCGATCGATCGATGGCGATGACCTGGCTCAAGTTGGCGACCGAATCCTTGGGCAGGCCGGTCTTGCGCGTAGAGAGAAGGACGTTTCCGGGCATGGCTGCCAGCCGGGTGTTGCTCGTCAGGGGCACGACGACGACCGTCGCGATCCGGCTGCGGTTGAAGGTGTCACCCTTGACGACCACTACCGGGCGATGGAAGCCGGGTCCCGAGCCGACCGGGTCCGGCAGGGCCGCCCACCAGATATCGCCTCGAGCGATCACCATTCGGTCGCGG
Organism: bacterium; assembly: GCA_024226315.1. Lineage (GTDB taxonomy): Bacteria > Acidobacteriota > Thermoanaerobaculia > Multivoradales > J023 > JAAELT01. The sequence goes on along the minus strand of JAAELT010000692.1, from coordinate 563 downwards.
CCAGGATCCGCCGGGCGGCCTCCGTCAGGAACGGGTCGGGCCGTGTGTCGACCTCGTCGCAGATGGCATTGATCTGCTCGGTGACCGTGTCCGAATCGTGGCGGGCGACATAGTCTTCCACGGCTTCACTGTACACCTGGCTGCGCGACTTCTTCATCCGTTTCGCGAGCCGCTCGGCGGATTGGAAAATGGGACCTGGATCGAGATGGCGGTCTTCATACCCTGAGTATACCCAGTCAGGCAAAGAGCGCATGTCGCCCGCATCCGGAGCAGGCAGGAGGCCTGCGCTGTCAACAGCGTGTCGGCAGCAAGGGCGGAGTGCCCCTCACATCATCAAGACCACCACCTGCCCCGCCAACGTCGCCAGCACGCTAGCGACGGCGTAGGAGGCGGCGTAGCTGACGGTGGGCTCGCTGGAATCAGCGGCGCCGCGGATGGCCGCCAGGGCCGAGGACGAGGTCATGCCGCCGCAGACGCTGCCCCAGGTGTCGACCGGGCGCATGGACAGCAGGTAGCGGCCGACCAGCACCGCGCCGAGCACCGGCACGACGGTGACCAGCAGG
>JAAELT010000691.1 GCA_024226315.1 bacterium | reverse complement strand
TCATTACCAAATAAAGGCGAGACAAACCAGAAAATTTATTTCTTGCCAATAGGCCTAGCCACTCACTATTATGGTTTTCCTCTGTGAAGAGATGTCTATTTGCGGATACTTGGGCCTACCTAGCCTCTGTACTTCTAGATTTCCTGAAGCAGGAAGCCCAGAAAAATGATTTTTAAACGACTTTCACAGCTATTAACTTGGTTCATCTCGATTCCGATGTGAAAGATAATTCCAATTCTTTTTTGTTTTTTCATATTATTCTAGCCTAGAACTCGAAATAAGATATGATTTCTATGGCTCCTGGCCTTTCTTTATAACGAAAGGAAAAGTTTCTGTGATCAAGACTGAAGGAGTAATTTCATAACGACAGAAATGATGACACTTCTTTGTTGGGCATTACTTTTCTGACAGTGAATATAATATCAGTTTGAATAAATCAATTCAATTCAGCATTTGGGGCTAGAAAATTTTAGCCCCATTCACGTGTTGTATTCTACGGCTTCAGCCAATCAGGAAGCACTGCAAGCTTGAATAGAAACAGCCATGATTGGCTGAATATGATCAAGTTTGGGGCTAGAAATTTCTAGCCCCAGACAGACAGACATCTTTTCAACATGCCCCGCGGCCATCGGGAGCGGCTTATGGAAGAAAAGAAAAGGCAAAAACGCCGGTCATGCGGCAGCCAGCCACTTGTGCACACTTCTAAAGCGCACTTTTTTCTACAGATGTGCTGTGTTGAAATATGCAAGAAACGGAACGAAAGAAGAATAAAAGTAAAAACTCTTCTTGTTGAGAAAGATATCTAAAAAATTTATATTTCTACGAAAAACTTGGTGGGGCTTAGCCCCACTTGCCCCATTAGACGAGCCGCCACTGGT
>JAAELT010000690.1 GCA_024226315.1 bacterium | reverse complement strand
CCGCGGCGGGCACGAAAGCGAAGGCGAGGATGGCGACGAGGGTGATGGATGCGAGTTTCATGGGTGTTCCTCCTGTGCTGAGACAAGTGAAAAGTGTTTCGAACGCTCTATTGGCGAGAACGGGTGAGGTTTTCCCTCACCGCCGTTCGAAGAAAGTTCACCGCCACTCCGAGTTGTTCCCATGTTGGCCATCGACACGGCCAGTTTTCTGCGACACCCTTGATCAGAGTGATCCCGCGTAGCATCCTGTTGTTCGCCTCGTGTTTGGCCATCGCCCTCCCGGCGACGGCGCGGGATGACGGCAACCTGATCGAGTACTCCTACGGCGGCTTCGCCGAGGGTATGGAATGGGCCGGCCCGATGCTCTATCCGCCGCCCGTCAAGATCTATGCGGACGGGCGCATCGTGTTCTTCGAAGGCAAGCTCTTCTGGGTCGGCACGGTCGAGCCGCGCAAGCTCGAACGCCTCGAGCGGTATCTCGCCCGCAACAACCTGCTGGCCGAGACCCATCGGCTGATCCCCGTCCGCAAGGGGAGCTCCCCCGGATATCACGGCGGTCTGGCCTACATCCGGTATCTGTCCGGTGAGGACGAGATCCTCGTCGGCGCGACGCTCCTGCCCTCCTCCGGGCCGTGGGCGCGACTCGTGGATAGGGTCCGCGATTGCATCCCCTCGGAGTACAGGACGTTCCTGCCGGCCGAGGCACGGTTCTCGGTCCACACTCGGGAATCCCCCACCGATGCCCGGCCGTGGCCCTTCTCCGCGTCGCATTCCCTGGAAGCCGAAGACAGCGTGGTCTTCTCGAACCCGGAGGTGCTCGCCGCCATCCTCGGTGGCATGAGTGATGGGTTCTCGTGGCTGAGCTCCTCCTTCTCCGAAGGAGAGCAGATCTACTACCTGATTCTCGATGAGGTGCCCGGATGGTTCGGCGACTCGGGCCTGTCGGCGTCGCTGGGCGCCATGTACTTCGAGCAGCGCGAAGAAGGCGGGGAGTGAGGGAGCCGCTGCCACTCGCTGGCCGGAGCGAACGACCGTCTGTGATGAGTCAACGGGAGTAAGAAAGAGAGTTCACTTCCGCGGCTCGAGCTCAGCCCTTTGCCGGCTTCCGTGCTTCTTGACGGAGGTGGGAGAGCCTCTGCCGCAGCGGTTGCCAGTACGCCGCGTCCGCGCTTCGCTCGGCGTCTTCCTCGGCGCGCAGGGCTCGGGCGAGCGAGCCGCTCTCCAGGTCTTCGTGGGTTGCCGATCCCAAGAGCGATCGGTCCCGGACCAGGGTTCCGAGCGCGCCAGCGTGCGCGGTGGCCGCTTCCACCAGGAATTCCGGAGTCCTCAGCTCCCGCAACCAGAAGTCGACCCGCTCGGCGGTCGGCTGCTCGCGGAAGGTCGTGTAGTGGACGTCGACGAGTCGGCGGATCATGGGCCAGTCTTTGTCCCGCTGGGTCTTTTTGGCCGCGATCAGGTCCGGAAGGGAGAGGACGTCGACACTCTCCGCGCCGAATTCGAAAGTCGTGCGCCGTTGCCACAGCTCGGGAAAGGAATCGACTCCCCGCATTCGTGTCATGACGTCGATGCGCAACCCCGCGGCGTCGGGGGCCGCGCAGCGAAAGTGGACGGCGAGGCCCTCGTCCAGGTGCTCGTGCTGGAACGGGGGTACGGCGATGACCTCGGCCTCGAGGTCGTCGAAGGCCTGGCGAAGGCGATCCAGATTGGCGGGGTCGGGCAGGAGGGCTAGGTCGAGGTCGCGGCTAAACTCCGCCGCGCCGTACAACACGCAGGCCTGGCCGCCCATCAGCAGGTGATCGACTTGACGAGTCCGGATCGTAGAAAGGGCTTTGAGGATCGGGCTCGGGATCAAGGGAGCCTCCCATCGCGAGGTAGTGATGCCAGAGACGCGCGCTCTGCTCCCATCGCTCTTCCGGGGTCAGTCGAAACCATGCCACCCATTCCGGCTCGTAGAGTTCTTCGACGTCGATCACTTTGACATCGTAGCAGACCTGGCCCGATCCGCTCGGGGTTCTCGCTTTCAGTCATGGAGACGGGGATCACTTTTCGAGTCACGGAGGCCGGCATGTCCGCGAAGCGCCCAGCCTGGTTGGTTCCGATCGTTTCGATCGTCCTGCTGACGTTCGTACCTTTGCCGGCAACTGCCGGAGAGCCGGCGCCGCTGCTGGGGATGTCGATCGAAGAGCGGGAGTTGCACGAGCATCTCGAGAATCTCGATCGCGTCCTGCGGCGGCAGGTCGAGCGGCTGCGGGCGGAGGACGCTGACGCCGGAGTGGAGGAAAGTGCGCGGCTGGAAGCGTCGCGGCTGGAAGCGTCGCGGCTGGGGGAACATCTGCGTTCTTTGAAGTCCGAGCTGCGCGGCTGGGACGGTGAGCGGGCCGAGGCGTTGCGCGCGGCGGTGGACGCTCTGGGCCTGCGGGCCGAGGGGGTGGAGCGCATGGCCTACGGCGCGCGGGCGCCCTCGGCAGCTGCCGACGAGCCGGCGCCGGTGCCGTTCGATCCAGAGGCGGTGTGGGTCGGCGGCACCGGCGCGCCGAGCAACGATGTCTGCTCGGCGGCCCTGGCGATCGGCAACGGCAGCTTCACCGGCGACACCTCGCTCGCCACCAGCGGCGGCGACGTCGGATGTTCGTTCTCGGGTTACTCGAACGACGTCTGGTTCCGCTACACCTTCACCGCCGACGGCTACGTCAACGCCGACACCTTCGGCTCGCAGTTCGACACGGTGCTCTCGGTCCACGAAGGGTGCCCGGGCAGCGATCAGAACCTGATCGCCTGCGGCGAAAACGCCGACGGGCTGCAGGCGGCGGTGACGTTTTTCGCCACGGCTGGGGTGGAGTACTTCATCCGCGTCGCCGGCTGGGCCGACTCGGCGGGACCCTTCACGCTGAACACCGGTCCCAGGGGTGGCATCTCGGGACGAGTGACCGACGCGGCCACGGGCGAGCCGCTGCCCTTCGTACGACTGCGCGCCACCGGCGCTCACGCCTACTACGGGCGGTCGGGCACCACCGACGTCTCCGGCCACTACACGATCAGCGGCCTGGATCCGGGCATCTACAACCTGCACGTCGAGGACTCGTTCGGCCACGTTGCCGAATTGTTCGACGACTTGCCCTGCCCGGGCGGCGCCTGCGAGCCGAGCGCCGGTACGCCGGTCGGGGTGAGCCTGGGCCTGATCACCGGCGGCGTCGATTTCGAGCTCGATCTCGGCGGCACGATCGCCGGCACGGTGAGCGACGCGTTGACCGGCGAGCCGATCCGGTACGCCGACGTGGTGGCCACGGATCTGCTCGGTGCCGCACGGTGGTACGGCGATACCGACTCCGACGGAGCCTACCTGGTGCAGGGGCTGCCCCCCGGGACCTACGCCGTGTACTCGATTACCTACGACAGCGGCGATCAGCTCTACGACGGCATCCCCTGCCCGGGCGGCCCCCCCGGCGGCTGCAACCTGGCGGCCGGCACGCCGATCGTGATCGAGGGCGCGGAGACGGTCGAAGGTATCGACTTCACGCTCGGCCTGGGCGGCGTCATCTCGGGCACGGTGACGGATCGGGTCATGGGCCTGCCGCTGAGGTGGATCGACGTCGAAGTCTTCGACGACGATGGCCTCCGGCTCCGGCGCGCCGGTACCAACGAGCTCGGTGAGTACCGTGCCGGCGGGCTGCCGGCCGGCGAGTACTTCCTGAGAACCACCAACTACAGCGCCTACCAGGACGAGCTCTATGACGACCTGCCGTGCCCGCGTGGCAACTATCCGCGTTGCGATCTGCTCACCGGCACTCCGGTGGCGGTGACATCCGAGGCCAACACCACGGGCATCGACTTCGCTCTCGAGCCGCAGGGGGCCGTCTCCGGCAAGGTGACGGACGAGGTCAGTGGAGCACCGCTGCCGTCGGTTGCGATCCGGATCATGAACGAGAACGGTGGGTCGGTGGGGTATGCCTCCACCGACAGCTCCGGCGAGTACCTGGAGGGGGGGCTGCAGCCTGGGCAGTACTACGTCCGTACCGCCAGCCGGGACTACGTCAACGAGCTCTACGACGGCCTGCCGTGGACCCACGAGACCGACCCCACCACCGGCACCCCGGTCACCGTGGCGCTCGCTACCGTGGCCGAGGAGATCGATTTCTCGATCCGTCGCGCCGGCTCGATCTCCGGCACGGTGCTCGGCCCCACGGGCCCGATCAGCGGCTACGTCGAGATCTTCGACGCCGACGGCGACTTCGTGCAGTGCGACTACGCCGACTCGCAGGGGCAATATACGGTGCCCGGCCTGACCACCGGCACCTACTTCGCCCTCACCGACATGTACAGGTATCTCGACGAGCTCTACGACGATGTGCCGTGCAGTCGCGGCTGCGACGTCTCCAGCGGGGCGCCGATCGCGGTGAGTCTGGGCGTGGACACCGGAGGCATCGATTTCGTCCTCGATCCCGGCGCCTCGATCTCCGGGATCGTGACCGACGCGGAGACCGGCGATCCGCTCACGGGCACGGTCCGTCTGTACGACGGCGCGGGCGAATGGGTGGCGTCGGACTATCTCTATTCGTCGAACGGCTTCGAGTTCAGCACTCTGCCCGCGGGCACCTACTACGTGAGCGCGCAGTCGTACGCCGGCCATGTCGATCAGCTGTGGGACGGCGTCCCGTGCCCCGAGGAGTGCGATCCGACCACCGGCACGCCGATCGTGGTGTCGGTCGCGTCGGTGATCACCGGCATCGACCTGGCGCTCGAACCGTTGGCACACGGCGCCATCTCCGGCACCGTGATACATGCCCACAACGGCATGCCGCTGCGCGAGACGATCGTGATCTGGGACGACGCCGGCGAGTACGTCCAGGCGGCCTATCCGGACGACGAGGGCCGGTGGTCCATCGACCTCCTGCCGCCCGGGACCTACACCGCGGGCACCAGCTCGTACGAATTCGTGGATGAGCTCTACGACGGCATCGTGTGCCCGGACAGCGACTGCCCGCCCGGTGCCGGCACGCCGATCGAGGTGGTCGACGGCAAGCTGACCTCGGGGGTGGACTTCGCGCTAGCTCCGCGGGGCGCCACCTGCGTCCCCACCAGCACCTCGCTGTGCCTGAACCAGGGCCGTTTCCGCGCCGAGGTGTTGTGGACCGACGCTCAGGGCCAGACCGACTTCGGCCAGGGCGTGCCGATCACCGGCGACACCGGCTATTTCTGGTTTTTCGATTCGGACAACGTCGAGTTGGTGGTGAAGGTGCTCGACGCCTGTGTCGAGCCGTTCCAGCGCTTCTGGGTGTTCGCCGGCGGCCTCACCGACGTGCGCGCCGTGCTGACCATCACCGACACGGCCACCGGCGACATCGAGATCTATGACAACCCGCTGGGCACGCCGTTCGCGCCGATCACCGACACCGACGCCTTCGATACCTGTGGCCCGGGATCGGGTTCTTCGCCCGAGACCCTTTCGGCCCCGGCGCCGGGCGCCGCGCCGGCACCGGCCCAGAAGAACCTGAACGGTGGCCGGTTCGTGGTCGAGGTCGGCTGGACGGATTACCAGGGCGCCAGCGGCATCGCGTTCGGCGAGATGCTCACCGACGATACCGGCTACTACTGGTTCTTCGACCCCGACAACGTGGAGGTGGTGGTCAAGGTGCTCGACGCCTGCGACCTGGAACCGTTCAACAACTTCTGGGTGTTCGCCGCCGGCCTCACCGACGTGCAGACCTACGTCACGGTCCACGACACCGTGACGGGAGAGGAGAAGACCTACAACAACGAGCTGGGCACGCCGTTCGCGCCGATCCAGGACGTCGACGCCTTCGACACCTGTCAGTGATCGGCGCTCTCAGCGGGCGGCGGACCGCTCAGCGGATGCACCGGCCGGTGCTACCGGCCCGGAGCGTCACCGTGGTGCCTCTCTGCACACGGGTGCCCGCCGCCGGCGACTGGTCGGCGGCAACGTCGCCGCTGCCCACCAGCTTCGGCGTCAGGCCGGCGTTCTTGATGATGCCGTGGGCGGTCTCGAGCGGCTGGCATCGGACGTTGGGCACGACCACCAGGGATGTCGACGGCGGCGGCGTCACGGTCGCCGCCCGGGCCTCGACCCAGATGCCGACTACCGTGCCCCTGCGCACCCGGGCGCCGGCCTGCGGGTTCTGCTGCACCACGGTGCCGGCGGCGACCCGCCGGGTCTGGACCGTCACCACGCGCCCCCCGCGCAGGTAGGCGAACGCCCCCTGACGGCTGGCGAAGGCGTTGCGCACCGCGGCCTCGCTCGAGCCCACCAGGTCCGGCACCGTCACCAGCGGGATCGGCTTGGCCAGGGTGAGCGCCACCGGGCAGCCGGCGGGCAAGCGGGTGCCGGCGACGGGCAGCTGCGCCAGCACGGTGCCCTCGGGCCGCTCGCTCTCCTGGTGCTGGACCTGGGCCAGTTGCAGACTGGCTTTGCGCAGCGCCGTCTCGGCGCGTTCGCCGGCCAGCCCGGTGAGCCGCGGCACGACGCGCGGGTCCGCCCCGGCGCTGGCGAGCACCAGATCGACGACGGTGCCCGGGGCCACGCGCCGGTTCTTCTCCGGGCTCTGGCGCACCACGGTGCCCTCGCCGGCGCAGCTCGGCTCCTCGCCGACGTCGCCGAGGGTCAGCTTCTTCTTGCCGATCTTCTTGGCGGCGGCCTTGCTCGTTTCGCCGAGGAGATCCGGCACTTTGGTGGTGCCCTTGGGCACGGCCATCGTCAGGTCGACCTCGCGGCCCGGCTCGACCTTCTTGCCAGCCTTGGGCGACTGTTTGGCGACGGCGCTCGACGTGCGGCCCTTCTCCTCTTTGTCCTTGATCTCGCCCAGGGTCAGGCCGGCCAGCGCGATTCTGTTGCGCGCGGCGCTTTCCGTCAGGCCGATCAGGTCGGGCATCGGGCTGGGGCCGTCGGGCGCGGCCACTGCCAGGATGACGGCGGTGCCCCTGCCCAGCACGGCTCCGGCGCGCGGGCTCTGATCCCGCACAGTACCGGCGGCGGCGGGGTTCTGCGAGACCTCGACCCGGTCCAGCCTCAGCCCCAGCTTGGTGATGCGGAGGAGGGCGTCGTCGAGCTGCATGTCGGTCAGATCCGGCATGGTGGGGATTTCGAGGGCGTCGGGGGTGATCTTGCGGTAGATGTCGAGGTAGCGGGCCGAGGCCTCGGGTTCGTCCTCGGCCAGCAGGGTGCCGAGCCGGTAGTAGGCGGGCGAGTAGGTGGGCTTCGCCTCGATCGCGCGTTGGTATTCTTGGACGGCGCTGTCGCGGTACTCGGGGCCCCGCTCTTCCCACACGGTACCGAGCCGATAGCGCGCTGGTGCCAGATCCCGGTAGCGATCGAGGGCCTGGTCATAGAGGTGCTCGGCCTCGTCCAGCGCCTCACGGCTGGCTTTCTCGTCGCCCTGCTTCCGGGCGAGCCGGGCTCGCTGCTGGTACGTCGCGCCCAGCTCGAGAATCGAGAACGGATCGCCGGGATCGAGCTCCTGCGCTCTGCGGGCTTCTTTCTGCGCCTCGCGCACCAGGCTGTCGGCTCGGTCGCTCAGCTGTTCGCGGGCGGCCAGCGAGGCGAGCGTGCCGCGGGATCGCGCGGCGCTCGTCATGGTCGTGCTCCGGGCGCGCCGGTCGTCGTCCCGGGACGCTCCCGCCGATTGCCAGATCTCCTCGGCTCGCCGGTATTCGGCCAGCGCGCGCTTCAGCAGCTCTTCGTTGGCGGCTCGGTCCCGATTCCCGGCGTCGAACCTCGCCCGGTCGGCCAACGCGTTGCCCAGCGCCAGGCGGGCGCGGCCGGAATCCGGTTGCCGGTCCAGCGCGGTCTTCGCCACGGCCTCGGCTTCGTCCAGGCGGCCGGCCCGGCGATTGGCTTGCGAGAGACTGGCCAGGAAGTCCGCCGATCTTTCCAGCTCGGGCTTGGCGGCAGCGGCATCCCGGTAGGCGACAATCGCTCGCGTGCCCTCCCCCCAGTCGTTGAAGAGGTCGCCCAGCCGCGCCCTGGCCTCCGGGTCCTGGCGCCAGATGGCGTCGAAACGGGCCTCGCGGAAGGCTTCGGCGCGGTCTTCGGCGGTGGCGAAGCGCGGCGGATCGCCCGGCGCGGCCCAACTCGGCTGGGACTGGACCCACACGTCGTTGGTCCAGTCGACCGCCGCCCGCACCTCCGCTTCCGCCATCGGTTCCGGCCGGCTCCCGGCGCCGGTCACGGTCAGACGCTCCAGCGGCCGGATCTCGAGCGCATCGCTCAGGTCGACCACCCCTTCGAGCACCCGCACTTCCTCAAGGCTGCCTTCTGCGTCGACCACGACCTCGAACTCCGTGCCCTCGACGCCGAGCTGGCCGGTGGTGGTGACGACGGTGAAGAAGCCCTTGAGCGTGGCGAACAGCCGTCCCAGCATCGCCCGTACCGAGCTCGGGCCCTCGATCCTCACCACCGAGTCCTCGCCGACCATCAGCAGCGGCTGGACTTCGGCCTCGACGTCCAGGAAGCGCAGGACCGCGCTGCATCCCGGTCCGGTTCGCACCTCGTCGCCGGCCACCAGCGGCAGCCCACGCCGGCCCGGCTCCTGCTGCTGCGAGTCGGCGCGCACGATCGCCACGTCGTCGAGCAGCGCCTCCTCGGGCGACTCGTCGCGGACGGTGAAGTCTTCGAGCAGCGCCACGGTGTCCTCGGCGGTCGCCGGTACCGCGAGGCCGGCCGAGATCGCGAGCACGCAAAGCACAGTGAGCCGGAGGAGCGTGCCGTGGATGCGGGTTCTCATCGTCGAGGTGTTCTTTGCTCAGAGCGCCTTGCGCCGTTCGATTAGTGCCAACATCAGGTAGGCGGCCGCCGTGGCGAACACGAAGTAGGAGATCGTCAGAATCACCAGGCCGCTCTTGAAGGCGGTCAGCGCGGCGAGATACGAAACGACGGCCACGGCGACGCCTACCACGGCCATATCGATCCCGGACAGCGCCCAATGTTTAGTCGGCGAGGACGGATCGGAGATTTCGAGCGGCCGTCGCCGACGTCGCCGCCACAGGGCGCCGACGAGCGCCGCCACCGCGATGCCCGGGATCACCAGCCCGGCGTCGGCCGGTCGGATCGAGCGTTCGAGCAGCACGTCGGAAGCGACCTGGGCGTGGACCTGGTAGCCGACCAGGCCGCCGAAGACGTCTTGCCTTTTGTCCCGGGTCGAGCCCAGGATCACGAAAGGCGTGCGCGCCCGCTCGATCCGGTCGGTGGCGGTCGCCGCGACGGTGCGCTCGCGGTACCTGGGCTCCGGCATGAGCTGGACCGGGACCAGCAGCAGATGCGCGTCTCCCGCGCGCGAGGTTTCACCGAGGTCTTTCAGGGGTACGTCCTCCATAACGACGGGGCTGGCGCGCAGCACGCGCCGGTCCGGGCCGCAGGCCTCGCTCGAGTCGCTCGACCTCTCGCCGTGCTCGCCGCAGAGGTGAATCTCGCCGCTGCGCCAGTCGTAGCGGGCCAGGGGCGCGCCGAGCAGCTCCATGACCGCGCGCAAGGCCAGGGTGGGGCTCAGCTCGGAGGAGCGGAGCAGCGCCGGGTCGTGTTTCAGGCGCGCGATTTCGACTTTCGGAAACGGCCCGCCGGCGCTCGGCGTGACACCCGGCGAGACGTGCCCCCAGCGGTCGCCGATCGCCTCGTTCATCCACGCCGGCAGGGGCGACTCGGCGCCGCCCGTCGGCAGGCCCTTGCTGCCGACCACCACACGGGTGCCGTCCGACGCCGCGGCGGCGATCGATGTGGCCAGCGCCCGACCGGCGTCGCCCGGCTCCGGTGTCTTGTCCCAGTCGAAGTAGGCGTCGAGCGCCACCACCTCCGCACCGGCGCCGGCGAGCGTTGCGAACAGCCCGGCGTACGTCTGCCGTCGCTGATCCGTCGGCTCCTCGTCGCTCTCCTCGATCTCCACCAACGCCAGCCGCTCGGCGTCGAAAGTCGCCGGCACCTGGCGCGCCAGAGCGTTCTCGAGCCAGCGCTGCGACCAACCGAGACCCGGGACCGCCGCCAGATCGAGCAGCCAGGAGAAGGCCGCCAGCACCGTGGCGCCGAGGGCGGCCGCCAGCGCCCAGCGCCACGGCGGCTGCCGGCGCTTGCCCTTCAGCAGGCGGTCGATCGCCGCCTGCAGCCGGCGGACGTCCTCGTCCCAGCGCGACGGCGAGAGCTCCGCCGCCTGCCTGGCGGCGAGCCCCTGGACTTTTGCCGGCAGCTCCGCGGCCTCGGGCATCGCCGCGCCGCCGACCAGCACCGGGACGACGTCGCCGGCGCCTTTCAAGGCCAGCTCGACCTCGGCGGCGACCCAGTCTTCAGAATCGTCGAGCCGGCGGTTGCCGTCGTCGTCCTCGATCGTGAGCCAGCGCTCGCCGACGACCACCAGCACGATCGCCGCGCCGGTGACCGCGGATTCAATCTCGTAGGGGAACGGCGCCCCGGGCTCGATCTCCTCGCGGTCGAAGAAGACCGCCGCCTCGCCGTAGCGCTCGGCGAGCACCCCGTGCAGGTTCTCGACCCAGCCCGCGGTGTCCCCGCGCCGGTAGGAGAGGAAGATCTTGAAGCTCGGCCGAGCCGGATCCATGTACACCTCGCGAGCAGCCAGGCCTGTCCTGGACTCGCCTGCCCGGCCTGGTCGACATATCGCCGGGTACTATATCAGCGGTCGGGAGGTGAAGATCCCGGCAACCGGAGGCCGCCGGGTGATACACGGAGGCCGGCCTCAGAAGCGACGGCCGAAGCCGATGCCGAAGACAACGGGGTCGATGTCCACTCCGACCTCCACGGTGCCGAACGCGCCCGGCGTCTGGATGGTGGCGTCGGTGCTGAGATCGATGTACTTGACGTCGAAGTTCAGGAACCAGGTCTCGTTGAGTCCGATGTCGAGTCCCAGCTGACCGGCCAGACCGAGCGATTCGTCGAGATCCACGCCGCTCGACCCACCGGCCGCCGCCTCGAAGGAGGCCGACGCGTCCTCGTCGTAGAAAAGCGTGAAATTCAGGCCGAGGCCGACGTAGGGGCGCACCTTGGCTTCGGGGGCGAAGTGGTACTGGAGCAGCAGGGTCGGCGGCAGGGCGCGGGCCTCGACGATCTTGCCGAGACCGGAAAGGGCTCCTTCGGCGCTCACGTCGTGCTGCGAGGTGGCCAGGATCAGCTCGAGTCCCCAGTTGGGCGTGAAGAGATACGTGATGTCGAGCTCCGGCACGGTGTCGTCGCCGACCGAGACGCCGGTGCCGGCGATCGCCACGCCGTTCGAGCTCACCTCCGAGCTGCTGTCGTTCGGATCAACGTTGATCGCCCGCAGCCGGACCAGCCAGTCACCGCCTTCGGCAGGCGCGGCAGCGAGGATCGTCCCCGCGATCAGGACGGCGACGAGCAGACGTCCGGCCAGAGCATGTACTGTTGTCATGGTAATGTTCCTCCTGTCGTTTTGTTCTCTTCGGGAGCAAACGGCGAGGGGCATCACGCCCCGGCTCGCGTCGGGTCTCTCCGATTAGTCATGCGGGAAACCCGTCAGTCCGGAGCCGTGATGCCCTGCCTTCTGGCTGCTGTCAGGCTAGCCTGCGGGAGCGTTCCCGCCCTCACCCTGCGGGGTAGGCCGGGCGGACCGGGTGGGTAGCATTCGATGCCGGGACGAAAGGAGAGACACGGTGCGCACGGACTTCCGACTCGATCGTCGCGACGAGCAGGCGGACGCCGCGACCGAGGTGATCGCCGAAGTCGACGGCCAGCCGATCACCTGGAACGAGCTCGAGCGCGTGGCGCGCTGAGCGGGTCCGGCGGTCCCGGACCCGCTCGGAGAGCTACCAGGCTGACGTGTCGCCGCTCTCGAAGCCGTCGACGAAGATCGGCGTGCCGACCACCTGGATCCGGGGGACGCCGGCGACGTCGGTGACCACGACCTGGGCGCCGTTCCAGCTCAGCAACCGGAGCGGGGCTCCGGCCGTGATCTCGGAGGACACCACTATCGAGAGCAGGTCGTTCCAGGTGCGCAGCTCGCTGTTGGCGCCCGCGGCGTGCAGCGTCTGCAGTTGACTGCCGAACCACTGCGCGTCCACGTAGCCGGTGCCGAGCTCTTCGAGCAGGTCGAGCGACAGTGCCTCATGATAGCGGCCCGAGCCGAGCATCACGATGAAGCCCTCGGGATGCACGCGAATCGGGTGAATCATGCCGGTGCTCGAGTGCTCCGGCGAGTCCATCTGATCGCCGATCTCGCCGGTCAGCGGATCGATGTCTTCCCACAGGACGTCGTTGGGGGAGGTGTTGTCGCGGAGATGGTACATCTTGGAGTTGGCGGCGCTCCACACGTAGTCGTGCGAGAAGTAGTTCCACTCCTCCTGTGACACCAGCAAGCCGGCGGGGCTGTAGGTGAAGTGCGAGACCCAGGCCCCCGAGGGATCGCAGAGAAAGATCCAGGGCCCGGCGGTCGACAGCCCGCACGGCTGCTGGGGCGAGTTCAGGAGCGGTGTCTCGCCGACCGGACCGCGCGCCGTGGTGACGTCGATCTCGGAGACCCGGCCGTTCGGGTACGCCAGGTAGATCCGGCCGTTGGACGCGGAGTAGGCGATCCGCAACGGTTCCTCTACCAGCGGGATGGTCTCGATGTAGCCGCCAGCGGCCAGCGACCAGCGGAAGATGCTCAGGTGCAGCTTGCTCAGCAGGTAGACGATGCCGTCGGTGCCGATCAGGATCTGGTCGGGAGCGTAGGCGAGCCCGGTGGGATCGACCGGCGGCCCCGGCACCGGTGGCACCAGTGAGCTCTTCGCCACCTCGATGACGCCGGCACCGGCGACGTCGGGATGGAAGCCGTAGATCGAGTCACCGCGCACGAAGATCGAGGCCACAGCCTCGCTCAGGGTGAAGCGGCCGGTCTCCAGGCCGTTGGCGTCGTGGGCATGGAGCTCCGCGCCGCGCAGCAGGATCGGGCCAGAGGCATGGAAAGCGAGGTCGTCGAACGATCCGGCCAGACTGCCGCTGTAGTCGAGCCCGCCGGTGTAGACGACGCCCGAGTTGTCGGCCACCCGGTCGGCGGCGGGGTACACCCAGGTCTGCACGGCGTTCGGATAGTCGCCGTGGTAGATGCTGTCATCCTGATTGCCGAGGGTGCCGTCGGAGGCATAGTCGACGACCACGATGTCCGACGGGCTGACGCCGGTGCTGCGGGCGTAGATCCGGTCGGTGGCGGGCGAGATCGACAGCCCCTGCATCGAGTAGAACCAGGAGACGGACGAGTCGATCAGGCCGCCGGTCGTCTTGTCGACGCTCTCGATGTCGTTGCCGGCGGCAAGGAAGAGATAGGAGCCGTCGACCAGCATCTCGTTCACCGAGAACGCCGCCGTCCGCAGCGACGTCTCGCCTGTGCCGTCGAGCGCGTAGCCGCGCACGTCGGCTCCGAACGCCACGTAGATCCCGTCGCCGTCGACCGCCATCGCCGACGGCACGGCACCGAGGGAGATGTCGGTCAGCCAGCTCTCGGCGGCCATGTCGTAGCGCATGATCCGGGGCGGAAACTCGAACAGCAGGTGGACGATGTCACCCTGCTGCCTTGCCACCAGCCAGGGCGTGGCGCCGCGGTCATACGAGATCTGGTAGGTCGGATCGGACTCGAGCGACCAGTCGCGGCCCGCCAGCCATACGTCGGGCGGAGCGGCCGAGGCGATCGAGGGAAGGAGTAGCGAGAGACAGGCGGTAAGACGGGCAAACCGGAGAATCGAAAACATGTGGAACCTCCTTGAAGTCAAGACTCACATCGGGTGAGTCACATCATCTGCGGTCCAGTGGATGATACCAGGCGGCGGTGCTCAATGCACACCGTGCGCGGCGGCCCGGCCTCGAGCGACTTCGGCTTCTACGACGCGCCGCTCGACGCCAACCAGGCCTACAGCTTCCATACCTACAATCTCTTCTCCGACGCGATCGACAAGTCACCTCTCGAAGAGCTCGCCGGCATGGCGCCGATGACGTCGAGCTTGCGAACCGGGCGATTCAGCAGATCCTGAACAGGAACGTCGTCGAGATGGTGCCGATCACCGTATCCCTGACGAAGCAGGCCGCCAGAATCGCCGTGGCTGACCGAGGTGGCTGGCTGACCGAGGTGGCGACCCCCCCCCGACCGGCCCCGACCGGACGCCCCGAACCCACCGATCCGAGGAGTCCCACCCACCTCGGTCACTGTGGGGCCTGGATGCCGGCGGCATCTAGGACGCCTCTCGTAACGCCTGCTCGATCGCCGGGGGAAAATCCATGAACACGAAGTAGCCTGCCGGATACAGATAATCCTCACCCTCATTGTCGATCACCCTGAGGTAGTCGGATCTTGCTGCGCTCTCGTCAGGCAGCACCTCGTAGATGCGGCGCGGTGTCAGCAAGTCCGGATCGTCCGTTCGCAGGCAGATCGCTAGCCGTCTGTCCGAAGCTGGTCGAGTCGTCATGGTCAATCCAGGAAGCGCTTGATGCGTATCTTCTTTCTGCCGATTCCGTGTGCTTCGAACCATACGAACGCAAGGCTCGCTCCATGCGTACCTTAGCACGAGGAATCGCTTGAAACCGGACGTCCCGCGACGCGAAGTCGCGGAACGCCGAGGCTCTCGAGGACCGACGGCGCGAGCCATTCCGGGCGCCGGAACCGGCGCTGCCAGATCGTCCCGCGCCATCCCGGCACCCGGAAACGGTGTGCGCCGAACCGCGACAGCCGGTCCCGGCGCCCGGTTGCCACTGCGAAAAGTTTCCGAAGACGGCCCCGGCGCCCGGGCGCCTCACTCTGCAACGTCGGCAAAGCTTCACGACCACCGGAAACGGCCGCGAAGCTCTTGCCGGAGGTCTTCCCGGCTCCCGGAATCGGTCGAGTCGGGCCGGCAGTCGCGTCGCCCGGGCGCCGGGGACATCTCGGTCAGTTCCTTCGGAGCCATCCCGGCACCCGGAGATGGGCCGCGGCGAGCGGACAGGGCAGCTCCCGGGCGCCGGGCACGTCGCCTGAGAGCGTCCGAAGACGGCTGCGGCGCCCGGGCGCGTTAGTGACCTGGCCGAAGTGGCCGGCACCTGCCCCGGCACGGAAGTGGCCGGCACCTGCCCCGCGCCCCTGACCGAAGTGGCTGACCGAAGTGGCCGGCACCTGCCCTCGGCCCTCCGACCACTCTGCCCGAGGTCAACAGACACGTCAGCAGTTGCGATAAGCTAAGCCCGGAGGCCAAGAGAACCGAGCTGAAACGAGACCTGCTATGAACGCGCTCGCAGAGAGACTCGCCGAAGATGCACTGACGTTACCGGACGACGATCGTGCCGCGCTGGTCGACGTCTTGCTCCGGAGCCTCAAATCACCGGCTGCAGAGGAGATCGACCGACTCTGGGCGGAGGAGGCGGAGCGGCGGGTGAAGGAGATCGAAGACGGAACGGTCGAGCTCCTCGACGGTCGCGAGGTCTTGCGGGAGGTCCGTGAGCGCCTCCGTCGATGAAGCTCAAGTTCCACCCTGCAGCGCGGATCGAGCTCAACGAGGCCGTCGATTACTACGAGGAGCGTCGGAGCGGTCTCGGTTGGGAGTTCTATGAGGAGGTGCAAGACACCATCCGGCGCATCCTCGGTTTCCCCGGCGCCTGGCAACGACTGTCGGCAAAGACCCGCAGATGCTTGACGAATCGGTTTCCCTACGGCGTCGTCTACCAAGTCGAGGCGGATGAGGTCCGGATCGTCGCCATCTCGCACCAGAGTCGCAAACCGGGCTACTGGCGCGGTCGATTGCATGGATCTTGATCCGGCGTAACGAGCGCTTGAGGAGGACCAGGTCCACGACCCGATCAGACGACGATTGGGACATATCGTGTCCAGGTGGGCGATGCCGCTTCTCCTTTCGGGGAGAAAAATGTTCTTCCCCTTAGGCGGGGAACTCTTGTCGTGCGCCGGAAATGTTGTTCCCTCTCCAGGGGAAGGACATTTCCGACGCTCGAAAGTCGTTCCCCGGGACCAGGTCAGATCCTCACGCCCCCTCGACGTTCTCGACGCCGGGGCGCCGCCCGAGAACGAGTCCCGATGAGCGTCCTCGACGTTCGCTCTTGACGCCTCGACGCCCGGCTGCCAGACTGCCGACTGTCGGCCTGAGCCGAGGAATGATCGTGAGCAAGAAAGCCAGTATCAGGGCACTGACGGATCAGATGCTCCATCGCTCGACCAGAGAGGATGTGGAGTCGATTCGCCGGCTCAGCGCCGACCAAGAGCTGGCGGCCAAGAGCGGAGTCGAGCTCATCAACGAGCAGCGTCGCTGAACGATGCCGGACCCCAGCGCCGTGATGCCTCTGGCGCGGGTGAGGCCCGGCCAGCCACGGCGGCGTCGGTGGTGGTCTCGATCGCCGTCGCGCTGGTCATATACGCGAAGACGCGGCACTACGGTCTACTCGGCCTGGATACCTACCCGATCATCCTCACCAGCCGGATCGGGTCCTGGGGCGACCTGCTGGGGACTTTCAGCGAGCGGTTGATGGACGGGCGCTATGCGGGCGAGTTCTACCGGCCGCTGCTCAACCTGGTCTTCGCCGCCGACCACGCGCTCTGGGGCCTCGACCCCAGGGGCTATCAGCTGACCAGCGCGCTGATCTTCGGTGGCTGCGCCTGGTCGCTGTGGTTCCTCGCCCGGCAGGTCGCCGGGATCGAGGCAGTCGTCGTGCCGTGGATCACGCTGGCGGTGTTCGTCCTGCACCCGAGCCTGGCGGAGGTGTTGCCGGTCCCGGCCCGGCGTCCGGAGCTCCTGTGCTGCGCCATGCTCGCCCTGGCTCTCGGCTGCCAGGCATCGCCGCGGCTCTCGCGGGGAAGCCGGGGGCGGCTGACGATCGGCGCCTTCTCGCTCCTGGCGATCGCCTCGAAAGAGACCGGATTCCTGGCGCCGGTGCTGGGCTTCGGCCTGGCGTGGCTGCTCCGAGACGCGCGACCCGTCGTCGAGCGTCTGCGTGGATCGCTCCGCGACACGCTGCCGCATCTGGCCGCTTGCGCTGTGATGCTGCTGGCCCGCGTGGCCGCGCTCGGCGGGCTGGGTGGACCCCGGAACGTCGAAACGGGGGAGTACCCGGAACGGATCGCGGCGGGCGCCCTCGACCTGTTGGTGCCGCCGCAGGCACCGGAGCGGCCCGCCTCGATGGTGGCGGCCGCGGCGATCCTGCTCGCCCTGTTGCTGGCCAGTCTCGTGCTCGCTGTCGTGACCGCCCGGACGACGAACGCCGGGGTTTCTCGGGGAGTGCGGCGCCTGGCGTGGCTGGGGGTGATCTGGATCGGCTCGTGTCTCGTCCTGTACGCCGCCGGCGGACGCCTGTTGCCTTGGTACTTCGTGTTTCCGGCAGCCGGATGGTCGCTGCTGGCGGGTGCCGCCGCCGGGGTGCAGCTCTCGCTGGCACGGTCGACGGGCCGTGCCGCACGAGCCGGGGTGCTGGCCGGCGCCGCCACCCTGGCAGTGCTCGTCGGTTGGCACGCCAGCTACGGTTTGTGGTTCCGGACCTACCCCCAGTGGCAGCGCGGGACCGATGCCGCCCGGGAGTTCCACGATTGCCTGGCCGGCCAGATCGACGACGCGCCCGACTCCGCGCAGATCGAGGCTCCGCCGGTTCCACGCTGGGTCGCCAGGAGTCGCCGGGAGCCGTCGGTGGAAGGCGCCGCCGTCCTCGGCAAGTACTCGGTGCAGGCCTGGGTCGAGCTGGTCTGCCCTCTGCGCGAGATCAGAGTGCGTGAGCCGCGGCGCTGGCCCGTGCGCAAGCGCGGCGACGGCCTGGAAGTCATGCTCGTTCGGGTGCGGCCCGGCTTCGAAGCCTCGCGACCCTGGCTTCTGCCGACGCCGCGCGAGCCGTCGACCCGCGAACCGCCGGCGCGCTGAATCGATCTCACCGGATCGGCAGAGTCGGCCATCCGGCCAGGCTTCGAGTCCCTGCCGAGCGAGTGCGCCGGTGGCCTTGACCTGCCACGGGCCGAGATCGCCGGAGCCGAGCCTGCGCGGCAGCTCGCTGCTCCGATCTCGCGGTGAGACCTTCCGGCGCAGGATGTCGAGGGCCCGCTCTTCGTATCCGGGGCTCCAGGGGTGCTCCTCGGCTTCGAAACCCTGCGTGAGGTTGGTGTCCCGGGTGACGTGTGGGTTGGCCGCGAACAGATAGGTCCGGTATCCCCGATCCGCGAGCAGCTCGGCGACGGTCTGGAAGCGGTCGAGCAGAAACCTGTGATGATTGTTCGCTCCGTGCTCGCTGGGAAGCAGGCCGGTGAACATCGAAGCGTGGGACGGCAGGGTCGAGCTCGCGGTCGACAGGCAGTTCTCGAAGACCCTCGCCCCCTTCGCCCATGCGTCGAGTCTGGGTGTGGTGGCTCTGGTATGGCCCATCAAGCTCAAACGGTCGGCGCGCACGGTGTCCCAGACCACCCACAGGATGTTGGGTGGGTCCGGAGCGGTCTCGGCCGCCGGTGCGTACGAGAGCACGAGCAGCGCCAGAGCGAGAGCAGGCGCGCTGCGCGGCGAGTCCATGGCGCTCCGAGGTCGCCTCAGCCGCGCGCCGGGGCCAGCCGGAACGCGGCCATTTCCTGGTCGTTGCGGACCAACAGTAGGTCACCTACAAGCGCCGGGTGGGTCCAGGTCTTGCCCTCGATGGCCGGGAACCGCGCGAGCTCGGTGAACTTCTCGGGGGTCGCTTCGACCAGCGCCAGCTCACCCTGCTCCGACAGCACCAGAAGCAGATCCTGGTCGGCGAGCACGACGAGCTGGCCATGGCCGTAGCGGCCGCCCTTCCACTGGCGCTTTCCGTCCTGGAGGTCGATGGACGCGAGGATGCGGCCGTCGAAGCCGAAGGCATGGCCATCGTGGACGACGAAGTCGTTGAAGTAGGGCTTGAGCCCGTTCGACGTCCAGCGCTCTTCGGCGGTCCAGCCGTCAGCACCCTCCGTGACCGCGATGCGGCGGGTGCCGGCTCCCGCGCTGGCGCTGAGCGCGCCGATCAGGACGTCACCGCCCGTGGTCTGGGCAGGCACCATGATGCCGGCGCCCGGCCATTCGTGCTCCCAGAGCAGCGCGCCGTCGGCCGGCGCGACGCTGATGGCGGCGGCGCCGGTGAGCAGCAAGATCTGCTCGACGCCGCCGATGGTCAACAGGTGCGGCGAGCTGTAGCTGACGTTGCCGGCCGGGACGGACCAGCGCGGCTCGCCGGTGGCTAGATCGTAGGCCGCGAGCTCGCCGGCATCGACGATGACGACGCCACCCGCCACCAGCGGCGAGCTGGTGAAGCCCCAGTGTGGCACTTCCGTGCCAGCGTCGGACGCCGCGTTGCGCGACCACACGACGGAGCCGTCGCCGGCGTCGAGCGCGTTCAGGATCCCGGTGGCGCCGAACGTGTAGAGGACACCGTCGGCGAGTGCCGGCGTCGCGCGTGGCCCAGCCCCGGCATGGGACTCCCAGAACCGGGTCGCGTCGCTGTGCCTCCACACCGGCTCGCCGGTGGTTACCTCGTGGCAGGAGACGACCTCGTCGTCCCCGCGCTGCTCCTGGGTGTAGAGCAGGCCGCCGCTGACCGCAAAGGACGACCAGCCCGGCCCGACCTCGCGGCGCCACAGCTCAGCCGGCGGCGACGCCGACCAATCGGTCTCGATCCTCAGGCCACGGATAACGCCATCGCGGCCCGGGCCGCGGAAGCCGGGCCAGCCGGTCGCGCTCCCGGTTTCCGGCTCGGCCGCCGCTCGAGCTGACGCCCTCGCCGCCGGCTCGTCGCCGGCCTGGCTCAGCAGCCTGTCCTCGGCCGTCTCCGCCCACCGCCAGGCAAACTGCTGCGCGCCGTCACCGGTGATGCCGTCGGTCCGGACGAACGTCCATCCAAGACAAGCGATCAGGATGGTCGCGACCATCGTCGCGCGCCGGACTCCGCCCGTGAGGTGACGGGTGGCCACCGCCCAGGCGACGAAGGCGAGACTCAGGACCGGCACGGCGAGGATGTAGAACGACACCCCCATCCCCGCCGTCGAAATCGACTCGTCGACGATCCGCGACGTCGCCACCAGCGCGACGATCATCACCAGGATGGCGCCCACGCGCTCGAACCAGGGGGCCCGGCTGAAGAACCCCCACCACACGATAATCCCCAGCCCGCCGAGAAAAACGCCCGCCACACCCAGGAGCGTGGCATCGGGCACGAGGGCCGGGACGAAGAACCTGGCCAGCCACTGCAACGCCACGATGACCACGCCCGGCCAGAGCCGGAGTGGCTTCCGAGGAGTCGATTCGGCGGATTGCGGGTTGGACATATCTGATCTCCCGTGAGTCGCGCCGGAAGGGGCGACGACTTCGGCATAGCGTACGATACCTGCTACGAAAAGTTCGATGGATGCCGGGCCGCTATTTCCTCGAGAACGGGTTCCGGGAAGGGTGAAGGCTCGCCGGCTTCGGAGAGCACTAGGCGAGAGCCGTCGCCTCGCCCGGGTGTCGGGGACGTCTCGGTCAGTTCCTTCGGCGCCATCCCGGTTTCCGGAGGCGCGGCGCGTAGAGCGGGCAGGGCAGCCTCTCTTCTCGGCCGGCCTCAGTCAGTCTCGGCCGGCGGCGATCTTCGCGCCCGGGTCACGAGCATTACCAGCAGGCTGATCAGCGAGAACAGGACTCCGGCATAGATCCCGACGGTCGATTCGCCGACTCCCGAACCGATCGCAGAGGGGTTCGACAATCCCACTCGGGCCAGAGCGTCGAAGTTCACGAGCATTGCCATCGGCATGATGGCAAGGCCGACGAGAAACGGCGTCACCGCGGGCAGCAAGAATACCAGGGATCTTTCGTTGTTTCTGAGCACGACGTACCAGTACCAACCGAGCAACGCGGAGATGACGAGGAACAACCATGTGTAGGTACTCCCCAGGAAATAGAACAAGCGTAGGGGACTGAGGTAGGAACGCACACCGTGCCAGAAGCTCTCCGAGAACTCGGGATCGTCCAGTGGGAAAACGTCTCCCCAGGACCCTCCCGACGTGTTCACCGCCTCCTCGACGGTGAGCACGAAGCCCAGATTGGTCACCACCGCGACCGCCAGGCAGCCACCGGCCATCAACGCGCCGGCGAGGAGCGGCGGTCGCAAGAGAACGCTATGTTTCGATGCGGCCATGGGATCATCCTACATCGAGCGGCCCGACCAGGGCTTCCCGAGCCACCCGCGGCTCGACTTGGCGCCAGGTCGGCTCGAGGGTGATCGCCATGGCTCAGCCCGCAGATGAAGAAGGTGATCCACATCACCGTGGCGTACCAGGGGAAAGCGTAGCCCTCGTAGGAGAGGAACTTGTATTCCTTCGTCTCACCCGCCAAACGCTTTGGCGTGCACTTCCACAACCAGGAGACGTCGTGCATCGAGTGCGATGCCTGCGACCACGTCTGCCCGGTCGAGCTGGCGCCCCGCGACCTCATGGCCCTGTCCGGCGAGCGCCCCGGCATCTCGATCGCCGACGCTCCCGGCCGCAACCACTGCCTGGAGTGTGGCGACTGCGTGCGCGCCTGCGAGTGGATGATCGAGAAACGCGGAGACGGGCCGGTGCCGCTGCTGCTCGGCTTCTTCGGCGGACCGCAGCGGATCGAAGCGCTTCAGGAACCGGACGAGGTGGTGACTTCCTCGAGAGCGGATCTGAGCCGCTCCGCGACCGCTTGATGTCCGCGAGCGTTCCAGTGGGGGTCGTTCTCGAAGCTCACTGGCCCTGCCCGCCGTGCTGCCCGTAGCGCCATTCCCACGTCGATCCGTTCGATCCCGTCCTCGTCCAGGGTCTTGCTCAGCCAGCGGTTCCCCGCGTGCACCACGAAGAACCGCGCCCCCGCCTCCCGGCTCTCTTCGGCCATCGAGCCGATCAGGCGACGCACGAGGCGCCGGGCCGTCGGCAACATCTCCTTTTCGCGCTGATCGTTGGATCGTGCCAGCAGGACGGCCCGGGACGAACGATAGAACGACGAGGTGCGCTCCAGGAACGGTGACCGCTCGCCGGCTTTCGAGAGCACCAGGCGAGAGCCCTCGAGACGGAATCGAGGCTTGGTCCAGCCGTACTTCCAGTCGGCGACGACTTCCATGAGGTCGTTCGGGTTGAAGGTCAAGACCACGGCGGAGGGCTCGAGGGGCAGACCGTGCTGTCGCAGCACGAGGTATTCTTGGCCGGTCCCGTAGCCCGAGACACCGAGGTTGACCACTTCGACGTCGAGCATCCGGCCGATCAAGGACGGGAAGATGTCTTCGGCCGGGTTGCCCCATCCGAAGGTCACGGAATCGCCGACGAAGACGACCCTCGGCCGTCCTTCCGCGGGGCCGCCGGGCGCGCCGCGGCGTCCGTTGCCGTCGGTGCGGATCTCGATGTCGAAGGCCGCGGTTCGGTGGCGGCTGGTGACGTTCGGCCGATATCGCCAGCCGACGACCTCGTCGTAGGTGGTCGGCGGGCCGAAGCGGCGGTCGACCTGGTAGCGCCAGAGAGTTTCCACGACGAGACCGGAGGCGCACAGCGACAGCAGCAGAAGGCCGAACTTCTGCGCGAGCTCGATCAGGCGCTTCCGACGGGCCATGTCAGTAGCCGAGCTTTTTCTTCGATTCGACGATCCGCTCGTCGTTCTCCTCGACGCTGAGTCCCTCGGCGCCACGGCCGGCGGGGTAGAAGGACTGACGATACATGGGGAACGCCTCGGTGCGCAGGTGCGCCAGGTTCTGATGGGCGCGGCGGACGGAGCGCTCGTGGCGCAGGGCGTCGACGTCGATGGTGCCGAAGACGATCTTCTCTCCCGGCCCGGGATCGGCCTGGGCGAGCAGGCGGCCCTCGTAGTCGACCAGCATGGAGCCGCCGGGCCAAGAGAAGGGCGGATAGTGCGCCAGGCTAGCGGCCTGGTTGGCGGCCACCACGTAGGCGATGTTCTCCATCGCCCGGCAGCGGTTGACCAGAGTCCACCAGTCCATCGGTGGAGTCGCTCCCCAGGGATCCATGTAGGCCGAGACGCGGATCAGCACCTCGGCGCCGCCCGCGGTGAGCTGACGCAGCGGCTCGGGGAACAGCCAGTCGTAGCAGATGGCGACTCCCAGGTTGCCGATCTCGGTCTCGGCGACCGGGAACATCTCCTCCTCGTAGCCGGGGATGTCGTGGGGGCTGGCGTGTACCTCCCAGGGGATCCAGGTGTTGACCTTGCGGTATCTGGTCAGGATGCCGCCGGGGCCGATCAGGCAGGTGGTGTTGAACACCACCTCGCCGTAGCGGTCGT
>JAAELT010000689.1 GCA_024226315.1 bacterium | reverse complement strand
TTCTTCATTTTATTTGACCTTAAAGCACTAGTTATTTATCTTGTTTGACCTTCCTTCGTTTTTTCTACACCTTGTTTGACCTTCCTTCGTTTGTTCTTCACCTTGTTTGACGTCCCAGCGTTTGTTCTTAACCTTGTTTGACCTTCAAGCACTAGTTCTTCTCCTTGTTTGACCTTCCTTCGTTTGTTCTTCACCTTGTTTGACGTCCCATCGTTTATTCTTCACCTTGTTTGATCTTCCTTCGTTTGTTCTTCACCTTGTTTGACCTTCCAGGGTTTGTTCTTCTCCTTTTTTGACTTTCCAGCGTTCGTTCTTTACCTTGTTTGACCTTCCAGGTTTGTTCTTTACCTTCTTTGACCTTCCAAGGTTTTTTCTTAACCTTGTTTGACCTTCCAATCTTAGATATTCACCTTGTTTGACTTTCCTTTCTTTGTTCTTCACCTTGTTTGACTTTCCAGCGTTTGTTCTTCACCTTGTTTGACCTTCCAGCGTTTGTTCTTTACCTTGTTTGACCTTCCTTCGTTTGTTCTTCACCTTGTTTGACCTTCCTTCGTTTGTTCTTCACCTTGTTTGACTTTCCATC
>JAAELT010000688.1 GCA_024226315.1 bacterium | reverse complement strand
GCCCCGGCGCAGGCCGCGGCGGCCCGGGGACCGGCGGCGGGGCCGCTGAGCAGGGTCGAGGCCGGCCGCTTCAGGGTCACCTCCGGCAGCGCCACGCCGCCGTTTGATTGCATCACCAGCAGCACGCCGCCGAAGCCGGCGCCGGCGAGCTTGGCGGTGAGGCTCTCCAGGTAATCGCGCAAGACCGGCCCGACGTAGGCGTTGAGCACCGTGGTCGACACCCGGTTGTAGAAGCGGATCGTCGGCAGCACCCGCGACGAGACGCTGAGGAAGGCGTCGGGAAGCACCGAGCGCACGACCTCGGCCGCGGCCTGCTCATGGGCGGAGCTGGCGTAGGCGTGCATGAAGCAGACCGCCACCGCCGCGACGCCGTCGTCGCGCAGCGCCTCGGCGGCCTTCCGCACCCCGCCGGTGTCCAGGGCCTCGAGCTCTTCGCCGCGGAAATCGAGCCGGCCTGAGGCCGCCAACCGCCGCCGGCGCGGCACCAGGGGCACCACGTTCTGGTAGCGGTTATCGTACTGCCGTTCGCGGATCCCGCGCCGCATCTCGAGCGCGTCGCGCACCCCGCTGGTGGTCAGCAGGCCGGTGCGCGCGCCGCCGCGGGTGAGCACGGCGTTGGTCGTCACCGTGGTGCCGTGGACGATGAGGCGGGTCCGGCGGGCGAGCTCGCCGACCTCCATGCTGCCCGACTCGGCGATCACCCGCAGGCCGTCGAGCACGCCGATCGACGGGTCCTCCGGGGTCGACAGCACCTTGAAGGTCTCAAGGTTGTGCTCCGCCGACCCGTGCTCCGCCGACCCGTGTTCCGACCAGGCGAAGAGGTCGGTGAACGTCCCACCGACGTCGATTCCGATCTTGAGACTCACGTCTTGGTCGCTTCTCTGCCGAGAACGAAAGCCCGGCGGTTGGACTCGAGATGGTGCGCAGGACAGCGCTTTTCGACGGCTGTTCACAGCGTATCACCATCGAGTGGCAGGATCTCCAGTCCGGCGAGGGCGGCCCCCACGTGATTCCGTTGGGAGACCGCACCGTGAATAGCAGCTGTTTTCAAGGCGGGCAAATCGAGGGAGAGTCTCAGCGGCGAACGCCAGGCTGAGCCCCCCGAAGATTCCGACGAGCTGTTACAATGGGAGAAAATGAGTGCGCGCCCTGAAAACGCTGAAGCCGGGCCAGAGGGGGGCCAAGGATCTCGTGGCCCGGTATGGAACGACTCTCCTCTATGTCCGCTACCGCCGCGACGAGGACACCGGCGAGCGGCTGAAGAGATGGCTTTGAACGTGAGATCGTCCAACCATCTCCTGGAGCATATCCCAGTGCGGCCGCGGACAGCCTCACCGGGAATGCTCAGGAGTGACGTTAGACTGTTCCCAGCAACATGGCCGATCATCCGACCGTCTTGATCACTGGTGCCGCGGGCAACCTGGGTGGCTTTCTCGCCCGGTACCTCCAGTCGAAGGGATACCCACTTCAACTGATGTACCACAAGACGCCACTGGGGGAGGACTTGACGGAGGCGCCGAATGTAACCCCTGTTCAGGCGGACCTGGCGAAGCCGGAGACGCTCGAGGCTGCGGTACGGGGAGCGGATGTCGTGGTTCACTTCGCGGGGGTGCTGTTTGCGCCTCGACCCGAGAAGTTCCTGTTCGAAACGAACACGAGGTGGTTTGCGAACCTCCTGGAGGCCTGCGTTCAAGCTCGAGTCGACCGTGTCGTTCTGATCTCCTTTCCTCACGTCGAGGGCGAAACTACCGTTGACGCGCCGGCCACGGGACGCCTGGACGCCGAACCGATCTCTGTGCATGCTCGCACCCGATTGGAGGAAGAGCGCCTTCTGTTCGAGCGGGCGCCCGCATGCTCGATCACCCCGCTCGTTCTGAGACTTGGAATGGTCTACGGTCGCGGCATCCTCATGATCGACGCGGCCCGATGGCTAGCGGAACACCGGCTGCTGGCGGTGTGGAACGAGCCGACCTGGATCCATCTGCTGTCAACGGCGGACTTCCTGGCGGCTACCGAGGCCGCGATCACACTCCCCGAGGCTCGAGGGATCTACCACGTCGGTGACGAACAGCCGATCACGCTGCAGGAGTTCCTCACTGAAGCATGCCACACTTGGCAGCTACGTCCGCCTCGCAGGGTGCCGATCTGGATGATCTATGTTGCAGCAACGCTATGCGAGCTCATTGCATTTGTAATGAACACGCGGTCGCCGCTGACGAGGGACTTCATAAGAATCGGGCGCGTGTCTTACGTCGGGGACACGCGACGCGCTCGAGAAGAGTTGATCCCGTCGCTTCAGTACCCCACGCTCAGCAGTGGAACGTCGACGCTCTTATGAGTTGGGTCCATGGACAAGCTCTACGAGCCCTGATTCGCCATCACCGCTTCCCTACCGAGAACGAAGGCCCGGCGGTTGGACTCGAGATACTGTGCCGGACAGCGCTCCGCCACGGCTCCCCACAGCGCGTCACCGCCGACCGGCAGGATCTCCAGGCCGGCCAGGGCACCGAGCATGACGACGTTGAGTGCACGGGCAGACCCGGCGGCTGCCACCAGCGCGGGGCCGTCGACGGTGACGATCTCCGGCGCGACGGCGCGGATCTCGGCCAGGATCCCGGCCAGCACCGGGTACTCCTGATCCTGCTGGGCGAGGATGTAGGGAACCACCCGGCCCTGGTTGACCACCACCCGGGTGGCGGCCGACATCTTGGGCCGGGCGCGCAGCGCCTCCATCGGCTCCAGGCCGAGGACGGCGTCGGCGCCGCGGTCCTCGATGAAGGAACTGTAGCCGGGTCCGATGAGCACCGTCGACTGCACGCTGCCGCCGCGCTGCGACATGCCGTGCAGCTGACCAAGTACCACCTCGAGGCCGGCTGACAGCGCGGCCTTGCCCAGCCAGCGCGCGGCGCTCAGCACCCCCTGCCCGCCGACGCCGGCGATCAGCAGCTTGAAGCGCCCGCGGTCGGAGCTCTTCGGCGATTCCTCGGTGGTTTTTGTGGTCACTCTTGTCCGGAGTGGGCCGCGCTCTCGACGGGCCGGATGGCGCCGTTGGGACAGAAGTCGGCACAGGCGCCGCAGCCGTTGCACAGTGCCGTGTTTATGCGGATGAGCCCGTCTTCCAGGTAGAACGCGGGACAGCCGAAGAGATCGAGGCAGGCACGGCAGTTGGCGCACTGGCCGCAGGTCTCGCAGCGGGCCGCCTCGGCCCGGGCCCGGGCCTCGCTCAGGACGCCGACCACCTCGTCGAACCCGGCGAGCCGCTGCTCAAGGGGGATCTCGCCGGGACGTTGCCGCGGCGCCCGGTCGGCACGCCTGACGTGAGGTGAATCCGCGGACGCCTGGGGCCAGGTGCCGGCCCGGGGAGGTGGTGCCAGACGGCCGGCGGCCCGCGGGCCGCGCAGGGTGTGGTCGATTCCCCAGGCGGCGCGCTGGCCCAACGCGATGGCGTCGGTGACGGTGCGCGCGCCGCCGGTCTGGTCGCCACCGGCGAAGATCTTCGGGTGCGACGTCCGGCCGGTCTCGGAATCGATCTCGAGGCTGCCGTCGGCCGCCGTCGCCAGCCGCAAGTCGCCGGTGACGCTCGGGTCGGGGGTCTGGCCGATCGCCACGATCAGCAGGTCGGCGGCGAGCAGGACCTCGGAGCCGGCCACCGCCACGGGCCGGCGGCGGCCGGAAGCGTCGCGCTCGCCGGGCTCGGTGCGGACGCAGACGAGCCCGGCGTCCTCCCCTCGCTCGATCGCGACCGGCTGGAGGTGGGTCCGCAGCTCGACCCCCTCCTGCGCGGCGGCTTCGATCTCCTCGGACAGGGCGGGCATCTCGGCACGGCTTCGCCGGTAGGCCACCGCGACGCTCTTCGCGCCGCGGCGCAGGGCGGTGCGCGCCGCGTCGATCGCGGCGTTGCCGCCTCCCACCACCACGACACTGCCTTCCGTGCCCGCGGTTCCCCCGGAGGAGGACAGATGGGAGACTGCGGCGAGGTAGGCCAACGCGTCCACCATCGCGGGCCGGCCGTCGGACCCGTCGGTCTCGGCGACCTCGAGGGCGATCGGACGCTGGGCGCCGAGGCCGAGGAAGACGGCGTCGTAGCCCTGGGTCAACTCGGACAAGTCCAGGTCCCGGCCCAGGACCGTGTTGCCCTGGAATTCCACTCCCAGGCCGAGGATCCGATCGACGTCGCGCCGCAGGGCCTGCCGCGGCAGCCGGAAGGCCGGGATACCGGTGAGCAGCATGCCGCCGGGCTGCTCGTTGGCGTCGAAGAGGGTGACGCCGTAGCCCCGAAGGCGCAGGTCGTGAGCCGCAGCCAGGCCGGCGGGACCGGCGCCGACCACCGCCACCTTCATGCCGCCCGACGGTTCGCACTCCGGGTCGTACGGCGAGCCCCCCTGGGACGCCGCCCAGTCCATCACGAAGCGTTTGAGATCGTTGATCGCCACCGGCTCGTCGGTCCCGGCACGCACACAGACTTGCTCGCAGGGACGGTGGCAGACCCGGCAGACCGAGTCGGGCAGGGGGTTGCGGCTCATGATCAGCTCGAGGGCGTCGCGATACTGCCCCGCCGCGATGT
>JAAELT010000687.1 GCA_024226315.1 bacterium | reverse complement strand
GCCGATGAAGGTCTTGACCACCGGGAGGCGCTTCAGGCCGGTCTGCTTCTCTCCGATGCCGAGGTCGTCGCCGAGCTCGGTCCCCTTGAACATCAGATTGACGGCCTTGTCGAGCGCGGGGACTGCGTACTCCTGCCCGAGCCCTGCGGTCCACGAGTAGATCAGGTTGTCGATGTGCCGCGGTGCAATCGCGTGACTCTCCTCGGTGCCAACGAGTTTGCCTGCGCCCGGGACCTTGCGGGCCCCAGCGGCGATGAGCTTCGAGGTCTCGCTGGTGTACGGGCCGTACTGCTCTGAGGCGGCGAGCTTCTGCTCGGGTCGAGGGATGATCGGCCGTCCGGTGTAGTTGTCCCGGTTCTTCGCGTTCTCGAGCGTCCCCGCGGTGATCGCGATGTCCGACCCGGGGAGGAACGCATCGAGCAGGCTCTTGTAGTAGCCCTCGAAGGCGTCGGGGTCCTGGTTCTTGAGGTAGGTCAGGAAGCGTTCGGTGCCTGAGCCGTACACAACACCGTGCTCGAAGGGCTTCGGGAACATCGCGTGGTTCCCCTCGCCCGGGAGCGGTACGACCGTGTAGAGGTCCCGCTTCCAGTCGGGGATGTCTTCGTGCTCTTCGCCGCGGCCCTGGTAGTGCCAGAGGGCCCACATCGCGATCGACGGCGCGATGACGTAGGTCACGGTGTTGACGGCGAACCGGGTAGCGTCGGC
>JAAELT010000686.1 GCA_024226315.1 bacterium | reverse complement strand
TAAACAATCTAAATCAATTAAATCTTGTAACTAAACAATCTAAATCAATTAAATCTTGTAACTAAACAATCTAAATCAATTAAATCTTGTAACTAAACAATCTAAATCAATTAAATCTTCTCACAGTGAATCAAGTTAATAAATGTAACTATTCCAGCAGTGAACACTAAATATAAATACCATCGAAGATATCAATTTCAGGACATTTAATCTGCCATTTAAGGAAATCAATGGAACGAGAAATATAATCGATTAATAATAAGAAATATAATCAATGTTGTAAAAGTGAAATATAGAACAGCAAAAACGCAATAATACCTCCTCTATTTAGTTATTTAAGTTCCACAACATTAATTTCCAAGGACATATTGAATTATATCAAATGCTCTATACTAGGAATTATAGGGGAAATACAAATATTAAAATACATCAATTCTAACAACGGAGACACTAATAACCTTAATAAAGGACTAATTAACCATGCAATAAGATAATTAAACAAAGAAATAATGTTATCACAACTTAAATTAAAGTAAACATTAAATGCTCCATAATTAATAAGAAACAATTAATCTAAAGAAACTGAAAACCGAAAACACAACTAAACTTATTCATTTAAGGTGCAACATAAAGTAAAACATTTCAATTAAATAATTCAGTGAAAGTTAAATAATATATAATAAATGCGTGTTTAAGGCCTTACCAAGAACATTAAAGGAGTTAATAATATTCAATCTATTCAATAAGTAATTGATTCCAACACTATAATCTATTTAATACAAGACCTAATTAATGTAGTATTATTATTACAGTACAAATAATTGATTCAGTAAATAGTAAATAGGATAATGATATATGATTATGATTAATACACCGTAGCATGCAATAAATTAAAACGAATAAAGTAATCAGAACTTGAATAAGATGGTTACCTAAAATATGAACTAAAGTAATTAATGGAAGATGATAAGAGGAAATAATATATGTTTCTCGATAATCCAATTACCTAAAATAGATTAAATACCAAAAAAATAATATAATTAAATACAAAATAAAATATAAAGTGCCTCAAGGAATATTCAATACTTAATAAGTGATAAATAAACAATTGAATACACGAATTAAGAATTTCAAAAGCGTGAACAATTAAAGAGAGTGATATTATAGTAGAAAGAAATGATATTAAAAGTAGAATTAATCTAAGGGAAGATAGTAGTAGTGTAATTAATAATGATCCAGAAATTAAATTAATACTTAATCTATTAGCAAGTGTTAAAGATTGAAATATAATCGAAACTAATTCTAACAAAAATAATATTGAAATAAATAATTCATATTTAGTTATAAAAGAATAATAAAGATATGCAATAAATAGTATTCCTACAATGTAATAATAAACAACTCAATATATAATTACAGAAATTAAACTGAATAAATAAACAATAATAATATTACCAATTAATAATGAAATACATATGAAAACCTTAATTCCTAATAAAAGTGCAATTAATCCAGTATTAACTAGCATAATAGACAATAAACAAATAATTAATACTTTATGTATGTTGTAAGTAATAATAATAATATGATTAACAATAATACAATAAGAACTAATTAAATCACTATTATAAATGAGGTACCAAAATAATTTAATAATTGATAATGCAGAACACATTAAAAGAGATAATACTATAATAATGGTGACTAATGAGGATATCATCTAACTAAAACACCTGCAATGAGGCTAGTTTCTAAAGATTGAATATTAACTGAAAACTTAATTATTACTTATTAAAACTAAATTCATTGAAGGTAATAGTTACTAATAATTTCAGTTAAACAGCTAATTAAACACATTATAATAAAGTATAAAACAGAATAATGAATAAAAAGTATAAAATAAATGATTGATTAGGACTTAAATTAGAAAATAAAAGATTATATTAATGCTAATAAAAGATAATAATATAATAAATAAGCACGATAGTTAATAAACCATTAAAGTAAACAGTAAAAAGTAAAATCTCGTTAACATCAGAATTAATAGGTATTATAAAAACAAAATAAAGAATGTAAAAAAAACAAATAAATGTAATTCTAATTGAAATCGGAAATAAATAATTTAATTTAATATAATCGTAAAATAGCTAATAAATAAGTCATTAATTGAAAAGACAAATAATAAAGAATGATGAAGAAATTAAACATAAATTAATAGCTAATGAAATAATAGGATTAATAATATTGCATCTTTTGAAATTGATTATTAAATGATGATAATATATAAATATAAACTGTAACTAATTACAATAACGGGAAAAATGATATATGAATTACTGTAATTGTTAAATAAATTAATACTCACTGTAATTAAATAAATACAATTAAAGACATAAAAAGTGAATTGATTAAGTTGAAATAAATATCACCGTATATTAATGTAAAGTGCATAAAACAGAAACTGATTGAGTGAATAATAAATCAATAAATTGTTTGAAATTAATATAATAGAATAATAAAAGAATAATTAATGATGATATTAGTAATAATATAAATTAAATAAATAATTGAGTAATTAAATAATTAAATATAACCTATTAAGAAAACAAACAAATAAAAAGAGAAAAGTGTGAATTAATAATATTAAATAATCAAAAAGTGTTGAAGAAATAAAACAAATGAAAATAAAATAAATAACTTAATTGCTATCGACTTTCAGCTGGTTGATTGGTGACTAAATCCTTTTTAGAATGTAATGACTAAGGTAAAACTGTTGCTTTTTAAGGGTTACACTGGTTGCCAAGTTCACTAACAATATATGTTTCGATAGATTGAGATTGTTATTTAAGAACTATTATTGATT
>JAAELT010000685.1 GCA_024226315.1 bacterium | reverse complement strand
GATTCCGGCAATCGTAAGCCAAACGGTGCCAGGCCCGGCTCCGCGACCCGTGGCACGACGTTTCCCAACGTCGGAGAACGCCTCACGACTCCGACGAGCC
This sequence comes from bacterium, assembly GCA_024226315.1. Lineage (GTDB taxonomy): Bacteria > Acidobacteriota > Thermoanaerobaculia > Multivoradales > J023 > JAAELT01. The sequence continues at coordinate 82,517 of JAAELT010000685.1, read as the reverse complement.
GCCTCGGCGACGTGTCTCGCGCCTAGGTGGCGGATTCTGGCCGTGAGTACCCCTTGACACCGCTACAGCGGTGTGCAGTAAGCTATTCCAGTTCACGGGCAGGAGGGCCTAAACATAGGCAAATACGACAACTTACGTGCTTCTTACCGGAATGAAATCGGCGGTCTGCCCGGCTTCTAGAACGCATTGATCATCCCTTCCAAGGTTCGAGCCTGCACTGGTTTGCGCTGCAATCATTCCGGCGTAAGCTACCCACTGGGCGCGGGGAAGATTCAGCAGTGGCTTCTCGCAAAGGAACACGCCATAGGTGGTCAGTATTCCCTGCTGGCAGACCGGGACGAGTGCTGCTCCGCTGCTAGCGGAGGTACATCTGACCGATTCCAGTATAGGGGATCGGCTCTTCCTCCATCGCGACGTAGGTCGTCGGAATGGGCAATCCCTCGGCGACCTCGTAGAGTTGTTGGTCGAGTTCGATCAGCTCCAGCGTGACCTTGAAAACGCGACGTTGAGCGTCCAGAAAGTGAGGGTTCGGGGCGAATATGGATGGCATCGCTTACACATGATCCTCCAGAGTTTTGGACCAAAACATTAACTTTAACGGGTGGTCCAGAAACCGGGGTCCATTTCACAGGCTACAATGAGCAAAAGTATCGGCAGCGGGCGCTGGCCAACCTGCGTCGCAACGCGAAGCGATTCGGGTAACGCCGAGTCCCGATGCGGCGGCGGCACCGGCCTCCTGAGCGAACGCGCTCTTCGCCGACTCGTGACGTTCTGCTCTCCTGCCCGGAGAGGAGGAAGATCTCTGTGCCTAAGGCAGAAGAGGAGCCCTCTCGGGATACCATCCCGGGGCCGCGACGCGGCTCAGTACCACAAGCGGCGTACCGAGAACCCCAGGGGGGTTCAAAGAAGCGGTAACAGGGCGAATGGCTGGCGCGCCTCCGGCGCGCCAGCCAGGGAGTTACTTAGAAGACTCATCGCGACGAGAGATTCTGGCGCTACACCTGCTTCTTCAGACATGTCACTCCGATCAGGCTCAGTGATCCATCCCTCGCTGAAACTCAACGAGGATCAAGCGATCATATCCGCCAGCGCGATTCAACGCGGCCGGGCGACGATCCGAAAACCGATGGTGGGCCTGCGCGTCGCCTCCGGCTCCAGGGCTCTCGCCCCGGCCCGGCAACGCTCGTAGGCACTGAGGAACGAGCCGCCGCGCAGGGGTTGCTCCACCAGGGATCCTCGGTACCAGCCCTCGAGCTCCGGCACCCGGCGGGTCCACTCCGCGACGTTGCCGTGCATGTCGTAAAGCCGGAAACGGTTGGGGCTCTTCTGGCCAACCTCGATCGGGCCGGAGCCGGTCTTGTTGTCGCGGAACAAAGCGTAGCTCTGGAGGGTAAGTGCCGCCCGGTCGAGATCTCCCTGGAAACGCTCGCGGTGCTTCGGCTGCCCGACCACCGGCCCTTCGGAAGGGGAAAGAAGAGCACGGACCGCGACTTCCCACTCGATCTCCGTCGGCAGCGAGAATACCATCCGTCCGTCTTCTTCGCTCAGCCGGCGGCAGAACTCCTCAGCATCGGCGTAGTTGACGCTGTGGGCCGGAAAACGCGGCCCCGAGAAGTGCTTCCAGATCCGCGGGACGATCTGAACGTAGCTCTCCTGGGTCACCTCGGTCGTGCTGATGAAGAAGGTCTCTACAGCGACTATCCTGGGCTCGGGCTCCAAGACCGGGTCTCGGCCCGGCTCGCCCGGAGGGGTGCCGATCTGGTAACGGCCGGAAGCCACTTCGACGAAGCGTAGACCGGCGACCTCGGGCTCCCGTATCGAGGACAGCGCCGGAGGTGGGGGGGCCGGGGCCGGCGGCGATGGGAGCGGAACCGTGGGGGGAGACGAATGGGGAGGTGGAACCGGCGGTGTGTGACCGGCCAGCCGTACCTGCCGCGCCTCTTCCGCCCTTGCGAGAAGCCCTTCCAGACGCTCCAGCCCGGGATCGGAAAACTCCCCGGCGTTGAGGTAGAGCCCCAGGTAGCCTGCGGTCTTGTCGTACGACTCGCGGGCCAGGTCCTCCTCGACCTGCCGCTCGACCGCGTCGAGCTGTGCGGTCTCGACCCGTCCGAGCTGCCCTTCACAGAAGCGCATCCTCTCCTCCGACGACGCCGGGCTGTAGAGACAAAGGCGCAGGAAGGAACGGGCTAGCGGAAACGAGCCGCGGTCCAGGTAGTCGTCGATCTGGGCGGTGATTCGCGTCGTCTCGATGCGTTCGCGGCTGGTGCCGAGGAACTGCCGTGCCCTCTCCAGATCCTCCGAGGTGGCGACGCCGCGGCCCTCCGCCCGGGCGATCTCCTGGTCGAATCGCTCGAGGGCGGCCTGGGCACGGTCGAAGTCATGGCCCTTCAGAGCGCCGTCCACCTCCTGGCGCGCGCGCTGCCAGTGGGCCTGCAATTCCTTGTCCTGTGTCCTTGGAGGCGGCGGCTCGCAGGCCGCGAGCCAACTCAGCAGAACCGCGGAGAGGGCGAGCCGGAGCGGCAGGTCTCGCGACGACGATCGCATCAGTGCCCTTTCCTGGGTACCAGCACAAGACGGAATCCGACGTCCTCGGCAGCTTCAGCGATCTCCATCTGACGGCGCAGACTCACCAGCAGGCGCACCGGGCTCTCCCCGTTGGCGCCGCCACGGACCGTCATCTTCCGCGACGTCCTGGAGAGATCGCGGGGCAGCTCTTCGAAGACGCCGGGAAGAGCTGCGAGGCGCGTCGGTTCCCAACCGTCCGCCAGGGAATTGGTCATGTACACGGCGAGGTATTCGAGCATCTGCTCGTTGTACACGGTATTGGTCCACTCACGGACGTTGCCCGTCATATCGCGAATCCCGAACGGGCTATGATCCATGGGATTGGCACCCACTGGTCGCGGACCCGCCCTCTCCAGGGTGGGCAGACCATTTTCCCGATCGTGGTCTTTGAAGGCATAGTCCCAGGGGCGCGTACCGCGAGCCGCCATCTCCCACTCCAGCTCATGGGGCAGCCGGACCTGCCACTTCGAGGTTTTGCCCGCCAGGCGCGCCTGGAGCCAGGCGACGTAACCCTGGACGTCGACGAAACTCAGTCCGGTGACCGGCAGCCGTGTCAGCTCCGGTGCCAGCTCCTTCTCCAGGTGGAGACGCAGAGTCTCGGGTACCTGCGCTGACGGTAGTCCGCTCTGCCTGGCATAGGCCAGGAACTGGCTGTTGGTCACCTCATAGACACTCATCAGAAATCCATCGCGCAGCTCCAGGGAGATGATGCCGCTCGGGTGCGAGCTGGGGGCTGCGAGGTTGAACTGGGCGAGCCTGGGATCCCGGCTCCGTTCCTCGGAAAGGCCTATGGCATAAACCTGTCGGGCGTCGATCCGGCCGAAGGAGAAGACCTTCCCGCCGAGCTCGACCTCGCCCGAACCTTGCTCTTCGAAGATCTCGTCGAGGTCGAACTCCAGCTTGCTCTCGAGCTCCTTGAAGCTCCAGAGATCGGGTTTCCTGGCGAGCCATCGACCGCGGGTCTGGTGGATGACCCCGTTGTCTGAGGAGAGCTCGAACGAAAGGAATCGATCGAAACGCTGGACCACGGGCTCCGAGCTGTAGACGCGCGCCTGCCCCTCGTTGCCGGTGGCCTGGAAAGTGATAGGGCGATCCGCGCCCGCCAGCCTAGCGGTGACGACGTCGGGTAGCCCGGTGCCACGCAAGCGCGCCCGCACCCGCTGTTGCGCCGGATCGTAAGTAAATGTCACACCGTCGAGCCGGAAGGTGTCCCCCAGGACCCTGACGCGGCGTTCGCAGAGCGGAATCCGGCCGAAAGCCCCGGCCTCCTCGACGAGCTTCAACCGTGCTTCCTGGGGTATCTCGTTCGGCACCTGCACGATCACCCGTCCGGTCTCCTTCAGCTCGGCTTGAAGCTCCTCTCCGGCGAGCAAGATTTTCAGGTTCGAGCCCGAGTGAGGCGCTACGGAAAGATCCAGCGGTTGCCCCACCAGCAGTTCCAGGACGGCGTCGTGATCGTCACAGGGGGTGCCGTTGAGCCGCGGACGATGGGCGATGTAGATGGCGGACCACCGGGTGTGAACGTGTTTGCCCTGAACCAGATGGATGGAGTGCTTACCGGGCGGAACGTCGTGGGAGAACTCGAGTTGCACGTGAGCCGGTCTGTCGTCCTTTTGCCCGGTGATCTTGCACTCGACTCGAAGCTCGTCGACGAAGCATTGGAACTCCTCGTCGTCTCTGAGGCCGAAGATCTCGAGGAGCAGGCCGGTCTTGGCGCCGGAGCGTTCCGGATCGATGACCAAGGACTCCTCCTCGGGAACCTCGAAGCTCACAGGCGGTTCTGTGACGCCGCCTTGCCCGCTCTGGCCATTGGCCAGGCAGGTGACCACTCCAAGGCAGAAGATGGCCGGGGCGATGAACAACGCCAGGCCAGGCCGGTGCTGGTTTCGTAGCTTACTTGCCTTTTTCCTTGCCATTTCTAAATCCTCTCTTATGCGCTCAACTTGCCTTCTTCCAGGGCGACGACCGGATCGAGCCGCGAGATCTTCCACGCCGGGGGCAGGACCGCGAGCAGACACACGACGACGATCCAGAGCATCACCCAGAGGTAATCCTGCGGCACGAGAAGGCACAGGCTCTTGGCGTACCAGGCGTTCAAGCCGGCGGCGAGCGCCTGCCCGAAGACAAAGATCAACCCGCTCGCCGCCAGGGCGACCAGGAGAGCCCGAACCCACAGGAGCACCAGGACCCCGACCGGCGGCAGCCCCAGGATGCGCAGGGTGCCGATCATCCGTTTCTTGCGCACGCTCACGTCGTGAAAAACGACGTAGATGGTGAAAAGCGCGATACCCAGCGCCATCACCGAGAGGATCCCCACCAGCAGGCCCAGTACCTCGGAGTAGCTCTGGACCTCCCGCACCCGCGCCTGGTTGGAGCGCACCCCGAAGCTCGTCGCCAGGCGTTCGTGCAGGTCGGCGACCTGGAAGACGTCACGGACGAAGACCCGCGCCTGGTAGTAGCTCGATTCCTCGCTCACCGGCCGGAAGAGGTGTTGCTCCGGATCCGCCACCGCCAGCCCCGCGGCAGCCATGTGCAGATGGGCGAGCAGGCTCGCCGGCACGGCCACAGTCTCGGCCTCGACGCAAGGAGCCACTGTCTCCTGCGAGGGATCAAGGGGGGGAGCTACTGTCCCCCTCGGGGGATCAAGGGGAGGAGCTTGAGATGCGGCCGGTGGATCGGCGGCAGCTGCCGGATCGGCGGTAGCTGGCGGATCCGGCGGGGGGCCCAGTGCAGCTGGAGCCTGAGTTGCGGTGGGTGGATCCGCGTCAGCTACCGGATCGGCGGTAGCCGGCGGATCCGGTGGGCCTACGGCCGGCGCAGCGGCGACAGGTGCGTCGACCGAGCGCTCGTGGACTTCGACTTCCAAGGCGAGGTCGCCGAGCTCGAGGGTCGCCGTCGTCTTTTCTTCCTTCCGGTCCGCGAAGGTCGCCTCCCAGCCGAAGGACGAGGCTGGGAAGATCCCGCGGCGATGCCGCAGATAGCCCTTGAGCCAACGGGACGAAGCCGAAAGCCCCACCAGCGTGACGTCTTCGCCGCCGAGCTTCGCCGGTAGGGGATCGTTCCAAGGCAGGAGAATTCCGTCGCTGTCGATCAGCAGCCTCTCCACCTCGGCGATGCCCGGGTCGAGCCAGCGCAGGTCCTCCTCCTGACGCCCGGAGAGGACCGCGTAGATCGAGATCTCCGACTTTCCTCGCTCCTCCAGGGTCGCGGCGTCGAGGAACCGGCCGTTCAAGGCGGCGCGTGGGTCGGTGGCTTCGAGGAGCTCGGCTTCCAGACCACGGCTCTTGAGGATCCGCTCCTCGCGGCCGCTCAATGGACGCTTGGCGAACAGCAGATAGGCGGCGTAGCGGGGCGACACCGGCCGGACAAAACCCGGCCAGTCGCGCTCGGGTACCGGCCGGCCCGCCTTGTAGCTCGCGATCTGGTCCATCAGCGCGAGGTGTGCATAGGCGCTCTTGCGGTCGCCGCCCTCGATCACATTCGACACCTCGAGGACGGCTGGGCTGGTCTCCCGCTGCCGGCCGTCAGCGTCGAGATCGCGGCTTACCCAGACCGTCAGCTCGGAGCCCGGCACCAGCTTCAATTCCGCCGCCAGGGCAGAGCTCACCACCAGGCTGTCGGAACCGAAGGTCGAAAAATCCTGGTCGCCGTGAAGCGCTACGAGCTTCGGATCCCGGGCCACGGTGCCGGCCAGGGTAAGGCTGTCCTCCGCAGTGGGCGGATTCGCCAGCGACACGACGTGGGTCGACTGGGGCAGCACCAGGTCGATCTCGGGATGGTTCCCGGCCAACTCGTCGAGGCTTTCGCGGGTCAGGGCTCCGGTGGCCATCAGGGGGGTGATCACCAGCTCGCGTGCGGTCGGGCTCTGCAACAGGCTCTGGCGGAAGTCTTCCACCAAGCCCGAGCGGACGCCGCGCAACAGCAGGATCAAGAGCCCGATGGCGACCGCTACGAGCGACCCTTTGATCAGCTGGAGCAAGAAAGTATAGGTTGTTCTGTTGCGCAATCGCGATCCCCGGCGAAAGGCCCGAGCCCGCTCCCGCAGGGCCTGGGCGAAGACGGAGCCCAGCGGACCCACGGCGTCGAGCAACGCCAGGCGCAGGTAATAGGCGGGAGAGCGGCGCGGCGGGAGAGGGCCGTCCCCCCGAAGGGGGGGTGGATCAGGCGGGGGCGCTCCGGTCCCGAGCGCCCCCGGCGCCCGGTCGCCTCGGGGCGGATCGGGGCGGGAAATACGGGCCTTCTCCGGACCAGCCTCGTCGCTGCCCTCGTTGTCGCCGGTGACGATTCCCCCGCGGCGCAAGCCGACCTCGCCCATGCTCACGATGTGGTCGGAGAAGCGCCGCGCCAGGGCCGGATCATGGGTCACCATGACGATTGTCTGGCCACGCTCGCGGGCGCGCTCCTGGAGCAACTGGATGGCCGACTCCGCGGTGCGGCGATCGAGCGAGCTGGTCGGCTCGTCGAGGATCACCAGTGCCGGCTCGTGGACCAGGGCGCGGGCCAGGACGCCGCGTTGCCCCTGGCCGCCCGAGAGCTCTCCGGGAAGCTTGTGCAGCTGATCCGACATCTGAAGGGCCGTCAGGCTCTCGGCGGCCCTCCGTCCGGGTTCCGGATGACCGCCCAGACGGGCCGGCACCGCCACGTTTTCCGCCAGGGTCAACGACGGCACCAGCTCCCCACCCTGGAGGCAGAAGCCGATCAGTCGCTGACGCAGCTCCTCGATCCGCGCCGCCGGCAGCCGCTCGCCGCCCCGCGAGTCGACGATCTCGCGGTAGATCGTGACCTTGCGGTCGGGGAAACCGGGCATCGGCGTGGCGAGGTGAAAGCTCAGCTCACGGCAGGTGATCCGGAAATCGGAATCGTCTTCCGAGCCGCGCAACAGGCCCAGGACCATGAGCAGGCTGGTCTTGCCGCAGCCGCTCGAACCGAGGATCGAGGTGAACGAGCCGCGCGCGATCCGCAGCTCCGGAACGTCGACGAGAAACGTCTCCTCGCCCCGGCCGCGCACTACCTTGAGCCCCTCGATCACCAGCAGGTCGTCGGCCGGCTCAGGCAAGCCGGCCGGCGGCGTGGGCTCGACGTGGGTTTCCACAAGTTTCGTTTTCATCATCAGCTTTTCCTCCAGCGCCCCTATACGGCCTACGGCAGGTCGCTCATCGGTACGAAGGCGTGCGCCTCACGCTCCTTGGCGTCGTGATGGAGCTTCCTCCAGATATGGGCGTTCTCGGTCAGGGCCTTCAAGGTGTCCTTCTGTGCCTTGACGTTCTGGACCCAGTCGTTGTAGTCGGTCTGGGACATCGCCGCCAGATCGGAGATCGTCACCTGGAAGATCGGGTTCTTGAGCGGAAAGCCCAGCAGCAGACCGAGGAATCTCTCGATCGAAATGTCGCCGGTGATCGGCTCCGCCAAGTTGAGAGTGGCGGAGACAGTCTGCATGCCTTTGACGATCGTCGCCACGTCGCGGCTGCCCGGGTCGCCGGCGTCCTCGAGCTGCCCCTGGAGGAAATCGAGCATGGCGGTGAACGACAGGAGCTGCCCTTTGCGGATGAAAAGGTGCGGTACGAAGACGCGGTTGCCGTCGGCGTCGAACTCCGTCGAGTAGCGGCTCTGGAACTGGACGCTGCCGGCACCGTTGCCGCTCACCGCTTCGATGATGTCGAGCACCGGCCAGGGGAAGTCGGCGGCGGTCGCGCCGCGCGGCGCGCTCGTACCGCCACCGGCAGGCGATCCTCCCGCCGGACTCCCTCCCGCCGGAACGGCTCCCTGCAGGACCGATTTATCGAAATTCCCGAGAGCATCGAGGATCGCGCGGCTCAGGGCGCCCGAGAAGTCCTCGGCTCGGCGCCCGCCCACCGTCTGGATGACCTTGCCGTTGTAGCCGCGGCCCGCGGTCAGCTGATTGAATTGCTGGTCGCCGATGTGATGGTCCTCGGTTCTTTCCGGGTCTTTGACCCGCACCGCGGAGATGACGAAGTTCGCCTGGGTCAAGTCCTCGAGCTCGCCCGAGCCTGACTGATTCCGCGCCTTGACCGAGGCGACGGTCCTTCCGCCTTCGTTGCGCCGGCTCTTCGGATCTGGATGGTCAGGGACCTTCATGCTCGAATCGCCGACTACCACGATCTGCTTCCAGCCCAGGGGATTCCACTTCAAGGTCGGCATCTCCATCGCCTTGGCGACGCCTGCCAGGACGTCCTCGGGATAGTCGATGCTGGTCTCTCCAGACTCCCGGACTTGCCCCAGCTTCCGCAGGAAGGCCTGGTGGTCCTTGCCTTCCTCCAGGGTGCAGAAGACCCGCGTCAGATATTCCATCGCCCTCATGTTGGACACCGTGTCGCGGTAGGCGACGAGGCCGAAGCGCAGCCGCGGACGCAACCGGTCGTTCGATGCCAGCTGGCGGGTCACCGACTCGATCGAACGCCGCACCTGGGCGATGACCTGCTCCATGCTGCCCGTGCTGTCGACGACGAAGACGACGTCGACCGTCGACTCCTCCCGCACCCGCTGTGGGGTGATTACTCCTTCGACGCCGGGCACGGTCGTTCCGCTGTTGGAGCCTGGCGGCGCGGTCTCCGGATGCCCTGCCATGAAGGCCACTTCGTAAAGTTGCATCGACGCGTCGTCGACCTTGACGTCCTTGACGTCGAGAAGCGGCATCAGCACAAGGTTCTGGGCCACGGTCTCCGGCTCGCGGTGCGTCGCCTGGGCGACGTCGCCGGAGCTGGCCGCGGACGTCGCCGCGTCTTTGGACGCGAAGAAATGCGCCGGCTCGCGACCGCGCTTCGGCGCGAACTTCACCGCCTGCCGGTGATGCCATTCCACCGAATCGTCCTTGGCGATCCAGCCCTTGAACTCCGACTCGCTGTCGCCGGCCGCAACCCGGTAGAAGCCGTCCTTGGTCAACGACGATAGCTCCTTCAGATGACGAGAGGCGGACTTCTCCGGCGGCAGCACGTACCAGAACTTGAACGCCGGGCAAGGCGCGCTGCGGCTTGACGAAGCCGGCTCGGCGTGAAGCTGGGTCGCGCGGGTGGTGATCAGCTTGACCGGCACGCCGCCGTCGTTGCGGACGGCTCCTCCGGTCTGCGCCAGGAGGGCTTCACCGAGACCCACGGCCCAGACGATCAGGAAAAGGACGGCTGTTCGGCGAATGTAGGGTTGCATAGTGGATTCTCCATGGATTGAGGTCGTGTCGTTGCGGCTCATGGCAGGTCGGAGAGCGCGACGAATGCGTGCTGGTCGCGCTCTCCGGCGCTGGGGTGCAGCTTGAACCAGAGGTTGGGGTTTTCGATAAGTCTCTTGAGGGTGCTGCGCGATAGGCTGACGGAGCGAACCCATTCCTGGAAGCGACCCGCGCTCATCGCCGCCAGCTCTCCCACCGTCAGACTCAAGACCCTGGTCTGAACCGGAAACCCGAGGAGACCGGAGAGCAACTGGCCGAGTCTCAGGTCGGCGGTGATGGGCTCGTCGATGTTGAGCGTCACCGACATCATCTGAAGCTGCGTGAGGATCGGGCCCAGGTCGCGCGAGCCCGGCTCGCCCGCTTCCTCCAGCAGCCCCTGGATCAGATCAAGGAAGGCGACGAAACTCTGAAGCCGCCCCTTGCGAACAAGCAGGTGTGGTAACAGGATGCGATTGCCCTCGGCGTCGACATCGGTGCAATAGCGAGTCGCGAAGCTCGGGCCGGCGGCCTTCTTTTCGTCCGGCAGGCGGCGCAGCAGGTCGAGCATCGGATAGGGAAAGTCTGCCGCCGAAAGCCCGCCGCGGGCGCTCGCTGGAACCGCCGCCGCGGAGCTCGTGACGAGCTTCTCGAAAGCGTCGATGCCCTTCAGAAGAGACGCCGTGAGCTCTCGCGAGAAATCTTCGGGCTCCTCTCCTCCTGCCGCTGTAATCATCTTGCCGTCGTACCGGCGCCCGGAGATCAGACGCTGGAACTGGCGGTCGCCGACTGCATGATCGTCGGCGTAGAGTGGGTTCTTGATCCGCACCGCCGAGATCACGAAGCTGTCGACCGCCGGGATGCCCCCGACCGGATCCTTCTGCGCCCGATGCCTGACCGACTCCAGGGTCGCGCCGCCGACGTTCTTGCGCGAGTCGCGGTCGGGGTGTTCGGGGTTCTTGATGCTCGAATCTCCGACGACGACGATCTGCCGCCAGGCGAAGGGGTTCCAGCCCAGACGCTCTACATCCATGGCAAGGTTCAAGCCCGCCAGAACGTCTTCGGGAAAGTCCTCGCTCGACTCCTTCGTGACCTTCAGAGCCGCCAGACGTTGGAGGAAGACCCTGTGGTTTGCTCCCTCTTGGAGATCGCAGAACGTTTGCGCTACGTAACCCAGCGCGCCAGGATTGACGCCGCCGACGCTGTCGCGAAATCCGACCAGGCCGAATCTCACCCGTTCTTTGAGCTTCGGGCGGTCGCTCAGCTCGCGGGCCACCCGGGTGATCGAGCTCGCGACCTGCCGGATGGGGTCCGTCATGCTCGCCGTGGTATCGATCACGAAGACCAGATCCAGGGTGGTTTTCGCCAGGACGTTCGCGCGGCTCGTTCCGGAGCCGGTTCGTGTCGAGCTCGACGAGCCAGGCTCGGCCGCGACGAAGGCCACCCTGTAGAGCTGGACTTTCCCGCCGTCGATGCTCTTCTCCTCCGCCTCCAGGATCGGCATGAGAATCAGGCGGTTGTCGTCGGCCGGCTCGCTGTGGGTCGCGGCGCTCGTGTCGCCGGTCTCAAGTGCCCGGAGTGCCGCGGACGGGGAGGCATAGAAGCTCACCAGCTCGCGTCCGCCCCGCGGCGCCGGACGCAAGGCCTGGCGATGGCTCCAGCGAATCACGTCCTCCGCCGCCATCCAGCCCTGGAAACCCCTTTCGTTCTCGCCGGAGGCCACGCGATAGAAACCGTTTTGGGTCACGGAGTCGAGTTTGGAAAGGCGGTGGGAGGAGGCGCTGGGATCGGGCGGCAGGACGTACCAGTACCGGAAGATCCGTGCCGGCGAAGACGGGCTGGTCCGGTCGGGCCGCTTGTATAGCTGCGTGTCGCGGGTGGTGATCAGTTTGACTGGAATGCCCGCGTCGTTGACCACCACGCCCGGCTGCGCGGCTTCTGCCACGAGCGCTCCAGCCAGCGTCAACACGGCGAGAACGGACAGCCGAGCCCTCCGGTCACGTTTTCTTGGTCGACGTCTTTCCATGATCGTAGCGGCGAGGCCGTGATGAGCTCGGACCCAGCGCCCCTTCTGACACTGCAACAGGGGTGAGTGTTCAGCGCGAACGGCAGAAAAGACGCGGCACCTCACGCTCGGACGACTGGCCCAACGCGAGCCGGTTGCACGCCAGCGCGAACGCTTTTGCCACGTCGCGCTCTTCGTCGTAGGCCAGGGCGAGGTAGAACGCCGTCGCGAAGACGATCGCGTCCCGGTCGGCGATCGCGCGCGATATGCCGACGACGTAGTCGATCGCGCGCGCGATCGCCTGCGCCTGGTTCTCGGTGTGGCAGGCGTTGAGCACCACGCGGCACAGGCCCTTCGCCTGGAAGTGGGCGACGAGAGCCGCGAAGGCCGCGGCAGGCACCCGCCGGGCCACGTCCCCTTCATCGACGAGGAGCGCGTCGTCCTCACCGTGGCCGCTGAAGTGCAGGATGTGCGGCCGGTGACGGTGCAGGCTTTCCTGGAGCTCTCCGACGGAGACCGCGGGGTGGGTCCCCAGCTCGAAAAGGTGGCGGTCGCCGCTCCACAGGGCTTCCTGGATTGCCCGGAATTCCTGGTCGACCCGCACCCGCCGCTGCGGGTCGGGATCGGCGCCGAGGAAGAGGATGCGGATCGGTTCGTCGAAGGGGCCCGGCCAGCCAGCGGGCTCTCCTTGAACGGACGGCTCCGCGGTCTCCTGTTGCAGCGAGAATCGACGCCGCAGGTCCCGCACGAGCGCTCGGACCGGCGCGTCGCGCTCCTCATGCATCGAGATCGCCGCCGCCAGAACGTCCGGCTCGGACGCCTCAGGCGACAGACGTCTCAAGCGGCGGTCCAATTGCCGCAAAGTACTTCGCAGGCTCGGGTCCTCCGGCCCGCCCGCCTGCCGGTAAGCGGCGACCTCCGCGGCGATCCGCTCCACGGCGCTCCGCTGGCCGGAGCGCCTCATCCGAGCCCTCCGAGGTATTGGAAGATCAGTACGACGAGCAACATCAGCAAGATGGCAGACCCGAAGGCGACGCGACCCCAGCTGTCCTGAATCACGACGGCCCGCCGCAGATCGCGCGCCACCCCAGCGTAGCCGTCGGCCTCCCATCGTCGGAGAGCCCGTACAATCGCCGACTCGTTGCCTTTTGCGCGGAGCTCAAGGTATTCCGGCAAGAGTATCTCGAGGGCCTTTTGTCGCTCGGGTGACCTCGGCGCTGTCAGGAAGATCGCGGCGCGCTGGCTCTGCGTCGTCCAGTGTAGCCGCTCACCGATTTCTCGCAGCTTGGACCGCCGTGGAGCTGGTGTCGGCTCGGGCTTGGAGCGCGGTTTGGTCTTTCTCGCCTTCTTTGGGCGGCGGGGCTTACGACGTTGGCGCTCTGCGGCGCGCTCGCGCTTAGCAAGAGGTGTCTTTTCCCAGGCCACGAAGACGTCCATCGCCAGCTGCTTACTCACCGGCTTTTCGCTATCTTGCAGCCACGTGTACATCAGTTCCTCGACCTCCGTCTGTGGACGCGCTTGACGTTTCCAGGTCGGATATGTCTTCCCATCGACGGTCAGGTTTCTCTCGCCCCCTTTCTGCTCGCGCCGTTGTCGCAGGTAGAAATCGGTCAGCCAGCGCACCAGAAAATCCCTTTCATTGAGGGTCACCTCGCAGACAAAGTCCTGTAGAAACGACGCCACGGTTTTCAGGCGATCGACGCGCTGCTCCAAGACGTGTAGCACCACTTCACGAACGGAGGGGTGGGGCTCGCGCGCCATGATCTTGCGGAAGCGATCGAAGATTTCCTCTTCCGTCGGGATCAGCGACACCTTGTGTGGTGATAGCTGCGAGGACGACGATCTGGCCTTTCCCAGCCGTGCATAGGTCAAGATGACCGTGAAGAGCATCGTTTCACGAGTCGTGAGCTGATCGTCTGGCAGATCCTGGCGCGGTTGCTCGAGGGCATCGTCATACCAGCGGCTCAGAAGTGCGATAGCGTCCCTGGGGCGTACCTCTACGGCGGCGGCGAGACCGGCCACCAAGCTCATCAACAGCTCGACGTTTCTCAGCACTTGGCGGCGCAGCAGCGGCTCAAGCTGCCCGAAGTGGTGGGCGACCACGAGCGGCAAGGTGTGGTTACTGAAACGCTCACGGACGATCGGGTGTTCGTCGCCGAGAAGTTTCTCGAGCAATTCGCAAAGTGGCGGCGCGAGCTGGTCGGGAGGATCTTGGAGCGCTGCGTAGGAGACTGTGAGAGCCACGGTAGCGCGCATGTGGGCGTGATCCGGCCGACTGTGACCATACGAGACGATCCGTTGCAGGAGCTCGCGCGAGCTCGACTCATCGAGCCAATCCTTCAGGTTCTGGAAGAGCCGAGGTTCCACGGCGTTGCCATCGAGGTCGTCCGCTCCACGCCAGCTCGCCATGGCAAGGGCGGCAACGGCCTGGACCTCGATGTTCGAGCTCTGAGCCAGCTCGACGAGGGAATGCTCGACGACGTCGAGCGAGAAGATCCCGATGCGGCTCAGAGTCTCCGATACCGTGTGTCTTAACTGGACACACCGCTGCGGCGAGCCGAAGAGCTCGCTCCAACGGCCGGCGGGCCCCCAGCGGGAAGTGCGCGCCGCTCCCGGGGAGTCGCCAGTCTCGCCATTTGGGGGAACCGTGCCGTCGCCCGGCTTCTCGTCGGACGACTCGGTTGCCGTCCAAGGGGTGACCTCGGCGGAGCTGCGTGCCATGTTGACGAGCAGCGGCAAGGTAACGAGCATCCGCCGCCGGTGTAGCTTCCACGCCGCACAGAGGATCGCGTGCCGATGTTCGGGCGAGCCGGTCTCGATCCGGGTGATCCGCGAGCTGCTGCCAAGGCCGTGGAAGTAGGCAGCGACACCCGCCAGCTCGTGGTAGTCGAAGTGGGCCAGCTCCGGGTCGAAGGAACGCCACCCAGCATCGACCAGCACTTCGAGAGCGGCGAAGACTTGATCCTCGAAAAGACCTGCGAAGAGCGCCAGACCGAAGGCCAGGAGTTGCTCACGGACCGGGAGACGGCGGTACCACTGTTGGACGGCGTGTCCGTCGCCACCGAGTTGAACGAGCTTCTCCTCGATCCAGGCTGCTTCGGCGACGGCACCGTCGCCCGTCAGGGCGGCGACGAAAGAACGGACGCGGGTTGGTGTCCTGAGCCGGCGGGCAGCCTCGCGCAATGTAGTCGATCCGCCAGCGACGAGGGGCGCGCCGTGTCCGGGTCCCTCAGGTAGGAGGCCGGACGGCAGGTGGATCCGGACCTCGGCGTCGTCCAGCCTCTGGGCGAGGAGGTCGGTGAGGTAGTCAGGTTCATAGACTTCGGCCTCGGAATACTCCTTCCAGTAGGCGTGCTCGAGCTCCTGCCCGTCGGGAGTCCACTGCTCCAGCGAACTGTCGGTCGCGATGATCGCGAAGTGCCCTTGGCTCTCGACCGCTTCGTGCAGAAGCCGCAGGTCGTGACCGAAGTTCTGGGGCCGCAGATCGGGAAAGACGAAGACGATCGGCTTCTTGTCATTGCGCTCGAAAGTGTCTTCGAGGCGCTGAGTATTTGAGGTGGGGTGCCATTGCAAGACGGGGACGGTGTCCCCGTTGGCGACTTCGTCGGCGAGGCGCCAGGCGAGATGGCGGGCGAAAACCGCCTTCTCCCGGAGCTCGCGACCGCCGAGGACGAGAAGATGCACGGCGCGCAGCCCGACAACGAGCTCATCGACGATCGGTGGGCTTTCGAAGCGCGGCGGCGTGACGTCGAAGAGACTCGGTTTGAAGAACGCGGGGGGCGCTCGGACGTAGCGGTCATCGATGTCGCCCTCGCGTAGGATCTGGCCTGGGGAGTACTTGAATCGGGTGGCTGCTGGGTCGCGCATATCGCCTCCTTCGCTGGTTGGGAGATGTGGACACCGTCCGGAGGCGGGTTGTTCAGGGGCTCTACTGCCCCTTGTAGGTCTCGTTGCTGGTGATCCGCCAGACGCCATCGGCGCGGTGCAGGATGTAGGACTCGCGCTTCTTCTCGTGACGGGAGCCGTCGTGGAGAGTCAGGTGGAGCGAATAGGTGACCTCGACGAGGGCGCGGTCTCCCCAGACGGTCACGGCCTTGAAGCTGTGGCTCTGCCGGGCCGAGACCAGCTTGCGGAAGAGCTCCCGGCGACGCCGGAGAATCTCGTGGTAGTCGCGCTTGCGCCGGTGGTGCCACTGCACCGCGTCCCAGCGCCAGCAACTGGCGTAGAGCGCCAGGCTCTTCGTCTCCCACGAACGGAACAGCTTGTCGACGACGTCCCGGACGGGAGCGGTTGCCTCCGGGCTCGCGGCACCGGGAGCGAGCCGCGCGACGTCCGGCTTGCGCGCCGGCTCGCCCTCGCACCCGAGCGGACGGTAGACGCCCTTCAGCCGATTTCGGCGGAGCCAACCGAGATCGCTCGCCCCGACTCCACCCAGGCTCGAGGACGAGTGCAGCACCTGGTCGCGGCCCGCGTAGACCACGACGTGGCGGGAGCCGTCCTCCCAGCCGCCCTTTCGATAGGTGTAGATGAGGTCGCCGACACAGAGGTTCTGTTCGGTCAGCTGTGCGGGGCGCTGGATCGAGTGGACACGGGCCGACGAGAGTGCCTTCACTTGGTAGAAGGTGCCCCGCGGAAGGGAACGGCCGAACTTCCCGGCGAAGAGGCGCAGGATGAAGCAGGAGCAGTCCATCTCGCTGGGAGTGCAGAAGCCGAGGCGGTACGTGACCCCGAGAGTCTCGCGCTGGAAGGCGGCGAGAGCGTCCTGACGGTCGGAGGCTGCGGACTCCGTGGCGAGGAGGGCGGCGAGGACGAAAAGGGCGGCTTGGCGGATGGTATGCTGGCACGTCATCGTCGGAGCGGCCCTCCGTTCGGGGTCCGGGAGTTTCGACACCGTCCGGGGGTGGGTTGTTCAGGACTGAGAGCCTTGTCCTGGCGTGGCATGGACTGCTGCTGACGAGCGGGGCAAACCAGAGCAGCCTGTCGACGGAGGTCAAGAGGCTGAAGTTGAATCTGATGAGCCGATGGCCAACGGAGGGACAGAAGACACGCTAGCCCACCAGATCCGATGGCGAGTGCTTCCGAATATAGTCATCCTCGCAGTCTTCGGAGCATCCGTATGGCCGTGGGTCCTCATCTACACCGACTGGATCCCGTTCACCAGCGGCTTGCTAGGGCTCGGTGGCTTGGTGGCTTGGGTTTCCTTCGTCAGCCGCCTGCTTGCCGAGGAACAGAGAACCGCTCTCCAAGGAGCACTTGCGCAGTGGCTTCTCGAAAAACCAAACCCCAGGGTATGTGGATCGATCGGTGTTCTCGGATTATTGCCTTTGACCTTATTGGGATCGATCGAGATCAAATCTTTTGAAGGCAGTCGTAACCGGGTCGTCACCATCCAGCCACTCGAATGCCGGTGCGGCCTCAACTCCACAACGATCAAGTCTCTGAGGTCAGGATCTCCGGCCCGCGCATCGATCCCCACAACTCGGGCTATCTCGAATGTCGTTTCTTCCGCCGTGATGGACCGTTCGCAGCGGACAAAGTACCGCCGCTCTCCGAATCGGTCAGCGATCGCAGGATCGTGCAACACAGCACGACTCACCGTGCTCTTACCGATACCGGGACCCCCGAGCACCGGCACCGGCCTCGGGTCCGCACCGAGAACGTGATCCGCGATCTCACGAACGACTGCTTCGCGTCCAAAGCAAAGACCTACTCTGGGCAGAGGCGAGCGTGCCTGAGAGGCCAGTCTCCCTTTGCGGCGGGATACTCCCCGCAAGTCGTTGCGAGCGTCGGAGATCTTCTTTTTCAGGTCGA
The DNA here is from genome assembly GCA_024226315.1 of bacterium. GTDB lineage: Bacteria > Acidobacteriota > Thermoanaerobaculia > Multivoradales > J023 > JAAELT01. The sequence goes on along the minus strand of JAAELT010000685.1, from coordinate 64,980 downwards.
ACCGAAGCTCGGCTGCTCTGGGCTCCACGGCTCGACGGTGACCCAGCTCACGCTTTCGAATCCGACTCTGGGCCGTCAGCCGCGCGTAGAGCTTCTCGTAACCCTCCTCGCCGTCGAGCCGGTAGTAGGTGGTGTGACGAAGAGGCCGCGGAACGTACCCGGCGTCTTCCGCTGCCCAGAAGACGGGAACGAACTTCGTATTGCGCCCCTGCGCCTCGTAGAGCTCCATCGAGATGACGCCACCCTCCCACGTCGCTCCTAGCCCACGGTCCAGCTCTTCCTGTGCTCGGAAACGCCGCAGGTAGGTCTCGGTACAGACCACGAGGACAAAGTCGGCCGCCTCGATCTCGTCCTCCATCCAGCGCAGCCAACCCTTCTCCGGCGCCTCCTCGACTGGTCAAGGTTGGCGTCGACCCCTTCGCCGCGCAAGCGGTTGGCGAGGCCCAGCACGCGCTCGACGTGCTCAGGCGAGTCGTGGGTGTAGCTGAGGAAAACCCGCGGCGCGGACGGCTCATCGACGTCTGGCTGCATCCGCTCGGCTCTATCCCAGGTCCAGCCTCATGTAGCGCTCCGCGATTCCAGAAGAGTCTGTAGCCCAGCGAGGCGGTACCGCCCCTGAACAAGACGGCTCGACAGGTGTCTACCGTCGCAAAGCCGCGAGCGCCTCGCGGCGGGCGGGAAGGCCAGTCTCAACTCAGCCAGCAGGAGGACCCATGATCTATACGTCGAGGAGGAAACATCGCCACGGAATCGAGTCGCAGTCATGGTGACTTCACTGCCTTTCCCATACCTTCGCCGGGCTCTCGCGGTGGCGTGGCTCGGGGCTGCCGTTGCCTTACCTGTGGACGCCGAGCGGCCGGCCAAGCTGCCACGGAGCGCCGCGGAAGCGACCTGCGAGAGCCATGCATCGCTGCCGGCGAATCAAGCCCCTGGCGCCACGCGACCGCAGTCTCCCCCACCGGCGAGCTGGCGACGGATCACAGCCCGCAGCCCCCGGGTCGAGGCACTGCGCGAAGCCCAACTTGCCCTGGGCGAAGGGGATCGCCTCGCCCGCGAAAGCCGTCTTGAGGAAGCCCGCAAGAGGTGGCTCGCCGCCGCCGAGGCTTTCCGCCGGGCAGAGGAGCCCCTGGGGACGGCCGAGGCCTACCAGAACCTGGCCAACTCTCATCTCTTCAAGTCGCCGGAGATAGACCTGGAGGAGATTGCTGAAGAGCTCGGGCTGGGCGATCCGTCGGCAGGCATCGACTTCGAAAAGATGTCCAAGATCCTAGATTACATCAACCTGGAAGCGATCCTCAATCCCGAAATCTTCAACCGGATCCTCGACTACTACTTCGCGGCGCTGTTCGCCGGAGCTGAGGTCTACGAGCCGCTGATTCAAAAGGAGATCAGCTACGACCAGGAGGTTCTGAAGCGGGCTGATGAGCTCTACAGTCAGGGCCATTCTCTCTACGAGGCTGGCGACTGCGGCGGCGCGATCGCACTCCTGGATGAAGCGCTGCAGCTCTATGAGCCTATGAAGTACGGCGCGGGGCAAGCGCGGGCGCTGGCGATCAAGATGCGCTGCCAGATGGCAAGCTCGGACGTCTTCGGCGCGATGGCCTCGATGCAGGAAGCCATGCGGGTCACCGCCGGCCTGCCGGTTGGCGGGCAGAACACCGAGCGTTACCTGGCGGCCAAGGAGCTCTATCAGCAGGGAAGGCTCCAGGAAGCCGAAGCTTCCTACCGGGAGCTGATCAAGCATTATCGCGAGACGGAAGATCTTTCCGGCCTCGCCCGAGCGGCGCTCGACCTCGGTGCCGTCTACGCCTCGATGGAGCAGTACGGCAAAGGCGAAGAGATGCTGCTCGAAGCCCTGGACCTGATCGGCCGCCTGGACGAGGGGGACGAGTACCGATCCTTCAACCTCGCTGCCACCCGCCACAACCTGGGTCACCTGTCGGTGGCGACCGGCCGGCCGCGGCAGGCGATCGCCCACCACTGTGCGGCTTTGGGGCTCTGGCGGGAGCTCGGCAAGCCCTCTAACGAAGCTGCCTCGTTGTCCGGGCTGGGGCTGGTGCTACGGGAGCTGGGAAGCTATACCGACGCGCTGGCCGTGATGCGGGAGGGGTGGGCGTTGCAGCAGCGCCTTTCCCCCGAGCCGGAGATCGAGGGCGATCTTCTCAACAACATCGGCTACGCCCACTTCAGCCAGGGGGACTATAGCCAGGCCCTCGATTTCTATCAACAGGCTCTCGGCCGGCGCCAGCAACTCCCTGATGGCCAAAAGACGATCGAGACCTTGAACAATATCGCGTCCGTCTACAGCGCACAGGGCCGCTTCGACGACGCTCTCGCAGGCTATCAGAAGGCTCTCGAGGTGGCCCGACAGCAGGAGCTGCCGTCTCACCTCACCAAGGTTTACGGCAACATCGCCGGTGTCCAGATCCAGCGGGGGGATTATCAAGACGCGATCCGGACTTACCTCGAAGCGCTGCCCATCGTCATCCGCAACGGCGATCGTCCCACAGAGGGCATGTTCCGACTGAATCTCAGCGGCGCTTATCAGCGTCTGGGCGATCTGGCGAGCGCTCGCGATCTTCTGAACGAAGCGCTCGCGATCTTCGAAAACATCGGCAATCCGCAACGGATCGCGGACGTCCGCGGCAACCTGGGAGCCCTGGCCATACGGACCGGCGATCCGGATGCCGCCGAGCATCACCTGCAAGAGGCTCGGCGGGTCTTGCTCGACACGAAATCGGCCACAGCCAGCCGCATCGTGGGCAATCTGGCCTTGACCGCGGCGGCCCGCGGAGATGACTCCACGGCTATCGAGAAGGCCCGTGAAGCCCTTGGCCTGAGTCGGGACGCGGGCAATCAGGCGGATCAGGTACGGTTCCTCCTCATGATGGGGATCTTGCTACTGCGCCAGGGCGATCTCGAGAGCGGCCTGAATGACACGCAGCGAACGGTCGATTTGGCCTCGGAGCTCGGGATGGCGGGCGAGGAAGTGGCGGGGCGGGCGATGCTGGCAGTCGCGCATCACCTCCGGAATCAGCACCGAAAAGCCCGCCGTGAGCTCGCAACGAGCATCGAACGCTTGGAGTCGTTCCACGGCGCGATCACCGTACCGGAGCTCAAGAGCGGCCTTCTCGATCAGTTCTTTCTGGTCTACGACCTGGCCGTCCTCTTCAGCGCTGAGGCCGGGCGGCCCGAGGAAGCCTTCCGGTTTGCCGAGCAGGCTCGCACCCGGGCCTTTCTCGACCAGCTCGGAAACCAGCGGGTGGACTTCCGGCCCGGCGCCTCCACGGAGTTGATCGTCGAGGAGCAGGACCAGCGCCGCCAGCTCCTCGGTCTCCAGCGGAATCTCGCGAAGGAGCTCGCGGAGGCCCCGGATCGGCGCAACCGGGAGCGGATCAGAGACCTCCGGCGTCGGCAGGAGGCCGCCCGCACCCATTACGCCAACCTTCTGACCAGGCTCAAGGTGGCGGACCCGGAGTACGCCAGCCTGGTGAGCGTCGACGTTCTCGGCCTGCGTGAGGTACAGAGCCAGATCCTCGATGAGGATACGACCCTGGTCGAGTATTTCGTCACCGGGGCTTCCGCCCATGAGGCGCTTGGTGGCGGGGCCTGGGCCTGGGTGATCGACCGCGAGGGCTACAGGTGGGTGCGCCTCGACGTCGGCAAGAATCTGAAAGCGCAGGTCGAGTATCTGCGGAGTTTCCTCAGTGGCTCGAGGGAGGAAACAGAATTCGACTACAAAGCGGCAGCCACGCTCTACGAGATGCTGGTAGCCCCTTTGAATCCCTACATTCAGCATCGCAAGGTCGTCCTGGTGCCCCACGGCGTCCTGCACTATCTGCCGTTCGCCGCTCTGTGGAACGCGAAAGAGGAACGGTTCCTGCTGGAGGAGCGCACCCTGACCCTCGCACCCAGCGCCAGCGTGCTGCGGTTCATCGCCAGGAAGGGCAGCTCGAATGAGGGCCGTGGGCTGGTCCTGGGCAACCCCGATGGCTCCCTGGTCTTCGCCGAGGCCGAGGCGACGGCCGTCGCCAGCCTTCAGGGCATCCGGCCGCTATTGGGGTCCGACGCCACAGAGAGCGAGGTCCACGCGCGGGCTGGAGAGGTCGATTTGTTGCACCTGGCGGCCCACGGAATCTTCGATTCTGTGAACCCTCTCTTCAGCCGCATCGAGCTGGCCCCCGGCGGCGGGTATGACGGTCCCCTGGAGGCGCACGAGGTTTTTGACCTCGACCTGACGGGCGCGAACCTGGTCGTCCTTTCGGCCTGCGACACCGCCCTCGGTGAGCACAGCCGCGGCGACGAGCTGGTGGGCATGACCCGCGCTTTTCTCTACGCCGGCAGCCCGGCAGTGGTGACCAGCCTGTGGCGGGTCGACGACGAGGCGTCGGGGGAGCTGATGAAGCGGTTCTATCGTCACCTGGGCGAAGGGACCAGTGCCGCCGAGGCGCTACGCCGGGCACAGCTCGGAGTGATGGCGGAGGAGCGGTGGAGATCGCCCTATTTCTGGGCGGCCTTCACCCTGACGAGCCATCATCGGTAATGCGACGTGCCGGACGAGACCCTGGCGATCCTGACGGCAGCAGGCGCCGGCGCCTCGATGGCTAAACAAACCCGTCCAGCGGGTGTCTATTGTCGGCGGCAAACGTGAAGCGGAGGACGGATGACGAAACCCACCCTGTTCAACCGACCCCATCTCGCCCGCTCGCTCCTCGCCGTCGTGCTCCTCACCGTAGTGCTTCTCTCCGGGAACGCCGCCGCCGAGCCCTTCCGAAAGGTTCCGGACAGCGGTGTGCTGCTCAAAGTCGTGGCCGCCTCCGAAGGCGTCGTGGCGACCGCCGGTCCGGGAACGGCGGCGGCGGCCTTTGAGCTGGAGCTTCTGCGTCCGTACTTCGTCACCGACGAACGATCCGGTCACTACTTGATCGCCAAGAGTCAGGCCGCCCGTAGCCGGCGCGGTTGGGTGGAGAAAGCCCGCGTCCGGCCTTGGAACACCCGCGAGGGCCTGGACCTCGACGCCACCGTCTTTCTCGCCGACGACCGGCCGTGGCTCGCCGCCTGGCACGACCGCGCCGGCCTCGAGGCCTACGCCCGGACCGGCGACAAGGACCGCCATGGCCCGTCGTACCGTGCGCGGCTCGACCGTAGCTCCCTGCCCGAGAAGCTGCGGCCCTATCCGCTGCTCGATCAAGGTCGGGTCGAGACCCTGACCGGCGACGAGAAGACGATCTACCACGTCCTCATTCCGGCGCAACTCGACAGTGGCAAGGTCACCACCTCGCTGAGCCCGGCCGAGATCGAGGAGGTCCTGGCGGCAGTGAGCTTCTGCATCGTCTTCGACGCCACCGCTTCGATGGAGGAGTACGCCCGGGAGATGGCCGCCACGATCACCCGGCTGCTGGAGCAGATCCCCAAGGAAGCGCGCCGGGTGCGGGCCGGGCTGGTGCTGTTTCGCGACCGTTTCGACGACCAGCCCCTCCTCATCATGGAGCCGGGTCCCCTGGGGGACGCGGCGACCGTCCTGGCCAAGAATGCGGGCAAGATGGCCGGCGGCGGCGACGGAGCCGAGCCGGTGCTCGACGCCGCGCTGCTGGCGATCACCGAATATCCGTGGAAGCGCGCCCGCAGCAGCGAGAAACGGATCCTCGTCCTGGTCGCCAACGAGGACGCCAAACCCGAGACGGTCGGCCTCGCAAAGAGCGTCGAGCCGGGGCTCGACGCGGCGCAAGTCGCCGATCGCCTGGTGCGCAAAGGGGTGACGGTCTTCGCGCTCCAAGCCGGACCCGCGGACGGCGGGAATCTGCGGTCCACCCTCTCCACGCTCGCCGTACGGACCGGCGGCGAGCATTATCCCTACTCCGGTGACGCCGCGTCCTATGACCGCGGCTTCGCCTCGCACATCAAGGGGTTGATCCACGACACCGTGCTGCGAAGCGCCGCGGAGGCGCGCCGTGTGGCCGCCGCCGCCGTCACCTCGGGGGAGCGTTCGGTCGTGCCGCTCCACGTCCTCGACCCGCGGCTGCGCGCCCGCCTCGAACGGGCCGGCGCCACGGTCATTGCCGGCGGGTCGACGCTCGTCGTCGAGCCGGCGTGGATGTTCGAGCGAAAGGACCTCCACTTGAAGAAGATCCTGATCGACAAGCGCACCGTGGAATGGCTCGTCCTTGTCTTCAACCTGCTGGCGGATTCGGCCCTCGACGTGACAGCCCTCCGCCACGGCGTCCGGGAGCTCGTGCAGGCGTTCCTTGGCGAACGGATCGAGGCCGGCACCGAGCTCCAGGAGTTGGTCGAAAAGCGCCTCGGTCTCCACTTTCGAACCAACCTCCTCGGAATGAGCCTCGAAGGCTTCGGGGCCATGCCCGCCACCGAGCGCCGCCTGCTCCAAAAGCGGATCGAGACGGCGGGCACGCGTTTGAGCCGCTTTCTAGAAACCGCGACCCCGCGTTTCGAGCGCAGCGCCTCGATCTGGATGCCCGTCTCGATTCTGCCCTGAGGCTGACTTGCGCTGAACAAACCACCTCACGCGGTGTCAATCCCGATCAGTTACAAGGTGCCCACTCGAGCCTGACGCTCGTCGCTGGGTCAGATCAACCAAGGGAGATCTTCATGAGCGTGCGGCACGATGTTCCCAGGTCCCGGCTCTCCAAGCCGCGGACGACCCTTGCCGCGGGGCTCCTCGGCCTCGTGGCGCTACCTTTCGCCGTCCTTGCCGAATCCTTCGTCAAGGTGCCCGGCACGGCGGTGATCAAGAAGGTGGTCGCCGCTTCCGACAACATCCACGCCACGAGCACCAAAGACGGTAGCGACGAGGCTTTTCAGCTCGAGGTCCTGAGACCCTACTTCGTCCTCGCCGAGGTGGACGGCATGGTCAAGATCACCGACCAGCAGGCGACTGGCGGACGCGTCGGCTTCGTCCGGGCGAAGCAGGCGATCGAGTGGAACAGCCGTGAGGGCCTTCACTTCCAGCCCTCCGTCCTGTCGTTCGACGAGCGGCCCGAGGTCAAGGTGTGGAAGGACCGGGCGACCATCGAGCAGTACGCCAACACCGGCAACATCAAAAGCTACGGTCCGTCGTACGCGGAGGAGAAGCTGATCTCACGCGCCCTGCCCAAGGAGCTCGTCCCCTACCCGATCCTCGACAGCTCGCTGATCCCGACCGTCACGGGGAGCGACAAGCGGATCTATCAAGTGTTGATCCCGGCCTATGTGCCGACCGCCACCGTCGAGACGGACCTGACCGACGACGAGATTCGGGAGGTCCTGTCGAACGTCACGTTCTGCGTCGTCTTCGACGCGACGGGCTCGATGGCGCCTTACGCCAACGAGATGGCGGCGACGATCGAGACGCTCCTGCGCAGCATGGGCGCACAGGCGGGAGACGTTCGGGTGGGGTTCGTCTTCTACCGCGACATCGATGACGGTACCCCGGTCGAGATCGTCAAGGCGACGACGATCGACGTCGCCGTGAAGCGACTGCGCGAGATGGCAAGCAAGATGACGGGGGGCGGCGACGAGGCCGAGCCGGTGCTCGACGCGGCGGTCATCGCCGCCAGCCAGTTCAACTGGGCGAGCGGCTTCGGTCAGAGCGGCAGTCATCGGGCGGCGATCGTCGTCGCCAACGCCGACGCCAAGCCTACGACCGTGGGGCTGGACGGCCGGGTAGGCCGTGGTCAGAACGCGGCCGAGGTGGCCTCCCTTTTGGCATCGCAGTTCATCCACGTGTACGCGCTCCAGGCAGGTTCCGAGGACGGCGGCAGCCTCAAGATTACTCTCGGTAAGCTGGCCAACGACACCGGCGGCGAATTCTATCCCCACGACTCGGTAGGAATCAGCCGCTCCTTCCCTACGCATATCAAGAGACTGATGGAAGGAACGACCAAGAGAGTTGCCAAGACCGCCGAGGCGATCGCCGACACCGCGATCCCCGGCGACCGGGACTACACCGTGTTGCCGCTCAAGGTGCTCGACAGCGAGCTCATCAACCGTCTCCAGGAAGCGGCCAAAGAGTTCAACATCACCGAGGGCGGCCTGGTCATCCGCGAGGGTTGGATGTTCGAGCAGGACGATCTCTACCAGGAACAGGTGCTTGTGGAGAAGGAGACCATCGAGCAGCTGATCACCTTCTTCAGCCTGCTCTCCGACAGCAGCGTCTCCTGCGACGACCTGCGCAGCGGCGTTCGCGAGAACCTGAAAGCGATGCTCGGCGAGGACATCGACCACCGTGCCGAGCTCCAGGAGCTCATCGAGAAGAAGCTCGGGATCCACTTCCGCACCACGCTTATGGGTTTTTCGCTCGAATACCTCTGTGGGCTCTCGCCGCGCGAAAGGCTCCAACTCCAGAAGCGGATCGGCGAGGCCGGCGGCAAATTGAGCAGCTTCCTCGAGGTCGCGACGGCGGACTTCCACAAGGCACCCCAGGCCTGGATGAAGCTCTCCTACCTTCCTTAAAGGAGCCTGCGATGACCGAAGAACCGATCCTTCAGCTGCGCGGGATTCGCAAGAGCTACCCGAAAGGCGGCGGCGGGGAGCACGTGGTCCTCAATGGGCTCGACCTCGATGTCTGGCGGGGCCAGTTCGTTGCCATCCGTGGCGAAAGCGGCTGTGGCAAGTCGACGCTTTTGCGAATCCTGGGCCTGGTCGACAACCGCTACTCGGGGAATTACCGCCTCGCCGACGAGACGGTGCGCAACGGTCGCCGGATCATGCCGTGGAGCGAGCAGGAGGAACTGCGGGCCCACTCGATCGGTTTCATTTTCCAGGAAGACCGACTCTTCGACCACCTCGACGTGCGCGCCAACGTCGAGCTCCCGCTGCGGATTCACGGCCGGCGCGGAGCCGCCGAGCGCCAGGCTCTCGAGGAGCTCATCACCACCGTCTACCGGTCCGAAGAGCTCGACGCCGAGGCGATTCTTTCCAAACGCCGCAAGACCTTGAGCGGCGGCCAGCGCCAGCGCGCGGCCATCTTGCGGGCCCTCGCCTCAGAGCCTCTCTTCGTGCTCGCCGACGAGCCTACCGCCAGCCTCGACCCGGAGCTGAAAGAAGAGGTCTTCACCATCCTCAACAAGCTCTGCGAGGCCGGACGCACGATCGTCGTCGTCTCCCACGATCGCATCTTCGACGACGCTCACGTGGTCTACGAGCTGCACGACGGACGCCTCGAGGTCTGCCACCGCAAATCGCGGCCCGAAACCGTAGCCAGAGAGACCGGATCGGACGAGGACCCGGCGCTGAAGAACGCTCCCGACGAGAGTCTGGAGCCCGTGCCGGAAGAGAGCCTGCAAGTCGAAGAGGAGGAAACCCTCGAAGAAAGCCCGGTGCCGGACCAGTCGCCTTCCGCGGCAGACCTGGCCGCGAAAGATGGTCCCTCGGAGGACCCGAAAGACCAGGCTCTGGAGGACGAGGACCCGGAAGAGGCCGGCCGGCTCCGCCCGCCGGCTTTCCTGGGCTGGCTGCGGTCGCTGGTTCCCCGCACTTCGTTGGGGCTGCAGCTGGAGCTGGCCACGCGAGACCTTTTTCGCAGCTGGCTCTTTACCATGCTGGCCCTCGGGGCGCTGGTGACGGGCGCCTTTCAGCTCACCCTGTTGTGGTCGCTGGAGGCAGGTACCCGGGAGCTCCTCGACGAGCTCATCCGTCAGGGCTCGCGGCTCAACCGGATCAGCGTCCCCGTCCAGGCCGGCCACCTGTTGGCCGACGATCGTCTGCCGGACCGGGACCGCATGCTGGCGCTTCCCGGCGTACAGGCGGTGGTGCCTCGGCGCGAGGGGATCTACCGGGTTCGGGACCGCCGCGGGCGCGAGCGTTTCGAAACCGTTTTCGGCCTCGCTGACGACGATCCGGAGCTCGAGAAGCTCGTCTTCACCGCCGGCAGCGGTTTCAGCTCCGAGGCAGCTCTCGAGGTCGTCGTCTCGGAGCGCAACATTCCACGGCTCTTCGAGGTTCCCGACGAGGGGGTCTCCGACGCACTCCGCCGTGATCTCATCGGCCGTCCGCTCCGCTTTGCTGTTGCCCGGCCGCCGGCGGGCGTGACCATCGAGACGATGCACGAAAACGTCGAGATGGAGATCGTGCGTTTGCCGCTTCGGATCGTCGGCGTGGTGGCCCGCGCCGAGTCCGACCGCAACTTCTACTTCCCGCGGATCACCCAGCTACTGCTCGAGAAATGGCGGCTCGACGAGCGCCGCACGTTTGAGCTGCCGTTCAACAAGACCCGCGACGCCTGGACGCAGGGCGACGCGCAGTTGACGTCGCTTATCGACTTCCCCTGGGAAGAGCGCGCCCACGTCTACCTCACGAACCTCGACCAGGTGATCCCCACCCACCGCGAAATCGTTGCCATGGGTTACCAGGCACAGGCGGAGATCTTCAACTATCAGTGGGTAATCCACACTCGACGGCTGGCGAACCTGGTGATCCGTGGCCTAGTGGGTCTGGTGCTTCTGATCGCCGGTATGGTAATCGCCGGCAACATCGCGATCGGGGTGCAACTCCGGCTCAAGGAGATCGTTCTTCTGAAGCTCCTCGGCATGCGCAACGGCGACATCAGCGTGATCTATATCTGGAACGCGATCATGGCCGCCCTGGTCGGCACGCTGGCCGGCTATTACGCCGGTTCGTTTGTCGTCGAGCGTTTGCGAGAGTTCGTCGAAACCCACTACCAGAGTGCCAATTTCGCCCGGCTCCTCGGCCCCACAGATCCGTTCTTCGGCAAGGTGGTGCTGCTCGGCCTTGGGCTGGCGTTGGTGTTTTCCGTCATCCCCGCGTATAGGGCGGGACGAACCGATCCGGTTGAAGGATTTGGAGGCTGAGATGAGACAGCTGAGCGGATGGTTGATTGTTGCGGCCCTGCTGGCGTCCACGCCGGCAGCGGCCTCCTGCCCGGAGCTACCCGCGGTCCCAGAGACCGACGGCGTCTTGCGGAGCTACATCTGGGCTTTTCAAGATAAAGGAACGAGTGTCGGTCTCACCTCGAGCGACCTGATCTACGGTAAAGGCGACGTCCCCTATTATGTGCATCGGGTCTGCGACGGGAAGCTCGGCAAGCCCTACGTCAACTCACTGAGCAGGATCGACGTGGTTCCCGACGCGCTCTTCGCCAGGGTGACGGAGAAGGCAGCCAGCTTTCTTTATTACGAGTCCACAGAGTTTCTCGGTCACAAGGAGGCGGGAAAGGCCAAGCTCACGGCACCTGAGCTTGGCTACGTACAGGCGAAGCCTTTAGGGGAGGAGCACGTCGAGCTGCGGTTTCGCGAGCCGGTCGAGTTGGTTCAGCTTGGAGCCGGGCAGGAGCACGAGCCGATCCGGGCAACCCTGGCGGTCATTGCCACCTCTCACGCTCTGGCCCTCGCGCCTCTGGTCACTTGGAGTCTCGATTGGAAGAAAAATTCAATTGATTCCCGCATCGACCTCCAGGTGATATGGGTGAAAATCTCGAAGGACGTCACGGTGAGTCGTGGCAGCGAGTCCAGGACTCTTGCAGAGTTGAGTGATTTTGGCCGTCAGGACATCAGAACTGTCGCAAAACTCGACAAGAAAAATATATTGAAGAAACTAGCCGCTTTCTTGAAGGGCTATCCTGTCGAGGAGCTCGACTACGTCGTTCTTCTAAAGGACAGCTGGGACGTCACCGCCAGGGGACTTGGTCCACTGAGTGAAGAATTGGACAGACTACCCTCCGGCGTCGTCTTTGACGTCCTCTCGACCCGCACCGTCACCGAGAGCGCCGGCTATCTCAAGGGGCTGACCGCCGAACGGGGTGGCCGTTACTTCGAGTCCGATCGTAACAACGAGCTCCACATCGTGGATCAGGACATCGGCGGACGCATCCTCGGCAAGGTCCGCGCACGGGTACGCAGCGAAGCCGTCCGACGAGGGATCCCGATTGACGAATCTTCGGGCACTGTCGATCGCTTGACCGTCCGGGTCGACGACTCCTACTTCGAGGTCGGTAACCTGGTCACGGTCGAACATCTGGAGAAAATGAAATACGTCCTTCGACTTGGATTGTGCCTGGCGAAACGAGGATCCGTAAGCAGCTTCGAGGTCGAAGCCCGGCTCGCCCGGGCGGGCCTTATCTTCCAACCCGAGGATCAGATGCGGCCACTCTTCCGTCACTGGTTCCGGGGTTTCGATCTGCCACCCTCGAGCCCTATCGCCCGCGACACTCCGCAGGAGATGATTCGCCGCGCCGCGAGCGACACCGGCGTCAAGCGCTATCTCGAAGAGGTGGCGGCGCAAATCGAAACCCTTCTCCAGTCGAACGATTCGTGTGCGACGTTCGTGCCGTCGAGAACCTTCCAGCCCAGGGAAGCGGGGAAATGATCCGATGGCGGCGAGATCCTGGACCTGTGGCGTTTGCGCCGCCCTCCTGACAGCGGCGTTCGCGGTAGCGGAGCCGATCGTCCCGCTACGGCGCGAAGTCTCCTTCGAGTTTAAGGGGAAGACGGTAACCCTGACCCTGGCGCTGCCGGCCGCAGAATTCGAAAAGTACGGCGATCTGCCACACACCTCGGTTTTTCCGTTGAGCTACCAGATGGCCCTGGCGCGTCATGACCGAGTGGCGCAACGGGTAGTGGCGGCAGCGCGGTTCGTCGCCGAACGCAACGGCTGGGGCGAGCGCGACCTCGCCCAGCTGTTGCTCTTCATCGCCCAGTATGTGCCCTACAACTACGATTCCGACCACATGGTCGGTGACTACGTCCGCTATCCGGGCGAGACCTTCTTCATGACGGGCGACTGCGAGGACAAGAGCCTCTTGGCACATGCCCTCCTGTCGGAAGCGGGTTTTGAGAGCATCCTCGTCACGGTCTATGACGACGACGGTGGACACGCCTTCGTCGGTCTGGACATCAAGAAAGCGAAGGGCGACGACGCCGTGGCCGAGGGTGGCCAGCGCTTCGTCCTGACCGAGGTTTCGGCGCCGCGGTGGCGACTCGGCCAAGTGGGCGACGAGCACACTGACGACGATCTCGTGCTCCATCGTACCGAGGCTGCACCCCGGACCTCGCTTCCGCGGAGCTTCGAAAATCTGGCGCTTTCGCGTGAGGACCTCTACCGTCCGGACCTCGCGTCGTGGATCGATCTAGACGAGCCGACGGTCGTGCGAATCAGCGCGGCGCGTCAGCGGGTGGCCGTCAAGTACCCGTCGGTGGAGATTGCTCGTGAGGTCTTGCGGTTCTTCAAGGGTTGGGAACAGGGCTTGAGTCCCTATTATGTCGACAGCGAAGTTCTACGCTCGGTGGGGTTTCGTCAGAACCAAGTGGAGTTGCGTTGGGAGTAGCGTATCAGTGTCAGAGACGGAATCATCAATGAAGAGGATCGGTTGATCGGTTCGACCCGGTCGGCCTTCCCGTCAACGTAAATGCAGACCAGTAATACGGTAAGCGCCAACGTTCCCGGGTCAGGACCTGGAGCTGAGCCTGCTGTAGAGCCTCCGAAGCCGGCCGCCCTTCGTGCAAGCGACGGTGAAAAGCCTCCATGAGGACGGCGGACGCCTCGTCCTCGATCGGCCACAGAGTGATGACCACCGCCGGGCTGCCGGCATAGAGGAAGGCTCGCGTCAGACCGACGATGTCATCGCCCTCGTTGAGTTCGCCGAGAGCCGTGTTGCACGCCGAGAGCACGACAAGTTGGGTCCCCTCGAGAGGGAGATCGAAGATCTCGTGGATTTCGAGCTTGCCGTCGTGCTCCGAGTCCGGACTGAGCTCGACGTAGCTGAGTTGGGGTGCGTGATGGGTGTAAATGCCGTGGGCCGCCACGTGCAGAACGTCGACCTTCCCGGCCTGCTCGCGGAGGAGTCTCTCCGTGGCCGCGGTGGCGAGCTTGGCCTCGGTGCCGTAGATCTCAGCGACGCGGCGCGCCTCGATCCCGGCTTCCGGCAGGCTCCCATCAGGGTCGCCGAGAATCAACGCGCTACCGTCGTACTCGATGGCAGGAGCTCTCAGGAAACGCAGGGCGCTGGCGCTCGGCCCATAGCTCAAGGTGTAGTCTTCGATCAGGTAGCGCTTGCGTTCACCGTCCCAGAGGACGGCGAAGGGCAGGTAGTGCAGCACCCCGTGTGGGATGACGATCAGGTCCTGATGGCGGACGTAGGTTTTCAAGGGACCGAAGAGACTGCGATAGAGATCCGACGCGGCTTCGAAGTCGAACTCCCCGCTCGCGATCTCCTGGCGAAGCCATCTGACCTTGTGTTCAAGCTCCTCGGGGGTTATCTCCAAGGAGATCATCTGCGCGCTCTCCTGATCGATCACCCAGGCCACCACTTCTCCATCGGCTAAGTAATACGAGATCAAGGTGGTCGAGCTATCGAGTATCTCCTGTTGGACGTCGGATATCGTAACCGCTTCGACGCCGCGTAGAGACGCGTATTCCGGATGACTCTTCTTGATCTCGGCCATCAGTTTTTTATATTGGCTCCGCACCTCTCCGAGCTCCGTCCTGAGAAGTTGGATCCTCGTCGGGTTTTTCGATTCTCTGAAGAATTGCTGACTGAGCTCTCTTCCCAGACTGAGCAATCGGCGGTGGAGGCGTCTTTCCTGGGTGAGCAGAGGGTCGTCGTCGCGGCCGGGAGCGGCCCGGCTCGCCACTTGACGGAGAAACGACTGGGCGCGCGAACGTTCGGCATACCCGAAAGCGGTGTTCACCTCGCCCCGCTGTACCGCATACGCGACCGTCAGGCGATCGATCTGCTGCGGCAGGGAGGCGCTGAACGTCCGCACGAGCTCGGGATCATGAATCTCTCCTGCGATCGATCCGAATTTATCAGAAGCTCCCTGCAAGAGCATCGCGGCTTCTTGATGATGGCCTTGGCGATGCTCTACGGCGGCGAGACTTGCGAGCGTCAACGCTTGAGGATACGCCAGGTCGAGATCCTGAAAGATCGACTGCGCTTCTTGGAGCTCCGCGAGAGCTTCCCTCTCACGTCCACAAGCCACGTCGTAGATCCCGAGATAGAGATGCGCCGCGCCCTCGCCGAAGCGATACCCGATCTGTCGAGCCAGGTCGAGGGCTTCCCGTGTCCGTGTGATCGCCTCGGAATGACGTTTCTCCTCGCCAGCGATCCAGCCCAGAGCCAGGAGGACCTCGAACTGCTTCCGCCGATCCCCGACGTCGCGGACGATCGCAAGCGACGCTTCATAGCGCACCCGAGCCTCCTCATGATGGTTGAGACTGGACAATGCCATTCCGTACTGGGAGAGGGCGAACGCTGCTTGTACCCGGTCACCGGCCTTGCGCGCAAGGGTAAACGATTGGTCGAAGTACGAAGCGGCTTCGTCGATGCGGCCGAGGCTGTAGCTGGTCTCAGCCAGATTGAGCAGGAGCTTTCCCTCCTCCCTCGGATTGCCGAACTGACGAAGGATTGAAAGCGCTTCGTTCTGATTCTCCAGGGCGTCCTCGTAGCGACTCTCTTGCGTCAGAATCGTGCTGATATTGGCGAGGGCTGCTATTCTTACCGGGCTGAGGTAGAGGGCTTCGGTGGCTTGCAAGGCATCTTCGAAATGCGCCATGGCCTGGTCGCGCTGACCTTGCATGAGATAGATCCCGCCACGAAGGATTAGCGCTCGGGCCACCTGGATGTGATCTTGCCCCAGCCTCGTCAACTCCAGCGCCCGCTCGGAGAAGGAGAGTGCTTCGGGATAACGTCCTCGTCCCAGGTCGACCTCGCCGAGCCCGATGAGGGCCTGCGCTTCGAGGTCCGTGTTGGAGAGCTTCCGGGATGCCTCCCGTACCTTTTCGAAGCACGCCTCGGCGGCCTCGTAGTCTCCCTGAGCGAGGTAGACCGCACCTTGAATGGTGAGTGTGTCGGTCGCGAAGAACTCTCCGACCTCTCCCGCTCTGGCATTGAGCCTGAGAGCCTCGTCAAGCTCTTCTTGAGCGCAGCGGTACTCGGCGCGATCGAAGAGGACGAGCCCTCGATCGCGATGTGTCCGCCAACGGGCGAGATCGGTGATGAGGGGCTTGAGGAGAGGTCCCAAGAACTCTATTGTTCCTTCCATGCCGTTTACGGAGCTCGGAGGTATCCCCTGGATGAGATAAAAAATCCTCAGTTTTTCGAACGTCAGGTCTCCATCTTCCTCGAACTTCCCGATCTCTCGGAAGGCTTGCTCCTGGCGGATCAGAGCCTCGTGGTAGTAACCATGAAGGCGGCACAACTCGGCGCTCCCTATCCAGGCGGTCCAGAGCCCCAGGTGATCTCCGAGCTCTTCCAGCAGACCTATGCTTTCCTCAAAGTGGGCAAGCACTGCATGGAGATCAGGGCTGTCTTTCAGGAAAGAACCGAGCAAAACCAGACCGCCGGCGAGGCTCGCGCGATCGTCCGCCTGTCGATAGATCTTGAGAGCCTCTTCGAGGCGTTCAACCGCAGCCTTCAGGTCGCCGCTCTTCTGGAGCTTGAAGGCTTCATCCAGGAGCTGGTGAGCTCGGTTCAGCGAGTTGAAGTCCTTCAAATCTTCTTCTTTTCCTTCGTCTTCTTTCTTTACGACGACAGACTTGTCCCGGAGGACGGAATTCACCTCAGTACAGAATTTCGACCTCTCAATCTCTTCGAGATCGGAACAGACCGCCGCAACGGTCGGCTTCAGCTCTGCCTTGACGACGGGGGAAAGAGGCCCCATCTCACCGGAGAGCTTCCATGCCGTTTCGACGGCCTTCAAAGCTAATGGGTTATCGCCGAGATGGTGATGGACCAGCCCGGAAAGGTGCCAGGTCATGAAGCGGGCGAACTTCAGGATCAGAGGCTGCATCATCTGTAGGGCCTGTGCGAGATTCGTGGGAACTCTCATCACGGCGCCCAACAGTCGGGCCTGCCGTATGCTCAGACCTTTTCCTGAGCTTTCCAAGCGATCGAGCTCCTCGAGCGCCAGGTCGAGCTTTTCCAATGCCTCGTCATATCGGCCGTAGGCGTCACTTGCCGCGGATCCGGCAAAGAGAGCCATCCAGAGCCCGACGGGATCCATCAGCTCGGTGAAAATCGTTCGGCTTTCCTCGAACGGTCCGAGAGTCTCTTCATAGGACATCTCTGACCCATGAAGCATCCCCCGCGTCATGCCGAGGACGATCAAGCATCCCGCGACGTCATGACGCCGGTCTTCCTGACGATAGAGATTCAGGGCTGCTTCCAACTTGTCGACTGCGGACTGCAACCCACCAGCATCGAGGAGAGTGAAGGCGTCGCTCAAGAGATCGTCCGCCCCGGGGGACATCGTCGGTTGACCCGGAGCGGGTGGGGTCAACAACGAGAAGAACAGGATGGTGAAGGCGACTCGCAGCCAGATGATTCTGATTCTGTTCATGGAACCTCCTCGATGAAAGACCTGTAACTTGTCAAGGGGACTGGCTCGTGTCAGGCGCTCAGACACCCGCGGATCGTGTTCTGTTCAGCGGCGTTCTTGGGCCCGGCTCACGGCCTCGTGGACGTTGATCCGCAAAGGCGCATCGGAGAGCCACCTCAGGACGTCCTGCCAGCGTTCGAAGGCTTCGGGGTCGTCGAGACGGCTGCAGGTCTTGTCGAGAATCGCGATCGACTCCAGGGCCCGAGTAGCCGCCATGCGGACGTGGGGCTGCCAGCTTCGGCGTCTCTGCTCCAGATCCGCTTGCAGCTCGGGCACCAGCGCGGGGTGGTCAACGACGAGAAGCTCAAGCACCTGAAGTGCGGCATGCCGGTCGCCGCGTTCGGGCGAGCCCATCCGTTGCCAGAGGATCCCGGGATCCTCGACTGCCGGCGCCACCATCATCTCCACCCACGTGCTCGAGGCTTCGCTCAGCAGGCGATTCCTCGGATGGAGCGGATTGGCCTGCTCGTCGCCTCGCCGGGTATCGCGGCGGAGGAATCTCTCCAATTCCTGCAAGACGTGCGGCGCCAGCACCGGCTCGAGGCGCGCCAGCGGTCGGAGACCGTTGGCGATCACGTGCCAGTGGAGCCTGTCGTCGTCCACTTCGAGAAGGATGGAGGTGAGTGCCTCGACCGCCACCCTACCGTTCTCGGGATGGGCCATACCGAGGTCCCGGAGCGTCAGAACGACCAGTCGGTCGAGGGAAGGAGTGGATAGCGGGAGGGCGCCGCGCAGAGTCCATGCGACGCTGCGGGCGGCGTTGGGCCGCGCCTGCGCCAGTATACGGAGGGCAGAAAACGCGGCCAGCTGCTGCTCCTCCTCGCCGCTCGCCAGGGCCATGCCGGCCAGGACCGTCAGCTCTTCGACGGGCGCCGGATCTTCCCCGGCGATCGCTCCCAGCGCCGCTCCGAGCCGCAAACGCACGGGGATGTCCTTCTCGCCAATGAGCCGTTCCCTCAACCAGTCTTCCTCCGCGGCGAGAGCACTTGTGCCGCGGCGCGCCTCGAGGGCCAGGGCACGGGCGGCATATCGACGGATCGCGGGAGACGGGTCGGCGAGAGCCGCGCGCAATACAGGAGGCAGTGGCATCGGAAGAGAAACGCGCTCCGCGGCCTCCGCCAGGACCCGAGCGAAGGACCGCCGCACCTCCGGATGCGAATCCCCGAGCCCGCTCAGGATCAGCTCGGCCACTCTTCCGGAGATCTGCTCCCGTCTGCCCAGGGCCTCGAGGGAGCCCGCGATGCGGGCCCTCATGACAGGGTCCGGGTCGGCCTGGGCTCGCCTCAACGCCGACAGGGCACGCCGTTCCAAATCACTGTCTCCGGCCGCCAGCACTCCGAGGGCGAAGGCGGCCGCCTGCCGATCCAGCGGTGACGAGCTCCCGAGTTGGACGAGAAAGAGCTCGCCCAATGGTTTCAGATCTATGCCTGCGTCCCGGAGGGCGTTGAGCCGCCATCGAACGTCCGCCGCCAGTCCCTCCTCGGCGGCGAAGAGAAAGGTGAGGCCCGGAGCCAAGTCGGACAAGACCACGGGCTGACTCTGAACCAGCTGCTCGAAGCACCTCAAAAGGACTTGCCGATCGCCGTTGCCGGCCGCCAGCTCCCGCAGTAGGCGCAGGCCGAATCGTTCTGCCGCCTGCGGGGTCGCGCGGGCGAAGGTGCGTCCCCAGCCCTCGGCGGCCTGCCAGGCGTTCTGGGACGAGACGATCTCGGCCAGGGCCAGGGCGAATGCCTCCTCGAAGAGTGCATCGAGGTGGTCGGTGAGCAACAAGGCGCCCACGACGGCTTCCTGGCGTACCCAAGGACTGCGGTCGCGGAGCGCCGTCCCCAGAACGGGCTCGAGGAGCGTGACGTCCACCCGCCGCGCGAGAGCGAGCTCGACCAGCGACTGAAGCGCCTGGCCCCGGACGTCGGTGTCGTCGTCTTCCACGGCCTCGAGAAGCGCTCGGCCGACGTCCTGGTCGGTGCGCTCGCCGCTCAGAGCCGCCAGGCGTTCGATGGCTCGAGTACGGAGCTTGGAGCGCGCCTCCCGGCGCAGGATTTCCTGCAGTCGGTCGAGGAAAGCGTTTCGCCCTGGGAGAAGCTCGGCGGGCAGGGTGGCGACCACACCGGCGGCGGCCAGGACGATCTCGGGATCGCTGTCTCCGCTCAACGAGACGAGGACCGGCGCGCTCTGCGCTATCAGCTCCGAGTCGCCGTCGAGCAGGGGCGACAGGAGGCCCAGAGCGCTGAGCCGTCCGGGCTCGCCGGGTTCTTCCAGGAGATGGAGGAGCACCGCCGCCGTCCGCCGCCTCTCACCGGGGCTGGTGGCCGAACTGGCAGCCGCATCCAGCAAAGTTCGGCGGCCTTCGGCCCCTTGCAGGCTCAAGCGCAGGATGTCGTCGAGGTGCTCCGCGGTCAGTTCCGGATGAGCCTCGAGAAGGCGCTGGGCCGCCGCTTCCAGCCGCCTTCCGGTCCGCGCGTCCGGGTCCTTTTCGAGCAGCGCGAGAGCCGACCGAAGGGCAGTCACCACTCCGGCTGTCTCGCCGCCGAGCGCCGAGACAGCCTCGATCAGAGCGGGCTCGGGCGACGATTCCAAGCGGGAGGCCAGACGCTGTAAAGCCGTCGTGGTTTCCTCCGGCCGGGCCTGGCGCAGGATTTCCAGGGCCCGGAGAGCCTCGTCGCGGACGCTGTTGGTCTCGACGTCGAGGGCCGCGAGGAGCTGCTCGAGAACCGACTCGAAGGCATCGCCGCTTTGAAAGGCCAGGTAGGCGGCCGCGCGGACCCCGTCGCGGTCGGTGGCGGTGATGGCGGCGCGGGTGGCGTTCAGGGCGCGGTCAAGATCCCCGAGGCGCCACCAGGCCAACGCAGCCTCGGCAGGCTGGAGCTCCGCCGCCAGCTGGCGTCCCCAGCCGAAGGCACCGTCGCGGGGTAGGAGCCAGGTGCCGACCACGCGCTTCTGGGTCACGACCGCGGAGTTGCTCAAATCCCGGAGAGAGTAATCCGTGACGACGACGCTCTTGCCGAGACCGGGCAGACCTTCGAGCCCCGGCAGCCCCCAATACACCATCACTTCGGACCGTGGCCCCGCGCCGAGGTAGTAGCCTGTCGCGGTCACTACGTAGACGGCGAGCGCGACAACCGCGAAGCCGAGCGCCAGGCGCCGCCGCCAACGTACACGCGCGATCCCCCGCCAGCCTACGCCCGCGACGAGCGCTACACGCGTAAAAAGCGCCCCGGCGCGGCGCAACGGCCTCAGCTCGCGGCGGTATTCGGGCAACTGGGCCTGGGCGTGACGCAGGCGGCGGCGCAGAACGCGCGCCGACTCGCCCCGAAGCGCCTCCAGGCAGCGTCCGAGCCTGGTCTGCTCGGCCCGTTTGAGGAGGCGGCCGAGGCTTTTGCGGGCCGCTTGCCGGACCGCGGCATCGCGGTCGCGGACGGCCAGGTGGAGGAGCGCGTCGGCGATCCCGTAGTCACTATTCCCGGCGCGGTCCAGTCGGCCGAGGACACCCAGGGCTCGCGACTGCTGCTGGCGAACCTCCCAGTCAGGCTCGGCGGACGGCGTCTCTGTTCTCCACCCGTCCTCGAGCGGCGTTCGCGGCAGTCCTCGGAGCGCCAGGTGGAGGGCGAGGGGCAGGTTCCAGCGCAGCCGTTCGGCCTCGAGGAGCTCCCGGGGGTTTGCAAGGAAGTTTTCCGCTAGCTTTTTCAGACTGGCGAGACGACGCGGATCGCCCGGTTGCAGACCCTGCACGAGATCCGGCGGCAGGCGGGGCCAACGCGGCTGGAAACGAAATTCCCCGTGGAGATGGCCTGCGGAGCCGAATCGAACGGTGACGCCGAAGAGCTGTTGCCGGTCCGGGACCCGAGCCTCCTTCAGGCGGCGTTCCACCTCGCCGGCGAGATGCTCGCTGAGGGGCGTGAAGCGAATGGCCCCGTCGTCGTCGTGGACGCCGGCCCGTCCGTCGAGGGCCTCCAGCAGGCACTGGGTAAAGACCGAATGGCCCTCGCCGTAGCCGTCGACGACTTTCTGATAGGGCCCGCTAGCGGCGAGAACCTGGACGGTGCCGAAGTCCTCGGGTGCGTCGGGATTGAGCCAGGGGTCGACCTTGGGACGTAAGAGAGCACGTCCAGCATGGCACGCGTCGAGGACGATCAGGACCTGGCCGCAACGGCTCTTCAGAGCCCGCTCGACCAGCCAACGCAGGGACAGGAGCTGCTCCGGATCCTTAACATCGGCACCGGCGGGCACCAGGAAGCCCTGATCGCCCACGACCGTGCCGTGGCCGGCGAAGTAGAACAGCCAGCGGGTCGCGGACGTGCCGTCGCCGAGGCTTTCCTCGACGCACCGCCGGATCGTGTCGATCACGGCGTTCTCTTCGAGAAGGGGCTTCCCCGCCGGCAGGAGCTCGAAGCCGAAGTCTTCGCGCAAGAGCCGGCCGAGGCTTTCGGCGTCGTGGGCGGCGTTATCGAGCTTCGGGACCGCGGAGGCGGCAAGGCCGACGATCAACGCCAGCTGTTCGGACACTTCCGGCACCTCCGAGGCCGGCGGCCGGCGCCAGCGCGCGTCACGGTCTTTCGGACACTCCGGATCCGGGCTCACGGAGGAGTCCTTTTCCGTGCGTCCTCCATTAGGCGACGCGCCTCCACGGTTTCCTCCGGGAGCTGGAGGCGGCGGTAGGTCTCGTGGGCGATCTGAGCATGGGTCAGGGCCTCGGGGTACTCCCCCCAGGCGTAGGCCACCAGACCCAGCCCGATCTGAGCGGCGGCATGTCCCTCCTCGCCGCCGGAGACTCCCAGCGCGTTGCGGTAGCTCTCGAGAGCGAAACGATAGAGGTGGACGGCCCGGTACGCGTCGCCCAGGGTGTTGTACACCTCGGCGGACGGGTGCAACGCCACGGCCCGGCGGTAGGCGGCGATGGCTTCGGAACGGACGCCATCTTGCAGGTGGAAACCGGCCCAAAGCTCCTCTCGGGTGAGATCGTCATCGAGCTTCAAGGCGTCCAGGCGGTCGCGGACAATTCGCAGATGCTCAGCCTTTTCCGGTTCCAGGACATCGATCGAGTTCACCTCATCGGAGGCTCGCGCCCGCAACGCGCCTTCTCGCCTTGCGAAGACCTTCAGAAAATACTTCGCACCTGGTTCCAGGGCCGGTTGCTCTTCCGGCCAGCGCAGGGAACAGGTTCTTGTTTCGACATCCAGCATCTCATCGTGGCGGCAAGTGAGATCCTGGCGCCGCTTTTCCACGACGATCGTCGAGCTCCAGCCGCTCCATTCAACCGTATATTCCACGGTACCGGGAACCTCGGTCCAGAAGAGGGTCGGACGGCCTTCGAGCAACGTCGTGCGCCGGGGGCTGAGCACGACTGGGACATCCCCGTACTCCATCCGCTTGTCCCGTCGCGGGAGCTTGAAGCCACCGGCGAGGCGCTGGATGCGTCCGCCGCGCGGCCGGACCCTGGCGTAGCTGTCTTTCGGTAGACGCGTCCCCAATCGGCACAGCTCCTCGTGGACGACGACGCTACGCCGCAGGTCGAGCAAGTTGTCGTCGCGGCAGATCAACACGGCCCGGGCTCCGGGAGCCAGCTCCAGCCAATCTCCGCCGTGGACGAGTTGCAGCGTCCGTACCGGGACGATCGTGGAGCTGTTCCCGCGCCGCAGCCTCGCCTCTCCGGTCCACGAGGTCAGCACCGCCAGCTCTCCGCCGTCCGTGGACGAGACGGCGGCGGGCTCCGTGCCGGTGGCAGGCGAAACGGCGATCGGCTCCGGGCCGGCTTCGTCTCGGCCGGTGAAAGAAAAGGCGGCCCAGTAGTACGGGTGATTCCAGTGCCCATCGCCCATGTTGTCCTCTCCGGCCGCCGGCAGGACGAGCAGCAGGACGGCGAGAGCCGCAGAAATCGCACGAGTCATGGCGCGCTACCCTCGCGGTCAGTCCTTTGAAGCGGCGAAGAAACGCATGACCACGAACGCCTGTTGGTTGGTGTCGTCAACGAAACGGCCCTTGAACGCCGTGTCGTGGTACTTGTACCCCACCTGGAGTGACCAGGCGGTTCTGCGCCCAAACTGGAACCCGAGTGCCACCTGGGCTTCGTAGCCCCAGAACGAGGTCTCGTCCGCGCTGTCTCCGGAGACCTCGAAGAGGTCCTCGTCACTCAGGCTGCCCAGGAGATGTAACTTCGCGCGGCCGTTGACGAAGACCGGGCCCTTGAGAAACCGAGTCAGACCGCCACCTACGGAGTAGCCTACAAAGTCGGTATCAATGCCAGGGCCCAGAGCGTAATTCGTATGAAACAGGCCTGCCGACGTATTTACGAAATTACCCTCTTTAGCACCCTTTTTGTTCCAGTGCCACTCGAAGGATGTCTGATCCTTTTCGTAGGGCACGGACAGGCCTTCGAACGCCGTCTCCTCGCTGTAGTGTTTGAAGTAGAAGATCGAAGTCTTCCAGCTGAAGCCAAGGAACGCTCCCAATCCGTCAGACGATTCCGAATCGATATCGAAAGCGCCGATGTCGAGCTTACGCGTTACTTGAGAGTATTCCGCGCCGACGGAAAAATCCGCATAGGCGGGCAGGGTTACGAGAAAAACCAAGAAGGCGATGGGCAGGTTGTTCTTCATGACGAACTCCTTTCAGGGTGGTATGGAGATGGAATTGGGGTCTCTTGGGTCTTTTGGCACTTTGCCAATCTTGTCCGACTGGCAGCGCAGGGTCGTACGCTCTCGGGTTACGGTGTTGTAAGCCGAGCGACACGTGCGGCAACTTTCAACGTGAGCAACATCCTTTTCGACAGGCCGTGAGCGACCCTTGCCTTCTGCGCCCCACTGCCGGTCGAGATGCTTCAGTTGCCTTTCATTGGCAACGGAGCCAATGTAGGTCCACAGGTTGCGGTCCAGTTGGTCCCGATCTTCCCGCGTCATTCCGGCCATCGGATTCTTGCGTGCCAGCGTCGCGAAAGACTCCCGCGCAAGACGTCGCGCCGGGACGTCCGATCTCAGGTCTACGCCTGCGAACTGCATCTTCCGGCTGCGGGCGACCGGGTCTTCGCGGTTGTCGGTGCTCACCGTCTGGGTCTCGCTCAACATGCAGTAGACCGCGGCAACACCGCGCAACCACGGGGCTTCGTGCTGGGCGTCCCATCTCTTGGTGGGAATCGCCAGCAGAAGCAGAGCCAGGAGGAGTTGCCGTCGTGTCATGTAGGTCTTCCGTTTCCAGTCGCACCTACCGACACCGTCGCCGGGGCTTTGTTCAGGGCAGATCGTCGCCGCCGTCGAGGTAGACGAGCTCGTAGCGATCCTCCAGGGCACGGCCGTCGCCTAGGGGCAGGCGCTCCAGCGGGAGCCGTCCGAGCGGTCCTTCGAGGACCAGGAGCAGGCGCTCGGTGTCGCGGAGAAGGTGATGGAGGGGATCGAAGATCCCGCTGCGCAACGATGCGCCGTCGCTGCCCGAGTCGAAGCGGTCCACGGCCGCGTCGAGGATCCCAGCCTCTCCGAGCTCGATCATCTGCACCTGCCCTCCGCAGGTCGTGACGAAGGCGAGGTAGATCGTAAGAGGCGAATCCATGAGCTCGGCGAAGGCTCCCATCCGTACCCGGACCAGATCTACCAAAGCTTCTCCCTCTTGGAGGGCTCGCCGGCACTGGCGCCCCTCGCTGCCGGCCGCAGTCGGGACCTCTCCCCGGCCGCTTCGCCCAAGCTCCTGCCGGAGGCAACGGCACCGCCAGAGCCAGGAAGCCAGCAACTGGCGGTGACGCGCGAGATCTTCGCAGCCCGGTCCGGCGAGCCAACGGTGGTCGCTCCGGAGTTGCAGTAGGTGCAGCGCGCGCTCTTTGCCTTCAACCGGAAGGGGACGGTCGACGAGTCTGTCGAGAGTCCTCGAAAGGCCCCTCTGCCGGAGCAGCAACTCGAACGCCCAGGTCACGGCTTTACGATCGGTGACGAAATGCTCGCGGACGAGGCCCAGGATCCGTTCGAGGCGTTCGCGCAGGCCTGTCCACCGGAGAAAGCGGCGCAGGCTTTGCGGAGCGATCCTGCGCGGCCATCGCTGGTCGACGTAGGTCGCCTCGCCGAGGAACTTCCAGGTCTCGTCGAGGGCTCCCGCGTCGGCCCGGGCCGCGGCCAGTTCGCAGAGGGTGGCGGCCACCCGGGGATGGTGGGGTCCGAGGGTCCGCCGCTGAATCCGCAAGGCCTGACGCAACCACTTGGTCGCGGTCTCCGCCTCTCCCAGGGCCAGGCAGTGGCCGGCCAGGCGGGCGAGGGCCGCCGCGGACTCCGGGTGCTGCGGACCGAGCGTGTCGCGGCACAAGGCCACCGCCTCCTCGTGAAGCCGCCGCGCCGCGCCGTCGTGCCGCAGCCGACGTTCAACCTCGGCGAGCCGCGAAAGGCTCCGGGCCGCCTTCGGGTCATTTCGTCCCCGGCTCTGGGATCGGTAGTCGAGATACTGTTGCAGGAGGGCTGCGGCCCGCTCGAGCTCTCCGACCTGAAGGCTCAGGAGGGCCAGGTTGTTGAGACAGCCGCCGAGTTGTGGAAATCGCTCCCGCGGTCCTTCTTCCAGGATCCTCCTGGCGTGCTCGTAGAGGGCCCGGGCCGCCGGCAGGCGGCCGTTCTCGTGATAAAGGGCCCCGAGGTCGTTCGCGACCCGGGCAGCTTCGGGATGGCACTTGCGGAGGGTAGCGGCCCACCTCTTCCAGGCGGCCTGAAAAGATGCCTCGGCGCGACCCGGGAGGCCGCGAATCCAGGCCACATGACCAAGGGTGTGATAGAGCCGACCCAGCAGGAGATGATCGTCCGGAGTTTTTCGGAGGAAGCTCTCCAACGCCGCCCGATACACGTCGTCAGCCTCCTGAAAAGCGCCCGCGGCCATGTAGAGCCGACCGAGGTCGGCGAGGACGCAGCCGAGCTCCGGATGCTCCTCGCCGAGGTCCGTACGTAGGCGGTCACGGACCTTGAGCAGGCGCGATTCTGCTTTCGCCCAGTCGCCGAGCGCCAAGTCGAGAGCGGCTTGCCGGTATGTCACGGACAGGAAACCGAGGCGGCCCTCGTCCTGCCAGCCCCGAAGCTCGTCTTCTTCTCGAGCGATCGGCCGGAGGCGGCGGTCGGGGTGGACTTTGCTTCTGGAGCGGGAATTGGGCACACACCTCTCCCTTTCAGTGAGCGCCGCGAGAAACAGCCGACCGCGTGGCTTGCGGCAAGTCACAAGACACGCGGTCGATCGTCTTTGCTAAGAAGCCGGGACGCTCTTGTCGCTCTTGGATCCACTCGTCGACCCGGTGTCCCCGCCGTCGTGGCTCCGGGTCCGGCCCGCCCCGCCCCCCAGCGCCGGTGGCAGCGGGATGCCTTTGTCGCTCTTGGATCCACTGGTCGACCCGGTGTCGCCGCCATCGGGGCTTTCGGTCTGGGCCGGATCGGCCGGCCCACGGTCACGGTTCTGCGGGGATTCTTTGGATTCCTGCGGCATGGTCTTCTCCTCATAGCTGGTTTTTGAGGCGGCTCCGGCCTGAAGGCCGGTACAAGGCACGACCTCGTTCATGGGCTAGGGACACCCCGGGGAGGGTTTTGTTCAACGCGGGCTTTCGACCGAGACGTCGAATCCGCCCCATTCCCCTTGGAGCACGAAGCCGGCCCAGTGGTAAGGACGCCACGTCGTTTCCCGCTGCATGGAGAGCTGGGCTGATCGCAGGGCCGCCGCCGGCTCCAGCCTCTCGCGCAGGAGAGCGCGATAGAAGCGCTCCATCAAGACCGCCGTCGCTTCGTCCTCGACGCTCCACAGGCTGACCAGAACTCGCGAGGCGCCGGCGTGCATGAATCCCCGGGTCATTCCGATGAGGCCCTCGCCGCGGACCTCCGGACCCAGGGCTGTTCGGCAAGCGCTCAGCACGACGAGCTCGGCGGGCATGTCCAGGTCGTAGATGTCCTGCAGGTCGAGAGAACCGGGCCGCGGCCGGCCTGATTCGTCTACCTGCGCGAGCACGATCCGCGAAAGTTCCGGGCGGTTGTCGACGATGGCATGGGTGGCGAAATGGACGATGCGGTAGCTTCGCAGTGCGTCGCCCGAGACGTTCTCCCGCCGGGCCTGGAAACCTTCCAGCAGAGCGACCAGGGCTCCGGGCGGCGCCGCGGCAAGAATCGCGTCGGCCTCGTCTCGCGCATAGCGCAGGCGCTGGAAGCGTGGCGCGCCCGGCAGGGGGGCGGCATGGCCTGCCGGAGCCTGCGCGAGCCGCTCGTCCGAGGCGTCGAAGACCGGATCGACTACGACGGCGAGAAGCCCGGGAGCCTCCGGGCGGTTGCCGAAGCTCTCGCGCAGGATCGCCAGCGTCGATGCCGAGGGCAGGTAAGCGACCTCATGGTCTTCGAGGAGGCGCCGGGACTCGGTGCCTGAACCCGGCTTCGGCAAGGCGTGGAAGGGGAGCAAGAGCAGGGCGCCGTCACCGAGGACCACCAGCCGCTGCCGGCCCAGATGATCGGCGACGGGCTCGAGGAGCAGTTGGCTCAGGGAAGCGGCGACGACGCGCCGTTGCTCGGCGGCCCATTGCTGGCGTGGATCGGAAAGGAGCTCGTACCAGGTCCTTGCCAGAGGCTCGATCTCCGCCCGCGGACGGAGCTCCCGGAGCAGCAACGCCGTGCGGCTCACCAGGCACAGGACGCTACGCTCGTCGCCGAGAGCGTAGAACAGCAGCAAGGTCTCGTCGTCGAGCAGCTGCTGGATCTCGTCGAGATAGAGGGGTTGGGGTCGAGTGAGGCCCGCATAGACCTGCCGCTGGAGGTCGCCATGGCGCAGCATGAGCAGCCGGCGCTCGAGCGCTATTCGCTGCAGGGTCTCGGCAGCGACGCCCTCTTCTTCGAGCCGGAGGCGGAGCCGACGCGTCTCGCCGAGCCGCGTTCGGATCCGACGCTTCTCGTCGAGCAGCTCGCGGTCGACCCCCTGCCGGAGCTCGACCTGCGCCTCGGCCAGAAGCTCCAGAAGGCTGCGCGCCCGGGTGCGCTCGATCGCCGCCAGGACCTGGGCGTCCCAACCGCTGTCGGGCTCGCGCTCGGAGAGCTCCATCAACACGTCGAGATAGAGCTCATAAGGCCCGAACCACCCGGCCAGGAAGGAGCTTCGATCCAAAGGGGCGTGAAGCCTGGCTCGGAGAGCTTCCAGGAGGTCGATAGCCTGCGCGACCTCGTCGCGGGCTCGGTGCAGGTCGCCCTGGTGCCGCGCCAGCCGAGCGTTCAGGTAGAGCACGCTCGCCTGCCCGTCGGCGTCCCCGGTTTCGCGGAAGTACGCGAGTGCCTGCCGGCAGTTTGCGGCGCCGGCCTCCGGGTCGCCTGAGAGGAGATAGAGGCGGCAGAGGTTGGCGAGGGTATGGGCCCGCGCTAGCAGGTACTCCCCCTCCGTCAGGATCTCCCGCGCCCGCGTGTAAGCGTCCTCGGCTCGCGACCAGTCGCCCAGCGCGGTGTAGGCGGTACCCATTCGGTCGAGGAGGCTGGCGGCATGGTAGTCGCTCACCTTTGCCTTCAGCCGGTCCGCCCAGCGATAGAAGCGCAGCGCGGCTTGCGGTTTCCCCCGGAGATAATGGAGCCAGCCGACCGTTTCCAGGTTGTAGAATAAGCGGCGATCGTGGCTCGGCTTCAAGATCCGGTGTGCTTGCTGCAATACGGCGAGCGCCTCGCCCCATTGATCGAAGAGCAGGTAGCAGCTCGCCATGTTCTGAAGCGTCTGCGCGGCTTGCTTTTCGTCGCCGAGCTCGCGCCAGATCTCCAGGGCCTGCTCGCCATGGGCCAGCGCCTCTTGCGCCTCTCCCCGCCAGTAGGAGATCAGCGCGAGGTTGTGGAGTGCCGAAGCCTCTCCGACACGATGTCCGACCTGACGGGCGACGCCGACAGCACGCTGGTATCTCGCCTCCGCGTCTTCCAGATTGCCGGCGCGCAGTAGGACACCGCCCAGGTTGTTGAGGACGCGAACCTCCTGCCTGCGCTCCGACAGGTCGTGGAAGCTCGCCAGGGCCTCCTTGTAGTGGTCGATCCCGACCGCACGCCGTCCTGCCTCGACCTCGGCCCTGGCGAGCCCGACGAGGGTCAGAGCGGCCTGCCGCGGTAGCCCGGCCCGTTGCCAGAGCTCCCGAGCCCTGCGGAAGGCACTGGCCGCCAGGTCGTACTCCCTCCGCCTGAAATGCGCCTCACCTTCCAGGTGGGCGGTCTGAGCATCCGCGGGGCGGCGGTTCTCAACGGTCAGGGCGCGGGCCTCACAAAGGAGGCGATAGTTGCCGGATCCCTGCGGAGCGCTGACCTCGATGCGATGTGGGCCCGGCCGGGTGAGGAACCAGAGGTCTTCGGGGCCGCTGTGCCCGGTCGGCGTATCGATCTCTCGCAGCTCTACGCCGTCGGCTGCGAAGAGTTTGACGATCAGGTCGATCCCGTGCTGTTCGGCCCGGACGTGAAGGACGTGCTCGGAACGCAGTTCGACGCGGTAGACGTGGACGGTCCGCTCGCCCACGAGGGTACCTGCGGCCGGCACCCGGAGCACCAGGACCCCTCTGTCGATCTTCTCGCGGCCCGGCGGCTCGGCCTCAGGGATGACCGCGTTCGAGGGAGCGGAAGAAGATGAGGCCGAAGAGCGTGTGGGCTGGCGGGCTGCCTCGCCCGCACACCCGAAGGCCAGGGCGACAACCAAGAGCGCGGCGAAGGGACGGGAGCGGCCGATCAGGTGCCGGTCGTCATGGAGCCTCGATACGGAGCTCGTATTCTCCGAGGAGCTTCTTCTCATCATCCTGAACATAAAGTAGGATCCGGTAGTCTCCCGCAGGCAGGAAATCACGGCGCGGCAGCAGGACGGCGAGGGTACCGGCGGAGGTGAGCCGGGACCCTCCGCCCTGCCAGTGCACGTGGCCTTGCGGATCGTTGATCTCGACGAGATAGTAACGATAGGGCGTGGTGTCTGTGAGGCTCAGGCTCAGGACCAGAGGTTCGCTGCCGGCGGTTACGGCGCGTGGCCCTACTTCGCCTCGGAACGGAATTCCGGCGGGGATCAGGCCAACGACATCGCCGAGAATCCTGGGAGCGGAAAGGTCCTCGATATCCTGGAGGAGCGAGAGGTTCCAGAAACCGAGCCCTGCTAGGCTGGTCGTCAGGAAGATCGCCGCCAGGGCAGCGAGAGAGCCTCCGAAGGTCCCTTGTGGGCGCCAGGCGAGCACCTTCGCGGCGAGCGGCGTCGCCGGGGCTGGCTCCCTGGCAGGCCGCGCGTCCGCGTCCAGCCGCGCCTGCAGCTCCCGCCATGCCGTCCGCAGCTCGCTCTCGGAGAGGGGAGCCTCGGTAGGCGGCGGCTCAACGTCAGGAAACGCGACCAGATCGAGGACCACCTTGCGGCTCTCGCGGCTCCAGGTCAGGTGCTCGCGGATCCTATCGGCCTCCTCTTCCGCCAGATCTCCGTCCGCGTAGGCGTCGAGCTCTTCCGGAGTCGGCGGGGGTCCCAGCTCGCGACACATCTCCGGAGCCAACTCGCGAACCAGTCCGGACAGCGACGGTTTCTTCTCGTTCAACGGAGCTCCCTCCTTCCTAGGAGTCGTCCACGTCGATCTCGTCCCCGAGGAGCTCCCGCATCTGCTGGCGCGCCTGGGAGAGATGGGATCGGACAGCCTGTAGCGAGATGCCAAGCAAGTCGGCGATCTCGCGGTACTTCAACTCCTCGAGCCGCAGGACCAGGCAGCGGCGTCGCTGGGTGGGCAGCTTCTCCAGGGCGTCGCGGACCCGCTTCATCTGTTCTCGCTGGAGGAGACGCTCCTCCGGGCTCTGCTCCTCGCTTCCCCCGAAAAGGTCTCGGCGATCCGGGATCTCCTGCTCTTCCGGGAACGCCTTTTCGATGGGGACTTCCGGCCGGCGTCGTTTGAGCCGTCGCCGGTCGCGCTCTTTGTTGAGCCAGAGGTTCCTTGCGATCCGGAACAGCCACGTCGTCTCGCTGGCCTCGTCGCGGAAGCCCCCCAAGCCCTGCATGGCTCGGTAGAAGGTCTCCTGGGTCAGGTCGTAGCATTCCGTCCTCGGGAAGCCGCGCCTGAGGAAGAAACTGAAGATCGACCGGTACCTGTCCCGGGATAGCCGATCCAGACGCTCGCGATTCGAAGCCATTCCTCCATCCTCGACATCGGAAAGGCGGCTCCGGAGCCGGCCAGACCGGGCCGGCGTACGACATTTCCCGGATCCCCCCCACCGCTCGACGGCGTTGCCTGATTCTCTCTGGAAAACCGAGGTGGACTGACATCGCAGCCAGGTACCTCCTTGGAGGCCAGCCTACCTGAGACCGGGGAGGAATTACCAGCTCCCGGCCGCCCGTCGATTGTCTGGGATCAAGCGCGAGAGCCGGGAGGACGGCGGAGGACGAACTGCCGGCAGACCGTCGTCCAATCGCTCGTCGGGACACGTCGCGCGTCGCGCCGGCCGTACCCGGTCAAGGTCTTACGCAGTAGCTGCTCCAGCGGATGGAGCTGGCTTTCGTCCCCCGTCTTGGTGCGCACTCCTCGCTGGGTCAGGGAGCTGAAGTCGGCTTCCGCGGTCGTCGCGAAGAGTTTGAGGTACTCGGTCCCCTCCTCGGCGGAGAAGCCTGCGGGCAAGAAGACCTCGATCTCGTCGTTGCGGCGCATTCCGATTTCGAAGACACGCCCAGGGGCCAACGGCTTGCAGGCTCCGCGAACCGGATAGAGCAGGCTGACGCCATGGGTGAGCCCGAAGTCGAGCACGCTGAGGTAGATCGGCTGTTCCGAGCGATTGGTGACTTGCAGACCGAGGAGATCGCCTTCCTCGAAGACCACCTCGTCGTTCCGGGAGGGCTCTGCCCGAGCCCAGACCCCGCCGGGCGACCGCCGAAAGAGCGTCACCTCCACGAGGCCGTAGAGCTCATTCAAGTCGTCTGGCTGAATCAGCCGCAAGGCCAGCTCGTAGCGGGCGCAGCGCTCGAGATCCTGGACCAGCTCGTCCAGGGGGTAACTGGCAGGGCGTGGTCCCAGCAGGAGATCCCCGGCGCTTTTGACCACCGCCCAGGAGGGCTCGTCGATAGCGCCGGCCTGGGGGGCAGGATCCCCGACACCGACCGGATGCCGCGGTGTCAGGAAATGGATCCAGGCCCTGACGGGCTGGCCGTCCG
This sequence comes from bacterium, assembly GCA_024226315.1. Taxonomy (GTDB): domain Bacteria; phylum Acidobacteriota; class Thermoanaerobaculia; order Multivoradales; family J023; genus JAAELT01. The sequence goes on along the minus strand of JAAELT010000685.1, from coordinate 32,569 downwards.
GGGCGAGACGCAGCACCAACGACTTGCCGATCCGCCGCTCCAGAGCCTCGCGGCAGCGCGAGGACAGGGAGCCCCGGATCCCGACCGTCCAGCACATCTCGCCGTGATCGTGGACAACCACAACCGCTCGGCAGCCGGCGGTGATCTCGTCCGCTCTCTCTCCCGGAAGCATCTCGGCCCGCGCAGCGACCGGGTCGACGTCGTCCAGAACGCGAACGCGTCCGAGCTCGGCTTCGCTCCCCACCTCGGCCCGGCGGGTCCCCGGGCCATAGACGGCCCACTCGGAGCCGGCAGTCAGCCCGTGGGCCGCTCCCGCCGCCAGCGTCACGCGGCCGTCCGTCCTTTCACGGACGGGGACGAAGCGCATCGGCTCGAAGCTCCGGCTCCCGAACAGCTCGCGGTCCCAGGCACCTTCCAGCTGCGGATGCTGTTCCGGGTAGTCGGCCGTGACCCGGGGTGCGAGACGCTCGAAGAGGTCACGATAGCTCTCCCTGGGGTGGGCGCGGCTGAGCTCCTGGCAGAGATGGAAGGTCAGAGCTCCCTGCGGCCTCCCCGCCTCGTTGTATTTGAGCTCGCAGGCAGGCTCGTGACTGCGGCAGGCGGCCAGCAGTACGTAGCGGTCGCCCAACGGGTCTCCTCCCCGCTTTCCCGGCGGACGCCGCGGCAGCCAGCCGCTCGGACCGCGCCGGCGTCCCGCATCGCCCCCGGGCCGCGGTTTTCGTAACGGCGGATCCCGCGGGATGCGTCGCACTCTGGCGTCAAGCGGATCGCGGGTGATCGAGCCAGCATGGCACGAATCGAAGATCAGCGTTACATATGCCGTCTTGGCCGTCAGCTCGAAGAGCCACTCCTCGATCTCGCGGTCCCTGACGTCGCGGTTCTCGTCCTTTCCTCGACCACTGTCGTGGGGGACGATGGTTTCGTCGAAACCGTCCGGGGACCAACCGTGCTTGTTGAAGACCTGGGAGCCGTGGCCGCTGTAGAAGAAGACGACGACATCGTCGTCTTTCACCTCTCGAACCAGTGCGTTCATCGCCGAAAGGATCCCCTCACGGGTAGCCTCTTGATCGCAGAGCCGGCGGATGTGTGGAAATCTGAAAGTTTCACTCAGTACGTCCGTCATCAGCTCAACGTCGTTGACACAGCCTTTGAGCTGACTCTGTTCCGAGAAATAGGAGTACTGGTTGATACCGATCAGCAGGGCATGACGCCTCGGATCTTCTGGATTCATCGCCTCTCCTTCTTGGCGAGCTTACTGACAGGACCCGTCGCCGCCCAGTCGATCGCCCTTCCGGAAGAGGTAGACACTCCGGCTGCTTAATTGTTCAGGGCCACTGCACCAGCTCATCCGCGAGGTGCGCGAGCACCGCGCCGATCACCGGCAGCCGTAGGTCAAGCTTGATGCCGAAGTTCGCGCAGCTGTGCCCCAGGTCGTGGATGCGGACGTCCTCCAGGCTTCGGCGACTCAAAGACGTAAAATGGGCCGTCGTTCTGCCGCTCTGGGCGAAAAAGTTCTCCCCGGATTAGTCGATGGCGCCGGATAGGTCCGAAGCCCTCCAGCCGATTGCTCTTTCATATCCCTTGCAGCCGGTCCTTGGAGAGGGCTGACACCACCTCCGCGGGTTGTGCCGCATCGGCAGGCAAACCGCCTCTGGCCGTTGAAGGCTGTTGCCGACCGTGGAGGAGAGTTGGCCAGTGCTTCCCCGCCAGTACCCCTTGACACGCCTGAAGGCGCCTGCGATACGCTACTCCCCTTCGATAGTACGAAGTGGTAAGCACCAATAAATCAAACAGTTAGGTGGCACGACCTGGACGGAAGAGTTGGCCAGTCAATCCACTGGCCTCGGACCCTGAAAGGCTTGTATAAGACCTCGCTCTGCCTGCTGCGACCCTCTGGTTTGAAGTTGCCCGTGTCGGCTGCGTAGATCCCTCGAGATGAAACCGGTGGTGGCCCGCGCTCGCCCCGTGTCAGGGGGAGGAGCGCAAGAAATCGTGGTGGCGCGGCGTGGGTTAGGCGGCCAGTTCGAGGTGGGTGATCCGCCTGATCCAGATCAGCCGTTGCCGGTCGTGTCCTAAGAGTGAGGACTTCCTGCCACCGGGCGACTAGCTATCGCCGAGAACCCTCAACCGTCGCCGAAGCTCTTTCCGGGCGGCGGTCGCGTCCGTCGCGTCTGGGAGCTCGTCCACCAGCAGATCCATGACGCGCCACCGTCTGATCGCACGCATCGAACCGTGGAAGGACATCGCCGACCAGGCGGTCGCCAGGCGCCAATCGAGGCTCGCCAGACACTCTTCTGTCACTTTTGACAGCCCCGGGTTCCCTCCTCGTCCGGGGCGGTGCCGTGAGCCCTTGGATTCATTGAGCTTGCGCAGACCTGCTTCTGGCACTTCTGACAGACACTCAGTGTCGTGTTCGCGGCTCGGCCCCGCGAGTCCCCCTACTTAGGACACGACCCCGTTGCCGGCTTTGTGGAGGTCGACCAGCCAAAGTGCTATATGGCATGTCGACAAAGATCTGGAGATATCCGTCTCCCAGGTCCCCAAGGACTCTGCACCAGTCGATATCTGTAGGGTCGTGGACCATCGGCCGGCGTCCGCGCAGGCCCGCGCGCTGAGCACCACCATGTCTCGGACCGTTGAACGTCGATCGCGAAGATCAAGTCGCCGGCGGCGTCGAGGCGTTCGACAACCTCGGTGATGTCGGGGTTGGCCAACCTCGGGCGCTACCGCCGTTTGGTAGCCGTCGCCGCGAACGAAGAAGCCCTCGTCGTGAGTGAGCAGGTGCGGCCCCTCGGCAAGGATGCAAGTGACTGGACGCCTCGAGTCTGCCGGGCTCAGCGTCTCGATCAGGGCCAGGGAGACCCGTGAGGCCGCGTTACGCTCCAGGCGGTGGTGTCGCCGGATTCGAATCCGTCAGAGAACCCCTCCACCTAGAAGTCGATGGTGCAAGGACCGGCGGTGCCCCTGCAGTGAACGGCTCGTACGCGATGAGGCCGACGCAGTGCGGGCGTCAGTCCTCCGTCTGTGTTGAGTGTGAGCCGGATAGAGGCAATGCAACCGGCCATCGTCGCCGCACGGACGAGGGCGTATGTGGCTTTGGATGCCGCTTCACGAGTGCCCCATTTGTGCCCCATGGCAGGACTGGAGGCTAACTTGAGACGCTGCGCACTCGCCCTAAGTGTTGATATAAATGTCTTTAATTGATCGTCTCAGAAGACACCACGCCTTGCGGCGGAGGATTTTAAGTCCTCTGCGTATACCAATTCCGCCACTCCGGCCGGCCCGTGACTCTAGCACGCGGTCGGCCGGCCAGGGGCTTCAGGGCGCGACCTCCAAGACGTCGAGAGCGACGGCGAGGTCGCGATCGTGTACCGTTATGCCGTTCGTAAGATTCGTCTGCCAAGAATGGGGGCGAGTCTTCGCCCGGTCCGGTTCAGGCGCGGAGGCTCGAGGAGGGCGACGTGGGAAAGGGCACTGAGGCGATCACGTTGGGGAACAGACGATACGCCGGCCGGCCGCTCGCGGCCGGCTTGTGGCTCGTCATCGCGTCGCTCGCGCCGGTCGCTCTGGCGGTGGTCCCGCCGCGGGGCGAGGACACCGAGCTCGAACGGCTGGCTTTCACCGATCCGTCGCTCCACCCGACGATCGAGCTCCAGCCGTTCGCGACCGTCGCCGACCGGCTGGAGCCGAGCACCCGTCAGGCCTGGGAGGACTTCACTGGCCGGCAGCGCAACCCGGAGCTCTGGCAAGCTCACATCGACCGGCGCAGCGGCCTGGTGCAGGTCGCCGAGGGCGAGGGCGTCCCCTGGCTGCCGGGCCACGGCAACGACCTCGAGCTGCGCGATATCGAGGCGCATCTGCGTGGCCGCAACCGGCCGGGCATCGAAACGCTCGAGAGCATCGCCCAGGTGTTTCTCCATCAGGCCGCGCCGATGCTGGGCGCCGACGGTGACTACAGCTTGCGCCTCGACGAAGACGCGTCGGGCGCTTACTCGAACTACCTCTGGCTGCTCGAGCTCGGCGTCTGGATCGACGACCTGCGGGTCGAGGGCGCGCGCATCTTCTTCCACGTCAACAACGGTAACCTGGTGCAGTTCGGCAGCGAGCGCGTACCGCGCCCGGGCACTCCGGTACCGGAGCCGCGTTTGGACAGCGAGGAGGCGCTCGCGGTGCTCGACGCCTACATCGGTGGGCTGCTCCCGGGCGACGCCTTCTCGGGCCGCGGCGACCTGCGGCTCCTGCCCGTTCCCGCCGTCCGCGACCCGGAAGTCTTCGGCGCCGGATACGCCCTGCTGCCGGTGTGGGAATTCATCTTCCGCCGCGACGGCGAGCACCAGACCTGGCGGACGCGGATCGACGCGGTGACGGGCAGGATGGTGGAATTCAAGGATCTCAATCGCTACGCCCAGGTCACGGGTGGTTACTGGCCGGTCTCCTGGCGAGTGGGCGGCGTCGAGCTGCCGCAGGTGATCACCGGCTGGCCGTTCACCGACGTCGACCCGCTGGGCGTGACCACCAACACCTCGGGCGTCTACGCCTGGGACGGCAACCCGCAAACCGCCCGCCTGGTGGGACCGTACGTCAACATCAACGACAACTGCACCGGAGCGCCGGGCACGGCGAGCTCCGGCGCCGGCGGCGACATCGCCTTCGGCGAGATCCTGACTCCGAACGCCCCCGGCGACTGCCAGGTCCAGAACGGCATCACCGACAACACCCCGGCCGCCCGGCAACAGTTCTGGCACCTCAACAAAATCAAGGAGAAGGCCCGCTCTTTCTTCCCTGCCAATGCCTGGCTGTCGGCGCAGCTCACCGCCAACGTCAACATCAACAACACCTGCAACGCCTTCTGGAACGGCGCCACGGTGAACTTCTACCGCTCGGGCGGCGGCTGCGGCAACACAGGTGAGGACGCCGGCGTGGCGCTGCACGAGTGGGGTCACGGCATGGACTCGAACGACGGCAACGGCGGATCGGTCGACAACGGAACCGGCGAGACCTACGGTGATATCTCGGCCGCGCTCCAGACCTTGAGCCCGTGCATCGGCGACGGCTTCCGCAGCTTCAATTGCTCCGGCAGCGGCAACGCCTGCCTGGCCTGCGACGGCGTGCGCGACATCGATTGGGGACGCCACGCCGACAATGCACCGATGACGGTGGCGAGCTTCACCGGCCCGAACTGCCCCAGCGACAACGGTGGCGGCTACGTCGGACCGTGCGGGCTGGGTCAGAGCCCGCCCGACGACAAGGAGGGGCACTGCGAGTCGCTGGTCTCCTCGGGCGCCATCTACGATCTCGCCGCCTTCGACCTGCAGACCGGCTGCGGTGCCCGCAACCCGGCTTTCCCCGACTGGAACTGCCCGGGGGCCGGCGGCCCCTACAACCAGGCAGGCGCCTGGGGGGTCACGGATCGGCTGTGGTACCTGTCGCGCCCGATGGCCAACCAGGCCTTCACTTGCAACATCGGCGCGCTGTCCTCGCACGGCTGCAACGCCGGCAGCAACTGGAAGACCTTCCGCGCGGTCGACGACGACGACGGCAACCTGGCCAACGGCACCCCACACTCGTGCCAGCTGGCCGCCGCCTTCGACCGCCACGGCATCGCCTGCACTACCGACGCCGCCTGGGACGTCTGCTTCCGCGGCTGTCCGCAGCCCGCGGCGCCGACGCTCGATCCGCCCGGGATCGGCAACAATCAGCTCGCCCTGACCTGGACCCCCGACACCACCCCCGACGTGGTGGACGTCTACCGCAACGAGGCAGGCTGCGGATTCGGCTTCGCCAAGATCGCCGAGGACGTGAGCTTCGCGTCGCTGCCCTTCGTCGACAACGAGGTCGGCAACGGCACCACCTACTACTATCAAGTGGTGCGCCACCCGGTGGGCAACGAGGCCTGCGGCTCGGCACCGTCGAACTGCGTCAGCGCCGCGCCGGCGGCCGGCCCGAGCGCCAGATACGTGACCGGCTCGGCGAGCCTCACCGCGGTCCCCACCGACAACGATTCCGACGGCTTCGTCGACAACTGCGAGACGGGCCGCATGAGCTTCTCGGTCAACAACGACGGCTCGGCAGCGCTCGACAATGTGCTAGCCACCATCACCAGCCCGGACGCGGCGGTGAGCGTGGTCACCGCGATGCCGGTCAACCTCGGCAGCCTGGCGATCAGCGCCAACGCCGCCGGTTCTTTCGACTTCTCGCTCGACGGCGCCACCTGCGGCCAGACAGTGAGCTTCGACGTCGCGATTACCGCCGATCAGATGACCGGCTCCAACCTCGACACCTTCGACCACGGCGCGGTGGAACAGGATCTGGCGCTGACCGCCGGCCGCACCGATGACTTCGAGACTGGCGACGACGGCTGGACGCTCGTCCAGGGTTACGCCCGCGAGAGCGTCACCGCCGATTCCGGCATCTGGTCGGTGCACTCCTCGACCGGTCTCGACGACCAGAACGACCTTGCGACCTCGCCGATCTTCCGCAAGGGTGCCGGCGCGACCCAGGTGGTGGTCGCCGAGCGACACGACATCGAGAACCCCTTCTGGGATCGCGCCAACGTCCACGCCGTGAGGCTCAGCGACGGCAGTCACACGCTGCTGGTGCCCACCGGCCGCACCTACACCACCGGCACCTGGAACCCGATCGGCCACGTGAACACCGACGACGGCTGGGCGGGCATCAATCTGACCTGGGGCGACGCGGCCTTCGACCTCTCCGGCCTCGCGGCCGGCGAGAGCTATTACCTGGAGATCAACTACAACACCGACGCCTCGGTGGTGGGCACGGGCCACTGGTTCGACCACGCGCGCTGGACCAACGTCTCGTTCCAGGTATGCGACGGTCAGAGCGATCTGTGTGTGCCCTGCACACCGCCCGCGGCTCCCACGAGCTTGACAGCCTCGGCCGACATCTCCAACGAGATCCGACTCGACTGGAACGCGGTAGCCCCGGTGCCAGCCAGCTACCGGATCTACCGCTCGACCACCTCCGGCGGGCCGTACTCCCAGGTCGGCTCGGTCGGCGGCGGCACGACGACTTTCATCGACGCCGGGCTCGCTCCCGGCGTGACGTACTACTACGTGGTGCGGACTTTCGAGCTCTGCGAGTCGGCCGATTCGAACGAGGCCTCGGACACCGCCTTCGGTGGCTGCTCGCTGCCGCCGACCTTCGGTGGTCTGACCGCGGTGAATCCGATCGCGGCCGGCGGCAGCTGTGGCCTGCGCCTCGCCTGGTCGGCCGGCGCCAACAACTGCGGCTCGGCGCCGCTGGTCTACAACGTCTACCGCTCGACAAGTCCGGGATTCTCTCCCGGTGCCGGCAACCTGCTGCAGGCCTGCGTCACCGACACTTTCTTGGACGACACCACCACCGCCAGCGGCACCACGTACTACTACGTGGTGCGCGCCGAGGACGCCGCGGTGGGTGGCGGTGGTGCCTGCCAAGACGGCAACCAGGAAGCCAATCTCACCGAGGTATCGGCGGCGGTGGGCGGCACCGGCTCAGCCGTGGTGTTCGAGGACGACTTCGATGGCACCCAGCTCCCCGGCGATCTGTGGACCTTCGGCTTCACCTTCGGCACCCCTGGCGGCTGTCCGGCCACGAGCGACCTGTGGTACCGCCCGGAGACCGGCTTCTGCTCGGGCAACACAGTGGCTTCGAACAACCAGGCGGCAGACCCAGCCTACGGCGCCTACGTCAACGGCGCCCTGATCCTCGGCCAGCCGCCTTCCGGCGGACCGCCGTTCACCGACGGCGGTATCGTGCTGCCGGCCACCGCCACCTCGATCACCCTCACCTTCAGCCACGACTACGACTTCGAGTCGCCGGACTGGGACGGCGGCCGACTGATGGTCTCCGCTGACGACTGGCCCACCTTCACCCAGATCGCACCGGTCGGTGGCTACCCGGGGACCATCAACGCCTTCGGCTCCTTTTTCTGCCACCCCTGGCCCGGCGCCTCCGCCTACGTCGGCGACTCCGGCGGCTGCGTCAGCGCCACCTTCGATCTGTCCGCCTGGGCCGGCTCTCGCGTCTGGCTGGCCTGGAACCACGGCGCCGACGATTTCGCGACCGGCGACGACGGCTGGATGCTCGACGACGTGCGCGTCGAGGCGGTGACCCCGGCTGCCTGCGGCGCGGCGCCCGGCGCGGTGCAGTTCCTCACCGCCACCGCTACCTCCGGCCAGAACCAGGTCGAGTGGCTCAACCCCTCGACCGGCTCCTACGGCTCGACCATCATCCGTTGGTCGACCGCCGGCTTCCCCGCAGATCCCTCGGACGGCTCCCCGCTGGCCGACCAGGACGACGGCGCAGGCGCCAGGGGCACCGCCACCCACACCGGCCTGACCGACGGCACCACCTACTACTACAGCGCCTTCGTCCACGACGGCAGTGGCGGGGTCTCAACCAGCACTACAGTCTCGGGTCGCAAGACGGTCTCGGCCCAGCCCTTCGACACCTCGGGCGCGGTCGCCTGGGCCTACTCCACCGGCGCTTCGGCGCTGGCGCCGCCCGGAATCGGATCGGTCTACGGCGTCGCCAACGACCGGGTGCTGCACTCCATGCAGTCCAGCGCCGACAGTAGCCCGGGTACCTGGCCGACGAGCTGGCAGCCGCTGGCGATGAACGGCCCAGCCCAGGCCCGGCCGCCGATCGTTCCGATCGGTCTGGCCGGCGCATCCAAGGTCGCCTTCCTGGGCTCCCAGGACGGACGCGTCTACGCGGTCGACGCGGAGACCGGACAGCAGATCTGGTCGAGCCCTGACTTGCCGCCCGTGGGCGGCCTGGTGCAGGGCGCGCCGGCAGGCAGCTTCGCGGCTTTCGGCGGCCTCGACCTGGTACTCGCCGCCACTCGTCACTCGAGCGCCGACAACCAGATCCACGGCCTGCACCTGGCCGACGGCACGATCGCCTGGTCGTTCACCAACAGTGCGGCCCAGGGCGGCGACGGTTCGGGAATCGGCATCGTCTCCTCGACCCCCGCACTCGACTTCCTCGGCAACCGACTCTACTTCGCCAGCCGTGTCCGTGCCGGTGGCAGCCAGGACACCGTATGGTGTATCTCGTTCGACGGCTCGAGCGCCACCCTGCTGTGGTCTCGGGCACTCGGTGACGTCGACGGCAGCCCGATTCCTCACGGCGGCCGCATCTACGTCGGCACCAATTCCGGTGAGGTGCACGCACTGGACCCGCTGACCGGCGCCGATCTGTGGAGCGCGCCGTTCGACGCCGACGACGGCCCCGTCAAGGGCTACGTCTTCCCGCGCTTCGGCACCAGCGACCTGTTCTTCGCAACCACCGATACCGTCTGGTCGATCACCGACGACGGCGGCAGCGCATCGCTCAACTGGTCGACCACGACCGTTCCGAGTCCGTCGATTCCTCTGGTATCGTTCGCCGATCCTCTGGTTTGGGTCGGGGGCGGCGACGGCAGGCTTTATCAGCTCGACTACGGTCTCGGCACTCCGGCGATCACGTCGGTGCTGCTGAGCACCGGCTCGGCGGCTGTAGGGAGTCCGGCGCTCGACGTCTCGGACGACACCGCCTACGTCGGTACCGACGAGGGCAGGCTTTATTCCGTGTCCCTACCCCTGCCGTGAGGAGATCAGCCATGCGCCACCCGACATCGATTCTCCTGGCCCTCGCGGCACTCTGCGCCGTACCGGCGGCCTTCGCGGTCGCGCCGGCAGCTGAGGCCGCCGACCGCGCCCCGTCGCGCTGCCGGGTCGCAGTCACCTCGGAGCAAAGCGACGGCCGGGGGACCTTCTCGGCCACCGAGATTCTGGACCTCGACTTCCGGGTACGCCTGGCGCCGGAGGTCGAGGGCGAGCATCTGCTCCACGTGCGTGTACACACTCCCAACGGCCACCTCTACCAGACTCTGACGCTGCCGTTCTCGACCGATCCGAACCGAGCCGGCTCGCGGCGAACGGTCGACGGCTTTCCCCGCCCGCTGGCAGTTCGTTCGGCGACGGCGGATGGCACGGTGGTCGCCCGACTGCCGGTGGCCGGCACTTCCATCGTCCACGGCTCGCTGTACGGAAAGTGGAGCGTCGAGGCCTTTCTAGACAGCGACACGCGGTCCTGTGGTCGGAGCCGCGCGTTCTTCCTCAAACCGTGAGATCGACAGCGGCGGGGAGGAGCACGAGTGAGAAAGTATAGGCGCGCACCGCGGGCTGCCTGGCGCACGATCGCCGGCGAGACGATTCTGCTGGACCTGGAAGCCAAGCGGATGTACGGCCTCAACCCGACCGCTGCCTTCGTGTGGCAAGCGCTCGAAGCGATCACGGAGACCGACGGCATGCTTCAGGCGCTGGGCGCCGATGGCGCGGACCCGCCCTTCGGCGGCGGCGAGCTCGAGGCATTCCTGGGCGAGATGCTGGATCTCGGGCTGATCCAGGAAGCCGAGCCGGAGAATCGCGCGCCGGTGGCGGTGGAACCGCCGGAGACGCTCGAGGCGCCGGTGATCGCGTGGCGGGAAACGGTGGAACAGGTGGCGGCTTCCTGCGCTTTCTTCCCGGGCACGACACCGATCTGCAACCAGGTGCCGATGTCATGATGCGATCTGAGTGTTTCGATTTCGGTGGCCTGAGGGTTTCGGTGGACTCCGAGAGTCAGAGATTCCTGGGGTTGGTTCGGGAACGCTATGGGGCGTTCGCCTGCCGGAGGACGGCGGACTGGAAGGCAGTGTACCGGCTGACGGACGAGCGGGTGCCGACCGCGGAGTTCCTGGCGCAGGCGCGTCAGCAGCCGCTGGGATCACATCGCGAGGGATCGCGGTTGCGGCTCACGGCGCCGGCGGTCGAGATGGAGCTCGACACCGCCCGGCGAACGGCCGAGCTGGCCGGGCCGCTTGCGACCTTCGCGGTCGACCGGTTGATCCAGGCGCTGTGGTACGAGACCCGGCGCGGCCTGATCCTGCACGCCGCGGCGCTGTCGGACGGTGAGCGGGGATGGGTGGCTGGCGGTCCCTCGGGCTGCGGCAAGTCGACCCTGGCCGGCCTGCTGCCCGAGCACGCGCTGTGCGACGAGTACGTGGGCGTGTCACTCGATGGTGAGCGTCCGCGGCTGGGGGCGCTGCCGTTCTGGCGCAGCCGACGCGGCGCCGCGGACCTGGCCGACATCTATCTGCTGCGCCACGGCCAACGGGACCGCCGGCGCCGACTGACGGCGGGCGAAGCGTTCGCCCGCCTACGCAAGGAGGTGTTGTGGCCGACCTTCGACGGCCAGGCCATGCGGCGCGCCTTCGACGACCTCGCCGAGCTGCTCGACCGAGTGCCGATCTGGGAGCTCTCCTTCCGCCCGCGGCCCGAGGTGTGGAACGTCATCCGGCGGGAGGCGGCAGCATGACGATACCCGCCCACCAGTTGCGCCTGGTCGTTCAGGCGGCGCGGCACAACATCCCGCTCGACGTGTCGCTCGAGCTCACGCATCACTGCAACTTTCGTTGCAAGCACTGCTACATTCCCGATTTTCTGGCGCCGGACCTGCTGACCACCGAACGCATCCTGATGCTGCTCGAGGAGCTGGCCGAGGCTGGCACCATGTTCCTCACCCTCACCGGCGGCGAGATGTTCCTGCGCCGCGACTGGCTGACCATTGCCCGGCGCGCCCGCGAGCTGGGCTTCGCGCTGCGCCTGTTCTCGAACGGCTCGCTGATCGAGGAGCACGCCGCCGACGCCGTCGCCGGGCTGGCCTGCGCGGTCGAGATCAGCCTCTACTCGATGGACGAGGAGGTGTTCGAGGACATTACCCAGCGGCCCGGATCGTTCGCCAAGACCCTACGCGGTATCGAGCTACTCCGCGAGCGTGGCGTCGAGGTACTGATCAAGACGCCGATGACGATCTACAACCATCGCGACCTCGACGCCATCGCCGCCTACGCCGAGCGCGTCGGCGCCGGCTTCCACGCCTCTCCCACCATCCTGGCCAAGAAAGACGGCGATCCGTCGACTCTCGCGCTACGCGTGCCTCAGGACGAGCTCGCGGCCCACTATGGAGGGCCTCATCTGGGCTGTTGGATGCCCGCGGAAGGCGCCGAGGATCCGCGTGGCGACGGCCCCCTGTGCGCCGCCGCAAACCGCTACTGCAACATCACCTCGGCGGGCGACGTGATGGCCTGCAACGGGCTGCCGGGGTCCGGCGGCAACGTCCGCGAGCGCTCCTTCCGCGACGTGTGGGAGAATTCACCCTGGTTGAACGAGGTCCGCGGTATCCGGCGCGAGGACCTGCACACCTGCAAGAACTGCTCGCGCCTGTCTTATTGCGGACGCTGCCACGCCCAGGCACTGGTCGAGGACGGCGACCTCTACGGGCCGTCGTCCTACGCCCAGGAGCGGGCAGAGATCACCGAACGGCTGGTCAGCCTGAACCGTAGAGAACCGAGGAGTGAGCACCCGACGATCGAAGCGTGAGACCTGGCGCAAGGCGGCCTTCTTCGTGGCCGCCTTGCCGGCGGTGCTGCGGGCCGCCGCGAGGCTCGCCTGGCTCGACCGGCGCTGCGACCTGCGCGAGCTCGCCGACCGACTGCGCCAGGTACGCCCCTGGCGGGAGTCGTACCTCACCAATCCCCGCTACCTCGACGGCAGCGTCAACCGGCTGGCGGGCCTTCTGCCGCCGCGCCGCCACGGTCGCTGCATGAAACGGTCCTTCCTGCTGCTCGACCTGTGGTCGCGCTGCGGCCTGAATCCCACGATCCACATCGGCACCCTCAAAGACGGGGACGACCGCCGTTTCCACGCCTGGGTCACCGTCCCCGACGGCGACGGCGCGTATTCCCACTCCGCGTCGGAATACGCGGAGCTCTGGTCGCATTAGTCGCCCAGGATGTTCTTGAGCTCGCGCCCCGGCCGGAAATAGCAAATCCGCTTGGCCGGAACCTCGACGCGGGCGCCGGTCGAGGGATTGCGGCCGATGCGCGGGCCGCGCTCGCGCAGGCGGAAGCTACCGAAACCGCGGAGCTCGATCTTCTGTCCGGCCCGCAGCGACTCGGAAAGCGTCTCGAAGACCGAGGTGACGACCACTTCGGCGTCTTTCTTGAACAGCCCCGTGGCGGCGGCCACGCTCTCCACCAGGTCGGCCCGGGTGAGTGTCTGCGGTTCGCCCCCGGGCTCCATGGTGCGACGCGACGCGAACCCTCCCGCCAGTCCGAAACGCAGGATCCGCTCGACGATGGCCGCCTTCTCACGACCCGACTCGTCGATGCCCGCGGCTCGGCAAATGGCCTTGAGCTCGTCGCGGCGCAACTTCGCCAGGATCCGGCGCAGCGGTGACCTGCGCGAGCCGGCGAGCGCTTCGACCAGATCGGCCTTCGTGCCGCGGACGGACACCTCGAGCCCGAAGTCCGTGGCGAGCTCGAGGAGGCGCCTGCGGTTCAAGACGTCGAGAGCCTCTCGCTGATCGATCCTGGGCATGAACGCGTTACTTTATCCCATCGCTGCGGGTTTGCACTCCCTCGATTCCACGACATGCCGGCTTTCCGGCCGAAGGCGCCTCCCGCGCCGCGCCGACCGTCATCCTCGAGCCTCTTTCAACGAACCCGGACGCCGCTCGTCCGTGCCAGATTCCGTCATTCCCGACACCGTGTAACAGAACGTCGCCCCATATCCCTCGCCCTGGGATTCCACCCAGATCCGCCCGCCGTGCACTTCGACGATACGCTTCACCAGGGCCAGACCGACGCCGGTGCCTTCGATGGCGAGGTCCAGGCGGTCGAAGAGCCCGAAGATCTTCTCCTGGTAGCGCGGATCGATTCCGATGCCGTTGTCACGCACGTAGAAGACCATGCCGTCACCGTCCTCGCGCGAGCCGACCACGATCCGCGGCCGCGGCTGGTCGCCCATGAACTTGCATGCGTTGTCGATCAGATTCTGCAACACCTCGAGCAGGCGCGGGCGGTCCCCGACCACGGTCGGCAGGCCCGGCTCGATCCTCAGGTCCACTCCGCGACGGCTGATCGGACCATCGAGGTGCTCGGCCACCTCGGCGGCGAGCTCTCCCAGCGCAACTTCCTCGTGGGTGCCCTGCAGACGGCCCACCCGCGACAGCTCCAAAACCTCGTCGAGCAGCTGCGCCATGCGCCCCGCCGCACTGTGAATCCGCTGCAGGTCGCCCTCGATGCGTTCGTCGTCGCCTCGTGACAGATCCTTCTCGAGCATGCCGACATAACCGCGGATGGTGAAGAGCGGGCTCTTGAGATCGTGGGAAACGGTGTAGGCGAAACGCTCCATCTCGGCGTTCCTTGTCTCGAGCTCTTCGATGAATTGCTGCTTCTCGACCGTGCGAGCTTTGAGCAGCTCGATCTCGAGCCCGGCGGCGCGCGACACCAGGACAGCCGCCAGGCCAATCGCCAGGATCAAGCAGAAGAGCGTCACTCCGAGAGTGATCCTGTGGTCTCGCCGCAAGGGTCCCAGGAGCTCCTCCTGTGGCGCCAGAACGCCCACCATCCAGCTGCGATCGGAGCTGAGCGGAAAGGTCTCGAACCTGGCTACATAGTCGGTACCCCGGTGCTCGAAAGTGAACGGATCGCTGCCCGCGGCGAAGTTCGAGGGGCGCTGGGAGAAAGCCGCGGCCAGCACCGATCCCGGGGAGTCCTCGACCCGGCGCAGCACCAGCTCCGGCCGATCCGCGCCCTCGATCTCTCGCACCGGTTCGCTGCCCTCCTCGAGGAACGCCGGATCGGCGATAAGGCTGCCGTCAGCAGCGAGGATCACCGCCTGCCCCGTGGATCCGATCTCGAACCCCGCCAGCAGCCGTGAGATTTCGGCGATGCCGATATCGGCCCCGACCACCCCCAGCAGGCGCCCCCCGGAGTCGTACAGCGGCACGGCGCAGGCGATGCCCGGCATGCGGTCGGAGTAGTAGATGTATGGATCGATCCACCCCAGACCGTCCTTCTCCAGCGCCACCTTGTACCACGGCCGCGACCTGGGATCGTAGGCGTCGCCGGCGACCTCCCGGCGATCGGCATAGAGCTTGCTGCGCCCCCAGGCCGGATTCTCGTGCTGCCAGATCGACTCGGCGACGCCCTCGCGGCGCCTGACCCGCTTGGTGCTGAGGCTGCCGTCCGGCATCCTCTTGACCATCATGAAGTCGCCGTCGGGCCGCCCGTAGTTGAACATCTCGATCTCGGCGTGCGCGGCGAGCAGAGAGCGGAACTGCTTCTCGAGAGCGGCGTCGTCAGCACCGTCGAACCGGCCGCCCCGGGAGAGCCTCCGGACGATCTGGAGACTCCTCGGGCCGGTCTCCAGATACGTCAGGGTCACGACCTCGGCGCGCGCCGCCACCTCCCTCATGAAGGCGCTCGAGAGGGACTCCATCGAGTGCGAGCTGGCTTTCTGCGAAACCAGGATGACCACGCCGGCGCCGACCGCGGTGAGGATCACCAGGACCAGCGCCACCACGATCCAGCGCGAGGAGCGGTTGGGCTCTCGGGTCGTCATGCAGCCGGCTCCCCGGGCTCCTCGCCGGCGACGGCTGCCTGTTCGCGCAGGTCGCCTTCGAGCGCGGCCGTGCGCAGCAGCAGGATCACCGTCAGACCGATCGCGAGAAGGAAACCGGCGAGGGTCAGGCTGCGCGTGAGCGCGTGATCATCGGGCATCGAGCCGGTTAGCTCTTCGCGCGGCGCCAGCACGCCGACGGTCCAGCTCCGGTCGCCGCCCAGGGCGAAGGTCTCGAATCTCGCGACATAGGTGATGCCGCCATGCTCGAAGGTGAAGGGCTCGGTCTCGCCGCCGTCGTCCGGCCGGCGAGCGAAGGCGCCGGCAAGGGCCTCGTCGCCGGAGTCCTCGACCCGCCGCAGCACCAGCTCCGACCCGTCGGACCCGGTCACCTCCTGGGCGATCTCGAAACCGGTCTCCGAGAACGCCGGGTAGGCGATCAGGCGACCGTCGGCGGTGAGGATCACCGCCTGCCCCGAACGGCCGAGCTGGAACTCGGCCAGCAGGCGCGACAGCTCGGCGATGCCGATGTCGGCCCCCACGACTCCCAGCAAGCCGCCTGCGTCGTCGTGGAGCGGCAGGGCGCAGGCGACGCCGGGCATACGGTCAGAGTAGTAGACGTACGGCTCGACCCAGCTCAGGCCACCGCTTGCAATCGCCTGCCGGTACCATGGGCGAGCCCTGGGATCGTACGCCTCCGCCGCGTCCTCCTGCTTGTCGGCATAGGGCAGATCGCGCGACCAGGCTTCGTTGTCGTGGCCCCAGGACGACTCTGCCCGATCGCCGGCGCGCCGGACCCACTTGGTACTGAGGCTCGAATCAGGCATTCTCTTGACCATCATGAAATCGCCGTTCGGCCGACCGAGGTTGAGCATCTCGATTTCGTCGTGGGCGGCGAGGAGCGAACGAAAGAGCCGCTCGAGGGCCGCGTCGTCGGTGCCGTCGACCTCGGCGGCCCGCACCAGCTGGCGGACGACCTCGAGGCTCCTCGGCCCGATCTCCAGATAGCCCAGCGTCGTGGTCTCGGCGCGCGCCGCCACCTCGCTCAGGAGAGCGTCGGCCAGTCCTTCGACCGACCGCGAGCTGCCACGCTGCGACTTCAGCAATGTCACGCCGGCGGCGGCGCAGGCGAGGATGACCACCGCCAGCGCGATCCTGAGCCAGCGAGAGCTGCGGGTTGTCCTGTCGGCAGCCACTGTAACGATCCCAGACGAGAGAGGTGTTCCGAGCCTCCATTGTAGCCCACCCGAGGAGCCCGCTTTCAATCGAACAGGTCCCATCCTCGGCACGGCGGAATCGCAAACGCACTGCCCACCATGTGGGCAAAAGCCCCTGCTCGGGAGTTCTTCCCGGGTGTTTCGGACCCGGAGCCAGCGACCGCGGAATCCGTATCAAGCAGAGTAAGGCGTTTGTTTTCAGATTTTAGAAAGCCCGCCTACAGCCCTAGCCGATATCTCTGGGTCATGGCACGCGACTTGCACTCTACCGCCGCAGGGTATCGACCAGGAGTACGACATGACCGAGACCATGGGACAGTTCCGACTGATTCAAAAACTGGGCGAAGACGCGCTGGGCGAGCTCTACTGCGCGGCCTGGCCGCTGGGCGCCGGCCCCGCCGAGGAGGAGACCGTGCTGCTCCGTCTCTTCGACGCCCAAGGGTTCGAGCCCGAGCGGTTCCTCGAGCGGATCGCGGAACGGCAAGCGCGGGTGGGAGCTCGGATCAGCGACCACCTGGCCACCAGCAGCCATCTGGGAGTTGCCGATGGGCGAGCCTTCGACGCCGCCCCCTATACCCCGGGACAGACCCTGGCCTCGATGATCCGGCTGGCGACCAAGCACCGCCTGTCTGTGCCGCCGGAAGTGGCCCTCTACATCGTCGCGCGCCTCGCGGCCGGCCTCGGCACCGCCAGCCGGCAAGCGGCGGGCGGCGACGGCCTGCTGCACGGATTTCTGACCTCCGACCTGGTGATGGTCTCCGAAGAGGGCGAAGTGCGCCTGTGCGGCCTGGAGGCCGCTCCGGCTCTGCGGGAGTACCGCGCCAACGCGGCCGCCTTCGCCCGCATCCTGCCCTACCTTTCGCCCGAATCGACCAACTGCGACGAGCCGCACCCCTCCGACGACGTCTACTCGCTCGGCGCGCTGCTGTTCGAGCTGGTGACGCTGCGACCGCCGGCCTCCCACGCCGACCTGCGCGCCGAACAGACGGCGATCCCGTCCGAGCTGCGCTACCTCCTGGACCGCAGCCTGGCGCCGCGATTCCGCCGCATCCAGTCGGTCGTCGACTGGCTGCGCGAGCTCAAGACCCTGGTCATCGAGGAGAACCTGGGGGCGTCGGCGTGCCATCTCTCGAAGTTCCTCGCCGAGATCGACGAGCGCGTCAATCCGCTCAAGCCCGACACCTCCGAGATCACGGCCCGGGACCGGGAAGCCCTGGCCGACGCGATCGAGGAAGCCCGCAGCCTGCTCTCCGCCGAGGAGCTGGCCTTCGTCGAGGGGCTGGCGGCGCAGGCTGAGACCACGAACGAAGACCTCGTCGCCGAGCCGGCGTTGGAGACCGAGACCGAAATCAAGACACAGACGGCGGGCGAGGCGCCCGCCGAGGACGAGCCCGCTCTCTCGACCGAGATTCCGGCTCCCTCGAACAAGGGGGCCGCCTACGATACGTCCGTCATCTCCAGAAAGGCCCTCCCTCCCGTGGAGGACGAGGGCCGACTGGTCAAGACCTCCCACGTCGGCCGCGCCGGCGACGACATCTTCCAGTAACCGCCAGCGTAGGCCCGCTCACTCCCCCATCTGCGCCCGCTGACGCAGGCAGTGGTCGGCCAGCACCAGGGCCACCATGGCCTCGCCCATGGGCACGAAACGCGGCAGCAGACAGGGATCGTGACGGCCCTTGGTGGCGATGGTGGTGGCCTCACCCGAGCGCTTCACCGTCGGCTGCGGCTGGGGCAACGAGCTGGTCGGCTTGACCGCGCAGCGCAGCACGATCGGCATGCCCGAGGAGATGCCGCCGAGCATACCGCCGTGACGGTTCGACGCGGTGTGGATCCGTGGTTGCCCCTCGTCGGGGGGCTGGAAGGGATCGTTGTTCTCGCTTCCTTTCAGCGTGGCGACGCCAAAGCCGGCACCGTACTCCACCCCGAGCACCGCGGGTAGGCTGAACAGCGCCCTGCCGAAGTCGGCCTTGAGCTTGCCGAACACCGGCTCGCCCCACCCCGCGGGCACGCCGGTGGCGACGATCTCGGCGACGCCGCCGATCGAATCCCGCTCGCCGCGAAGCCGCTCGATCAGCTCGATCATCCGCTCTGCCGTCGCGGCGTCGGGGCAACGCACGATGTTGGCCTCGACGTCGTCCAGGGTCACCGCCGCCGGCTCGGGCACGTCGGCCACCAGGTCTCCCACCTGCTTGACGTAGCCGACGACCTCGACACCGTGCAGCTGGCGCAGCATCTTCTTGGCCACCGCCGCGGCCGCCACGCGTACGTTGGTCTCCCGCGCGCTCGAACGGCCGCCGCCGCGATAGTCGCGCCGGCCGTACTTGGCGTCAAACGTGAAGTCGGCGTGGCCCGGCCGGTACTTGTCGCGGATCTCCGAGTAGTCCCGCGGCCGCTGGTCGCGGCTGGCGATCAGGATCGCCAGACTGGTGCCGGTGGTCTCGCCCTCGAAGACGCCCGAGAGAATCTCCGGCCGGTCGGCTTCACTCCGCTGGGTGGTGATCTTCGACTGCCCCGGCCGGCGGCGCTCGAGGTCTCCCGTCATGTCGTCCACCGACAGCTCGATCCCGGGCGGTACGCCGTCGATGATCACCACGTTGCCCGGCCCGTGGCTCTCCCCGGCGGTGGTGATGCGAAAGAGCTGGCCGAAGCTGTTGCCGGGCATCAGGCGCTCACTTGTGGACGAAGCCTTCGAGGTCGAGGCTTTCCGCGATCGCGCGCTGGAACTCCTCGGCCGACACGGCGCCCACCGGACCGCCGGTGAGGCCTTCCAGATCCATGCAGAAGTCCCACCAGATCTTCTCGCGGCGGGAGATCTCGTCGAGGTCGCGGACCTGGCCGAAGTCCTGCACGTAGCGGTTGTGACGGCACAGCATGCGGAAGGCGTAGCGGGTGTTCGGGCGCTCGGGCGAGAGCCCCAGGATCTCGACGTCGCGGCCGACCTCGTGCACCGGCTGCCCCCACTCGGTGTAGCTGCCGAAGATGGAGCCGAGCTTCTCGAGCGCGTTGCCCAGGCGCTCCTGCTTGACGCCGGCGAGCAGCTTGGTGAGCACCGGCAGGGTGACGTTGCGGTGCAGGGTGGGATCGGCGAGCTTGACGTCGACGCCGATCTCCTCCCGGACGATCTCGGTGATGTCCTGGGACTTCAGCCGGTTGTCGGTTCCCAGGTGGATGCGCCGCCCCATGGCACCTGGTTTCTTGAGCGCCGCGACGATGCCCGCCACCACCCGGTCGACCGGGATCAGGTTCATCTCCGCCGATGGATCGCCCGGGAAGACGCAGGCCATCTTGGCGATCATCGCGGCCGAGGAGCGGTCCACGAAGGTGCCCTTGGGCTTCGAGAGTGCCTGGTGAGCGCGGCCGAAGACGTTGACCGGCGCGTTGACCACCTTGGCGTCGCCCCGGTTGTTGCCCGCCCGCGACTCGCCGATGACGATCGCCGGGCACAGCTCCACCACCCGCAGGCGCTTCTCGACGATGAAACGCTCGGTCTCGATCGAGGCCATCGCCTTGGTCAGCTCGTAGTAGTTGTTGTAGAAGTTGCGCGGGAAGACCACCTCCTCCTCGCGCGCCACGATCTTCACCTGGCGGCCGTGGATGTACGAGGTCTCGATCCCCAGGTGGGCGATAAACGGGCTGTCCTCGGCACTTTGCAAAGAGTGCGAGAAGGCGAGCGCGTTGAGCGTACCGGTGACGTTGGCGCGGAAGGACTTCTCGTAAGGGTCGTCGAAGGCGACGCTTGCCGCGCAGTGGATGAGGTGGGTGAGGCTCGCGCGCAGGCGCTCGAGCTCGTCATCGGCGAGGCCCATGTGTGGCTGCTCGACGTCGCCGGCGACGAAACGGAACTTATCCGCCAGCTCGGGGGTGTCGAGCCACAGGCGCCGCAGCAGCGCCTCGCCGCGGTCGGCCGGCGTCAGGGTTTCCTTCACCTCGCCGGTCTTGCGATCGCGGATCACCTTCGGCCGGATCAGCACCACCATCTCGGCGATGTCGTCGTCGTGCGCCGCCTGCCACATGATCTCCTGGCCGACGAAGCCGGTGCCACCGGTGAGCAGCACGCGCAGGGCGGGCCGGCCGTCCACCGTCGCCGCAGCCAGGCGCTCGGCCGCTTCCTCACGCATCTCCGCCAGCAGCGCATCGATCTCGTCGTGCGACACCGGCGGTTTCCGGTAGCGGAAGTAGTACTCCTTCCTCTTGAGGCCGAAGAGCGCCTTCGAGACCTTGCTCGGGTCCCGCTGGCCGATCGCCTTGGCGATCATCTCCGAGGCACGGTGACCACGCTCGCGCAGGTCCTTCATCTTCTCGCGCACCAGCTCCTCGTCGCCGGTCGCCTTCAGCAGCCGGCTCATGAAGCGGCGCGCCTGGACGTCGGCCAGGTGGTAGTCGCGATGGTTGCCGACCAGCAGGTTCTTGGGCTGGATCTCGTCGTCGAGCACCTCGCCGGTCACCAGGCTGACCTTCTCGATGTAGTGCGAGGGCTCGAGCTCGGGGGGCAGACTCTTCTCTTTGGACATCCGGACCTTCCTACGAACAGTTCAACTTCACAGACGTCAACTTCACAGACGGAATCAGTGGCCTGAAAGTACCTCGCCCCGCCCTTCGAGGCAAGGGACGTCGCGCGGGACGCGCGCCAAACATCATCACTCCTCCTCGACCTGCTCCCACCCGCCGTACATGGGGTTGGGCATCACGAAGTACTCGATCCCGAAGCGCCCGAAGGCCGCTTCGGGTTTGTCCACGAGCCACTGGTCGAGATCCGGGAAGTCGGTGATGGCGTCGCCCAGCCACATGACTACCTCGAGCGGCGGCAGACTCTCCGACGCGGTGCCCTCGACGACCTGCCGCCACCGGCCTTCCTTCCGCCTGTCGTCCCGCCGGCACAGGATCACGTCGTAGGGGATCGAGTAGTCGCGGAAGTTGGCCTCGGTGTCGGCGCACAGCGGCTGCCGGCGGTTGGTGACGATGGCGATCTTGCCGCCGAGCTGGTGGATCTGGTTCAGGAAACCCAGCGCCCCGGGAAGCGGCGGCGCCTCCTTGCGCGCCGTCCATGCGGCCCAGCTCTCCGTGTCGTACGACTTGCCGATGGCGGCCCGCTCCACCTGGTAGAGCGAATTGTCGATCACCGTCTCGTCGGCGTCGAGCGCCACCGCCCAGGTGCCGGGCTCGAGGTCGGCGGCCATCGCCGCCAGCACCTCGCCGGCGAGCCGGTAGACCTGGATCAGGCTCGCCTTGTGCTCGGCGGACTCGCGCGACCAGCGAATGTCGTTATGAGGGCAGCAATCGCATGGCCCCGGCGCCGCTGCGGGTGCCTCGGCGGCGGCGTCCGCCGGCGCGGCGGGGGCGGCGGGGGCCGCGGCGGCCGCGGGAGTGGCAGGCGTGGTGTCGGGCTGCGGGGTGACGCCACGGCAGCCGCCCAGCAGCAGGGCGAAGGTCAGAGTGAGCAGCACGTTTCCGAGAGGGCGCATGAGATTCTCCTTGAAGAGGTGTCGCTTGGCGTCCGCGATGTTACCTCGGCAGCCGGCTTCCGGAGCCCACAGGGCGACACGAGGTAGCCCAGGGCGTGAGCCCTGGGCGGACGACAATGCTACCGAGGCCCAGGGTTGACACCCTGGGCTACCGCATGCCGCCCTTCGGGCTCTTCCGGAACCGCAACATCCGGAGCACCCCGCCGTAGACTCTTCGGAACCAGACATCCGGGAAAGCGAGGGCACGATGAGCATCGCCAAAGATCTCCGCATCGGGCTGCGCCTGATGGCGCGCAAGCCGGGCTTCACCGTGCTGGCGGTGATCACCCTGGCGCTCGGCATCGGCGCCAACACCGCGATCTTCAGCGTCATCCGTGGTCTGCTGCTGACGCCACTGCCCTACCCCGACTCCGATCGCCTGGTGCAGGTGTGGAACAAGTATCCGCTGATGAACCTGCCGCAGGCCTCGGTGTCGATCCCCGACTACCTCGACCGCCGCGAGGGCGTCGACGCCTTCGAGGAGAGCGCCCTCTACAATTACTCGAGCCTCAACCTGGCCGACGACGGGCCGCCCGAGCGGGTGATCGCCCTGCGCGCCACCGCCTCGATGTTCTCGTTGCTGCAGGCACGGCCGGCGCTCGGCGACGTCTTCACCGCCGAGCACGACAAGCCCGGCAACGAGACCGTGGTGGTGATCAGCCACGGCCTCTGGCAGCGCCGATTCGGCGGTGACGAGGCGGTCCTCGGCCGCGAGCTGCGGCTCTCCGGCGAGCTGCACCGCATCCTGGGCGTGATGCCCGAGGGCTTCGCCTTCCCCGATACCCGGGTGGAGATCTGGCGGCCCTTCGCCTTCACCCCCGAGCAGACCTCCGACGACGCCCGCGGCAACGAGTTCTCGCGCATGCTCGCCCGCCTCGCCCCGGGCGCCACCCTCGAACAGGCGCAGCATCAGATCGACGCCATCCACCGCGCCAACATGGAACGCTTCCCCGACGCCAGGGAATTCTGGCAGTCGAGCGGTTTCGGCGGCATGGTGATCGACTACCGCGAGCAGCTGTTCGGCGACCTCGAGCCCTACCTGTTGCTGCTCCAGGCGGTGGTCGCCCTGGTGCTGCTGATCGCCTGCGCCAACGTCGCCAACCTGCTGCTCACCCGGCTGGCGGCCCGCCACCGGGAGCTGGCGGTGCGCTCGGCCCTGGGCGCCGGACGCTGGCACATCGTCCGCCAGCTGCTGATCGAGAGCCTGCTGCTGGCGCTCGCCGCCGGCGTCCTGGGCGTCGGCCTCGGCTTCGGCGGCGTGCGTCTGATCCGCTGGCTGGGCATCGCCGACGCGGGCTCCGTGGCCGGCGTCGACCTCGACGGCGGCGTGCTGCTGTTCACCCTGGCGCTGTCGCTCGCCACCGGCGTCGTGTTCAGCCTGGTACCGATCCTCAGCCTGTGGCGCACCGAGCCCAACGAGTACCTCAAGGAAGGCGGCGTCCGCGGCGGCTCCGCCGGTCGTCGCGCCGCCCTGCCGCGCAACTTCCTGGTGGTCGCCGAGGTGGCGATGGCCCTGGTGCTGATGATCGGCGCCGGTCTGCTGATCCGCACCATGAGCGCCCTGCAGAACGAGGATCCCGGCTTCCGGCGCCAGGGCGTGCTCACCGCCAGGCTCGAGCTGCCGGAGGCCAAGTACGAAGAGGACGCCGCCGCGGTCGCCTTCTACGACCGCGCCTTGGAGAGCATCCGAGCGCTGCCGGGGGTGGCGTCGGCCGGCCTGATCTCCCAGGCGCCGTTTTCCGGCAACTCGTCGTCCGGCTCGTACATGATCGAGGGCTACGAGCCCGGGCCCGGCGAGTCGGCGCCGCACTCCTTCCGCCGCGTGATCGACGAGGAGACCTTCCGAGCCCTCGACGTCGCCCTGGTGCGAGGCCGGCTGTTCAACCGCTTCGACACCGCGGACAGCGAGCCGGTGGTGGTGATCGACCGGTTGCTGGCGGACAAGTACTTCCATGGGGAGAACCCGCTGGGACGCCGGCTGGGGCGCGGCGGCCCCGACGGACCGCGGTGGACGGTGGTCGGTGTCGTCGAGACGATCAAGATCCGCGACCTCGAGCAACCGGCCACCAAGGAGACCATCTACTTCCCCTACCGCCAGCAGCCGTTCCGGCGCATGACTCTGGTGCTCCAGACCCTGGTGCTCCAGACCGAGGTCGCGCCCGGCGGCCTCACCGGACCGCTGCGCGACACCGTGCTGGCGATCGATCCGGAGCTGCCGCTCTACAACGTCACCACCATGGAGGAGCAGCTGGCGGGCTCGCTCCAGACCCGCCGCGTCTCGATGGTTCTGCTGGTGGCGTTCGCGGCGCTGGCGGCGGTGCTGGCGGCGATCGGCATCTACGGCGTGCTGGCGTTCACGATCGCCCAGCGCTGGCGCGAGATCGGTACCCGTATGGCGCTGGGCGCGGCGCCGCGCCAGATCCTCGAGATGGTGCTCGGCCAGGGCCTCACCCTGGCCGGCATCGGCGCCGCCGTCGGCGTCGTCGCGGCGCTGGCGCTCGGCCGCCTGCTGGCGTCGATGCTGTTCGGCGTGCCGTCGTGGGATCCGGCGACCTTCGCCGCCGTCTGCGCCGCCCTGCTGGCGATCTCCCTGGTCGCCTGCTACCGTCCCGCCCGCCGTGCGACGCGGGTCGACCCGATCGAGGCGCTGCGGGAAGAGTAGAGCTTCAGATCACCGCCTCTTCGAGGTCGGCGCCGTGCCGCACCGCGCACCGTCGACAGCCGGCCTTCCTCCGTCGCCCGCTCAGGGTCGTCGAAGGCGTTGGCCCCGATCGGGGCGGTCCGCATGATTTCCTGAGGACACGAGATCTCGAGCGCCCACATCCTTTCGACCACCACCTCGAACGCACGGTTCACCCCAGCGCCCGAGAGCTGGCAGCGAAGCGAAGCAGCTCTTGAGCGCCTGGCGGGACCGCTTGTTAAATTTCTTTCGAAACGGGTTTAAGCCTAAGACTCTCAACCACATCGTACTTCCTGTCCCCCCAACGTGGATCTCCGGGAATCGGCGGTATTTCTATCCACCATGAAACCTCCTCCATAGGGACAACTCGCTCTTTCGGAACAAAAGAACCACGCACATTGCGCAGTATCCGCTCGTAGATATCTGACAGGTGGCCGCTATCCTTGTAATTCGCAATAACCAGCGACATCAGCCCAAACAGTGCTTTGGCCGACGCCTCTGCGCTTTGTCGTTTTGGTGTCTTACCTGAATGGACAAATTCATTCCTCGCTTTTCTCGCCTTGTTCAGCAGATTGTATTCACCTGCACCAATGAGCCCTTTCTGATATAGAACCTCCACCCGCGCAGACGTTGTCCATGTCCTAAAATCCTGCAAAAACTTGCCCCGCCCAACTATCTTCGCTCCGCGATCAGAATCGCACTTCGCGATTCTGGTGTCCCAAATATGAGACACCACTTGTTCGATTGAAGTCCAAAGTCCCACGAGAGCTTCGGCCCACTGATGCCTTACAAGGTAGGTGACACCGTTCAGGAGTATACCGGCCGAGAGCCTATCGACAGTGGCCAGGACTTCTTTTCCTTTGAGCAGCGAGGATTCGACCTCGCCAACGGCGATTTTTCTTGGTTTTACCAGCCTACCTAAATCTAGCACACCACCCATCTTCTGACGTATTGCCTGATGAAATCTCGACACAGGGCCGCTTGCACAAGTTATGCCTCTAAAGTAACCATCTAGAGTCAAAGTCCCGAAAGTTATATCTTCCGGCGACACCGCTTCTGTATATACTCCGCCCAAGAGAAGTTGGCCGAGTACCTGGTTAAACTTGGCCAGAGCTGCGTCTCTGTCCTTGTAGTCGTCGGTTGCCGGGAGTACCAGGCTCCCATCAAATCCAATCCCGAGAGAATAGGGCGCTATGCCCACGTCTACAAAAGCAGAAAGCCTATGAAGTTTAACGTAATCGTATTGGCCCCTGTTGATGTCTTCTAATGAAGGGTTCCAGTGGTCTTCGTCTCGAACAACAAGGCGAAACGGAGCCGCGTTCCCTATGACTATCGGCACATGGCTTGATTCGGCCATATTACTCGACTCTAGTTCTGTTTAACGTTTAGGCTCTGTGGCGACAACCTGAGCGAAGCGAAGGATTCGTCCAGCAGCAGCCTTTGGTTACGAGGGAGATTCTTCATTTGGCCCACTGGAGCTGCCAACCGGCTCACCGGCACTTAAAAATTTCAACTTAACGACCTCGGCTTCCAATCTTCGAAGCGTAGCGGACTGCTTGTTAATCCGCTTCACAGCATCTTCCTCCGGCGCGCTTATCTGAATAAACTCAATCTCCCCGCCTCGGTCAAAAAAGCTAATCAATTTGCCAATCACCTTTTCCATGCCGTTTCGGACCGTATTGCCATCCTCAAGCTCGTCCAATGAATATTCTAACGCCAGGCTCTGTGTTATAGAAGCCGGCTTTTCTTTTAGAAGACGAGCTTCTTCCGCCTCTAATCCCGCTACAATCTTCCGATTTTCAAGCTGTAGCTGCTCGGCTTCCAGCCGGGTCTTACGAATCCTGGCAAGCCGCTCGACAGCTTCCAAGACAAGATTCGTGGTTTTGGCGAGCGCAGTAGCAACACCAATAGCACAAGTAATGTATAGAACTATAGAGCCTTCGTCCACAGCTTCGACTGCTTCCTCAGCAGAAGAAGTCCCTGTCAGGCGTGCCAGAAACCATAACGTTTGATGCCACGACTCGCCATGCTCTTCCATATCCTGAAAGGTGCTTATCGAAGCCCTTTCTTTAAAGAAGATCCGAAACAGGCTCTTTCCTTCATCGGTTTCGCGCGGAAGCGTAATTGTAGGCAAGCCACTAAGCAGCTGAAAAATCTGCTCGATGTTCCGCAAGTCCTGGTCGAACTTACTGATTCTCTTCTGCAATTTGTCCGAAGCTGCCTTAGGATTAGTCTTGCTGTCTTCGACTATTCCCACAAACTCTTCGTATACCTTCGACCCGAGCAAGCTCGGTGAGCCCAATGCTCTAAGGGCAGCTTGCACTGATGAGCCGTAATCTTCAATCTTGAAGTCGGAAAGATGGTCTTCGCCGGACTCAAGAAGCGCCAGCAGCCAAGCAACATCTCGTTGAGGCTGTTTCTTTTGTTCCTGTAGCCCGCTACGCAGGTTACTGAAGAACTGCTCGAGAAGTGGATCTCGGCGGGCGCGAAGAATGGTCTCGGCAGCAAAAACGAGATCTCGAACTCTCAATGGTCATGCCCCCTGTACTACTTTCGTTTGATGGTCTGTTTGAATCTTCCTGGCTTCTGCAAGGAGTTCGTTAGCTAAGTCTGCGTGACGGTTGCCCCCTGCGTCGCGACTGTAGGACTGACGGCCGAAGCTTCGTCCTCGTAACCTTTAGTCAAGCGACACGCGATTCCTACCCGTAGGCATCGATGCCTAGATCTGTCCACGCCATGCCTACATCTATCCATTACCGCGATGCCTACATTTATCCATCGGGTTACCAGATCTATCCACCGCCACCCACAACCCGATGCAGAAGATCCAGCCGCTCGGCCACACCTCGCGCCGCGAAATCCAGACCCGCCTGTCTGGATTCCACCTGCCGCCGGCGGACTTGACCCGCGCTTGCAGGTCCCGCTCCCGCCATCCGATCCGTAAAGCCACACGCCTCCCCGCGGCGCCCGCGGCCACGCCGCCCAGCTGTCGCGGCGGCGGGCAATCTGCCTCGGTCCTCCCCGACCGCCGCTGGACCACCAACTCCACCGTCTTCACGCGCTCGCGGGTCCCTTCGTCGTAGCGGTAACGGACATAGAGGAGACTCGCACCGTACCGGGACAGCAACTCCTTGGTGCCGTTTTCGCCGGGCTTCAGCGTCTTCAGGGTGCGCACTCATCCACCTCCGAGTCTAGCAGCTCGGCGGTAGAAGTCGCCGGTCTCCTCGGGCGGAATCATCGGTCGTGGCGGCCTCCTCCGCCTGTCGGCCCACCGGATCCGGTGCTGCGCAGCCTTTCATCCACTCAGGGCAGCCCCTATCACCGGCCGCGGCGCCTTCCCGACACTGCCGGCTAGGACGATCAACTGTTGATCCGCCTTCCCGACACTGCCCGCGAGGATGATCAACTGTTGCGGCGACTCCCTGGAGATGCCCGGGTCGCTTCACACACGCTGCCGCGACCTCGCGCGGCCGCCCGAGTTGCTTCGCAAGCCGTGCCGCCACTTCGCGGCGCTGCCCGCGGTGCTGAACAGGCGGTGTCGCGACGAGTGGAGACGTCCAATTGGCTCCAACACCGGTGGCTGGAGCGATTTGGACATGTCCAACTCGCCGTAACACCGGTGGCTGCGACGAGTGGAGACGTCCAACTCTTCGCCACACCGGCGGCTGCGCCCACTGGAGACGTCCAACTCGCCGCGGCACCGGTGGCCGCGCTGACTGGGGACGTCCAACCCGGCGCGACACCCGTGGCCGCGGCCAGTAGCGACGTCCGGGCAGCGCCGGCACGCGTCGAAGCGCCGTTTCGTCCGGGCTTCAGTCGTCGGAGTCCCCGGGCTCGCCGGCCTTGCCCAGCCACTTGGCGACGGTGGAACGGACCGCCTCGCGGACCTGCTTGCCCCGCTCCGGCTCGGCCGCCGCGGACCTGGTCTCGGCCCGGGCTTCGCGCTTCTGCCGCGCCTGTCGCGCCATCTTCCGGCGCTGATAGTGCGGCCGCAGATGCCTGAGCGACTCGGTGCTCTCCCCCGTCAAGACCAGCTTCGCCTTGACGTAGCGCAGGATCTGCGCGTAGACCTGGTCGAAGTCGTCCATGGCGCGGCGCCGGAAGATGCCGAGGCGCGCGATGACCCCCTCGCACTTCTTCTGTTCCTTGCCCATGCTTCTCGCCAGCTCGTGCGGCTCGGCCAGCAGCCGCAGCCATTCCTCCCGCTGGTCCCTGGGGGCCGAGGCCTTGCGCAACGGCATCGTGGCGTCGGGGTCTCCGAGCACACGCAGGAGGTTCTCGACCACGTGCTCGATGTCCGTTGGCTTGCGCGGAGTGCGCCCTTCCATACGGTGGATCAGGCGGGCGCCTCGCCGCTCGTAGGCCCGGTCGATCGCTCCGCGCACGTTCACCAATCGGGGATAGACCTCCTCCTTCAGGATCTCCTCCCGGCTTTGCTGCAGTCCCTCGCGCTCCACGGTCTTGAGGAACAGCTCGTCGTCCAGATCCACCAGACGATCGAGCGCGGCCTGCACGTCGCGGCCGGCCAGGTCCAGGGCCAGGCCGTAGTCCGGAAGCGTCTCCCCGGGCCGGAGCCTGGGCTCGAACCTCTCGGCAAGCTTCTCCTCGATCGACGCTTTGAGCACATCGATCGAGGACAGCAGGGCCTTGGTGTCCTCGATCCGGTGTATCACCATCGTCGACAGCCGGGACTTTTTCCTCCCGGACTTCTTCCTCCCTCGCTTCTTCCCGCTCTTCGGCATATCCCTCCTGGCTCCATGCTGCTCGGCGTCACGGGAGTATAGGCGCGGGCGGGCGTATCGTCGAGAAGAAACTCTCTCGTGGATGCATCCGTGAGCCTGTTGTCGCGATTCCTCGCCGGCCCTGAACTGCGATATCGTTCGACTCGGTAGCAGCTCGATCTGTTTGTCCAGCAGGAGGCCCGGTGATGAATGGGATCAGGATGAATCGGCGGCTCGCAATGCCTTTGATCTGTGTTCTCGGATTGTCCGCAGCAGGAGTCCTGGCCGCGCAACCCACACTGACCTTGATCGAGATCGAGACCGACGGCGTCGACGGCGTCGACGGACTCGAAGGAGCTCTCGATCTGACGCTCAGCACCGACGGCGCCCACCTCTATGTCGGTGCCCAGAACGATGCAGCGGTGGCGGCATTCGGCCGCGATCCCGAGACCGGGCTGGTGACCTTCATCGAGGCTCTCTTCGATGGCCAGGGCGGTGTCGACGGGCTCGACGGCCTGCAGGGGCTGACGATCAGCCCGGACGACGCCCATGTCTATTCCGCCAGCAGTGTCGACAACGCCCTCGCGGTCTTCGATCGCGATGCCGGAACGGGTCGATTGACTTTCGTCGAAACGGAGACGGACTTCGGTACGCCGTTTCTCTCCCAGCCTCAGGACGTCGTCGTGAGTCCCGACGGGGGCTTTGTCTACGCCACCATTTTTCAAGGACGCGTGGCGGTCTACACGCGCGATCAGCCGAGCGGCTCGCTCACCTTCAGCAGCTCGTTCGGCAGCGACGTCTTTCCGTTCGATCCGCTGGTCGGGGCCGAAGGTCTGACGATCAGCTCGAACGGTGAGCATCTCTACGTCGCGGCTGTGAGCGACGACACTCTTTCCGTCTTCGGGATCGGCCCTTCGACCGGCGCGTTGACGATGCTCGAGATCCACACCGACGGCGTCCTGGGCGTCGACGGCCTCGAAGGGGCGAGCGGCGTGATCATCGGGCCGCGAGGGGAGACGCTGTATGCCACCGGCAGGGAAGACCAGGCGGTGGCGATCTTCGATCGTGATCCCGCCACCGGCCTGCTGACCTATCGCTCCGTGGTGCGCAACGGGGTCGACGGCGTCGAGGGATTGTGGGGCGCGAACCGCATGGCGATCAGCCCGAGCGGCCTCTTCTTCTTCGTCGGCAGCCTGTTCGACGGGCGGATCGTCA
The DNA here is from genome assembly GCA_024226315.1 of bacterium. Lineage (GTDB taxonomy): Bacteria > Acidobacteriota > Thermoanaerobaculia > Multivoradales > J023 > JAAELT01. Next base: position 1,801 of record JAAELT010000685.1, on the reverse strand, counting down.
TGTTCGAGCGCGACGCCGCCGGCGACCTCACCTTCGTCCAGGCGTTTCCGACCGGCGGCGTCAACGGAGTCGGCGGCAGCCCCGACGGAGCTCATCTCTACTTGACGACGTTCTCTACCCTGCGAGCGTATCTCACGCCGCCGACAGCGCCCGCTTCGATCTTCGCCGACGGATTCGAATCCGGGGACCTCCTCGCCTGGGGTCCTTGAGGAACGAGCCAACAGCGCGTATGCGGAGCGTCAGCGCACCAGCCGGGTCTCGGGATAGGCAGCGTACCAGCCGAACCAGAAGGCTCGGTGGGCCGGCAAGCGGGCCAGCATGACGCCCTCCGGAGACTCCAGCCGGCCTTCGCTCACCGTCCAATCCGTGCCACCCGCGTCGACCGCCTTGCGGTCGTCGTCCCAGCTCTCGAACTTCAGTCCTTTGGTCTCATAGACCCGGTTGGCGCCAGAGCGGTCGGTGAGGACGACGAAGTCGACCTCGCCCAGGGAGTCTTGGTAGAGGCGCTTCTTGTCCAGGAACTTCGCCGAGATCGCCAACGTCGGGCCGCCGCGCTCGAAGACCAGGGCCAGCACCTCGGCCTTGTTGCGCAGCCGGCGGTCGACTTCGGGGACCTGGAACATGAGCTCGTCGGTGGCGAAGTAGTCGCGGTAGGCGGCGCCCTCGGAGTAGTCGCGGCGGTGGCCGGTGTCGAGCGAGAGGACGGTGGTCTGGGGATGGCGGCGGCGCCACTCGCCCCAGGTGGTGGTGACGACGCCGCGGTGTTTCAGCTCGATGTCACGCCCCACCAGCGGGCCGATCACCGGCCGGCCCCAGATGGTGTTCCACAGCGACTGGGTCGCCTGGTCGTACATGAGCTTGTTGGAGCGGTACAGGAAGCCGCTGGTGCCGAGCTGGTGCTCGACCTTCTCGTGGGTGGTCTCGTACAGGATCGTCGTCTCGTACAGAATCATCGTGCCGCACAGCGTGCAGTAGACGCCGGCCACCGGCACACCGCCCACGGTGTCGACGAACATCTCGTGCCAGGCCAGGATGCGCTTGGGGTAGGCGCGCGCGTCGCCCTCGACCTCGAGCCCGAAGACGACGTTGCCGTCAGCGAGATAATCGGCCTCCTTCGCGGCGATCATCTTCGGGCCGCGCAGCGGCGGGATGCCGTCCTGCGCCACGCCGCCCCAGCGCACCTCGTCGAGCCGGATGGTCGAAGCGCGCTCATTCGAGAAGTAGCCGCGGAACTTGGGGTCGATCAGGCTGTAGAGGGTCGACTTGAAGTCGGCGTAGTGGGGGTGCTCGGGCCGCTCCTCGCTCCACAGCCACTTGTACCAGGCGTCGAAATCGGTGCCGTGACTCTGGCGGGTCTTGCCCTCGACCAGGCGGATCAGGCGCGACCTCGCTGCCCGGTCGCGGGTGAAGTAGGTCACCTCGAGCAGCATGGGCGTGAAGCTCGGGTGCCAGCCGTCTTCGATGAATTGGAAGGCCTGCTGCCGCGGCTCGCCCTCGCCCGAGAGCAGCTGCAGGATGAGGCCCACGGCCTGCGGCGACTGAGGATTGACTTCTTCGGCGGTGGCGTTGCTTCCCCAGATCGCGAGCGCTGCCAGCACGACACATTGGATGGCGGCGACGGCCGCGGCCGTCCTGGATGGCCTGCGGGCGGTGCTCAAGCTCGTTCCTGCCGGTAGTGCCCGCTCGGACGTGCTCGCGTTGCGCTCCGGCCTCGGCCATCAGGCCGACCGCTCACGATCCATGGGTCGCCACCATCACCGCCTTGATGGTGTGCAGGCGGTTCTCGGCCTGGTCGAAGACG
>JAAELT010000684.1 GCA_024226315.1 bacterium | reverse complement strand
TGAGCACGGCCATGGTCTCGCCGAAGCCGCGGCCGACGCCGAGCAGCACCGCCGCCACCAGGCCGTTCTTGGCCGCCGGCAGCACCACCCGGAAGATCACCTGCCAGCGGGTGGCGCCCAGGGCCTCGGCCGCCTCGCGGTAGGTGTCGGGCACCGCCTTGAGCGCGTCCTCGGCGATGGTGGTCATGATCGGCGCCGCCATGAGCCCGAGGATGAAGCCCGAGTTGAGCACGCCCAGCCCGACCGGAACGTTGAACAGATCGATGATCAGCGGGTTCATGATCGACAGGCCGATGAAGCCCCAGACCGCCGACGGAATCGCCGCCAGCATCTCCACCAGTACCTTGAGCATCTCCCGCCGTTTGCCGGTGGCGAACTCGCCGATGTAGATCGCCGCCCCGAGCGAGAAGGGCACCGCCACCAACATCGCCAGGCCGGTGACGCTCGCCGTGCCGGCGATCAGGGCCAGCGCGCCGTACGTGGGGTTGTGGCTCGAGGTCGGCCGCCAGCGCGGCGAGCCGAAGAAGTCGCCGACATCGAGGGTTTGAGCGATGAAGCCGATACCCTCCTTGGTGATGAAGACGAAGATGCCGAAGATGAACAGGATGGCCGAGATGCCGCCGATGAACACCAGCACCTGCACCGCCTTGTCGACATACCAGTCGAGGTTGCGGCGGTCGGGGTCTCCGGCGGGGGCGGCGCCTCGTGCCATCAGGCGGCCTCCTCGCCCCGCAGCGTCTCCATCAGCCCGCGAATCCTGCTGGCGATGAGCTTGTAGCTCTCCTCGATGGTGCTTTCGGCGCGCTCCTGGTCGAGCCCGGTCGGGTCCGGGCCGGCGTCCCACTCGAGCAGCACGGTGTGGAAGGGCATCTGCCCAATGTGTGCGCGGGGATCGCCTCCGAAGCTGACGATCACGTAGTAGCTGGCCAGATCCTCGTGTCTCTGCTCGAGCAGGGTCGGCTCGAGCTCCGAGGTGTCGAGGCCGTGGCTCTCCATGAACAGCTGGCAGCGCGGTTCGAGCGCCTCGGCCGGCGCCCAACCGGCACTCGAGTATTCGCCGCTTTTCGGGAAGGCCTTGCGCGCGAAAGCCTCGGCCAACTGGCTTTGGCAATCGTTTTTCTCGTCGATGAACAGAACACGGTAGCGCTTGGGAGCCTTGGTCTCGCCAGCCACCGCGAAGAGTGTCTCCTCGCAGATATTCTTGCTCTGGGCGACCACGCGATCGAGGCGATTGAAAATCACCAGCAGGGCGAAGAGGTCCTTCAACGGTCGGGGATCCTCTTTGCCTTCGCGCAGCAGATCCTCGAACACCTTGTGCGAGGCGCCGGCGGCCTGCTTGGCCATGCCGATGCTGCCGCGGGCGAGCTCGGCATTCGATTCGTTCCAGGCACGCATCGCCTGGTTCAGCACCCGCTGGCTCTGATCGGCCATCAGCTCCAGATCTCTCGCCACGGTGCCGGAAGGCGGCTCCGAGAGCTGCACCGCTTCGCGGCTGATGGTGGCCGCGTAGTCGCCGACTCTCTCGAGCTCGACGATCAACCGCAGCACCGACGACACGAAGCGCAGATGGCCGGCGCTCGGCAGGTGCCGGGCCACGAAAGCGTGGCAATCTCGATCGATCGACCGGACTTCGCGGTTGATCGGCAGATCGCCGAGAATGATCCGATAGGACTTCTCCTGGTCGCCGATCAGGAGAGCGTGCATGGCATCCGCCACGGCCTTTTCGACTTGTGATCCGATGCCCGCGACCCGACCGCGGATCCGCTCCAGGTCGGCTGCCAGTCGTTGTTCGTAGTGGCTCATCCGCAGGTCACCGGCTGCACCGGCGCGTAACCCTTGTCCTGGATGATGCATTGGCCGACGTCGGAGAGGATCCAGTCGAGGTAGGCCTTGACCGCACCCTGCGGCTCGCCGGCGGTGTACATGAACAGCGGGCGGGCAATCGGATAACTGCCGTCGATGGCGGTGTCGGTCGACGGATTCACGCAGTCGCCGCCGTCCTCGGTGGCGATGCAGGCCAGCTTGACGTGGTCGGTGGCGTAGGCGAGGCCGCTGTAGCCGATGGCGCAGGGTGTCTTCTCCACCAGGTCGACGACGTCCTTCGAGCCGTGCATGTCGCGGGTGCCGAGCTTGTAGTCGCGCTCCTTACCGAGCACCGCCTCCTTGAAGTAGACGTAGGTGCCGGAGTTGTTCTGGCGGCTGACGATGACGATCTCGTCGCTGCCGCAGCCCGGCACCTCGAGGTCGATCTGGCTCCACATGCCGGTGGCGCCGTTCTCGCCGTAGATCTCGGCGAGCTGCGGGATCGACATCATCGTGGCCGGGTTGTCGCCGTGCAGGTAGACCGCCAGGGCGTCGAAGCCGACCACGTGCTCGACCGGCTCGACGCCGTTCTCCTTCGCCATGTCGACCTCCTTGTCCTTCATCTTGCGGCTGGCGTTGGCGATGTCGACGGTGCCGTTGATCAGCGCCGAGATACCGGTGCCCGAGCCGCCGCCGGTGACCGCCACGGCGACGTTGGCGTCGACGTCCTTGTAGTTCTCGGCCCACGCCTGGGCGACGTTGACCAGGGTGTCGGAACCCTTGTTCTGGAGTACGACGCGGTCGGCGCGGCCGCCGCCTTCTCCGTCGCCGGACGGTCGGCCACAGGCGGTGAGCAGGACGAACAGGATCAGCGACAGGATCAGACAGATCTTCTTCATTGCGTAACTCCTCGGGTTCTTCCGGTCTTGGGAGATGAGACGTGTCTAGAAGACGTACTGGAACTGCAAGAACTGGGTGTCGATGTCGTCACCCTTGACGCCGAACACGTTCTCGCCCATGCGATAGGTGAGCTGCACCTTGACCTTGTGCTTGTTCAAGAAGTAGTTGAGCGCGACCTCGGTGGCCTCCCAGGCGTCCTGGTAGTTGTCGGCGTCGAGGAACTGCCACCTGCCGGCCAGCTCCCAGCGGTTGCCGGGGAACATGTAGCCGCCCTCGATCTGGAACTTGTCGAGGTCGGTCGAGCCGCCCCGCCAGATGCCGCCGGTGAACGTCGGATCCACAGTGTCGCCGCTGATCAGGTCGTACTCGACGTCGATCGACACGCCCTTGCCGCGCAGGCCGGCCGAGATCTCGAAGCCTTCGGCGCTGTCGAGATCGACCTTGCTCGAGCTGGTCGACAAGCCGGTCACCGGATCGGTGTAGGTGTTGTTGTCGTCGTCGTTGGTCCAGCTGAAGGCGGCGAGGCTGAAGTTGAACTTGTTCCGTTTGCCCCCCTTCGGGGGGACGCTGGTGTCCGTGGAGTGGAAGTCGCCCTGGTCGAACTTCATGTAGCCGCGAGGATGGAAGTCGACGCGGCCGGCAACGATGAGACCTTCGTTCCAGTCTCCGGCGTTGTTGACCGGGGTGTCGAAATCGATCCGGCGAACGTCGGGGTCGACGTGCTCGGCGCCGACCGCGACTTCGTAGGTCACCTTCTTCGACTCGTTCTGTCCGGCGAGCTTGAGGCCGAGCAGGCGGTCGGGCGAGCCGAAGTTGTGATCGCCCACGAAGCCCCGCTCGACCGTCTGCTGGCGCTTGGAGGAGGTCAGGTACTCGCGCGAGAACGGGGTCTTGGTATTGCCGATGGAGAGCCGCACGTTCTTCCAGCCCCGGTACTGCATGTAGGCGTCCTTGACCGCCACCTCGTTGCCGTCGAGCGACTTGCCGAAGTCGAACTGGATCTTGCCCCACCAGCTCTCGGTCACCGAGCCGGCGACATAGGGGCGCAGCCGGCGGAAGAAGAGATCGTCTTCCGCTTCACCGCCGTCGGGGTCGACCCGCAGGTACTGCAGCTGGAGCCGCCCGCCGATCTCGAGCTTCTTGCCGTCCTTGTCGTAGACCACGATGCCGGCGTGCGCCGGTGGTGCGAGGCTGGCCGCGAGGGCACAACCGAGGATCAAGGCCATGAAACGCTTACCCATTTTGGATCTTCCTCTCAGTCTTCCGAGAACAATCGTTGGGATGGTCGTTGGGGTGCTTGCCCCGCGGCCAGTGTCCGCGAGCCGTGGGAAGATCCTAGGAGGGCGGGATGAAAAACATGCGACGGCGGTGTGACAGCCGAGCGACAAGTCGGCCTGTCAGAAGGTCCGGCCGAAAGAGATCGCCGATTCGAGACACAAATGGCCCCTGTCGCGAGGATGTGAGAAACTGTGCCCATGCCGATCACCACCTCTCGGCGACGATCCCCAGCGGAGCCCGGCCGGCGTCAACTGCCCGGCGAGCGGTCCCGAATCCGCTCGCGAGACAGGAAGGAAAACGTCATGAGGAACGCGTTGTCGATGTTCTCGATCCTTCTCGTTTCGGCATTCGCCGGCGGGCTCTCTGCCGCCGATGCGCCGCCGCCGATGCCGCTGCCGCAGGTCTGGGCAGGCACCCTGGAGGCGCCGCCGGACAACGTGAAGCTCGGGGCGCGGGACATCGAGATCAAGATCCGGGCTCTCTCTTCGGACAAGGAGGTCCAGGCCCTCCACTTGGAGCTCCGCCTCGGCGGGCAGAAGAGGCTGCGCGAGGCCATGTTCCGGCTCGAGCAGAAGGCCTGGGTCCGGCTCGGGAAAGCCGCGGCGACGTCGGTCGGACTGGTCCGGGTCTTCGACCTGCCCGACGGCAGGCGAAGAATGCGGCTGGTCAGCGATTACCCTGCGCGGCTCCTCGACTCGAGCGACACGGTCACCTCCGAGCACCCCTTCGCGTTCGTCGAGCTGATCGTCGACCGCGACGGGACGGCCGAGGGTCAGATGGTCGCCGCGGCAAGCATCGCCTTTGCCGAGGGGGGAGTCCTGATCGAGAGCGCGGGAGCGCCGCCCTATCGGATCATCGATGTCAGGACAGACTCGCCGCCGCGCTGAGCGGAAAGGAGCTTCGCTGGCCGATTCCCGATCAATTCCCCGGCTCGCCGTCGGGGAGGCGGCGAAGAGCGACCTCACCCTCACCACCTCGCTCGGGTGGTCGTTCTGACGCCGCCGCGACCGATCTCCCGGTCGTTCAAAGGCTCCCGATGGTTCGTTCGATGCGGGTTGTCCCTACCCTCCCTATTTTCTCCCCAACAGATTGACCGCGTATCCGACGACGAAGAAGGCGAACGCCACCAGGCTGATGGGCGGTATGCCGCCGTGCCAGCCCGCCGGGTCCAGCCATCCCTGGTAGCCCATGAAGAACAGGTGGACGCCGCCGAGAATCATCGCCCAGAGCAGGAAAGTGCGCGAGGTGATGAAGCGGATGAACGCCTGGTCTTCACGCAGGTGGGTCTGAAAGCTGAGGTTGTAGGCCCAGAGCACGACGAACGCCAGAACGCCGCCGAGCATGCTCAAGCCGGCGAGCAGCGTCAGCGTGCCGTCCGCCGCGAAGAACTGGCCGTAGATCGCTCCAGCGGGAAGCCAAGCCGTAAGGAGAACGAGTGATAGGAGGGTGACGTGTCTACGTCCGATCGCCACGAGATCCACTACGTAACCAGAAACCGAGATTACTCTTCGCCCTTGTGCTTGATCTTCAGCCCGACGTGACCTGACTGCAAAAGTTTTTGATTTCGTCCTCGCAAGCCTTGACCACGGCGAAGATTACTTCGGAAACAAGAAGGTGAGCAGCAAGCGGACGCCCACGCCCTCGGGCCCGCTGTCGGGAGTTTCGACCCAGTACCTGACACCGCCTCCGACGCTGACCAACTGCTTTTCCCATTTCGTCAGCTTGGTGGCCGTCAGGTTGAGCGGCACCGACCACTGTTCACTCTTCCAGTTGTAGGTGGCCTCGACATTGACTCCGTAGGTCCACAGCTTTGGCGTCGTCCGAGAGAGGAACGGCTGGAAAAACGACGCGCTCACATCCTGCCGGCGGTCGCTGCCGGCGACGGACTCGATGTGATTGGCGAGTACGCCGACCGTCCGCGGCCCGATCTGTTTCAACGCGACGAAGGTCGGTCCCACGCCCCACTTCTCGGCGCCCAGCAGGTCGTCGCTGCCGGTCGGCAGCAGGAAGACCGGTCCGACGCCCCAGATCACCCCACGCCGGGTGGGCGCCGCGGGCGAGAAGAACAGGCTCTGCACCACGTCCCCCAGGCCTGATTGGCCGCCGGCCCCTGGAAAGAGGTCCTGCTGATCGACCAGCGGCACGATGGTGCGCGAGATCAGGTTCCATTTCTCGTTGAGCGCGAACGGGATGACCGGCTGCACGTTGAGCAGCAGCTTGTCGCCCTCGTCGCCGGGGCCGAAGTTCTCGTCGTAGTTGAGCTGCAGAGGCAGGCTGATCAAAGACGAGATGGGGTTGGCGAGCTTCTTGGCCAGTTCTTCGCCGCTTTCCTGAGCCGGCAACGGACTCGCCCCTGCGAGCTCGAAGAAGGCGAGCATAAGAAGACCTGCGAAGACTCTTTTGATGACGAATTTCACTCTGATACTCCTTTGCGGTGCAAGTGCGCCGAGGTCGCCGCGCCGCGTTCAGCGCTCGTTGAGCCTCTTCGCCAGTCTCGTCGAATCACCTCTACCACGAGGACGGGCTCACCGGCCTTCGCTGATTGCATCAGTAGATTGTCACCGTGGGTTTCTCGTCCAGGTACAACGTGCGGTCGCCCCGCGCCTGCACCGGGCGGTTGTTGTTGTCGTAGATCGCCGTGAACGCTGCGATCTGGTCCTTCGAAAGCTGGGTCGGCGTTTCCCTGACGTACCACTTCACGCCCTCGCTGCAAGGCGGTGTCGTGAGCGAACCGTCGTAGTGATAGATGCCGGCATCGCCAGGGAAGATGTAATCCGCGAACCCGGCCGGAATCCGGACCGCCGTCTCGCTGCCGGGTGCTTCGGCGAGCTGCGCCCACAGCGGCGCGATGCCGAGGTTCTGGGCGCCCTCTTCGATCAACACGCCCACCACCGCGAGCGCACCGCCCTCAGCCTGATGAACGAAGTGCATCTCCATCGGAAAGTGCTCGCCGTCGACGGTGTGCTCGCTCGGTGCATGGAAGTGGAACTGCACCAGCGCGTAGCTCCTGTCGCCGACGGTCATCGTCTCGCCGGTCTTCGAGTTGATCTGGATGGTGTGCCCGTTGTCGAGTGCGCCGATGACGCCCTCCTGGTTCAACATCCCGACCTCCTGCTTGCTCGGCGTGTGGATCTCCGCTCCGGGAAGCTCGATCTCCGTAGCGTTGGTGAGATCGATCGGTGATTGCTCGAGCCCTTCGGCACACAGGATCCACTCGGGATCCATGGAGCCCCAGGCGTCGGGACCGTTGTCGGCCTCGTAGCCCCAGTGGGCGGCGTGGCCCTCGTCGTGCCCCTCCGGGACGGTCTCCGGACCGGAGCACGATGCGAGGAACAGCGCAGTGAGGGTGCCCACGACCACGGAGATACGGCTCGCGCTCATTTCTGTGCTCCCGTTGCTATTGGACGATTTCGAGCTCGACGTCGTCGATGCCTGGCGGCAGACGCCCGTGACTGTCGCTTCATTCATTCTATTCTCCTTCACGGTTTTTCGAGGGGCCCGGCGCCCCTCCATCTCTCTCGTTCCAGCATGAACCTTGGCAGCTCAAAAGGAGACGTCCCACTGCAGCCGGATCCTGTTCTCGGCGAGCTCGGCCCCGCCGGGAGCCTCGAGGCTCAGCCGCGAGGCGTCCAGCGTCAGCTTGTTGCGGTGGCCGACGAAGAACCAGTTGACGGCCAACGTGAGCTCGTGGCGCCGGTCGTCGGAGCGGGAAGCGTCGGGGTCGACGAAAGCCCAACGGGCGGCGAGCTCGAGCTCCTCCGGCACTTTGGACAGGATCTCGTGGAAGAAGTAGCCGGCCTGGAGGTTGCCGCCTTCGAGGCGGGTCCGGGTGGCGTCGGGGTCGGTCGCGAAGAGGTCTTCGATCCGCTTCTCGTGGTACTCGCTCAGCAGCGAGAAGCCGCGGCGCTTGAAGATAGCAACAGAAAGGGCCTGCAAAAGAACAGTGACGGTCATCGCCGCAGCCAACGCGAGAATAAATTATTCCACTGACGTTCACCTGGGTAGCGATACCAGTAATCCCCCCGTGGCCGTGAGGCTAGAGCTCGCACCGTAGCAGCGCCAACATCAGCAGCTTCCTCCAGGATCTTCTTCATCCGGGCGTCCGGCTTGAACTCCTTGCCTTTTTGGATGCCGATGGATGCCAAGAGGCCCAGAAGCTCTGGGTCACCCGCTTCGGTAGGTTCTCTCTGGATGGTTTCGTTGATCTCCTCATAGATCTCGTAATCCATACGGTGGATCGTATTGTGATATTTTCCCGAGACATTGATGAAATTCATCTTTGGGGGATTGTTCATCTGCGAAAGAGGAGCGATGGAGACGATCTTCTTGGTTCGCGCGACGGCTGGAGCCGGGTCGCCGTTTTCCTGAAAACCACGCCAGATAACCCAGTTCCCATACGTGGGCGAACGGAATACATGAGCGTCAGGATGAGCCGATTTGAGCTTCGCCATCGCGGCCCCATCATATTCGGGAGGGGCAATGATGAAGATTCCGCCCTTGTTCTTGTCCGAACCGAGCCTGCCGAAGTCTGTGATGTAATTGAACCAGGCATCGTCAATGAAGCCGAGCACATCGGGCGGGGTTCGGAGGACCATGGGTTCTTTTCCGAGCTCGAGCCAGGCAGCCATGTAAATGTTGACCGTGTTTGGCGTAAGCCAAAGCGCCTTGGAGTCCATCAGGTTTTCGAAAAGAAGCACGGTTGTATTGGCTGGGCCGAACTCGAGGTAGGCATGCCGCAGCCCGGATAGCGAGGCGACCTGAAGGCAACTCAGGTACGCCTGCACCCCGCGCTGGAAGTCGAGGTTGTCGTAGACTTTCTGCGCGGTCGCTTCGTCGGGAATCCCGTCGAAAAGATTCAGTGTTCCGATACGGGTCTCCAGCTTATCTGGAGTCGCGACCCCCGGCGGGATCTCCGTCGTCATCTTCATCTTGGGCGGCGCCAGCTCACTCCTCTGAGTCGGTTCGGGCTCATTCATCTCGGTCTGCTGGGGCGCACACGCGATTCCTGCCGCCAATGCAATGAGCAGCATCACTGAAGCCATCACCTGTCTCATCTCAGTCCTTCTCCTTCTCTCGTCATTTCGGGTTCTGTCTGCCGATCTCATCTGATTTGTCAACCGGGTCCAGTCGTAGGCCGCGGTGCGATGCGCGAAGCCGCGACGCGATAGACGATCGCCGCGAAAAAGATCACGCCCACCAGCTGGATCAGCCGCAGGGCGATGTGGTCGGCGAGGGCGCGGCCCTCGCCGGCGGCGGCCGCCGCCGCGGTCTGGGTGGCGACCTCGATGTTGCCGAGGAGGGGCGTGTCCTCGCCGGACTCACCGGTGAGGGCGTGGACGTCGTTGACCAGGCCGCGCAGCTCGACGGCGACCCGCCGCAGCTCCTCGGCCGTGTCGCGATACTCGAGGATGTCGAAGGGGCGAGCCTCCTTCCCGGGCTCGGCCGGCTCGCTTCCGGAGCCGGCACCGGCGGCCTCGTCGCCGCCGAGTCCCAGGGTCTGGAAGGTGTCGTCCCAGGCCTCGCCGGCGTCGGTCAGGTTGGCGGCGGTCTGGTTCAGCCCCTCGACCAGCGTCCGGGCTTCCACCAGCGCGTCCAGGGTCTGCTGCAGCGTCTGTCTCAGCCCTACCTGGCTGGCGTCGAGCTCGTCGAGCGTCGTCTTGACCACCTGTTCCACGTCGGCGGGCCAGTCGGCGGCGGTCTGAGCGAGCGAGGCCGCGCTGTCGGAAGCCCGCTCGAGGTTCCCCCTGACTTCGCGCAGCGTCTCGCGCTGCTCGACGTCGTAGAGCAGGAGCTCCATGCGCCACGGGACCTCGGTGGACAGGTCGTCGACCAACAGGCTGGTGCGGTCGGAGAGGTCGCGGATGGCCGCCGCGCTCTCGTTGAGACCGCTGAAGGGGTTGAAGGCTTCGAGGGAGAACGACGGCATCCATTCGAGCACGCCGGCTTTCCCGGTGAGCTCCGAGATCCCGGTTTCGACCGAGCCGAAGTCCCCGGCACCCTCGCGTTGCCGGCGCGAAATAAAGCGTTGGACGTAGTCGTCGATGACCGCCTGCGCCTCCGCGAAATTCGCCTCGCTGTCGAGCACGTGTCTCGCGATGCTGGCGATCTCACTCACCAGGCGCTCACAGGCCGCGACGACGATCGGCGGGCGGCGCCGAATGCCTCCTTGCCGCTTCCCTCAGCGTACACGTAGCTCATCGCCTCGGTGTAGAGCCAAAGACCGAGGAGCGCCTCGCCCTGCCTCTCCATCCGGGCGAGGTCCCTGACCCGCGGGATGGCGTCCAGCTTCCATTGCACACTGGAGCGGCCTACCCGCGGGTCCGTCGTCGAATCGACGATCTCGTTCGCCGCCTGCTCGACGGTGTCGGCGAAGTCTCGCGTGTACCGCTCGAGCAGCGACCGCAGCTCGCGGGCACGCTCCACCTCCTGGGTCGACTCGCCGAGTCCCGGGATCGGAAGGGAGCGGCAGGCGGACAGGATCGCCATGACGGTCAGGGCGGCGAGCCCCGCGGTCCATCGCGCGGCGCGAGTCGGGGGAGGACTCTCGAGCTGCATCGAGACCCTCACCCGCTCTCGAGGCACTGCACCGACAGCACCGGCAGGTGCAGCTCGTAGAGCGTGTTGAGGACGCCGGCGAGCGCGGCCTGATCCGCGATGCGGCCCTCCAGGGCGGTGGTCTCCTCGCCGTCGGGCCGGCGGGGGTGGGTGATGTCCATCCCCGCCAGCCGGCTCGACCAGTCGGCGTCCAGGCGGCCGCGGACCTCGACCCGATAGGTCGCGGGGCCCTCCATCGACGGACTCCTGCTCTTGCTCGGCGCCGGCATCTCCTGGCATCCTCTCTGTCTGCAGGCGGCAGATTACGCGGGCAATGTACGAAGGTCGCTGTGCCTACAGAGTAACGTCGGGACGCGCCTCGCGCATGACCCGAAAAGGTATAGATGAAGGTATAGATCGGCAGTTGCCGAGGTAGCGGCACGCGTCGCCAGCGCCACGCGGTCGATCACCACCCCACGGTCCAGTTGAGCCCCGCGACCCACACGTCCTCGCCGTCGACGAGGTCGATGGCGACCGAGGGCTCGACGCTGTAGCGCTCGCCGAGGTGGAAGACGTACGCGGCGCCGAACCGCACCAGGAAGTGGGTCTCGTCCTCGTCGGCCCCACCGGGCTCTCCGCTTTGAGCGGAAACCAGGCTCTCGCCGTCGTCGCAATCTGGGCCTTCGTCATGGCCTCCTCATCGGCGAGTCGGTACGCCCCGACCCTAACCCGCGTGCATGAGCTTCTCCTGCACCCACAGGTTGAGCAGCGTCTCCGGCGTCACGCCGCGGCGACGTGCGGCCGCGTCGATCTTGCGGGACAGCTCGTGATCAAGCGGGAAATAGCGGCGCCGCGACTGGATGTCGACTTCGAACTCCACCTTTCTCGAGGGATCCCACGCATCCTCCAAGTCATGCTCGTCCCAGTACTCGCCGATCTCTCGGTACGAGCTGGCTTGCGAAACGGACGACTTACCGGCGCTCATATCGCCTCCTGTCCTTACGTGCCATGTCCCTCGCCGAGAGAATCAACGCGCTCCTGTCCGCCTTGTAGATGAAGTAAACAACGAGGTATCTTCCCGCGTCCGACTGCCCGAAAGCGCCGTACACATTCTCACCCTTGTGGTGTCCCTTCTCGGCGAAGAAGAAGTACGGGCGGCTAGCCAGAGCTTCCTCGACTTCCTCCGGCTCGACTGCGTGTTTCCGCCGCAGCTTGTCGACGAAATCGTCGATCCAGATGATTTCGGCGATCCTCATAGCCGTGTCTCCGGACAGCAGACGAGTCCGTACCGTGAGCGTAGCACACGCCGTCCTCCGCGTGCGGTTGCGACTGAAGCGTCGCCCGAGGTACGTCGCAGGGAGCGTATCGCCGCGGCCGAATGGGCCAGTTATTCTGTGACGGTCCCTTGGCGGGCGCCGAGGATACCGAGCTCGAGCGCCTTGGTCACGACCTCCCGGCGGTTCGAGACGCCGAGCTTCCGGTAGAGGTTGTGGGTGTGAGTCTTGATCGTGCCCGGCGAGACGAAGAGCCGGTCCGCGATCTCCCGGTTGCTGGGCTCGCCGCCCAGTGCGCGGCACTTGCGACGTGGCCCTGCCGCAGGTCGAGCTCGGCCAGGAACGCCCGGGCCATCGGCAACACGTAGACGCTCTCGATCTCGAGCAGGTGCGCGACGACGGCTTCTCCCTGGGCACGGGCCTCACGGACCCGGCCTCGGGCCAGATGGGTCAGCGCGAGCGCGGAGGCGCCGTGGATATAGAGCTCCATGCGCGTCGAGTAGGGCTCCGCGACCAGGGGCTCGAGATACCGCCGCGCCTCGGCGAGCTCGTTGCGGTGATAGTGGAAGGTGCCCAGGAAGTACCTGCCGAAGTCCCGACTCTCCTCGAGCTCCAGCTCCTCGGCGAGATGCAGCAGCCGGCTCGCCGCCTGTCCCATGGCGCCGAGGTCGCCGGCGACCCACTCGACCCAACACAGGGTCATCACCACCCTGGTGTGGAAGGTGCCGGAGGCGCGACCATCGAGTGCTCGGTAGAGGACGTCATGGGCCCGAGCGAGGTCGCCGGCCATCACCAACGACATCGCCAGGAGGAGAATGCCGTGCCCTCTGGCGCTCTCCGCCTCCGGCGGAAGCAGCGTCATGGCCCGCTCCCCGCAGAGGACGCCCTGCTCGGCCTCGGCCGCCATGTAGTGCTGCTGGCTGCGCAAGAAACTCGCGGCAGGTCGGAGATCGGCTCCTGCTAAGCCGACGTCTTACTTCGCCTCCATCCGGACTCCTTCCCAGATGGCGCTCTCCGGACAGATGACCTTGCCATCGTTCATTTCGTCCACCTTCGCCATCGGAGAGTCGTCGCTGTAGCCATCCCAGAACTTGCCCCAGTCCGTGAAGCTCGGCGCGGACAGCACCAGGATGAAGTCCGTATTGCCCATATTGGTCACGGCCACCGGGAAGAAGACCATGACGTCGGCGTCCTTGCCGCCATCCATCTTCCGCACCGCCTCGAGCATGGCTTGCGCCAGCTCTTCCACCTCCTCCTCGGTCGTACCTTCTTCCATCTCGCAGTGCCAGAACTGCATGACGTCGCTCGAATAGGCAGGAGCCGCGACGACGGTCATCATCGCGAGAACGAGCATCCACCGAGTCAATCTGTTCATAGCTACCTCCTTTTGTCGGGGATTCACCAACCACGACAAGAACGACTGCGACTTTCCGAGCCTTCGTTGGTCAGAATGCCAGCACAGGCCGAAGCTGACTGGTCCATGAAGCTGACTGGTCCATGACGACCTCTCTCGAAGGAAGATACCGGCCTGTTGTTGGCCGGATGATATCGTCGGGACGCGGCTCGCGCATGACCCGAAAGGGTATAGATGAGGGCATAGATGAGGGTCCCAACCGCTCAGAAGGTGAGTCGGAAGCGGAGGTCGAACGCGGGTGCCGACCCTCCAGGGACCGTGGAGGACGCCGCCTCTTCAGTTGCTGATCGACACGACCGGCCCGCGCGCCGTCTCGCCCGATTCCGTCAGGCTCAGGAGGATCTGCAGGACGGCGAAGGTGCGCTTCGAGACCATGTCGCCGTCGTCGATGAAGAACCAATAGCCGCGATTGCGCACCGCGGCGTAGGCTTCCGGCGGCCGCTCGGCCGCGTGGTGGACACGGAACAGCGGCGAGGCGCCCGCTTGCTCGAAGGTAGCGCCGGTCCTCATGCCCTCGAGGTGCTCTGGCGGAACGTCGACCCGCCACGCCAGATCGACCATGATCTCGAGCATCGACGACGTGAGGACGGCGATCTGGTTGGGCCCGTCTGGCACCAATCCGTAAGTCAGATGGAACTCCCGCGCCTCCGGCTCGAGCTCCAGCACCTCGCGGACGAAGGACAGGTCGCGCTCCACCCCGCCGGCGACCTCGCCACCCGTCTGGTAGACGATGATCTTCGCCTCCTCCCTGGCCCCCTCGCGGCGCACTCCCAGGATCCGGGCGGTGCGCAGCCGGTCCCAGGCCTGGAGCAGCTCCATGAACCGCGGATCAGCCGGCCGCCGGCCCGTCGGCGACGCCCACTCGTCCTCGATGCCGTTGATCGAGCGCACCGTCATCCGGAAGATCAGCTCCGCCGGCCACCCCGCCTGCACCAGGGCGAACAAGGCCTCGGGCGGGAGCGGGGTCATCAGGTTCTGGGAGAACTGCCGGCCGGTCAACGGGGTGTAGGTGATCGTCGGCCGGTCGGCCCAGCGCGCCGCGCCGCCGAGGCCGAGCGTATCGGTGCCGGTTCCGACTCCGGTGTTGATGCCCCCCTGCAGGGACACCTGACCCTCCAGAGAATACTGGTTGATCACCGAGGCGACCTCGAGGAAGACGGGGGCCTCGAGGTAGCGGAGGCGCACGATGTTGAGCAGCAGCTGATCCCGCTCGGAATTCGCGATGGCGGCGCCGTAGTCGAAGCGGTCGCGCGGGATCGTCTGCGGGCCGGTCGTGACACAGGCAACCAGGCCCAGGCACAGCGCCACCGGGAGAAAGAGCAACGCCGGTCGGGGCGTGGCTCTGGTGATCCTCAAACCCATGGCGTGGCGCCCTCCTGCTCCTCGGGAGCTTGGTCTTGATGCCTTCCTCTTTGCGAAATGCCACACCAGCATACAGAATAAGGACGGTGATCTCCACACCTGACCGGGTAGTCCGATGGTCCTCTCCGGAGTGACGTCGTCGTTGGCGTTTCATCGCGGCGATCATTCCGGTGCTGCTCAAGCTGCTGTGGTTGACCAGGTCCGACTGAGCCGTAATGAGGAGACGGGCGGGTCGCTCAGCTATCGATAGGGGCGCTGTCCGCCGCGAAGACGGCCCGTAGGGCCTGTGTGTTCTTCTCCATGACGGAGAGGAAGTCCCCGCTCGGAGGGGTCCTGGCGCAGGGATCGAAGACCACGGAGCGGACGCGGAGGGACTCGAGGCGCTGGCGGATCTCCGGAAGCGGTGAGCCCTCCCAGATCATCCACGACGCCGGGCGCTCTTCGAGCATCGCGGCCAGCTCCTGCCACGCCGCATCGTCCGGTATCTGATCGGGCTCGAAGTGCACACTGCGGGCGTCGAGGCCGTAGCGGTGGGCGAGGTACTGGTAGACCGGGTGCGAGAAGAGCACCGGCAGCTCGGGGTTGCCGGCCACGGCCTCCCGGGTCCCGGCGTCGAGCGCCGTCAACTCCTCGGTGAGCTGTGCGAGCTGAGCCTCGAAACGATCCGCGTGCCGCGGCCAGCGCGCGGCCAGCGCCTCCTGGATCGCGGCCGCCTGGGCGGCGGCCAGGGTCGGGTCGAGCCAGGTGGTGAACGCCGTGGAGGAGTGCTCGTGCTCGCCCTCCAGGCCGTGGCTGTGGGTCACCTCCACCGCCAGCGGAATCAGCCGGTCTGCGAGACCGTCGGTGGTGACCACCATCCGCGACGGCGGCAGCGACACGTTCTTCAGCCAGCCCTCGTACGAGGCGCCGTTGAGCACGATGAGGTCCGCCTCCTGCATCGCCAGCACGTCATCCGGGGCCGGTGTCCAGTTGGCCGGGTCCTGGTCTCCTGGGACCGGGAAGCGCACGTCGACCGCGCCGTCCGCGATGCGCTCCACGAAGTACTGGAGCGGGTAGTTGGTCGCGTAGACCAGGGGCTTCCCGGCGCCGCCGGACGGTGCCCGCGCCGCCGCCTCTCCCGCCGCTTCGTGCGTCTTCTCGGAGCAGCCCACGACGGCTATCAACATCGCGGCCATGGCCAACAGTCTTTTCATTTGTCTGACCTCCATCTCAACCGCCGACGAGCCGCACCGCCACCTCGCCGAACCGGCTCACGACCGCCGTGAGCATCCCGGCGATGGCGATCGCGGCCACGATCACGAAGAGGATCTCGGCGCCGAGGATCGCGGCCAGGCGCTGCCGGCCGCCGCCGATCTTCTGGATGGTCTCGATCTCGCGGCGCCGCACCCGGATGGAGAGGGCGAAGACCAGCGCCGCGGTCATCGCCGTGGCCACGCCCACCGCCAGGCTGCCGAGCAGCACCCAGTCGCGCACCGAGAACATGGTGTCCACTAGCTCCTCGACGACCTCGGCCGGCACGATCATCTGCACCGGCGCCTCCCCCGTCTCGTAGCGACCGCGCAGCAAGACTGAGGCCTTGAAGCTCTCGGGCACGGCCAGCACGGCGTCGATGGGGAAGTCCGCCGGATCGCCGTGGAAGTGGAAGGAGTCCAGGTTGTCGGGCGTGATCTCGGTGTAGGAGAGGACCGAGGCGCTGGCCACGACGTTGGTGGTGGGGCGCGCCTCCGGCGCGACGTTGCTGGTGTTGGTGCGCGCCTGCGGCGCGACGCCCTCACGCCGCAGCACCCGGGCGTCGCCCTCTTCGGCCGCGCTCACGTCCTCGTGCCCGTGGGCCAGCCCGGAGATCACCCACGCCGTCTTGAGGTCGACCAGCACGATCTCGTCGTCGGCCGTGCCGGTGGGGGCGAGCACGCCGACCACCGGCATCTTGAGCGGGAACGAGCCGGCCACGTCGAAGGCACTGCCCGCCGCCGACAGCACGTGATCGCCGACGTCGACGCCGAGAGCCCGCGCCGCCTCGCTGCCCAGCACGCACTCGCCGAGCATCGCGAACCACCGGCCGCGGTCCACCGTCAGGCCGCGGAACTCGGCGTAGTCGAGCGTCGTGCCGAGGATGCGCTGCCGGCCGACGGCGAAGCGCAGGTGCAGCGGGATGCCGTGCGCCAGAGAGCTGCCGTCGACCCGCCCGACCTCGCGGTGGGGCATGGGTTCGCCGTGGGGCGGCCGGAAGTAGAGGGCGCTCAGCACCAGGTCCACCGCGCTGCCCTTGGCGCCGATCAAGAGCGGCGTCGCCTCGGCTCGCGCCGTCAGCACGTCGGCGCCCTGCTCCACCAGCACGTGCAGCCCGGCCGGCAGGAAGAGGATCAGGCTGATCGACGCCACCAGCACCACGGTTTTGCCCCAGTAGAAGCCGAGGTAGCGCCAGGCCATGAAGATCACGTGCTTCATGCCGTGAGCTCCCGCACGTCGGCGACGGTGTCGAAACGGCCATGCAGCTCGCGGTCGTGGGTCACGACCACCAGCGGCGCCCGCTGCTCTACGCGGTAGCGGAAGAGGGTGTCCATGACGTGGTCGCGGTTGTCGGCGTCGAGGTTGGCGGTCGGCTCGTCGCCGAAGAGCACCTTGGGCCGGGTGACCAGCGACCGGCACACGGCCACCCGCTGGCGCTCGCCCTGCGACAGCCGGCGGGGATACGAGCACCTCTTCTCGCCGAGGCCCACCTGCTCGACGAGTAGGGCGGCCCGCTGCCGGGCCTCCCCGTCGAGGGTCAGCGCCGGGCTGACCCGATAGGGCAGCAGCACGTTGTCGAGCACGTCGAGGTAGTCGAGCAGCTCGAACTCCTGGAAGACCAGGCCCACGGCCAGCGCCCGGAAATCCTGGCGGTCCTCGCGCCCGAGCTCCGCGACGTCGACGCCGTCGACCACCACCGAGCCCGACGCCGGGGCCAGGATGCCGGCCAGCAGGTGCAGGAGCGTCGTCTTGCCGCAGCCGCTCGGCCCGACCACGGCGACGCTCTCGCCCGGGGCCACGGCCAGCGCTGTCACCGACAGGGCGAAGCCGCCCTGCGGGTAGCCGAAGGCGAGGTTTCGCACCTCGATCATGGGTTGCTCACCTCGATCATGAGCTCTTCCACGACAGCACGACCCGCTCCTCGCTGCGCAGGTCGAGGCCGGCGATCTTCCAGCGGTCGTCCTCGACCCGGAGCGTCAGCTCGCCGGCATAGACGTTCTGGCGGTTGTGGATGTGCTGCAGGTGCCGGACGCGCGCCGTGACCACCCACTGGCAGGGGTAGGTGAAGGCGCCCGCGGCGGTGCCCGTGGCGTCGTCGACCTCCATCACGCTGACGTCCCGCACCGTCACCTCGGCGCCCTCCCGGGTACCCGCGGTCAGGCGCCGCCGGCTGTCGAGGTAGACGTCGGCCACCAGCTCCTGCGACAGGTTGCGGGCCAGGCGGTCGAAGGCGGCGTCCTCGTCCGCCAGGTTGAAGGCCAGGTAGGTATCGGTCAGGAGAGCGGCCATCACCCGGCCGGCCTCGTCCGCGCTCGGCGCGTCGGGCTCATGGAAAGGGATGTCGAGGCGCAGGGTGCCCAGGGGGAGGACGAAGAAGGCCAGCCCGAGCAGGGACCAGTGGACTCCGGAGGTGCCGCCCGCGGGCTGCGCCGCGAAGCGGCGTCGCCGGGGCCAGAGCAGCCAGGCGCCGACCAGCAGGAGGATCGCCAGCACCGGCAGGCGCGCCATCCCCATCGCCAGATCCGAGGCCACCGGCCCACCCGCCCACTCGCGATGCTCGGCGAGCTGCCAGAGCGTGGCCAGCGCCAGGGCGAGGAGCCCGGGGACCCGGAGCGAGGGCCGCTCGGCGGTCGCGTCGGCCGGGAGGGCCCGGTAACAGACGAAGAAGACGGCGGCCAGCAACACGCCCATCGAGGCGGCGTTGGCCACCGGCAGGGTCGTGTCGTGGCGCAGGATCCGCCCGGCGTGATACCCCTGGTAGAGCGCGGTGAAAGCGACGACGAGAAGGGCCAGCCACAGCGGCCAGCGTTGCTCGAGCAGGAGCCGGGCTCCGATCAGCGCCAGCAGGCCAAAGACGGCCAACGAGGCCAGGGGCAGGGTGCCGTGAAAGCTCACGACCACCCCGGCGGCGCCGGCGACCAGCGCCAGGGCGAGGCCGGCAGCGCCATGGTCGCGGCGGCACCAGAGACCGAGCGCGGCGGCGGTGATCAGCGTGACCAACGGCACGGCCGGATCGACCCCGCCGATGAAGTACGGCGCGCTCGTCCGGTAGAAGAAGAGACCGCCCGCCAGCACCACGGACGCGTACGCCACCCGCGAGGTCCACCGCTCCCGCGCGCTGGCGGAGAGGACCGCGAGCGCCATGCGCAGCTGGTGGGCCCAGAGCGTCAACAGCAGCAGGCCGGCCAGGGCGCCGGCCGCGAAGAGCACCAGCGACAGGCCCTGCTCCCCGGCGGAGAGCCCCGCGGTCGGCACGGTCTGCGGCCGGGCCGCGCCGTACAGCGCCCCGAGCACGAGCATCGGCGCGGCCAGCGGCCGCCACCAGCCCGGCTGCAACACGGGGCGCCCCAGAAGCTCCACCCCGAACAGCCAAGCGGTGGCCGCGGCCGCGGCGCCGGGCAGGAAGGGCGACATCACCATCCAGCGCTCCCCGGCCAACCACTGGCCCAGGCCCTGGGCCGCGGCGAAGGCGATCAGCGCCACCAGGAATGCCCGCCGACGGACCCCGAGGAGCAATGTGACCAGCATCAGGAGCGCCATCTCCGCCCGCTGCAGCAGTCGCTCGGCACCCTGGCGGCCGGCGTCCAGGGCGAGCTCGGTCAGCGTTGGCGGCGGCGGGATGACGAAGAACGCCTGGGTCGGCCGCAGCTGACGGGCGTGCTTCCGGCCGTCCAGGGTCTCGAACGTCAGCCGCACGTCGAGCGCCGTGCCGAGCAGACCCTGGATGCCCAGCGCCGCGCCCACCAACCGCGCTGGATCGCAGGTCATGGTCCAGGTCCGGATCGCCTTCGAGGCGTCGCCGCGCACCTCGGGCTCGCCAAGGGCGACGCAGACGTCCGGCAGGATCGGTCTGGCCTTGACCACGCGCCCCTGGATCACCGGTAGCGTCAGCTCGACGGTGAAGCGTGAAGGCTCGGTCTCCTGGATCGTCAGGGTCGACGGGTTGGCGAGGTCGGCCGCGGCGCCCGCGGCGAGCGCCACCTGCAGGAGGACCCATGCCGCGACCCGCTTCATGGTGGCTCCGTCACTCACCGGTGGCGGCTAGGCTGCCGCCACCGGGGGCGGGGCCCTCGAGGGCGGCGCCGACCCCGTCGTCGTAGACCACCTGGTAGCGGGGCAGGACCTCGGCGTAGAACTGGTCCTCGGCCGCCTTGCGCCCCTCGTACAGCAGGTCGGTGGCGATGCGGTCCCGAACCTCGGACCAATCCGGGATGCGCGAGTCCTGGCGGTGGGTGATCTTCATCAGGTGGAGGCCGAAAACCGATTCGACCGGTCCCTGCCACGGTCCGACCGGCAGGGACACGACAGCCTGGCGAAAGTCCTCGCCGAAGGTGCGGGCGATCTCGTCTTCCGAGGCGTCCGCGACCGCGCCCGGCAGCATCGAGGCGTCGCCCCATCCGGCTAGCGCCTCCGGTCCGGGATCCTCCCCGAGCAGCTCTGCCAGCAGCCGCGCGGCGTCCTGGTCGATGCTCTCGGCACGCCGGTCGCGGTTGAGATACACCTGCACCAGGCTGAGCGACGCCGGGACGCGGTAGCGCTCGGCGCGCAGGTCGAAGTAGGCCTCGAGCTCCTCGTCCGTCGGCTCGGCTGCCTGGGTCTGGGCGGTGCCGAGCATGGTGATCTTGCGCACCAGCGACATCTTCACCACCGGGTCGTTGCGGTCGAGGCCCCGCTCGAGCGCCTCGCGGTACAGGACCTCCGAGCGGACGTAGCGCTCGAAGGCGCTCTGCAGCTCGACGGCCGTCGGCGGGCGGCTCCAGGTGCGCTCGAAGGTGGCGCGAACCTGGGCCACGTCGGCCGTGGTGAAGGTGACCCGCGCCAGGTTCTGGCGGGCGACCGGAGGGCCCTTGGCGAACAGGAGGACCAACGCTGTCAGCAGCCCGAAGGCGAACAGATGCACCGTCGTACGCCAGCTCGGGTGTTTGCTGTCGGCCGGAGCGTTGGACTGTTGATCTTTCATCTTGATGCCTCGGGAAAGGCGGTCCCGTATGCAGTCAGTGAAATCCGCGTGGCCGCGATGCGCAATATACTCCGGTTCGGGCCGGATCGGACAGACCGGGACCAGTTGCCGGGTGCAGCTCGTCAAGCTCGCCTGGCTGCGGTTCCAGACTGCAACCGATCCGAGTGAGCTGAGCCGTCACGCAAGCAAGCCGGATCGACGCGTTTTTTAGCCTCGCTCAAACCGAGGGAGTCGGCGCTTACCTTGGTCAGGGCCGAATCGTCAACCCTGACCTCCGGCTCGCGCCATCCACTCCCGGCAGGTGGTGCTTTCGATCTGGAAACGACCTTCCGGGGTGGTCTCACGAGAGCTCCTTTCCCTTTAGCATCAGGGTAGAGAACTCACCCGACTCCCGGCCTCGGTCCGAAGAGGAAGCACAAGAGGAGGATCCCCCCTATGTTTGGAAGCAATCCCATCGCCGGTCTGTTCGGAAAGTCGCCGTTCAAGCCGACCCAGAAGCACATGGAGGCGGTCGCGGAGTGCGCGTCCGAGGTGGTGCCGCTATTCGAGGCGCTGCTCGCCGGTGACGACGAGCGGGTCGCGGCCCACAGGGACCGCATCTTCGCACTCGAGAACGAGGCCGACGACATCAAGAACCAGATTCGCGCCCAGCTGCCGAAGAGCCTGTTCATGCCCATCGACCGGCGTGACCTGCTCGATCTCTTGCACGCGCAGGACTCGATCGCCGACACCGCCCAGGACGTCGCCGGTCTGGTGACGATCCGGCCGCTCGAGATTCCCGAGATGTTCCGGGAGCTGCTGACGCCCTACGTCCAGTGCAACGTCGACGCCGTCGTGCAGTGCAAGAAAGTGATCGGTCTGCTCGACGAGCTTCTGGAGATGGGCTTCCGCGGCCGCGAGGTGGAACAGGTAGAGGAGATGGTGCAGGAGCTCTCGAAGATCGAAACAAAGAGCGACGACCAGGGCATCGAGCTCACCCGGATCCTCTATCAGCACGGCGACGACATGTCGGCGCCCACGTTCTTTCTCTGGTACGAGCTGTTTCAGAATCTGGGCGACATCGCCGACTTCGCCGAAGACGTCGGCGACCGGCTGCGCCTTCTGGTCGCACGGTGAAGAGAGGAGCTTGAATCATGGAATTCGCAATGGTCTTCATCGTGCTGGCGGTCATCTTCGGCCTCTACATGACCTGGGGCGTGGGCGCCAACGACGTCGCCAACGCCATGGGCACCTCGGTGGGCTCCGGGGCGATCACGGTCAAGAAGGCGATCCTCATCGCCGCGGTCTTCGAGTTCACCGGCGCGGTCCTGGCGGGCGGCCACGTCACCGGGACGATACGCAAGGGAATCATCAACGCGGACTACGTGCCGTCGCCCGAGATCCTGGTCCTGGGCATGCTGTCGGCACTGCTGGCGGCCGGACTGTGGCTGATGGTCGCGAGCTGGTTCGGCTGGCCGGTCTCCACCACCCACACCATCGTCGGCGCGCTGATCGGCTTTGGCATCGTCGGCCTGGGGATGGAGGCGGTGCAGTGGGGCAAGGTCGGTAGCATCGTCGCCAGCTGGCTGATCTCGCCGATGCTGGGGGCCTCTTTCGCCTTCGTCCTGGCGCTGTCGGTGCGCAAGCTCATTCTCGACAACGAGTCGCCGCTCGCGGCAGCCAAGCGCTGGGGGCCGGTGTATGTCTTCTTCATGGGCGTGCTGATCGCTCTGGTGACGATGTTCAAGGGTCTGAAACACCTCAAGCTGGAGCTCACCACCGTGCAGAGCTTCGTGGTCGCATTCGTCGTCGGTCTCATCATCGCGATCGTCGGCAGGAGCCTGATCCAACGCGTGCAGGTGGATGAGACGGCCGAGAGATCGTTCCACTACGCCTCGGTGGAAAAGGTGTTCGCGCCGCTGTGCGTGTTCACCGCCTGTTCCATGGCCTTCGCCCACGGCTCGAACGACGTGGCCAACGGCATCGGCCCGCTGGCCGCGGTCGTCTCGATCGCCAGTACCGGCGAAGTGGCGCAGAGCTCGGCGCTGCCGATCTGGATCCTGCTCCTCGGCGGCGCCGGCATCGTCGTCGGTCTGTCCACCCTGGGCTACCGGGTGATGAAGACCATCGGCAAACGGATCACCGAGCTGACGCCCAGCCGCGGCTTCTGTGCCGAGCTGGCCGCCGCGGCCACCGTGGTCATCGCCTCACGGCTCGGGCTGCCGGTCTCGACCACCCACATCATCGTCGGTTCGGTGATGGGCGTCGGCCTGGCTCGAGGAATCGCCGCGATCGACCTACGGGTGGTCCTGGGCATCGTCACCTCGTGGGTCGTCACCCTGCCAATCGGCGCCCTGACGGCGGCGTTTTTCTTCTTCTTCTTCAAAGGGATCTTTCTCTAGTAGCCATGGAGATCATCGCGGTCTACGGTGACGTGCTCATCGCCCTGGCGGTGATCTTCGGTCTGTACATGACCTGGGGGATCGGCGCCAACGACCTGGCCAACGCCATGGGCGGCCCGGTGGGCTCGCGCGCCATCACGGTGCGGCAGGCGATCCTCATCGCCGCCGTCTTCGAGCTCGCCGGCGCGGTCCTCGCCGG
Organism: bacterium; assembly: GCA_024226315.1. GTDB lineage: Bacteria > Acidobacteriota > Thermoanaerobaculia > Multivoradales > J023 > JAAELT01. Next base: position 130,828 of record JAAELT010000684.1, on the reverse strand, counting down.
CGGCCACGTGACCGAGACCATCCGCAAGGGCATCGTCGATCCCGTTTCTGTCGCGGATCGCCCACACGTACTGGTGCTCGGCATGCTGGCGGCGCTGCTGGCCGCCGCCGTCTGGCTGATGGTGGCCTCCAACCGGGGCTGGCCGGTATCGACCACGCACACCATCGTCGGCGCCATGGTGGGCTTCGCCGCCGTGGGCATCGGCCAACACGCGGTCGAGTGGGTGCGGATCGGTCAGATCGTGGTGAGCTGGATGGTGTCTCCGCTGCTGGGCGGACTGCTCGCCTTCCTCCTGATGATGAGTATCCGGGTCCTGATCCTCAACACCGGCAATCCCTTGCAGAGCGCCCGGCGCTGGGGCCCGGCCTACGTTTTCCTGGTTGGCTTCGTCATCTCTCTCATCAGCCTGTTCAAGGGCCTGAAGCACCTCGACCTCGATCTCAGCGCGCGGATGAGCGTGATCGCGGCCGCCGCCGTCGGCGTACTGGTCGCGGCCATCGGCTGGGCTCTCATCCGACGGGTCGAAGCCGATCCCGGCGCCGACCGCGACTTCCAGTTCGCCAGCGTCGAGAAGGTCTTCACCCCAATGATGATCTTCACCGCCTGCGCCATGGCCTTCGCCCACGGCTCCAACGACGTCGCCAACGGCGTCGGTCCCCTGGCCGCGGTGGTGAGTATCGTCCAGTCGGGGGGCGAAGTGGCCCAGTCCTCCAGCTTGCCGCCGTGGATCCTGCTGCTCGGCGGCGGCGGCATCGTGCTCGGCATCTTCACGTTGGGATACAAGGTCATTCGGACCCTCGGTACCAAGATCACCGAGCTGACCCCCAGTCGGGCCTTCTGCACCAGCCTGGCCGCCGCGGCGACCGTGGTGCTGGCCTCCCGCACCGGGCTGCCGGTGTCCACCACCCACGTGGTCGTCGGCTCGGTGGTCGGAGTCGGCGTCGCCCGGGGGCTGGGGGCGCTCGACCTGCGGGTGGTCGGCGGCATCTTGCTCTCCTGGGTCTTCACCCTGCCGGTGGCGGGAATGCTGGCGGCGGTGTTCTTCTTCGCGCTCACGGGGCTCTTCCACTGGTAGGAGATCGCATGGGGTTGGCCACCGCGGAGATCGACGATCTGAAGACGATCAAGGGCGTCGAGTTCCCCGCGAGCGTCCATTTCCGGCAGATCCTGGTCACCGGACCGCCGGGGAGCGGCAAGACGACGCTTGTCGGCAAGCTCGGGGGGTGGCCCCAGGAGGGGTTTCTCGATCTCGGCGAGAAGCGTTGGTGGCAGAGCTCCGCACTGACCTACCGGCCGCGAGAAGTGCATATCGGCATCCCGTTCACGGGTCACCGGGAGAGCCTGGCGGTGTTCGACGACGAATGGCTGTCATCACGAGCCCCGGTCGACTTCGAGCGCATCCGGCTGCCATCCCCCGAACGCCGGTTCTGGCGCATCGACTGGCGCGCCAGATTCGCCTTCGACTTCCAGCTGCTGCCTCCGGAGCGCCTTCTTGCCGTCCGCACGGAGCGGGCCAAGAAGGGCCTCCATCCGGTCGACCAGAACGTCTCCCTGGAGATCGTGGAGGCACAGGTGGGAGTTTACGAAGAGCTGGCTCGCCACTTTGACACGAACGGTTTCGTCGTCTACGTCCGGCAAGAGTTCGGCGGCCGGCCCCGGCGGATCTCGCGGTGACCGGCGCAGCGCGAGGTCAGCGCGTCTGCTCGTTGACCCAGCGCAAGAGCGGCTCGGCCGGGTAGACGTGCGGCACCATCTCGCCGTCGATCCCGATCATCGAACCGATCTCGTCGGACTTGGCGCTGAAGACGACGTGGTGATTCGCCACTCGCCTGGCGTTGAGCCACACCGTGGAATCCTCGGAAACCGGGTGGTGCCCGACGATGAACGCGGTTCCCTCGGCCAGCCCCAGCGACTTGCGGAACCGGCTGACATCGGACGGGCCATAACCCGCCGGAAAACCCGGCGTCCTCGCTCGGGTCCAGGTCAGCTCGTGGACCAGACCGGGGAAACGCCGGATGTCGATCAGCGTCTCTCGCGAGACCCGGGAACGGGGCGGGCCGGCGTGACAAGCGACGAAGCTGTCCGAGACAGCGACCAACGGCAGTTGCCGGTAGAGCAACTCCATCTGCTCCACATATTCCTCGCCACGAAGTGCCTGGAGCCGTTTGCGCCACAACAGACCCTGGGGGACCCCTTGCTTCATCACCTCGGTCGAGAAGCTGTCGTGGTTGCCGAGGAGAAAGAACACCTGGGCGGGAAAACGCAGCCGGAGCTTGACCAGGAGATCCATCATCAGGACCGAGCTATCCATCTCCTCGATCTGACCCTCGGTCTCCTGGTGGACCTCGTCGCCAAGCAGAATCAGGGCCGCTTCCCTCCGCTCCAGGGCTCCTATCAAGCCGTTCTCGCTCAGGATCTTGAGCAGATTGTCGACCCGGGCGTGCAGATCGCCCACCACCACCGGCGTCAAGCCCGCGGGTAGCTCCAGCAGGCCACCGGCATTGCCGTCGGCATCCTTTGGGCGGTGCGGAGCGTCGCGCAGCAGGCGGTTCACCCGCTCGAGATCCGTCAGCGCGGCCTCGGACGGCAGTGGCTCGAGAGCCCCGCCGAAGATGCCCATGACCTGTCGCAGCGCTTGCCGGCGGCGTTCCAGGAGGTGCCCGCCCTCACCCTCGCCAGCGAGCACCGAGAGATAGGTCCCGAGCTCGGAGATGGGATCCTTGAAGACCAGGGCGTCGCCCTCGTGGCGGACCTGGAAATACCGGCGATAGGCTTCCCGCGGGAAGCTGAAGAGCTGCTTCTGATCCTCGACGCCGTGACTGATCGCCACCTTCTGGCCCGGTGCCAACCTGAGGAAGTGGGCGGGGCCTGGGAAATAGCGCTCGGGATCGAACAGCAGAAAGTCCGGAGATGAAGCGCGGCCGCCGGGATCGAGAGTCAGATCCGGATGGATCTGCAGCCTCTGTCGGCCCATCTCCACCTCGAAGGAAGATCCCAGGAGCGGAACCCTGAGGGCCTTGCCGGAGAGGCGGAGTCTCTCGCCAGGCACAGGGGTCAGGGTCTCGCTGCCGCCGCCCAGACGATCCCGCAGTCTCGTCAGGAAAGACAGCGTCATGTCCCTATGATAGCGGCCGCTCCGGCGAGCGACTAAGATCGTATGAAGATGACGAGAGCCAGGATCACCATCGTCGAGGACGAGCCGGCGATCGCCGAAGTGCTGCAGTACAACCTGGAGCGGGAGGGTTTCGCCGTCCGAGTCCTGACCGAGGGTGACACCGCGCTGCCGGCTCTTCGACGCGACCCGCCCGACCTGCTGCTTCTCGATCTCATGCTGCCCGGGCTCGACGGACTCGAGCTCACGCGCCTCCTGAAGCGCGACCCGGCCACCGCCGACGTGCCGCTGATCATGCTGACGGCGAAGGACGAGGAGACCGACCGCATCGTCGGCTTGGAGCTCGGGGCCGACGACTACATCACCAAGCCGTTCAGCCCACGGGAGGTGATCTTGCGGATCAAGGCAGTGCTGCGTCGCGGCCGGGCGGCCGCGACGTCACGGTCGCTGCTCGAGACCGGCGAGATCCGGATCGACGTCGAAGGTCACCGGACCTGGGTCGCCGGCGAGGAGCAGGCTCTGACCGCCACCGAGTTCCGGCTACTGACCGTGCTCGCCGAGCGCCGCGACCGGGTGCAGCGGCGAGCCGATCTCCTGCGCGACGTCTGGGGCTACAGAGACGACGTCGACAGCCGTACCGTCGACACCCATGTCCGCCGCCTGCGTCGCAAGTTGGGCGGTGCCGGCGACCGCATCGAAACGGTGGTCGGAGTCGGATACCGCCTGCGCGGCGAGCGTCCATGATGGCGGGCACCGCCGTGGCGGGCACCGCCGTGGTGGCCGCCGTCGCGGCGCTCGCCAGCCTGGCGCTGATCTCGTGGTGGCTGAACCGCCGCGTCCTTCGGCCCTTGAGAGATCTCGCGAAAGACGCGGAACGACTGGCCGGCGGCGATCTCGCGAGTCGCGCCCAGGCGCCGGCGGCCGTGGGCGAGATCGCGGCCCTCGCGCGAAGCCTGGACCTGCTGGCTGAACGGCTGCGGGTACAGGGCCGCGAGCTGGCCGAGGAGCGTCAGCATTGGAGGGGGATCGCGGACCGCGAGCTGGCCGAGGAGCGGCGGCAGGCAGAAACGCGCCGCGACCTGGTCGCCAACGTCTCGCACGAGCTCAAGACTCCACTGACGGCGATCCGCGGTTATGCCGAGAGCCTGGAAGACGGAGCGTTGGAAGATCCCGAGATCGGCCCCCGGTTCGTCAGTCGCATCCTGGATCAGTGCCAGCGCCTGGAGGCCCTGCTGCGGGATCAGCTCGCCCTCGCCCGGCTCGAGCAGATCGAGCAGATCGCGGACGCCGAGGTGATCGATCTCGGCGAGGCAGCGCGCCGGGCGGTCGAAGCCCTGAACCCCCTGGCTCGTGAGCGCGAGGTCGATCTGATTCTCGCGGCGGACGACTCCCCGAGGATCCGGGGATCTCGCAGCGAGCTCGACAACCTGGTGCTGAACCTGGTGGAGAACGCCATCAAGTACAACCGCCCCGGTGGCGAGGTGCGCATGGCGCTGGCCACGGACGGGGACGAGGCCGTGATCGAGGTCGCCGATACCGGCATCGGCATCCCCGAGGCGGCGGTGGCGCGCATCTTCGAGCGCTTCTACCGGGTCGACAAAGGGCGGGCGCGGGAGCAGGGCGGCACCGGCCTGGGGCTCGCTATCGTCAAGCACGCGGCGCGCCTGCTCGGCGGCCGGGTGGAAGTCGAAAGCCGTCTCGGCGAGGGTTCGGTCTTCCGGGTCCGTCTGCCCGGCGCCGCGGCCTGACCGCGCGCCCGCCTGAAGGCCACCCGCCAAACCACCCACCCGGGTGGTGCGGCCCGGAATCCGCCGCCGTAGGCTGAGCTTCAATCTCCCGGGGAAGTTGTGCCCGGGCAAAGGGGGTAGTTCATGCAGCAGTCCCTCGTGACGGCGGAAGCCGGCGGCCAGGTCCTCGAAGACCGTGGCTACCGCCCCGAGGTCGTCCGGACGATCATCGAGGAAGGGCTCCTGCCCACCGGCCTCGTCCATCGGCTTCACACACTCTATCCAAGGTATTCGGGCCTCCAGGCCACCGAGCCGCCGCTGTTCACCAGCAAGGCAAGCTACGCCGGCATCTCGGGCTTTCGCGAGGTGTGCCGCGAGCTGAAGCAGCACGGCATCGAGATCGGCTTTGAGACGGAGCGCGAGCTGTTTATCGACGTCTACCGCTTCCTCGCCACCCGGCACACGCTCAACAGCATCGATTGGCAGAGCTTCGCTACCGACTCGATGTTCCAGCTCGTCTTCCCACAGCCCGGAATGATCCGCCGGGACGTCGCCCTCGCCTACGCCAGGGCCGCCACCAGGGAAGAACGGCAGCGCGTCGCCGCGGACTACATGCGCGAGACCAACCCGCACGACGGTAAGCAGCTGCTCAACAAGCCGTGGTTCACCAACGACGCGGGCGAGGTCGAGGTGGTCCAGGGCAGCCAGCACAAGTACCCGCAGATCCAGCTCATCTTCGACCAACAGACGCAGCACTGCTTCTCTTTCTGCACCTACTGCTTCCGGCACGCCCAGGTGCGGGGCGACGAGGACATGTTCGTGCAGCGAGACATCGAACAGGTGCACGAATACCTGCGGGCGCACACGGAGATCAACGACCTGCTGATCACCGGCGGCGATGCCGGCTACCTGAGCGCCGAACGGTTCGAGCGCTACGTCACCCCGCTGCTCGAAGACCCGAGCCTGATCCACGTCAAGTGCGTGCGGCTGGGCAGCCGGGCGCTCACCTACGAGCCGGAGCTGGTTCTGCTGCCTAAATACTCACGGATGCTCGAGCTCTTCGACCGACTCAACGAAGGCGGCATCCAGGTGGCGTGGATGACCCACTTCTCGACCCCGCGCGAGGTCCTGAACCCGCTGACCGTCGCCGCCATCCGGCGCCTGCAGGCACACCGGGTGGTGATCCGCAGCCAGAGCCCGATGATGAAGCACATCAGCCTGTTCCCGGACGATGCGGGCGGCATCGACGTCGACAAGTCGGCCGAGAGCTGGATCGACCTGGCCAACATCCTCGGCATGCTGTGCATCGGTTTCCACTCTATCTACTGCGCGCGACCGACGGGTGAGCACCATTACTTCTCGGCGCCGCTGGCCGACGTCCACCGGGTCTACGACAAGATCTACCGTTCGCTACCTTCGATCAACCGTCCGTCGCGCCACGTCTCGATGACCACCTCGGCGGGCAAGGTCTCGATCCTGGGCACGGCGCAGGTGGCGGGCGAGAAGGTCTTCGCGCTGAAGTTTTCAGAAGGCCGCGACATGCGGTGGCTGGATCCCGTGTTCCTCGCCAAATACGACCGCGACACCAACAACGTCGCCCTGCTCGAGCCCTACGACACCCCCGAGTTCTTCTTCGAGAAAGAGCTCGGCCTGATCGAAGAGGAGCTTTCTTCGGCCCTGGCCGAGCTGTCGCCCCAAAGGGGCGCAGACGCAAAATGATCGACAAGACGATCGACTCGGCCGCGCAAGCGGTCTCGTGCATCGGTGACGGGGCCGTGGTGATGATCGGCGGCTTCGGCGAGGTCGGCAGCCCGGTCGAGCTGATCCACGCGCTGATCGACCAGGGCACCAGGGACCTCACCGCGATCAACAACAACACCGGCAACGGCGAGGTCGGCCTGGCGGCGCTGATCGGCAACGGCCAGGTCGCCAAGATGATCTGCTCCTACCCGCGCTCGAGCCATTCGAAGGTGTTCCCCGAGCTCTACCGGGCGGGCGAGATCGAGCTCGAGCTGGTGCCGCAGGGCACGCTCGCCGAGCGCATCCGCGCGGGCGGCGCCGGCATTCCCGCGTTCTTCACCCCGACCGCGGTGGGGACACCGCTCGCCGAGGGCAAGGAGGTCCGCGAGCTCGAGGGCAGGACCTACGTCATGGAGCCCTGGCTGAAAGCCGACTTCGCCCTGGTGAAGTGCGACAGCGCCGACCGCATGGGCAACCTCACCTACCACCAGACGGCAAGGAACTTCGCGCCGCTGATGTGCATGGCGGCCGCCACCACGATCGTCCAGGCGTGCCGCGTGGTCGAGGCCGGCGCCATCGATCCGGAGCACGTGGTGACTCCCGGCATCTTCGTCGACCGGATCGTCGAGGTTGCCGAGCCGGTACAGGAGTCGCGCCTGATCGCCGAGGGGAGGAGCTATCCATGAGCGCCGACTCCCGAAAGCCCACCGGCTGGAGCCGCGAGCAGATGGCCGCACGCGCCGCCCGGGACATCCCCGAAGGCTCCTACGTGAACCTCGGCATCGGCATCCCGGAGCTGGTGGCGCGCTTCGTTCCCGAGGGCCGCGAGTTCATCTACCACACCGAGAACGGCTTGCTGGGCATGGGACCGCCGCCGGCCGCCGGCGAGGAGGAGCCGGAGCTGATCAACGCCGGTAAGAAGCCGGTCACCATCGTGCCCGGGGCCTCGTTCTTCCACCACGCAGACAGCTTCGCGATGATCCGCGGCGGGCACATCGACGTGTGCGTGCTGGGGGCCATGCAGGTGTCGGCCGAAGGCGACCTGGCCAACTGGTCCACCGGCCGCCCCGGCGCCATCCCCGCCGTCGGCGGCGCGATGGACCTGGTGGCCGGGGTGGAGACCATCTTCGTCATCACCCAGCACACGACCAAGACCGGCGAGCCCAAGCTGGTCGAGCGATGCTCCTTCCCGCTGACCGGCAAGGGCGTAGTCTCCCGCATCTTCACCGACCTCGCGGTCGTCGACGTGACGCCCGCGGGATTCCGGCTCTCGGAGCTCGCCCCGGGCGTGACCGAGGCCGAAGTACGAGAAAAGTCCGGCGCACCGCTTCAGCCCATCCGCTGAGGAGAAAGACATGCACACTCACGGCACGGAAACGCCCGTGAACGCCCCGAGTGCGGAGATCCCCATGACTGCTCACAAAACCCAGGCCCCCACGACCGACCGCAGCGCGGAGCTCTTCGAACAGGCCCGGGAGGTGCTGGCCGGCGGCGTCAGCCGCAACACGCTGTTGCGCGCGCCGCACCCCATCTACGCCGAGCGCGCGAGCGGCTGCCGGATCGTCGACGTCGACGGGGTGGAACGGATCGACTTCGCCAACAACATGGCGGCCCTGATCCACGGCCATTCCCACCCGGCGGTCACCGCGGCGGTGACGGCGCAGCTCGAACACGGCACCGCCTACACCATGGCGACCCGGGCTGAGATCGACTACGCCCTGCAGCTCAGGCGACGGGCTCCGGGCTTCGAGAAGATGCGTTTCATGAACTCGGGAACCGAGGCGGTCATGGCGGCGATGAAAGCGTCGCGCGCCTACACCGGCCGGCACAAGATCGCCAAGGTCGAGGGCACCTACCACGGCGGCTACGACTACGCCGAGGTCAGCCAGGCGCCCGCGCCGCACAACTGGGGTCCCGCCGAGCGCCCGGCCTCGGTGCCGCTGGCCAAGGGCACGCCCGAGAGCGTGCTGCAGGAAGTGGTGGTGCTGCCCTACAACGACCCCGAGGCCGCCGTGGCGGTGCTGAACGAGCACCGCGGCGAGATCGCCTGCGTGGTGCTCGACCTGATGCCCCACCGGCTCGGCCTGATCCCGGCAAAAGACGCCTACGTGGTCGCCCTGCGGGACTGGACCCGTGAAGACGGCGCGCTGCTGGTGCTCGACGAGGTGATCACCTTCCGCACCGAGGTCGGCGGAATGCAGACGCGCTACGGCGTGAGCCCCGACCTCACCGCCATGGGCAAGGTCATCGGCGGCGGCCTCCCCGTCGGCGCCCTCGCCGGCCGCGCCGAGGTGATGGAGGTCTTCTCGGCAGGCGCCGGCGGCCCGCGCCTGCCCCAATCCGGCACCTTCTCGGCCAACCCGCTGACGATTACCGCCGGCGCCGCCGCCATGAAGCTCTACGACGCCGAGGCCGTCGCCCGCATGAACCGTCTGGGCACCCTCGCGCGCGCCCGCATCGAGGAGGCGATCGCCGTCGCCGGCGCGCCCGCCAGCGTCACCGGCGCCGGCTCCATGTTCCGCATTCACATGAAGGCCGAGGCGCCGACCGACTACCGGTCGTCCTACCCCTCGGCCGAGGAGAAGGCGCTGCTGAGCCACTTCGTCGACGGCCTCTACGACCACGGCGTCATGGCGATCCACACCGGCGCCGGCGCGCTGTCGACGCCGATGGACGAGGCCGTGATCGACCAGCTGGCAGACGCCGTGCTGGCGAGCCTGCGGAAGTTGTAGATCGCCGGTGCCGGGCGGCTATACCCGTCGCGCCTCGTCGTCGAGCACCCGGACGGTGCTGGCGTAGAGGTCACGGGCACCGTCGACGGATTCGGCGACGCACACCACCCCCAGCTTGCCGAACTGCGACAGCGCTCCGATGAGGTGGAAGACCACGCCCTGGAGCGAGGTGCCGTGGAAGTGGAGCTTGCGGTCGACCGCGATGTCGATCAGGTCCTGGGGCAGCAGGCCCTGGTAGTCGGAGCTCTTCAGGTTGTCCGACGCGTAGTAGAAACGCGCCTGGCCGGTCGGCGTGCGGTAGAGGCCGGTTTCCGGGTCGAAGATGCCGTCGGTCAGGAACTGCAGGGTCATGAACGGGTGGGTGGTGCCGCCTTTGCGCAGGTTGATCTCGATCGCGTAGTGCTGCCAGACGCCGTCGCGCTGCACCGAGACGAAATCCACCCCGAAGCGGCCGACTACGGACTGCCGGCGCAGCACGTCAGCGACCTTCATGCCAGCGTCCTGGATCGTCAGCCGGTAATCCTCCTCGGCGGGGAAGGTGCAGCCCTTGAAGATCTGCTTCGACGGCCCGCCCAGCACCTGGTCGTGAGTCGAGATCACCGCCGGCTGGCCCAGCGGATCGATCCGGCACTGGACTGACGGCGAGCGCTTGGGCTCGCCGTCGATGAACGCCTCCACGATGCCACCCATCTCCTGGAACTTCGCCAGGTAGCTCTCCCAGGTCTCGCCCTTGGCCTCGAACACGATGCGCTTGGGCAGCTCGGACTTCACCCAGGCACGCAGGCCCTGGCCCTCGGGCGAACCGGTGTAGGCAAACACCGCGTTGCCCTCGCCCGACATGCCTTCCTCGTGTTTGACCGCGGCGCGCTCGAGCTCCGGCTGGCGCCGCTTGAGCTCGGTGAGAGCGTCAACGACCTCGGCCTCGCTGTTCAGTCGCTCGAAACCGTCGGGCATCAGGATGCCGGCCTGGCGAAAGATCTCGCGGCCGCCGCTCTTCGAGCCCAGGTGCACCAGGGCCGGGTCGCAGCCGTAGATCGGGATGCCGAGCTGGACCGCCAGGCTGCGCTCGAGATCCGAAGAGTTGAAGCACGTCATGTGAGCCGTCCGCGGATCGGGGATCGCTTGACGGATGCGAGCGACCAGCCGGGGGCGGTCGAGGATCTTCCTGGTCAGCGGTGCGCTCGAGGAGTCGTGGCAGCTCATCAGCGACAGGCGCCGGCGGGCGTGGGCACCGGGCACGTCGGCCAGCAGATGCAGGTAGTAGTCGATGATCGTCGCGTGCACCGGAGCGCTGGTGACGAAGATCACGTGCGTCCGCGGCAGGCGCAGCAGCATCAACATGCACAGCATGCGCTCCTCGTAGTGCTGCACGCCGGCGATCCTGGCCAGGAACTCCACGTCCAGCGACAGGCTGGGGATCACCACCACGGTGCGGGGCTCGAGCGGATCGGGGAAGACCTGCTTGAAGAGCTCCGGGAGTCGCTGTTGCAGCTCGGCGAAGAGCCTCAGCTCCTCGTCGCTGCCTGGTTTGGCAAGCATGACCGGGCGATCATATCCGGCCCGCGAACCCTTGGCCCCCTTCGAAACGGCGGTTCCTCGAACCACCCGCCCGGAGGGGGCGGCATGGAAACTTGCGTGCTACCGTCGAATTGGGGGTTCACGAACATTGGAGGCACCGCCATGAGAAACTCGGCCCACACCCTGAAGAGAAAGCTCCTGGTCGCCTCCATCTCAGTCCTCGTGCTCGCCGTCGTCCTGACGACGGACACTCCTGCCGCCCGGGCGCAGGACGTGGACGACGAGCGCGTGATGGAGCGGATCGGCAGGGGCCGGGCCTCGTACCGCGTCTACTGCCGCAGCTGCCACGGCAACCAGGCCCGGGGCGACGGCATCGTCGCCGACGTGCTCAAGATCCCGCCCTCGGATCTGACCCGGATCAGCGCTCGGCGCGAGGGCGAGTTCCCGTTCGAGGAGATCCGCGAGCTCATCGACGGCCGCAAAGACGTCCAGGGCCACGGCAACCGCGACATGCCGATCTGGGGCGACGCCTTCAAGGTGGCCACCGACACCCAGGACGATGCCGTGGTGGCGGAGAAGATCACCCAGCTCGTCTACTTCCTGAGATCGATCCAGGAAACCGGCGAGTAAGCGTCCGCGGTACCCTCGAGACTCGGTCGGCGGGCGGGCGGCACGTATAATCCGTTCCCCCGGCTCTACATCTCCGCTTCACCACCGAGGACCCCACCGATGCCCGACCGCCGACCCTTCAGCTCCATGGCCTTGCCGATGATTCTGCTGACCGCCTGCACATCGCCGGCGCCCGAGAGCGCCGACGAGCCGCCGAGACCGGCCGCCGATATCCACTCCGTGGCCCGGCCCACCGAGATCGCTGTCAGCCACCTGGATCTGGACCTCTCCGTCGATTTCGAAAAGCGCGTGCTCACCGGGCGGGCGTCCCTGACCCTCGACCGCCGTGCCCCGGCCGACGCGGTCTTCCTCGACACCCGGGATCTCGAGATCCTCAGCGTGACTCTCGACGACGGTACCGAACCGAACTTCGAGCTCGGCGAAGATCGCCCCTTCCTGGGCCGCGGGTTGCGCGTCGAGGTGACGCCCGAGACGCGGGTGGTCCACGTCGACTACCGCAGCAGCCCGGATGCCGCCGCCCTGTTGTGGCTGGATCCGGCCCAGAGCGCCGGCGGCGAGCACCCGTTCCTGTTCACCCAGAGCCAGGCCGTGCTGGCGAGGACCTGGGTACCCTGCCAGGACACTCCGGGAGTGCGCATGACCTACGAGGCCACGGTGCGCGTGCCGCCGCGGCTGCTGGCGGTGATGAGCGCCGAGAACCCCACCGAGCGTAGCGCCGACGGCGTCTATCGCTTCTCCATGCCGCAGGCGATTCCCTCGTACCTGCTGGCCCTGGCGGTCGGCGATCTCGAATTCCGAGCGATGAGCGAGCGGACCGGGGTCTACGCCGAGCCGTCGATGGTCGACCGCGCCGCCTGGGAGTTCGCCGAGACCGAGCAGATGATGGTTGCCGTCGAGGCCCTGTACGGCCCCTACCGCTGGGGCCGCTACGACATCCTGGTGCTGCCGCCCAGCTTTCCATTCGGCGGCATGGAGAACCCGCGCCTGACGTTCGCCACCCCGACCATCCTGGCCGGTGATCGCTCGCTGGTGGCGCTGATCGCCCACGAGCTAGCCCACTCCTGGTCGGGCAACCTGGTGACCAACGCGACCTGGAACGACTTCTGGCTCAACGAGGGTTTCACCGTCTATCTCGAGCGGCGGATCATGGAGTCGATCCACGGCCACGACTACGCCGAGATGCTGGCGCTCCTCGGCCGACAGGATCTGGACAAGACCCTGGACGATCTCGGTGACGGACATCGCGACGGCCACCTGCTGCTCGACCTCGAAGGCCGCGACCCCGACGACGGCATGTCCGACGTCGCCTACGAGAAGGGCTACTTCTTCCTGCGCGCGATCGAGGAGGCGGTCGGCCGCGAGCCTTTCGACGTCTTCCTGCGGGACTGGTTCGACTCCAACGCCTTCCGCTCGGCGACCACGAGCGAGTTCCTGGCCTACCTGGGCGAGCACCTGATCAAGGGAGACGAGGATCTGCGTCAGCGCCTGGCGATCGACCGCTGGATCGAAGGTCCCGGCATGCCCGCCGGCACCCCCGCCGTCGAGAGTGCCGCGTTCGCGGCCGTGGACGCCCAGATCGCCGGCTTCGCGGCAGGCGAGACGTCGGCCGCCGACCTGGCCACCGACGGCTGGAGCACCCACGAGTGGCTGCACTTCCTGCGCGGGTTGCCCGAGGACATGAGCAGGCAGCAGATGGCCGAGCTCGACGCTCGCTTCGAGCTCTCCGCGACCGGCAACTCCGAGAAGTTGCACGAGTGGCTGCACCACGTGCTCGCCAACCGCTACGAGCCCGGCTACGCCGCCCTCGACGGTTTCCTCACCTCCATGGGCCGGCGCAAGTTCCTGAAGCCGCTCTACCAGCGCATGGCCGGCGAGGACGATCTGAAGCCGATGGCCCTCGACATCTACCGGCGCGCCCGCCCCAGCTACCACCCGGTCTCGGTCGCCACCATCGACGAGATCCTCGGCTGGGATTCTTGAGCGACGAAACACCTCGCGCTCAGATCTCGAAATCCAGACGCTTCATCAACATCGCACCCGAAGCCGGGTCGACGAGCGAGATCAGCAGCCGGTGCGGGCGCCGGCGTAGGGTCAGGGTATCGGAGTAGGTCCACACCTCGTCGTCTCTCGGCATGCGGTCGCTGAGCAGCTCGATCGGGATCACCGGGACGTCGGCGTGGTCGCCGCGGTCGTCGGTGGCGGCGACGCGGAGCTCGAGGCGGGCCGCGAACTGACCGTCGCCGGCCGACAGCACGGTGACGAGATTCATCGGAATGGCGATCCGGAGCGGTATGACGACGAGCTTGGAGCCTTCCGGAACGGGCTCGCCGAGGGTGATGTCGAGCGCGTGCGCCGCCGGTAGCGGCAGGTCGAAGAGGTGCACGCTGGCGAACAGCATGGAAGTCGCGCTGGTACGCGACAGGTCCGAGAAGCTGTGGCGCGAGCGCACTTTCAGACCCTTGCGACGGACCTCCACCTCGAGGCGGTGGCGCTGGTCGTCCTCTTGCCATGAGGGTGAGAAGCCGAGCCAGTAGTACGACCCGACGTCGCGGACGGCGCCCTCCAGTGCGTGGACGCCGCCGCCGTCGAGGAAGGCACGGCCGCCGGTCTCGAGCGCCAGGTGGACGAGGGCGTCCTCCTCGACCCGGTCGCTGAGGCGCACGCCCGCTGCCGCGACGTTCGACTCGTCGAGGGTACGGTACTCGAGGCCGATCCCGGCGTCGGCGCTCTGGAGGTCGACCGGGTAGAGCGTGTAGCCCAGCCGATTGGCGGTGTCGAGCAGCGGGCGGAACAGCTCGCGGTCGGCGATGTGCTCGCTGCCGGGAACACCGCTCGGATCGGGGACGGCCCAGCCGCCGGAGAGTAACAGCATGACGTCGCGCCTCAGATTCGCGGACGGAACCTCGCGCCCGGGGGCGCTGGCGAATCCGCGCATGGCCGAGCACGCCGCGTCGACGACCCGTTCGACCCGGTAGTAGATCCGCGAGCCGCGCTCCGGCAAGCCGCCGATCGACTCGCGGCCCTCCAGCCTGCTGGTGTACTGGAAGACGGGTCTTCGCATCTCGTTGCGCCTCTGGAGGCCATAGGCCCGTCGTTTCCGAGCCGCGGCGAAGACCGCCTGGAGCTCGGCGACCGAGCGTGTCCAGTTGCTCAGCAGCTGCACCTCGCGGCCGTCGAAAGCGACCACCGCCATGCGGTCGCCCGGCCCGAGTAGAGGCACCTGGTCCGCGAGGCTGCGCAGCACGCGGTCGCGCTGGGGCGGCAGGGCGAAGTCGTCGTCGATGAAGACCAGGTAGCGCGTGCCCGCGGCGGCGGCGGGCTCGACCATCGGGGCTGTCGGCGCCGCGCCCGGCGCCGCGGCCTGGCTCCGTTCCACCGCCCGGCCATCGCGGACCTCGGTGAAGTACTCGATCGGCACCTCCTGACCGTCGACCAGGAGGTGGAAGTCCTCGGCTCCGAGCCCGTGGACACGCTGCTTTCCCTCGGTGACCACGACCTCGACGTTGACCACTCGCACGTCGACGATCTCGCCGAAGGTCGGGGGCGGCTCCACGTCGCCGGGCTGGCCGGCGAGCGGAACCGCCAGGAGCAGGCCCAGGCCGCACATCCAATCGCGGGCCTGGAGGTGGCAACGGTTCATGTCGTCCTCCTCAGGCCATCCTATCGCCGTTCTGAAAAGGGCGCGATCATCAGATGGATCCTCCAGAAGGCGGAGTGCAAGGCTGATGTCGGCAAGGTCGTCCGCTCGGTGCGCGAGGACTGGAGCTTCGGCGGGGTGGCACCCGGGCGCGAGCGAGGGCGACCCCGTACGCAGAGGCGGATCTCACGGACGAAGCTCGACAAAGCCCGCCGCAGAGAAATCCCCGTCGAAAGCCAGGGCCTCGGTCAGCCGGCGACGCCGCATGACGGCGAAGCTCACCGCGTCGACGAAGGAGTACTCACGCTCGTCATGGCGCCGCAGCCACCTCCAGGCTTCCTCCTCGATCGCCTCGTCGACATGGATGAGGACGACCCGGGGTGAGCGTTCGACCGCGTCCAGGAAGGCGACGGCGGATCCGTGGTCCGCCCGTCGGCTGAGAAAGGTCCAGGTCTCGCCGACCACGTGGTTGGTCGTGAGCAACGGCCCCAGGTCGCTCCGCCACAGGTCTCGAGCTTCCGGCTGATGGCGGTCCCGCGCCAGCAGCAACGCGACCCAGTAACTCGTATCGACGAATCTCACCGGCCGTAAACGACGTCGTCAACGTCCGCGGGCTCCGCCTCGACCGCGCCGACGAGAGCCGTCAGAGGATCTTTCTCGACAGCCACTGGCCCCTGGTAGCGATCCGCGACGCATTCGCGGATCAGAGCGGCCTTCGAGCGTCCGCTCTTGGCCGCTTCGGTCTGGAGCGCCTCGTCGAGCTCCTCTTCCATATAGATCTGTATACGTCGCATAGCAACAGTATACATCACTCTCCGCCGGAGGAGCTCTACTTCTTCTTGCCCTTGCCCTTCTTCTTGCCCTTGCCCTTCTTCTTGCCCTTGCCCTTCTTCTTGTCCTTGCCCTTCTTCTTGTCGGCCTTCTTGCCCTTCTTCGCGGGGGCTTTCTTCACCGGGGCCTTCTTCGCGGCCGGAGCCGGGGCCTTCTGCGCGAGGACCGCGACAGCGGCGGCCTTGACGGCGGCGGCGCGCGCCGGTCCGAAACCCGGGCAGGCGCTGATCTGCTCGGGCGAGGCAGCGGCCAGAGCCTCGACCGAGTCGATGCCGATACCGGCGAGGTTCGCGGCCGTGGCCGCGCCGACTCCTTTGACGTCAGTTAGCTGTGGGGGCGTGGAAGGCATAGGTTCTCCTTAGAGTTCTCGATTTTCGACGGTCGATAGATCGTGGCTCGCGACAGGGGGCAACACAACAGCCGAATGGATAGGACCCTCGGCGCCGAAAGCCTGGGGAGTTGCTCCCACCAACGGGTGGCTCAATGTTATAAGCCCGTGCCGGGGGATAGGTGTCATTGCGAACGATCGTGCAACCGGCGCGACATGATCAGCACCCGACTCGCGTCGCCCAGGCGCTTGTAACCGAGCAAGTGGAAGAACTCGCGTGCCAGCCAGCGCGCATAGCGACGATCGACGACGAAGCTGTCCGGCAGGTCCGGATGCCGGCGTACCCCGGGCAGCAGGGGCAGCAGACGCTCCAGACGCCAGCGCCGCACCACCGCCGAGGCCTCGAGCCACATCCGGGCCACCCGCTGGACGATGAAGAAACCGTCGGCGCCCTGCTTCTGGTAGAGCGGCATCAGGATCAGCCCGGAGAAAGGAGAGACGACCGGCCCCCGGCCGTCGCGGCCGATCGGCTCGCCCGCGGCCACAGCCTGAAAGTTCTCGTAGCCCGGCTTCATGCGGTAGGAGTCGTCCGGCGTGATGGCGTGCCGGTGCCGCACCTCCACCACGCGGGGCAACCCCTTGCACTCCCGGGCCAGGCGATGGCGTGCGGCCTCGACCTCGGGATGGTTGTCTTTCAGCAACACGCCGCTGGCCTCGAGCGCGATCCAGATCGCGGCCTCGGCCCGGTCCACCGCCGCCTCGGCGTCGTGCTGTCCCGACTCGAAGCCGGCGGTCACCACGCCCAGGGTGCCGACATACGAGCTCAGCGTACCGACCAGCTCCTCCTCCAGGCCCAGGACCACGGGTACCGGAAAAGCGAAGGCGAAGGGACGGTTGCGGAGGGTGTCGTCGTGGGTGGCGAACGGCAGCTCGGGGCCCGAGGTGGTGTGGAGATCGAGCAGGTAGACTGTCTCCCGGGCCTCGAACAGCTGGCGCTCGATCTCGCGATTGAGATCCCGCAGCTCTTCGTCCTCGCCGTCGAGCGGACCGGTACTGGCCCGCAGCCTCGCGACCCGACCCGGCAGCCAATAGCGGTTGAGGTCGTTGACCAGGTAACGCCGCTTCGCCGCCAGGGCCTTGCGGTTGCCGGTGAGACCGACCAGCCGGCCGCGGTCGAGACCCACGGGGTCCGATTCGAGGCGCGCCAGAATCCGCTGCAAGGCCTTGACGCCCGCGGGCTCGTTGCCATGCATGCCGCCGACCACGATCAGTGTCGGTCCGAGCTCGGCAGCTTCGACGCGGCCGAGCACTCGCGGCACCTCGATCCCCGCGATCCGTTCTGGGACCTCCAGCACCGTCTCGCGCCCGGCGACGATCGTCTCGCTCACGTCTCGCAACCCTCCTCAGCTCAGCTCGAACAGACGCTCGAGGAGCATCTGCAGGGGAAACTGTTGCAACTCGCCGGCAGCCACCGAGGTCTCGTCGAAGCTCTCCACGTCGTCGGCTTCGATAGCTTGCCCCCAGATCAACACCGGCAGCGGATCGGCCGCGTGCTGGCCGCTCTCTGACAGGGTCGCGTGATCGGCAGCCACCGCGACGCGCAGATCGCCCTTGTAGCGCTCCAGGAAAGTGCCCAGAGCCGAGTCGATCTGCTCGAGGAACGAGACCTTCAGATCCGGCCGCTGGTCGTGAGCGGCAATGTCCGCGCCCTTGACATGGACCATGACCAGGTCGCTGCGCTTCAAGGCCTTCGCGGCGGCTTCGAACTTGGCGTCCAGATCGGTGTCGAGGTTGGCGGTCATGTTCTCCTGGCTCACCGTCACCGCCCCCAGGAGCTCCGCCAGACCGAGGACGGTGCGGTCGCCGGCGATGCAGGTCAGACGCAGCGGAATGCCCGCGTCCTCGAGCGGCAAGAGGTGATGGATCCGGCCGGCGCCGCGGGTGAGCACGATGTTGGCCGGCGGCAGCCCCTTCTGCTTGCGAGCCTTGTTGACGGCATGCCTTGCCAGCACCTTGCGCGCCTTCTGCTCGAACAGCGCCAGGACTCTCGCCGTCTCCACCGCCCGCTCGTCACCCGGATCGACGGGTTCGGGTGCCAGCGGTGGCCCGGGTGCCGAGCCGTCTCCGGGATCGGAGCCCTGGATGGCCGAGGACAACCCGTCACCGCGCAGCACGATCGCCAGGCGGTGCTCGGTGGCCGCCTTCACCCGCACTTCGGCTTCCCCGGACAAGCCGGGCAGCGGCAGCCGGTCGATCGCCTTCGCCAGCTTCTCGGTCTCCTCGCGGATGCGACCGGCCCGGCGGTCGACGACCTGGTTGTTGCCGTCGAGGGTGGCGAAGTTGCCGCGCAGGGCGATATCGCCTGGAGAAAGCTCGATCCCCGCCCCCAGAGCCTCCACCGGCCCGCGCTTGAGCGCCAGAGGCGATTGGCCAAAGAGCGCCAGGCTGCCGGCGGCGGTGTCGGGTACCACCCCGGGTGCCACCGGATCAGCGAGTCCACACTGGCCTTCCTTCGCCAACCGATCGAGAGTGGGCGTCTCCGCGGCTTGCAGCGGCGTGCGCCCGCCCAGCGCCCGAACCGGCCGGTCGGCGAGGCCGTCGATCACCAGTAGAAGGGTCGGTGTGATCGAAGGGATCTCGCTCCACTCCGGCTGTGCCAGAGCGGGGTTCCTCTTCTGCAGCATGCTGGTCACCAGCCGCAGTCCACGCACCACCGGCGGCTCCGCGAACGAGGTGTCGAGCAGCGGCACGTCGTGGGTCTCGGCCTGTTGCAGCAGGAAATCGTGCACCGTCCGAATCGACTCGAAGCTC
Source organism: bacterium (assembly GCA_024226315.1). Lineage (GTDB taxonomy): Bacteria > Acidobacteriota > Thermoanaerobaculia > Multivoradales > J023 > JAAELT01. The sequence continues at coordinate 111,762 of JAAELT010000684.1, read as the reverse complement.
TCCACGTAGCGCTCGGCGCGCCGAAGCCCCGTGCGACCGCGGGCCAGGAATCGCGCGCGATGGGCCTCGATGTCCGGGGTCGCGAGCATCATCGATATCTGGTAGACGGCGCCCTCCAGATCACCGAACGGCACCAGCGGCGGGTAGAGATGCACGCCTTCCACCAGGATGCTCATGCTCTCGGCGATGCTGCGCTCGACGACGGCACGGACGCCCACGCACACCCGCGTCGCCTGCTCCTCGAAGGTGGCGGTGAGGCGCTGCGCGAAGTCGTCCTCGGTGGTGACCGAACGGTCCTCGACCGTGGGCTCCTGGCCGAACGCCGGCGCCACCTCGAAGCTCGAGCTGTGCAGTGCCGGCAGGATGGCGGGTGAGAACACCATGCGCATCATCTGACGGATGGTGTCGGTCGAGGTGATTCGGTAGATACGCAGCAGCGGCGCCATCTCGAGCGCCAGGGTCGATTTGCCCGTGCCGCTGGCGCCGCCGAGGTAGATCACCAGCGGTCGCGGCAGCCGGTGGATGCGGCGCATCAACCAGTAACGCTGAGAGGTCTTGGCGCTCTCCAGACGCTCCAGGATCTCCGCCACCCGACGGGCGATCTCGTCGCTGCGCGAGACCGTGACGCCCTCTTCGCGCAGCTCCTGCTCGAGCTCTCCCACCAGCCGGTAAGCACGGTCGAGGTCGAGCCCGGCGGCGTAGATACTGCGCGCCAGCACGCCCCTGGAGAACGGCTGCTTGACGCCGTCTTTGATCACGAATCGTTCGGGGACCGGACGCACCGGCTGCAGCAGGTACGACGGCAGATCGGATCCGAACACGCCTTCCAGATGCTCCTGGATCAAGTCACGGATCTCCGCCGTCGACACCTCCTCGTGGTCCGTCAGACGGTCGCGGATGGCGTGAGCCGCGGCGTAGGCGTCGTCGAAAGACAGACCCCGCTGAACCAGGTCGTGGGTGACCATGCCGCGCAGGAACCGCTGATGCACGCCTTTCGAGCACACCACCGCGAGCGGTTTACGGCGCCGGGAGCTGTCGCGCTCTTCCTTCTTCATGACCGGGGAAATCGTAGCAATCAGCGGACTCGGGATGGACTACCCAGCCGGGTGGTCCCAGCGGAGAACAGATCACCTAGCATCGATCGATCGCGGGCTGCACGTCCTGCGCGGGCTGCACGTCCTGCGCGGGCTGCATGGCCTACACAGGTTGTACAGGCCTACGCAGGTTGTACAGTGTATGGGCTGCACAGCTCAAGAGTACCTGATCGCCAGACTCTTCGATACCGCGCCGTCTCGATACAATACCGTCTTCGATACAATACCGTCTTCGAGACAATACCGTCTTCGAGACCGCGGCGGCTGCAAGGCGCTGGAAGACCATGCCGAAGAAGAAAGAAAGCAAGAAACAGCCCCTCCTGGTCCCGATCGACTTCTCGCCCTACTCCGAAGCCGTCTTGCGATGGGCCGCGGACGCCGCGCCGCGTTATCAGGCGCCGCTCCTGATCCTGCACGTGGTGCATGACCTGGCGGCGGCGCCCGGCTACTACAACAGCAAGAAGGGCCGTCTCCGGCGGTTGGAGGAAACCGCGGGCGACATGATGGATGCTTACCTCAAGCAGTTCGACGAGAAACATCCGAAGCTCAGGATTCTGAAGATTGCCGAGACCGCGCTGGTCACCGGCCTGCCGGTCAACCGGATCCTGGAGGTAGCGGAGAAGACCAGGGCACGTCAGATCATCATCGGCAGCCAGGGGCGGACAGGTCTGCCGCACTTTCTGCTCGGGTCGAAAGCCGAGCGGGTCGCCCAGCTGGCGCCGATCCCGGTGACCATCGTCAAGACCGGCAAGCGGCCGAAAGGCGAAGGTTGATGCCCCTGGCCGCCCTGAGCTCGCTCACGATGCTGGCCTCCGGGGGCGCACCGGCGACGACGACTTCCGAGCTCGATCTCTTTCCGCTGCTGATGGGGCTCCTCGGCGGCCTGGCTCTCTTCCTCTTCGGCATGGAGCAGCTGGCCGATGCCCTGAAGGTGGTGGCCGGCGAGCGCATGCGCACGATCCTGGCCAAGCTCACCACCAACCGGGTGACGGGCGCGCTCACCGGCGCCTTCGTCACCGCGGTGATCCAGAGCTCGTCGGTGACCACCGTGCTGGTCGTGGGCTTCGTCACCGCCGGCCTGATGTCGATGTCGCAGTCGATCGGCGTGATCATGGGAGCCAATATCGGCACCACCATCACCGCCCAGATCATCGCCTTCAAGGTCACCAAGTACGCGCTGCTTTTGATCGCCGCCGGTTTCGCCGTGATGTTCACCGCCAAGCGCGAGCGCCGCAGACAGCAGGGCGCGGGGGTCATGGGGCTCGGCCTGATCTTCTTCGGCATGGGGGTGATGAGCTCGGCGATGGAGCCGCTGCGCGACTACCAGCCTTTTCTCGACTGGATGGTTCGCCTCGAGAACCCGATTCTGGGCATTCTGGTGGGCGCTCTTTTTACCGCCCTCGTACAGTCGTCCTCGGCGACCACCGGCATCGTCATCGTGATGGCAAGCGGTGGCCTGATCAGTCTGCCCGCGGGGATTGCCCTGGCTTTCGGCTCCAACATCGGCACCTGTGTGACGGCTCTGCTGGCGAGTATCGGCAGGCCGCGCGAGGCGCTGCGGGCGGCGACGGTCCACGTGCTGTTCAACGTCGCCGGGGTCCTGGTGTGGGTAGGCCTGATCGATCAGCTGGCGGCGGTCGTCACCGCCGTCTCTCCGCAGGCCGAAGAGCTCACCGGCGCGGCGCGGCTGGCGGCCGAGGCGCCAAGGCAGATTGCCAACGCTCACACGATCTTCAACGTCGCCAACACCGTGCTGTTCCTCGGCTTCGCGCCATGGTTCGCCCGCCTGTCCGAGCGGCTGGTGCCGGATCGCTCGATCGAGGAAGAAGCGGTGGTGCGCGCCAAGTACCTGGACGTGGAGCTGCTCTCCACTCCGCCCCTGGCTCTCGATCGGGTCCGGCTCGAGATCCTGCACATGGGCGACCGGACCAAGAAGATGCTCGCCTCGTTCCTGCCCGCGGTCCTGCGCGGTGACAAAGAAGACCTCGAGGAGATCGCCGCCATGGACGACGCCGTCGACGAGCTCCACGGCAGGGTCGTCACCTACCTGGGCCAGATCAGTCAGCAGACGCTCTCCGAGGAGCAGACCGAAGAGCATATCCGGCTACTGGAAGCGGCCAACGACCTCGAGAACATCGGCGATCTGATCGAGACCAACCTGGTGACCATCGGCACGCGCCGTCTGGAACAGCAGGTGGTCATCAGCGACGCCACCCGGGAGGTGATCGAGGGCTTCCACGTCGCCGTCGGCAAGGCGTTCGACGCGGCGATGTCGGCGGTGACCACCAAGAGCGCCGAGGCGCGGACCGTGGTGACCAGCATGAAGCAGGAGATCAACCGGCTGGCGGACTCCGCCGCGCTCCACCAGGCGCAGCGCCTGGTCGCCGAGGAGCCCAACCGGCTGCCGGCCTACACGGTGGAAATGGGAATCATCGAGAACCTCAAGCGGATCTACTACTTCACCAAGCGCATGGCGCGGGCGGCGGTGCCGGAGGCGGGGGGGGAGCACCTGACCAGCGAAGCCTAGAGGGAACCATCGATGCTGGATTTGATCGACCTCAACAAGAAACTCTCGAAAGAGGCCTACCAGGAACGCTTGCCGAAGCTGCGCCGGCGTCTGCTGCAACTGCAACAGGCGTCGTGGCAGGCGGGCATGGCGAACGTCCTGGTGTTCGAAGGCTGGGACGGCTCCGGCAAGGGCGACTGCGTGCGCAAGGTGACCGAGCGTCTCGAGCCCCGGGGGTACCGGCTCCACTACGTGACCCGCGAGCCGCGGACCTACGAGCGGTACCTGCCCTGGATGTGGCGCTTCTGGCTCGAAATCCCCAACTACGGCCAGATGACGATCTTCCACCGCAGCTGGTACCGCCGAGCGCTGCTGGACCGCGGCGAACAACGCCGCGGCGAGCTCGACTGGCACCGGGCGGTACGCGACATCCTCGATTTCGAGCGCGCGCTGACCGACGACGGCTACGTTCTGATCAAGCTCTTCCTGCACATCAGCAAGGAGAAGCGGGAGGAGCGTTACCAGGAGATGGAGCAGGACCCGGCGGAGAGCTGGAGGCTCGGCAAACGTGCCTGGAAACATCACCGGCGATACGAAAAATACCACCGGTTGGTCGAGGAGATGCTGGCGCGCACGGAAACCGCGGCGGGCCCCTGGAAGATTGTCGAAGCCACCGACCCGCGCTGGGCCCGGATCACCGTGTTCGAGACGATCGTCGAACGGCTCGAGGATGCGATGAAGGCCCGGGACCTGCTGCCGCCGGAATTGGCCAGCGGCGACGATGACGATGACGACGACGACACCGGGGGTTCTTGAGCCATGTTGGAAACCGTCGACCTCTCCCTGAGCCTCGCGAGGGACGAGTACCGGCAGCAGCTCCTGGAGCTCCAGCTTCGGATGCGCGAGCTGGCGCGCTGGCTCTACTTCGAGAAGCGCTCCATGGTGCTGGTGTTCGAAGGCTGGGACGCCGCCGGCAAGGGCGGCTCGATCCGCCGGCTGACCGAAAAGGTCGATCCCCGCGGCTTCGAGGTCTTCCCGATCGCGGCCCCGGCGGGCGACGACAAGACCCACCACTACCTGTGGCGCTTCTGGCGCCGCCTGTTGCCGCCGCAGGAGAAGCAGATGCTGATCTTCGACCGCAGCTGGTACGGCCGGGTGATGGTCGAGCGGTGCGAGGGATTCGCCACCAAGGAGGAGTGGCAGCGAGCCTATCGCGAGATCAACGACTTCGAGCGCCAGCTGCACGAGGCCGGCATCCTGACCGCGAAGTTCTGGTTCCACGTCAGCCCCGCGGAGCAGCTGCGACGCTTCGAGGCGCGCGAGCACACCCCGCACAAGACCTGGAAGCTCACCGACGAAGACTGGCGCAACCGCGACAAGTGGGGAGACTACGAAGAAGCCGTCGACGACATGCTGCTCAAGACCAGCACGTTGCACGCACCCTGGACGGTGATCGAGGGCGAGGACAAGCGCTGGGCGAGGGTCAAGACCCTGCGCACGGTGGTCGCCCTCGTGGAGGCGGAGCAGCGGCGCGCCGAGTCCGAGCCCAAGAAGGGCAAGAAGAAAAAGAAGAAAAAGAAAGGCTCCGCCGGAACGGGGAAGAACGGCGCCGGTAAAGCCGATCAGCCGGCGTGAGCGCTCTGCCCGGCGCCGCGCTTGTGGCGCCGCAGCAGGCGGTGACGCGCCATGCCCAGCCAGCGATTGAGCGCATGGCGGCGCGGCAGGAACGACAGCATCGGCGGCAGGCGCTCGCCGAGTTCGACGCGCTGCGTGCTCAGACCCTCGTGGGTCGAGTCGACCCGCAAGCCGCGCTCCACGACGTCGAAGGCGGCGCGGCGATCGCCGGCCAGCAGGTGGGTCCGGGCCAGGAAGTAGTAGGCCTCGGGCTGGTAGAACTCCAGCTCCACCGCCCGCCGGCACAGCTTCAGACCCTCGCGGGTCTGCTTCTGGTACCTCGCGACGCCGTATCCCAGATAGGCGTAGAACAGCGCCGGCAGCTCGCTGCCGCGTTCCTCGGCACCCGCCGCGAGGCTCAGCCAGTACAGCCCTTCCTGCCACTCCCCCTGACGGCAGAGCTCGATGCCACGCCAGGCGATGTCCGCCGGCGCGGCACCTTGTGGCGTGGCGCCGTCTTTCGCGGCAGCACCATTCGCGGCGGCGTCGTTCGCGGCGGTGTCGTTCAAAGGCATGTCGCCGACCGGCGGCGGGCTCGCCGCGTCCATTCACAGGAAGTCATTCGGGCCATCATAGTCGAATAGACATAGAAATCTAAGCGGTTGCGGAGCGTGAGGAGACCCGCTCGAAGCCCACGAGAGGGCTCCACGATGGCCCCTGGCACACCAGGTGGAAATTTTCCCTGCTGGAGTGGGTCCGCGGCGGCTCACGATGCTCGATTCCCGAAACCACGGGAATTGTACGTTTCTCGTCGTGTTAAACTGGTCGGCTCCATGACCGAACCGAGAAAGCCTCCGGTCGACCTGGAGCTGCTCACATCGCTGGCGAAACGTTTCGCCGACCGCGATATGTACGAAGAAGCGGACGAGCTGTTTCAACTCGCTCTGCGCTTCGCGCCCGACAACATGGGTATCCAGCTCAACCTCGCCGAGGTGCGCAAGCACCGGCGCCGCAGCCTGGGCGACACGGCGCGCGACGCCGAGCTGGCCCTGCGCGAGCAGCTCCGGCGCGACGCCATCGACTCGGCACACTTCTTCGGCCTCGCCGCGCTGTACGAGGAACGCGGTAAGCCGGACCTGGCCGCCGAATGCCTGGAGATCGCCCGCCGCAAGGACATGATCAACCCATTCGTCCACAAGCTGGGCGGCAAGCTGTTGTTTCGCGACAAGCAGTATGACGAAGCCGGCAAGGAGCTGCGCCGGGCTCAACGCTACAATCCGTTCGACCGGCAAATCGCCGATTTGCTCGGCCGCGTGGAGTACGAGCGCGAGCACTACGCGGAGGCACTCGAAGCCACTATCGACGCCTTTCTCCTGCTACGCGACGACGACCGGGAGAGCGCCAAGTACCTGAAACGCCGTATCCGCCGGCTCAAGCTCATCCGCAAGATCTCGAGCACCGACCTGGTGAACCTGTTCCGGGAACGGCGGGAGAAGCTGCAGACCGCCTTCGATCGGCTGGAGATGCAGCGCGAGCGCTTCCTGCGCGAAGAGGAGTCGGCGCGGGCGATCGAGATCACCAGGCCGCATCAGGAAGGCGCCGGTCGGCTGGAGCTCGGCCGACGCCTGCGCGGCATCGACGCCTGGTCGCACCTCGACGACGAGCATGTCTTCCAGCTCACTCGGGCGGCCCACGAAGAGCACTACGAGAGGGGCGAGATGATCTTCGAGTACGGCAGCGACGAGGCCGACTTCTACATCCTCGAGAAGGGGCGCATCGCGATCCGCCGTCCGACCTCCTACGGCGAGTTCCCCCTCGGTGCTCTGGGGCCGGGCAGCCTGTTCGGCGAGATCAACTTCATCCTGCCCGGCGAGCGGACCGGCGACGCGATCGCCAGCCAGGCCTGCCGCCTGGTGCGCTTCGACGCCGCCGAATTCGAGCTGCTGCTCGACGAACATCCCGAGCTCGCCGTGCAGGTCTTCTCGAGCTTCTGGCACGGGCTGGCGCAGAAGCTGCGCGGCGCCAACGAGCAGCTACGCACCTTCTTCTCCGACGACGGCGGCGCGGACAGCCTGGAAGGCCTGCGCAAGGACAAGCCGACGCCGGCGACGATCGAGGTCGCGTCGAGCAAGTCCGACGACAAGATCGAGCTGTTTCGTGAGCAGGGGCTCTCCGGCGAGGAGCTCCAGACCCTGGCCGACCTGTCGAGCGTCAAGCGCTATCCGGGTGGCACCTTCCTGTTCCACGAGGGCGACGAGGGTCGCGAGATGTACGTGGTGCTCGAGGGCAAGGTGATGATCAGCAAGTTCATCCCGGGCGGCGGCGAGGAGGCCCTGGCTATCCTCGACCACGGAGACTTCTTCGGCGAGATGTCGCTGATCGACGGCGAGCCGCGCTCGGCCGACGCCAAGGCCTTCGAAGGGCCGGCGACCGTGGTCGCCTTCGACGAGCAGACCCTGAGTGAGATCCTGACCATGGATCCCCACGCCGCTCGTGGCTTCATGCTGCTGCTCTGCCGCCTGATCGGCAAGCGTCTGCGCGAGATCGACGAGAAGGTCACCGGCTGGCGCATCATGGCCGGCATCCAGCCGGAAATGTCCGGTCCCGACGAGACCCGGCCGATCGCGACCCGTCCCGAGACCGCCGCGGCGGACACTGTCGAAGCTGGCACTGTCGAGGCCACCACGCAGTCGATCTGAGAACGACGCTCCGCACCGTCACGAAAACCGTGGTTTTCCGGTGCAAGATGTGCTACGTTGCGCCGGCGCTTTCGGCGCGTGGTCTCTCGCCGCGTTCGCGGCCTCTTGCCTTTCGAGAGACTTGATCCTTTCTCAATCCCTTTCTCATCTGTCGGGCAGCTACTCATGACAGCGAGACCGCCTCCGGCGACGGGGGCGGATTCGCGATCCTGCCCGAGGTGACCGCAATCATCGACTCATGTAGAACGAGGAGAACGACATGCTGAAGAAGAATTACACCAAGACCGGCGGCTCCTGCCGCGTGACCTTCAAGGTGCCGGCGGAAACCGAGGCCGAGAAGGTCTTCCTGCTCGGCGAGTTCAACGCCTGGGACGCCGAGCAGCACCCGCTCGTCAAGCGCAAAGACGGCAGCCATAGCCTCACGGTCTCGCTTCCGGCCGGCACCGACTACCGCTTCCGCTACCTGGCGGACGGCGAGCACTGGCTGAACGACGAGTCCCCCGACCGGCTGGAGTACAATCGCTTCGGATCGCGCGACTGCGTGATCACAGTCTGACATCACAGCCAGAAAGTCTGACATCCCGTCTGAACGATCATGCGGCGGGAGGGCTCGAGAAGCCCTCCCCGTCGCCGCCTCGACCGCGAGAAAGCGAGCCATGGCCGATCCACGCTACGAGAAACTGGCCGACATCCTGGTCAACTACTCCTGCGCCGTGCAGCCCGGCGAAGCCGTCCTGGTCGAGGCGTTCGACATTCCGGAAACCTTCGTCCGGAGCCTGATCCGTACCATCGACGGAGCCGGCGGCAGGCCGATCGTCAGCCTGCGCTCGATGGCCGTGATGCGCGATCTGATGCTGTGCTCGAGCGACGAGCAGATGAGCCTGATCGGCGAGGTCGACGCCTATCGCATGTCGAAGGTCCAGGCCTACATCGGCGCCCGCGGCAACCCCAACGTCTCCGAGTGGTCCGACGTGCCGCCCGAAAAGATGAGGCGCTACCAGAGCCTCTGGTGGCAGCCGGCGCACCGTGACCTCCGGGTGGAGAAAACCCGCTGGGTGGTGATCCGCTGGCCCAGCCCGTCGATGGCGCAGCAGGCCGAGATGTCCACCGAGCAGTTCGAGGACTTCTACTTCCGCGTCTGCACCATGGACTACGCGCGCATGTCGCGCGCCATGAAACCGCTCAAAGAGCTCATGGAGAGCACCGACGGGGTGCGCCTGGTGGCCCCCGGCACCGATCTGACCTTCTCGATCCGCGGCATCCCGGCGATCGGATGCGACGGCGATCGCAACATCCCCGACGGCGAGGTGTTCACCGCTCCGGTGCGCGACTCGATTCAGGGCGAGATCGCCTTCAACATGCCCACCATCTACCAGGGCGTCACCCACCGCGACGTACGCCTGAGCTTCCGTGACGGCAAGGTGGTCGAAGCCGCGAGCACCGATCCCACGCATCTCGAAGCGGTTCTCGATTCAGATGACGGCGCCCGCTACGTGGGCGAGTTCGCGCTCGGTTTCAACCCCCACATCACCGAGCCGATGAAGGACATCCTGTTCGACGAGAAGATGGCCGGCAGCATCCACCTGACGCCCGGCAACGCCTACCAGACCGCCGACAACGGCAACAAGAGCGACGTCCACTGGGACATGGTGCTGTCGATGACGCCCGAAAATGGTGGCGGCGACGTCTACTTCGACGACAAGCTCATCCGGCGCGCCGGTCGGTTCGTGATCCCCGAGCTCGAGGACCTGAACCCCGAGCGCCTCACCGCCTGAGGCACCTGAACCCGTGAGCCCACGCCCCGCCCGCCTCGGTACCCTGTCTATCTCCGACCGAGCCAGCCGCGGCGAATACGAAGACCGCTCCGGGCCGGCGATGGGTGCCTACCTGCGCGAGGTGATCACCTCGCCCCACGAGATCCACGTCCGCCTGATCTCGGATGACCAGGAGGTCATCGAGGCCGCGCTCGTCGAGCTCGCCGACGACGTCGGCTGCGACCTGGTGCTGACCTCGGGCGGCACCGGGCCGGCCCCCCGCGACGTCACCCCGGAGGCCACCGAGGCGGTCGCCACCCGGCTGCTGCCCGGCTTCGGCGAGCTCATGCGCCGCGTCTCGCTCGCCGAGGTGCCCACCGCCATCCTGTCGCGCCAGCACGCGGCGGTGCGCGGCTCGTGCCTGATCATCAACCTGCCCGGCAATCCGCGCGCGATCGCGACCTGCCTCGACGCCGTCTTCGCCGCCGTGCCCGACTGCGTCGACCTGATCGGCGGCGCCCACCTGGAAACGAATCCGGAGCGGATCCGGGCCTACCGGCCCCATTCGTGAGCATCGTCGAGCGAGACACTCCACATCAGGAAGCGGAACGGGTCTACGGGGGGCCGGACTCCAGGGCCGTCAGTTCCTCCATCCAGTGGTCGTCGAGTAGCGCCTGAAGCTCACTTCGAACAGGCTCCTCACGCCACACCAACCGATAGAAATCGTCACAGCCGTGTTTGGCGTACCAACCTGCCATATGCGACCAGGAGTAGCTCTTCGGCAGTGGGTCCCCGCCTATGGCTGCCAGCCATTCCTGGACAGTCTGCCCCCGGTTCCGATACGCACGAGACAGTGCCCCGCAAACGAGCCGCTCGAGCGTTTGCTCGAGCGGGACTCCCGGGCCGAACTCACCGGCGGCGTGCCAGATGAGCGTCGCGGTCTGGATCTGTACCGACGGCGGGCGTGAGGCCAAGAGTCGCTTCTGAAGCCGCTGAAGACAAGCAGCGAGATCCTCCTCGTCCAAATCGCAAACGACGACCACCTGCGCTGGGGGAGTTGCATTCGTCGGCGAGTTCTTGAGAGTACGGCAGGCGTTCCTGACCGCACCCTCCTTGCCGCCAGCCGGAATGATTTCGAGGAACATCGTGTCCTCAAACTGGAATGCGAAGCGGCCCTTTGTGACGTCCTTTTGGGTTATCGGATTCCTGATTCGCGAACGAATCCTACCCGTCCACCCAGGGTCGGTCCAACCCCGTGTCTCGAGCCAGCCAGCGAGGAAGGCGCGGTCGTGGAAGCCCTCGCAATGGAGCTCCGCCCAATTCAACGCAGGTCCTCTTCGATCTCTGCCCGCGCTTGCGCGACCTCACTTGCGACGCTGCTCGTCGCATGGAGCATTCCACTCTCGAGGCGCACGCGAGTCACGGTGAGAAAGTCATCGTGATTCAATTCCTCGTCGGTCAGGTGAGCGATCAGATGATCGATGAGCTCGAGACTGTGGGTCGTCAGAATCACCTGCAGCCCAAGCCGCACGGCGGTCACGATCGCGAGAGTCACGCGAGCCAGGCCCGCCGGATGTTGGTGGACCTCCGGTTCCTCGATCAGGGCAACTCCCTCTGCCGCCGCGAGTTGAAAGACGATCCGCAAAGCCGCAAGCACTCCGTCGCCACTGAGTGTTGCCGGTACTGGGCCACCCGGCAAATCGAGCGCGAGCCAGGGTACTCCGGCCTCGGTCAAGATATCGAGATCGACGAGCTCGGGCACCAGAGCCTTCGCATGCTCGAGCACATCCCGTTTGCGGCCTTGCTCCAGAGCCATCGAAAAGAGGTCATGGAGCGCCTGCGTCGAATGAGGCTGAACCAGACGGAAGGCTAGACCCTTGGGGTCTTTTCCCTCTGCGTCGAAGGGCTCGAATTGGTTGTCGGCTGCCATTCCCGCGATGGAGAAGTTCTCCGTTGTCGGGTCCGGATTCGATGGATTCTCGAGGGGCGGATGCCGGCGATGGATCCTGAACGCGCTGTAGGGCCTGGGCGCCCCTCGGTTTGCCAACGCCCTCGACATGACGTCAACAGCGAGATAGTTGTCCCAGACAAGCTCGCGCTCGATCCGTTCTCCACCGAGGAGAACCGCCGCAAGTCGTGCCGGGGGACGGTCTCGCCCGCCCCCCCCGTGGATCAGCCACCTGGCGCCGTTGTACTGCTGACGAGATTGCACGACGAGGCCGGCCCCGATCGCCGGTACCCGTGAGGCGGCGATGAGGGACGCTTCCAATAGGGAGCTCTTGCCGGAGCCGTTACGGCCGACGAGAACCGTCAAACGCGACAGGGCCTCGAGCTTGCCCTGCCGGATTCCCCGCAGGTTCTCGACTTCGACCGAAGTGATCACCTGGCTATCCTATACGAGGAGAATCACGCCGTGACCGGACGGTCCTCCGGCTCGGCGCTCCGGAGCCCCAACACCGCGCCCTTCTGCCGCGCCACGAGCTGATATCTTCGTCGCGGCAGCGCCCCGGCAATCCTGATGACCAGCCCGCCTCTCGACCGTTTTCTCGTCACCGGCTGCGCCAGCGGCATCGGCCGCCACCTGGCGGGCGAGATCCTGGCCCGCGGCCACCGGGTGACGGCAACGGACCTCGATCTGGAGGCCCTGCGCGCCCACGCCGCGGACGCTGGCTGGCCCGAGGAGCGCGCCCACACGGCGTGGCGCTCACCATGGTCTGCCCCGACGCCGTCGCCACCCCCATGCTCGACCGTCAGCCCCGCTGGCGCGGCTGGCTGGCGCGGCTCGGCGACCTCTCGCCACGCTCGGCGCGGCTGCTGGCCAGCAGCATGAAGCACCAGGGCCTGCGCAAACACAACCGCACCGCCGAGCTGGCGTGCGAGCTGTTGCTGTCGGCGCTGGGGCAGACGATCTTCTGAGGGCGCGCCGAGCGCCCGAGAATCGTTGGGCGGGCCTCCCGGGCCGCCAGAGAATCCCCGTCCTTCCGACCCCCAGTCTACCGACGCCGAAAGAAAGCCCCGTTCTTCCGGCCACGGCGCCTCCGACCGGCCAAAGAAGCCCCGTTCTTCCGGAATCCGGCTGCCCGAGCCGCACCAGAAGCCTCATTCTTCCGGCAAATCCGCATATCTTGCACAAGACGCGGCCCCATTCTTCCGGCAAAACCACCCACTGTCATCGGTGGCAAGGCCCTTTTCTTCCGGCAAAACGACCTCTGCCACCGGTGGCAAGGCCCCGTTCTTCCGGCAAAATCGCCAGTGTCACTGGTGACGTGGCCCTTTTCTTCCGTCGGAGCTGCCGGCGTCACCGGTGGCGCAGCACCGGCGCAGGACGGGCAAACAGCTGCGTCACCGTCAACTTGCCTATGGGCTCTCACTTTGCTCAGAAGGCCCTGAAAACAGGATGATTCGAGGTCTTCGAGGGCCGCTCAGAGTCCGCGGAGTCACGGTTTCAGGGAACTTCTGCAACTCTCCCACCTCGAGGCCGACATCGGTCGCGGTCGGTCGATCGAGGTGCCGCAACCAGCTCCGACACGGGTCGCGTCGGGCAAGATCCATGTTTTAAAACATTGTTGTAAACATTCTCGCCGGGGCATGCGACCTTCTGAGGCGGCTCGCCCTATTCACGGGCGAGGCGCAGCTCTTCTGGCGTCCAGCTCGGCCAATCCGCCGAGCCCACCAGGTCTCCGCTCAGATAGCGAGCGACCGTGCGAAACGGAGTCTTCGCGCGGCTGTTGTCCCGGACCTCCACCTCGTCCGCGAGGGCAATAGCCTGACGGACGAGAGACCAGAGCCGGCGATAGCGATTCCGGATCTTGTCTTCCGGTACGTCGTGACCGCCGGTCTCCACCCGCACACCAACCCGCCGTACCGCCAGCTCTTCCGGGATCAGGATGACATGGAGATACCGTCTGTAACCCGCGACACCCGCGGCCCGCAGCAGGTCCAGCTTGGAAGGATGCGAGAAGACGGTTTCGGTGATGAAGGAACGCAGATTCTCGATTGCCACCGCGCGCCGCCTGGCGGCTTCCTCGGCTGCCTCGTAGGCATGGACGGCCGCATCGTTCGGCCAGCGCTCGAGAGCGATGACGTCGGCGTTGATGAACGGCAGCCGGGTGACCGGACCAAGGATCTCTTCGTAGAAGGTCGTCTTGCCCGCTCCGTTCGGTCCGGCGACGAGATGCAGGACCGGAGTGGGCACCTCAGTCTTCCGCGCGCCGGCACGGCGCCGGGTCGTGCCGCACCACGTTCCCGGCCTCGTCGAGATCCAGGTATGGTCGTCCCTCGGCAGCAAACTTCCGGTCGAGACGGAGGGCACCGGCCAGGGCCGTCATCCTCTCGGCCCAGTGAGCCCGAACGACCGCCTGCTCCTCGGTGTTGAGCGAGTCGTAGCCCTTGGCGCCACGCAGCACTCGAGCGACGTCAGTTGTCGAGACACCGGAGCTCGCCTCGAGCTCCCTCCCGACGCGAGCCCAGTGGGAAATCTGCTGCGTCGTGCTGCGGCTCATCATTGGAGCAACGTCCGTCGCCGCCGCGTAGAGCTCTGAATCGATTCGAATCGGGGTGCTTGATTTCATCCACGCCTCCTCGGCTGTAGCAATATGCTACAGCGATAGCCGAAAGCTGTCGAGATCGGTTGGCCGAAAGCCAGCACTCGTGAGGATAGAGTCGAGACGCCCTCCGAATCCCGATGAAGGAGCCCGTCATGAAATTCGCCTCCTCCGCACTCGTCACAATCGCGATCCTCGCTCCCAGTCTCTCACTGACCGCCCAGGAGACGGAGCCCGCCCCCAGCTCGCTGGCGGAGGAGATGAGCGCGCTCAACGTCACCATGAAGGAGATCGCCGCGCTGCTCGAGAAGCACGTCGCGGGTCAGGAGACCGACCTGCTGATCAAACGCGTCGATCTCGCCAACCGAGCCCTGATCTCCCGGCGGGAGGAGTTGGGCCAGGCCAGGGCGGAAGTTACTCGCCTGAGCGAGGAGGTGGAGCCGATGCGGGTCAACCTGGAAGCCTGGCAGGAGGATATGGATCGGGCGAACGTCGACGATGAGGTACGGAAGAACATGCGCTTCGAGATGGAGCGGGCGGAGAAGAGACTCGAGCCGCTCGAAGCCCGCAGGAAGGAGCTGGAGCGCCAGGTCATCGAGCTCGAGAACGAGGTCATGGCACACGAGGAAGACATGCGCATTCTGGAAGACGTGCTCGACGAGAGGCTGGGGCTGCGCTAGGCGCCTACCCTTCGGGACGGTGACTCGTCTTCGCGCCCGCGTTAGGCTTTTCGAAGGCCTTTGCCCGCGCGGGCCCGGGTCCCCTGGACCATTGAAAGGATTCTGATGAACAAGGGAGCGAAACACTTGGCCTTGGCCGGCACCGCGGGCCTGGCCTCGTACGTCTTCGTGCTACGCCCCTGGCACTTGAAGTGGGGCGCCACCAGGTCAGAGGTCACAGGGCCTCAGCCGGGCGACGGCATCGTCGAGCGTCCCCGGATCGAGGCCACGCGGGCGATCACCATCCGGGCACCCACCGCGGAGGTATGGCCATGGCTGGTGCAGATCGGCCAGGGCCGTGGCGGCTTCTACAGCTACGACTGGCTGGAGAACCTGATGGGACTCGAGATCCACAGCGCCGACCGTATCTTGCCCGAGCTCCAGGACCTCGAGATCGGCGACATCCTGCCCAACGGACCCGAGACACCCGACGAGGGCGTCGTCGTGGCCGACCTCGAGCCGGAGCGAGCTCTGATCCTGCACGGCACGCTGGTACCCGGGCAAACGATGAAGGACTATCCGATCCACTACGACGAGACGACGCCTCGGTGGATGGACTGGACCTGGGGCTTCATCCTCGATCCACTCGGGGAGGACACGACCCGGTTGATCGCTCGCTTTCGGATGGACTACCGGGGTCTGCAGTCCGCCATGATGCTCCATCTGCTGCTGGAGCCGTCGCACTTCGTGATGGAACGTAAGATGTTGCTCGGCATCAAGGAACGGGCCGAAGGCGCTTCCTAGCCGGCGGCCGTGGGCGGCCTCGATCGCCGCCGCGGAACTACCATGCGCTGACGTCGCCGCTTTCGAAGCCGTGCATCGTGGCGATCCGATTGCCGAGAACCGACGAGGGACTGGGGCTAGCCGAGGTAGAAGGTATCCGTGTAGATCAGGGAGAGGAAATCCTCGACCGGCAGCCCGTCTACATTGCCGCTCCGATAACGCTCTTTTCCCCGGTAGACCACGAAGCCGCGAGTGACCTTCCCCTCGTCGAGGAATTCGTTGATGGTCTTGGCGTACTCTGATCGCCACCGCCGGGAGCTCTTGACTTCGACAGCGACACGCTTCGAGCCCTTCACCCAGATGAAGTCGATCTCTTTCGATCCTGGAGTGCTCCAGTAGAAGATCTCGCCACCGAGGCCCTGGTAGGCAATGGCCGCGCGGAGCTCGTGGAGAACAACGCCTTCGAGCAGGGCGCCCGCGTCGCCGTCGGCCAACGGCTCGTCGGCCACATCGCGGATGGCGCGAACCACGCCCGGATCGAAGAAATAGAACTTGGGCTTGCCGTGCTCCCTCACCTTCGCCCTCGCCCGCCAGGCGGGTACTAGGCACCCGACGAGAGTGTCGACGAGAGTCTCGAAGAAACGCTGGACCGTCGTCCGCGCGACGGCGGCGTCGCGGGCTATCCCGGCCTGGTTGACGACCTGTCCGTGCATCAGGGCCGCGATCTCGAGAAAGCGGTGGAAGGAGCCGAGATCCTTGACCAGCGCTTCCTGCTGGATCTCCTGGCGCAGGTAGGTGTGAACGTAGGCCCGCAGCTTCTCGACCCGGTATCGCTCGTCGGAGTAGATGCCGGGGAGCGATCCGAACCTGAGGACGGCATCGAGGTCGAAGTCGGGACCCAACTCCCGGGCGACGAGCGGAAACATGGCGCGCTCGATGACGCGGCCGGCCAGCAGGTTCACGTCGAGGCGCCGCAACTTGCGCGCGCTGGAGCCACTGAGCGCGAACTTGTAGTCGTCGCCGTGGCGAGAGATCAGGTCATGGACCTCGTTCAGGAGCCCGGGCAAGCGCTGGACTTCATCCACGACGATCCATGACCCCGCGGGCCGCGTTTCGACCCTCTCGCGAAACAACCGGGCCGACCCGAGTAGGGGGAGGTAGTCGTCATCCAGCAGGAGATTGAACCACAGAGCGTCGACCAGGTGTTGCCTGAGCCACGTGGTCTTGCCGGTCGCGCGAGGCCCGAACAGGAAGAACGAATGGTCGGGAACGGTAGCAAGGCGTGTATACATCGCGGGCACTTTATCATGCAAAGCGCCCGCGCAGGTATCAGAACGTTCTGTTCAGAGCTCTCGAGCCTCCTGTGGCACCGACAGCGCCGACGCCGCGGTTCCCAGCGCGAATGGGAATTGGAAGTCGAGCGCGGAACCGTTCCCAGCTCGATGGGCTGGATCGGCACCCCGCCGGGTTTCGTTCCCAGCGCGAATGGGGATCTGAAATAGTCCGCCGGGAACCGTTCCCAATTCAATTGGGTGGATCGACCCCCCGCTGGGAACCGTTTCCAATTCAATTGGGTGGATCGGACCCTCGCTGGGAACCGTTCCCGGCACGCGTGGGACGCCGGGCCTGCCACCGGGAACCGTTCCCCGCGCGGACTTGCGCACCGACGAGGCAAGAAAAAGGAGCCGCGGCGCTGTCGCCGCGGCTCCTGCCTCACTCCTGGGAAGTCGTGAAGCTACGACTCGATCACGGCCTCGGGCGAGGGTGAATCCTCCGAAGAGGCCTCGCCGTCCACCGGTACCGTGTCATCCGAGTCGGTGCCGTCGGCCGCCGGCTGGTCGCCTTCGGCCTCGGCCTGACGCTCGGTCAGTCCGGGCCGCCGGGTCGACGGCCGCACCTTGGCAGCGAGGTCGTCGAGGCCGACGAAGCGCAGGTTGGACTCCAAGGTCCGCGCGATCCACTGGAACGCGCGGTTGAAGTCATCCATCGCCGCGTCCTTGACGGACTGGGCGAGCTGGGTCTGCCGCTCCTCCCGGCGCAGGTCCGACAGGGCCTGCTTCAGCGTCTCGGCCGACGGCTCGAGCTCTTGCGCCAGAGTGGCCGCATCGAGATCGAACTGTCCGAACTGAGACCCGGAGAGCACCAGATCCTGAGCTCCCAGATGGACGGCCACCGTGGCCGCCTGCTCCAGAAGCACCTCCGGCGAACGCGGGTTGCGCCGCGTGAGGCCGAGCTCAGCCAGCTGCGCGTCGTCATAGACGCCGCGGAACGTGCTGCGCAGGCCAGCCATCTTGGCGTTGACGTCGTCGACCGCCGTGTTCCTCAGGCCCCGGAATTTGATTTCCTGGGCCTTCTGTTCACGGTGTCCGCGAGCCGCCGCCGACAACCGGTCACGGACCTGGGTCAGCTCGATGACGAACAGCTGTAGCTGCGCGTCGTGGGGCATCACCAGACCTTCCTCGATGAGCGGCGCGTGCCGCTCGTTGAGACGCATGACCATCTCGGTACCGAAGGTCTTGAGGGCCCACAGCACCAAGTCGCTCGCCTCCATTCGCCGGGCCACCATCGTGGATGGCACGTTGAGAGTCTTGTTCAGCATGGCTCTCACCTCCTTTCTTGCCTCACTTCGAGAGTGAGGTTGATTGCTTTCAAGGGCAATTCCCTTGCCCCAAGGAAAGGGTCTCTTGGATCGGGAAAGAAGTCAATAGCCAATGAAGCTGGACAATTCAATGTCCCCAAGGGTCAACGAATGGGGTTGAGGACCGCAGGAATTACGGATAGAATTCATGGGTCTTACCGATTGGGGCAAGACCCTGGCCGTTGCAGGTCTGCCCCGGCCCACAACCGTCGACTCCGCCGAGAGCGGGGCGCAGGAGGAACCATGATCAGCCTCGAGCATCTATCCGGCTTCGGCGAAGCCCTCAAGGACTTGCGCTGGCGCGCGCGCATGAAGCAGGTGGAGGTCTGCCGCGCCACGGGCATGACCGCGCCCCAGGTGTCGCGCTACGAGAACGGGCACGAGATGCCCACGGTGGAGAGCCTGGTGAAGTACCTGAACGCTGTCGGCGCCGACTTCCGCGATCTCCAGCGAGCGCTGGAGACATCAGCCGAAGCGGGCGGCGATCAGCCCGCCGGGGAGCCGCGACCCCGCGTCGAAGAGGACCGGCTCGAGCAGAGCCCGGCCCTGCGTCAGGTGGTCGGCGGCCTGATGGAGCTCAACATCGAGGGCATCGGGCGGCTGGAGCACCGCATGAAGTCGCTCGAGGAGCTGATGGAGACCTATACCGCGCTCGGGGGCAAGGTGAAGAAGGTGCCTCCGAGTCCCGCGGCGCGGGAGAGGATGAAGAAACGCCGGGAAGCTCGAGGGGAGAAACCGGACGAAGAGTAGCGCTGGTCACTTGCGATCAGAACCTCGCCGCCGAAGTCGCAACGGCACGCCCAGCCCTCACGCCTCCTGCGGCACCGTCGGCGCCGGCGCGGCGGGCTCGGTCAGGCCGAAGATGCGCCGCGTGAACGCCTTGACGTCTTCCAGGATGTGGTACCCGACCGGCACGATAATCAGGATGATGCCGGTGGCGAAGAGGATACCGAAGGCCAGCGAGATGGCCATCGGGATCAGGAACTGGGCCTGCAGGCTGCGTTCGAGGAGCAGCGGGGTGAGGCCGGCGAAGGTGGTGAGCGAGGTGAGCAGGATCGGCCGGAAGCGGATCTCGCCGGCCTCGCGGATGGCCTGATGCAGCGGCGTACCGCCGCGGTAGGAGCGGTTGATGAAGTCGACCAGTACCAGGCTGTCGTTGACCACCACACCGGTGAGCGCCACCATGCCGAAGACCGACAGGATCGCCAGGTCGATGCCCATCACCATGTGGCCGACGACCGCGCCGATCAGGCCGAAGGGGATGGCGCTCATGACGATCATCGGCTGGACGTAAGAGCGGAACGGCACCGCCAGAAGCCCGTAGATCAACATGATCGCCAGGCCGAAACTCTCGAGCAGGCCTCCCATAGTCTCGCGCTGCTGCTGCTGCTCGCCTTCCAGGGTGTAAGTGAGGCCACGGTAGTCGGCCATCAGGCGCGGCAGGACGTCGCGCTGCACGGCGGCCAGGATCTCGTTGGCGTTGGCGGTCTCGAGATCGACGTCGGCGGTGACGTTGACCGTGCGGTTGCGGTCGGTGCGCACGATGGTGGCGTAGCCGCGGCCCAGGTCCATGCGCCCGGCGACCGAGAACGGTACTTCGTCTCCCGAGGCGGTGCGTACGCGCATCTGCTCGAGGTTGGCGAGCGAGCGGCGCTCGCTCTCCGGGTAGCGCACCATGACCTTGACCTCTTCGCGGCCGCGCTGGATGCGCTGCGCCTCCTCGCCGTAGAACGCCTGGCGCACCTGGCGCGCCAGATCCGACAGCGAGATGCCGAGCGACTCGGCCTGGGGCGTGACCTCCAGCTTCACCTCCTGCTTGCCGGCGCGGAAAGAATCGGTGATGTCCTCCACGCCCGGGTACTGGGCGATCTCCTGTTTGAGCTCCTCGGCGGCCTGGCGAAGCTGATCGAGGTCGGGGCCGGCGAGCTGAATGTCGATGGCGTCGCCGGTCGAGAACAGCGACGACACGAACACCAGCTCGACGGCGTCGGGCACCGGACCGGTGATCTCGCGCCAGCGCTTGTTCATCTCAGACGCGGTGATGGTGCGCTCCTCGGCCGGCGCCAACTCGATGTTGATTTCGCCCAGGTGGGACGAGGCGACCGCGCTGCGGAAGTTGAAGCGGCTCTGCCGGCCGCGAAACGGCTGGTCGCCGATGGTGGTCAGCATGTGCCGGAATGCGCCCGGCTCGCCCTCGTCCTCGAGCCGCCGCTCGAGCTCCCGCGCGCTGTCTTCGATACTCCGCAGGATGGCCGTCGTCTTGTCCACCGAGGTGCCCTGCGGCAGGGTCAGGTAGGCGACCAGGTTGTCGGCCTCGACCGGCGGGAAGAAGGAGAACTTGATCCGCCCACCGGCCACCAGCCCCACCGTCAGCAGCAGGATCGACAGTGCGATCGCGACCGTGGTGTAGCGCCATTCGAGCGCCAGGTTGAGCATCGGCCTGTAGGTGCGCTCGATCAACCACTCGAGCAGCCTCACCGTCGGGCGCTGAAGGCGCTCGGTGAAGGCGAGCAGCGGCACCAGCGGCCTGGGCCGGGTATCGAGATGCTTGAGGTGGGCCGGCAGGATCAGCAGCGCCTCCACCAACGAGAACAGCAGTACGCTGATCACGATCAGCGGGATGTTGCGCATGATCTTGGCGGTGGTGCCGCCGATCAGCAACAGCGGGCCGAAGGCGGCGACGGTGGTCAGGATCGAGAACGTCACCGGCACCGCCACCTCGCGCACGCCGTCGATCGCCGCCTCCAGCCCGGCTTTGCCCATCTGCAGGTGGCGGTAGATGTTCTCGCCCACCACGATGGCGTCGTCGACCACGATGCCGAGCACCACGATGAAGGCGAACAGCGAGATCATGTTGACCGACAGGTCGAGCGGCGGCATCAGCCAGAAGGCGCCCATGAACGAGACCAGGATGCCCACCGACGCCCAGAACGCCAGCCGCAGACGCAGGAACAACGTGAGCACCAGGAGCACCAGGAGCAGACCGGCACGGCCGTTCTTGAGCAGGGTGTCGAGCCGGCTCTTGAGCAGCCGGGTGTCGTCCTGCCAGATGGTCATGCCGACACCCTCGGGCATGCGCGGAAGAGCCGCCTCGACGTAGGCCTTGGCGCTCTCGGCCACTACCGTGACGTCCTGGTCGCCCACCCGGTAGACCTGCACCAGCACGGCCTGCTGGCCGTCGAAGCGCGCCGCCAGGTCGGTGTCGGCGAAACCGTCGACCACGGTCGCCACCTGGCCGAGGGTCAGGCGGGTGCCGTCGGGACGGCTCCGCAGCACCAGATCCTCGAACTCGCGCCCGCGGTAGGCCTGGCCGTCGGTGCGCAGCAAGATCTCGCCGCCCTCGGTTTTCACCGAGCCGCCGGGCAGGTCGAGTGACGAGCGGCGCACCGCCCGCGCCACCTGGTCGAAGCTCAGCCCATGGCGGCGCAGGTTCTCCTCCGACACCTCGATCGAGATCTCGTACGGGCGAGCCGCCACCAGCTCCACCTGCGTGATGTCGGGCAGTGCGGAGACCTCGTCGCGCACCTGCTCTCCCAGCCGGCGCAGGGTCCGCTCGTCGGCGTCGCCGGAGATGGCGATCGACAGCACCTGGCGGCGGATGATCGCCTCCTGGATGACCGGCTTCTCGGTCTCCGCCGGGAAAGTGTCGATGGCGTCGACCCGGGTCTTGACGTCGTCCAGCGCCTCGCGGGTGTCGACCCCGTCGAGCAGCTCGATTGTCACGGTGCCGACGCCCTCGGCCGCGGTCGAGCGCACGCGCTCCACCGTCTCGAGATCCGCGACCCGCTCCTCGATGCGCGCGCACACCGCTTCTTCCACTTCCTCGGGCGCGGCGCCGAGGTAGGGCACGGTGACGGTGATCATGTCGACCGAAAATTCGGGGAAGACCTCCTTCCGGACCTTCGACGAGTAGCTGGTGAAGCCGGCGATGACGATCAGCAGCAGCAGCAGGTTGGCGGCGACGCCGTTCTTGGCGAACCAGGCGATGAAGCCGTCGTCGCCCCGAAGGGGCGCGGATGAAATGTCGCTCATGTCACTGCTCCCCGCCGCCGGCCGACACCGTGCGCACGCGCATGCCGTCGGTGGCCACGTCGAGCGGCGACACGCACACCCGTACGCCGTCTTCCAGGCCGCCGCCGATCACGACCCTCTCACCGTCGAGGCGAACGACCTCGACGTCACGAAAGCGCAGCCGCTCGTCGGCGTCGACCACCAGCATCTGGTCGACGTCACGGCTTGTCCGAAGGGCCGCTCGCGGCAACACGAAGACGCCTTCGGCCGGACGGCCGTCGATCTCGGCCTCGACGAACATGCCCACCGCCAGTGGCGGGCGCTCGGGATTCTCCGGATCCGGCTCGTAGGGGTCCTCCACCCGGGCCACCAGGTTGAGCATACGGCTGCGGCTGTCGAGCTCGCCCTCGGTGCGAACGATCCGCGCCTGCCAGGCGTGCCGCTCGCGGCCGAAGCGGCCGTGGATGGTGGCTTCCGGCCCGCTGGCGCCGCTGGAGGTGCGATAGGAGAACGGCAGGTCCAGGAAGACGAGCTGGTCGTCTGGCACCGGCAGACGGATCTCGGCGTAGTCGGTGGCGTGGATGGTCGCCACCGGCCCGCCCGGGGTGAGGAACTGACCGCGGTCGACTCGCTTGGCGCGCACCCGGCCGTCGAAGGGTGCACGGATGCGGGTACGCTCCAGGTCGAGCTCGGCCTTCTCCAGCTCCGCCTCGGCCGCCTCCAGCCCGGCGCGTGCCTGGGCCACCTGGGGCTGGCGCATCACGAGCGAGGTTGGCTCGCCCTCCCCGAGCTCCCCCCATTCCTCGACCGCCACCTGCGCTTCGGCCTCCTGCTGCACCAGGGCGAGCCTGGCTTGAGCCACCTGGGCGCCGGCGCGCCGCACCGCCACCTCGTAGTCGCGCCGGTCGAGGTTCACCAGCACCTCGCCACGGGTGAAGAAACCGCCGGTCTCGAAGTTGTCCGAGACCGAGGTCACCTCGCCGGCGACCTGGGCGATCAAGGTCGTCTCGGTGCGCGGCAGCACGGTACCCTGGGCGACCACGTCGAACCGCAGGTCCTGGCGCGCCACCTCGGTCACCCGCACCAGCGGCGCGAGCGGCGCGACCTCCTGGGTCTCGACCTCCGGACGGCTCTTGACCAGCGCCCTGGTGGCGAAGGCGCTCACCAGGATGATGACGATGGGGATGATGGCTTTCTTGATGTTCATGTTTGCCCCCTGGGGTTCAAACCCCAGGCTATTTCTGTCGCGCCCCTTCGGGGCTCGGGTTCTCGGTCATCTGCCCGAAATCGCCTCCGAGGGCCAGATGGAGGTCGACGCGGTTGGTCAGCAGCAGCGCCCGTAGCGTCAACAGACGGCTCTCGGAGAGGAAGGCGCGGCGCTGGCTCTCGAGAATCGGCAGGTAGTCGCCCAGGCCGGCGACGTAGCGGTCACCTGACAGACGGGCGGCGGCCTTGGACTCCTCGGTCGCCGCCGCCTGCGCCGCCGCTTCGGCCGCCAGCAGGCCCTCGGCGGCCAACGCGCTCTCGACCTCGGCGAAGGCGCGCAGCACCCCCTGGGCGTAACGCGCCAACGCCTGTTCCCGGCTCGACTCGGCGAGATCGGCGGCGGCACGCAACCGGCCGCCCTGGAAGATCGGCTGCAGCAGGCTGCCGGCGATGCTCCACACCGAGAAGTCGCTGTCGAGCAGATCGCCGATGTCGTTGCTGGCACTGCCGGCCGAGCCGGTCAGTGTGATCCGCGGGTAGAACGCGCGGCGCGCCTCACGCACGCGAAAGCCGGCGGCCTCGAGCCGGCGCTCGGCCGCCAGCAGATCGGGACGGCGGGCCACCAGCTCGGCGGGTAGCCCCGCCGGTACCACGTCGGGGATGGTGGGCAGATCGAGCGCTTCCCTATCGGGGTCGGAGCCGACGCGGCCGGCCGGGTAGCGGCCGAGCAGGATCTCGAGCTGGCGGCGGGTGCCGTCGAGCTGGCGGCGGCGCAGCTCGAGCGCGCTCTCGGCCTCGGCCTGGTTCGAGCGCGCCAGACGCAGGTCGAGCGGCGGCGCCACGCCCCGGCGGTAGCGCGCGGCGATGCGGTCGGTGGACAGACGCCGGCTCTGGGCCGTCTCTCGCGCCAGCTCCACCTGCTTCTCGGCCGCGATCACCGCGAACCAGGCCTTCGCCGCCTGGCCAGCGAGCGACAGGCGGGCGCCCGCGTAATCGGCTTCGGCCGCCCGCGCGTCGGCCACGGCCGCCGCCTGGCCGGCCCGCAGGCGACCCCAGAGGTCCGGCTCCCAGCTGACGTTGAGGCTGGCGCCCCAGGAGCTGGAGGTGGACTGCAACACGCCGCCGGTGCCTGGAATCGGCAGCCCGACGAACACCTGCTGGCGCTTGCCGCCGTCGATACCGGCGCCGACCTGCGGTTTCAGATCCGCGCCGACGATGCGTGCCTGGGCCGCGGCGGCGTCCACCGCAGCGGCCGCCGCCCGGAGGTCGTAGTTGTTTTCGAGCGCCTCTTCGAGAACGGTGTCGAGCTCGTCCATACCGAAGCCCGTCCACCACGAGCCGGAAGGCTCCGGGCGGCTGTCGCCCTCCTCCGCCTCACCGGCCTCGGCGCTCCACGCCTCAGGGATCTCGAGGTCGATTTCCGGCTCGCTCGCGGGCGGCGCCGAGGCGCAGCCCAGGAGCATCGTCACGAGCAGACCTGCCGAGCCGAGTCTCAGTACTGTCGTCATCATCCCTTCTCCGGTGCCGGCGTCTCCGAGATCGGTGCCGCGAGCGCGGCGCTCAGGAATCGCACCATGCGCTCGACGATCCCGTCGACGTCTCGGGTATCGAGCACGTCGCCGTGGACTTCTTCGATCAGCTGGGTGCCAGCGATGGTGTGGGCCATGGCGCCCACCATGAAATGGATCCGCCACAGCAGCTCTTCGATCGGCAGGTCCGGCAGGGCACGGGTAAAGGCGGCCCGGAAGCGGCGGATCGCCTCCGCCAGCTCGCCGAGCAGCGATTCGCGCAGCACCGGCTCGGGCTGGGTCATGGCGCGGCCACAGATCTGGGCAAAGTGCCGCCCGCGATCCGGCAGCTCCTGGCCGAAGCGCACCACCGGCCCGACGAACGCCCGC
Source organism: bacterium (assembly GCA_024226315.1). Taxonomy (GTDB): domain Bacteria; phylum Acidobacteriota; class Thermoanaerobaculia; order Multivoradales; family J023; genus JAAELT01. The sequence continues at coordinate 86,356 of JAAELT010000684.1, read as the reverse complement.
ACCAGGCTCTCGAGGCGCGGCGCCCCCACCCCTGCCTCGCGCTCTGCCTCGTCGAGCAGTCGCAGGCGCTCAGCGTTGACCGGCCCGAAGTGGCGGGCGATCACCGCTCTCGCCAGCTCCTCTTTCGTACCGAAGTGATAGTTGGCCGCCGCCAGGTTGGTGCCTGCCCGGGAGGTGATGGCGCGCATCGACGCCCCCGCCAGCCCGTGTTCCGCGATCAGCGCCTCGGCGGCGTCGAGCAGGCTCAGTTTGGTGTCTTGAACGACTGCGGTGGCGGGCATCGAGGTCTCCAGCGATCAGTCTGCAGGTTACGACGAACGAGCGCTTGAATCAAACGTTCGTTTGAATCCTATTCTACGTCCTCTTGGTGCAGATGGTTTCGCTCAATCGACGAAAGGAGACGTCCGACACCTCCTGACACGGCCTGACACCCTCTGACACGGTCTGGCGACGATCCGGCTCCTCCCGCTGCAGACGGCACAAACTCTTGCTCTTCAACACTTACGTAGTTTCACGAGGGTGGCACGCGGCTTGCTTTTATTTCTCCTCGCAGCCGAAAATGCCCTATCCGGGGGAACTGAAATGCCGATTCGCAAGCGCCTGATCACCCTCTCGACCCTTTTCTCGATCCTTCTCCTCGTACCGAGCCTGCTGTGGGCCGGCGACTCCCAGCGCGGCGGCGGCGCGCGCTCCGAGATCCATCTCCAGGTGGCGACCAACGGCTACGACGCCGACAGCGCGACGGGCCCATCCATTCCGGTCGGTGAGACCGTCATCTGGGAATACTGGGTCACCAACACCGGCGGCACGACCCTGAGCCAGATCATCGTCGTCGACGACCGCATCGGTGCCGTCAACTGCCCCGGCAGCAATCTCGAGCCCGGCCAATACAAGATCTGCTATGCCCTCGGTACCGCCATCGAGGGCCAGTATGGAAACCGCGGCACCGTCAGCGGTCGGGACACCGCCAAGCACCGGGTCACAGATTCCGATCCCAGCCACTACCTCGGCGTCGACGACTAGGAGCCTGGGCTCCTTCTTGCCGCGCCAAACGGCGAGCCGGTACACTGCCCCGGTATGTCCGATGACGATCACCGTCCGACGGTCAACGACGAGACGCGCCAGATCGAGACCCGGATCTGGGAGGGAACCGGAGCTGACCGAAGGGTCCGTACCCGGGCGCGTGTCCCGGCGCTGACGATCCTCTACCATCCCGACTCGCGCCGGGTCGGCGAGCGGGTGTTGCTGCATGAGCTCGCCACCGGCAAGAAGGTGAAACTGTCGCGCTCCGAGCCCGATTTCGCCGCCCCGGGCGACACCCGGCTCCGGCCGCTGGGCGACCTCTACCTGAGCCGCAAACCCGTGAGCCTGGCGCACGACGCGAGCAGCCACCAGGTGCGCCTGAACGCCGCCGAGTCCTCGACCAAGGTGGTGGTGGACGGCGCGCCGGTCACCGACGAGAGAGTCTTCTCGGCCGAAGAGCTGAAGCGTGGCGTCGTGATCGAGCTGGCGCGCCGGATCGGGCTGCTGCTCAGTCCGCTCGCCGCCATGCCGATCGATCCCCGCGAGCGCCACGGCCTCATCGGCGACAGCGACGCCATCGCCCGGCTGTTGCAGGAAGTCCAGATGGTGGCCGACCTCGACGTGCCGGTTCTGCTGCGCGGTGAGACCGGTACCGGCAAGGAGCTCGCCGCGCGCTCCATCCACATCGCCTCGGAGCTTTCGGGTCAGGCTTTCCTGAGCCTGAACATGGGCGCCATCACCCCGTCGCTGGCTGCCTCCGAGCTGTTCGGCGCGGTCAAGGGCGCCTTCACCGGCGCCGCCAAGACCCAGCCCGGCTACTTCCACCGCGCCGACGGCGGCACGCTGTTTCTCGACGAGATCGGCGAGACGCCCGCCGAGGTGCAGGTGATGCTCCTGCGGGTGCTCGAGACCGGCGAGGTGCAGCGGGTCGGCGGCCAGGAGCCCCAGAAAGTCGACGTGCGGTTGATCGCCGCCACCGACTCCGATCTCGAGCAGGAGATCGAGGCCGGGCGCTTCCGTGAGCCCCTGCTCCACCGGCTCGCCGGCTACGAGATCGGCATCCCGCCGCTGCGCGAACGGCGCGACGACTTCGGCCGGCTGCTCTTCCACTTCCTCCGTGAGGAGCTGAGCGCCACCGGTGACGAGCACCTGCTCGAACCGTCCAAGGGCGACGCTCCGCCCTGGATGCCGCTCTCGATCGTCGCCCGGCTGGCGCGCTACGACTGGCCGGGCAACGTGCGACAGCTGCGCAACGTCGCCCGCCAGCTGGTGGTCGGCAGCCGTGGATCCGACACCGTGCAGGTCCCCGCGCCGGTGGAACGCCTGCTCCGCGACGTCGACGCCGCGCCGCCCGTCGCCGTCGCCGGCTCGCCCGCCGAAGCCGAGTCGTCGCCGGGCGCGGAGACCGCGCCGGTGAAGATCAAGCCCAAGTCCACCTTCCGCAAACCCTCGGACGTCAACCAGGACGAGCTCATCGAGGCCCTGAGAGCAAACCGCTGGGAGCTCAAGCCCACCGCCGCCGAGCTGCGCATCTCACGGGGATCCCTCTACAACCTCATCGCCCGCTCACCCCGCATCCGCAAGGCCAGCGACCTCTCCCGCGCCGAGATCCTGGAAAGCCACGAACTCCACGACGGCGACCTGGACCGCATGGTCGACCACCTCGAGATCTCCCGCAGCGGTCTGCAGATGCGGATGCGAGCGCTGGATATCGGCTGACGCCGGTTCGCCGACGACTTACGGTAGGATGAGGATGGTGGTGGCTCAGCAATGCAGACACAGCTCAGGCCAAACGATCGGAATCGGCGAAACAACCCCGGACGCCGCGCCTCGATCGCCGACTTGTATCGAGTCCACGGCAAGGCGGAGTTGGTGGACGGGAGAATCGTCATGATGTCCCCGACCGGCGGGATCCCCGGCAACGCGGGATTCGAGATCGCCGCGAGCCTGCGCGAGCACGCTCGCCGCACCGGGCATGGCCGGGCGGTGCCCGACAACGTCGGCTTCCGGGTCGACCTTCCCCACCGCGAGTCCTTCAGCCCCGACGCAGCCTTCGTCGCCGACATGGAGCCGAGCATGAAGTTCTATGACGGCGCGCCGATCTTCGCGGCCGAGGTGCGCAGCGAAGGGGACTACGGTAGCGCCGCTGAAGAAGAGATGGCGGCCAAACGCGCGGACTACTTCAGCTGCGGAACCCAGGTCGTCTGGGACGTCGACTTGCTGGGCGAGGACGTCGTGCGGGTTTTTCGGGCCAGCGATCCCGAGCGGCCGACGGTCTACAGGCGAGGCGAGACCGCAGACGCGGGGCCGGCGGTTCCGGGATGGTCGATGCCGGTCGACGATCTCTTCACTTGAGCCGGTCCCGGAGAACTCCTCCGACGTTCCAACACGCATCCGGCCAAAGTTGACGGCACCGATGGCAAAGTGCCGGATCAAAGAGGCAGCTCGCGAATCTGAGATTCCCAATCGCTCAGGTCGCTGCATTCCGCGATGAGCAGAATCTCATCGATCGCTTGGCTCATCGGTACCGAGCGGCTGACCTCGCAGGCACCGGCCATGGGTTGACCTGCTTTGACTCGCTCATAGGCGAAGCGCGGAATCGTTGCTTTGTCATGGGTCAGTAGTACGCGGCCGTGCCTCGCCGCCCATTCCAGGATTACTGGATCCTCCTCGCCTGAGAGACCGACATCCTGGACTCGTACAAGATCGAGGTCGGGATTCCGGAGCCGGAGTCCACGGAGGATCGCGTTGTTGAAGTTCTCGTCTGCCAGCAGACGGAGCATGGCAGATCAGCTCTGTTGCTCGCGACGCCGTGCCAACAGGCGCTCGCGGAAACCAGCTCTGGGTAGCTCGTCTTCGATTCGAGCTCGGATCTCGCTGGCAGACTGCTCTCGCTCTTGCAGGTACTCCCGGACGTGCTCGCGATGATGCAGGTAGTACCCGATGACTGCGTAGACATCCCCGAGCTCGAGCACTGGATACTGTTGAGCAATCTCCTCGGCGGTCAGGCCCTCATTGAAGGCTTCGACCACGGTGTCGAGGGTGACCCGGGTGCCACCGACTCGCACTGAACCAGCGTTGTCAGTAGTGAGGGGGAGGGGCTCTATCTCGACAGCCAAGCTCATGACACGCAATTATAGAGCATCCGTCTTGCCCCGGCGCTCGCGACGCGGATCACTCTCCCCCGTAACTGATCTCCATATGCCTCGCCCGCCACCCGGCGAAGGCAAGGACCAGCGCCGTGAAGATCAACAGACCCGGCACGGAGATCCAGGGCGAGGTGGGGTTGGTGATGACGGCGACGAAGGTTTCGGAGGGCGGAATCGGGAAGAGGGCTTTCAGGTAGTGGATGACGCTGATCTTCTGGAGCAGTGGCGGTAGGAGGAAGTTGATCGCTTCCCAGCCCCAGATCAAGGCCGCCGGGGCGATGGCGTTGCGGAAGAAGAGGCCGACGAGCAGGAAGACGGCGCCATAACCGACGCAGCCGAGGACGGCGATACCCAGGTACGCGACCAGGTTACCGAGGCCGGGGCCCGAGAAGAGGTAGCGGTTCATCTCGCCGAAGCCCCAGGGGATGCAGGTCAGGAAGAAGAGCGCGGCGGTGGCGACGGCGAAGACAGTGCAGGACGCAATCAACGCCGAGCAGTACTTGCCCACCACCAGCACCCAGCGCCGCACCGGCGTCAGGTAGTAGTAGTGCAGGCTGCGCTCCAGGATCTCGGTGCGGTACAGGCTCATGAAGGTGATCAGCGCGCTCAGGAAGAGCATGCTGCCGACGTAGAGCACGAAGGTAAAGGTGAACGGCCCGGCGACGGCCTGCGCCGGGCCCTCGATGTCGAACTCGTGGTAGGTGATCTCGCGCCGCGCCATGATGGCCCACAGCATGAAGAAGGGCAGCGGCGAGAAGGCCAGGAAGTAGAGGGCGAACGCTCGCCTGCTGAACAGGTTGCGACGCAGCTCGAGGCGCATGATGCCGGTGATCTGGCGCAGGACAAGACTCCAGTCGATACCCCGCGGCGAGTCTTCGGCCAGCGACGCGGGCGGCTCGGTGACGGCGGCGCTCATCGCCCTTCTCCCTCGTTACCGATCAGATATTCGTACACCGCGCGCACGTCGGCATCGGCCACGGTGACGGTCTCGATCTTGACCTCCTCGGCGAGCACCACCTCACCCAGCAGGGTGTAGAAGCGGTCGGCGTCGCGGGTGCGCACCTCAAGGCCGCCGTGGTCGTCGTGCAGCGTCGCCTCCACCACGTGGTCCTGCTCGAACAGGCGTGACGCCACCAGCGACGGCTTGTCGCAGCGGATCAACACCTGGATCGGGTGCTCCTCCATGGTCTCCGAGCGTACGCCGCCGATCTCGCCCTCGGCCACCACGTAGCCGCTCGACAGCAGCACCACGCGGTCGGAGATCATGTCCACCTCGTGCAGGATGTGGCTCGAGATGATCAGGTGGCAGCCGGCCTCCGCCAGAGCCTGGAAGACCTCGATCACCTCGGCGCGTGCCATCGGGTCGAGGCCGTTCAGCGGCTCGTCGAGCACCAGCACGCGGGGGCCGTGGCTGATTGCCTGAGCCAGGCGCACGCGCTGGCGCATGCCCTTGCTGTAGCCCGCCACCCGCCGCTTGGCGGCCCCTTCCAGACCCACCCGCTCGAGTGCCTGCCAGGAGAGCTTCTTGGCCTCGCTGGCGGTGAAGCCGTGCACCCGCAGGAAGGAGTAGATGAACTGGTAGCCGTTCATGCCGGCGGGAAAAGAATCGAACTGGGTACAGTAGCCGAGGCGCGAGAATAGCCGCTCCGGGTGATCGGGCGACTCGCCAAGCACCCGAATCTCACCCTGGGTGGGGTGCAGCAGGCCGGTCATCAGGTTCATCAGGGTGGTCTTGCCCGAGCCGTTCGGGCCCACCAGGCCGGTGATTCCCGGCTCGAAGGTCAGGGTCACCCGGTTGATGCCCAGCACCTCGCCGTAGAACTTCGACACGTTGTCGAAGACGATGGCGTTCTTCTCTTCGACTGCCATCAGCTCACCACCTCGTAGGCGCGGATCTTGCGGTTGAGCATGTAGATGCACAGACAGACGAAGGCCAGTACGGCGAGCCACGCGGCCCACACCGGCGTGCCCGGCCCCGGCTCGCCGATGAGCCCGAGCCAGATGATCCAGACGTCGCGCATCAGGTTGGCGAGGTCGCCCCACTCGGTACGGAACAGACCGTTGACGATCACCTGGAAGAAGCCTCCACCGAGCAGGATCATGAACATCAAGAAACCGGCCACCGGCCGCCACTTGACCCAGGCCGAGAGCGCCAGGGCCATCAGCGACACGACCGTGATCCACACCCAGGAGCCGAGGAAGATGGTCAGAGCGATGCGCGCGTTCGAGGTCGCCCAGCTCAAGCCGGCGTAACCCGACTGCAGTGCATAGAGCACCAGCCCCGGGACCCAGGTGATCAGCGACAACAGGATCGCCAGCACCGAGAACTTGCCCATCACGTACTCGGCGCGCGAGAAGGGGCGGCTCAGGTACAGCGGCAGGCCGTTGTTGGCCAGGTCTTTCGACACCAGGCCGGGCCCGATGAACAGCGCGACGAAGAACGCGAACCAGATCTGCACGAACATCAGTTGGCTGAAGAAGCTGGCGTCGATAGCGAAGATCTCCGCGATCCGCACGTCGATCGCCTCCAGCACCTCGGCGTTGTGGCGCAGGTAGATCACCGCTCCGCAGACCAGCGGGTAGATCAGGCTCAAGATCAGGAAGGCGAGAAAGAACTTGGACCTGAAGATGTCCTGATAGACGTAGCGCGGCAGCACGGAGAACCGCGACCACTGCGGGCTCAGGTCCCCGGCATAGCGCTTGTAGCTGCGCTCATAGACTGCCATTGCCACCTCCCACCGGCTGCTCCATCGCCTTCAGGAAGATGTCCTGCAGCGAGTCTTTCTTGTAGTCGAGATGGCGGATCTGCACCTGCTGCTCCGACGCCAGGCGGTACAGCTCGCGGATGGTGCGCTCGGGCGGCAGCACCACCTTGATCGCGCGCTTGTCGTGCAGCGCACATTCGCAACCGAGGCCGCGCACGCCCTCGACGTAGCGCTCGCGATCGCCGCGGATCTCGAGCTCCAGGAACTTGCGGTTGGTCCGGCGCTCCTCCTCGAGATTCTTGTAGTAGACCAGCGCGCCCTCCTTGAGGATCATGACCTCCTCGCAGCACTCCTCGACGTCGCGCAGCAGGTGCGAGGAGAGCACCACGTGCACTTCGCCCGTGTCACGGATGTCCTTGATCAGGTGGATCATGCGCTCACGGGCCGGAGGGTCGAGGCCGTTGGTGGGCTCGTCGAGAAACAGCAGCTTGGGGCCGTGCACCAGCGCCTGGGCGAGCTTGGCCAGCTGCTTCATCCCCAGGGAGTAGGTTTCGAGCTTGCGGTACCGCGCCTCGCCGAGGCCCACGTAGTACAGAGCCTCGTGGGTCCGCTCCAGGGCTTCTGAGGGCGGCAGCCCCGAGAGCTCGGCCATCAGGCGGATGAACTTCACCGCCGTCATGCCGGCGACAAAGCTGTCGCGCTCGGGCATGTAGCCGATCAGCGAGCGCGCCGCCTTGTCCTGCTCGCGGATGTCCTTGCCGAAGATGCGCCCCTTGCCGGTGGCCGGTTTGTAGAAGCCCAGCAAGGTGTGGATGAGGGTGGTCTTGCCGGCGCCGTTGGGCCCCAGCAGACCGATGGCGCGGCCCGAAAAAGCACCGCTGATGCTCTTCAGAGCCTCGAGCCTGCCGAAGCGGACAGAGAGGTCTTCGAGCTCTATGACCGGATCCATGAATTTTCGCCTGTGTGGAAGATCGGAAGACGTTGCGGAGTCGTCATCTTAGCCTACGTCGAAGCACCGGGATTGTTACGTCGGATGTGTACAAAAAACCGGAGAAACCTGGCTTTTCCGACGGTTGCCTAAGGTCCGTCTTCGCGACACAATGGCCGATGAGGCCGCCAGCTCGCCCGCGGCCCGAAACCGAACCGGAGACGCGATGCTCGAAGAGATCAATCAAGCCGAACGAGAGGCGCTCGAGGCGCTCGAGGCGGTGGGCTCGAACGACGAGCTGCAGGCCTGGCGCTCGCTGCACTTGGGGAAAAAGAGCCAGCTCAAGCAGCAGCTCAAGAACCTGGGCCGCCTGTCGCCCGAAGAGCGCCCGGTGGTGGGCAAACGCACCCACGAGATCCGCCAGCGCCTGGAGGCTTCGCTCGACGCCCGCCGCGACGAGCTCGAGGCAGCGCGGATCGAGGCCAGCCTGGCGGCCGAGGCGCTCGACGTCACCATGCCCGGCCGGCCGGTGCGGCGGGGCCGCCTGCACGTCTCGACCAGGACGCTGCGGCGAATCTACGCCATCTGGGCGGAGATGGGCTTCCAGGTCTACCGTTCGCGCGACGTCGAGAGCGACGAATACAACTTCCAGCTGCTCAATTTCCCCCGCCATCACCCGGCGCGGGAGATGCAGGACACCTTCCACACCACCACCGACGACGTGCTGCTGCGCACCCACACCTCGCCGGGGCAGATCCGCGTCATGCGCGAGAACGCCTTCGACGCGGACGGGACCCCGCGGGCGGATCCGGATCCGATCCGCGTGATCCTGCCGGGCATGTGCTACCGCTACGAGCAGATCACCGCTCGCTCCGAGATCCAGTTCAACCAGGTCGAGGGGCTCGCCGTCGGCCGGCGGATCCGCATGTCCGATCTGAAGGGCACGTTGACCGACTTCGCCCGCCGGATGTTCGGGCAGGACACCCGTACCCGTTTCCGCTGCTCGCATTTCCCGTTCACCGAGCCGAGCGCGGAGATGGACATCGAGTGTTTCCTGTGCGGCGGCGAGGGCTGCCGGGTGTGCAAGCACGCCGGCTGGCTCGAGATCCTGGGCTGCGGCATGGTGCACCCGGTGGTGCTCGCGAACGGCGGCTACGATCCGACCGTCTATTCCGGCTTCGCTTTCGGCATGGGGCCGGAGCGCATCGCCATGCTGCGCCACGGTATCGAGGACATCCGCCAGTTCTGGGCCAACGACCTGCGGTTCCTGGAGCAATTCTGATCCACTGAACGCCGGCCCGCCTCCGCGACAGCCCTTGGCGGCCGGGCCGAGGAAAGACGAGACTCAGCATGAAAGTGCCACTGCGATGGCTCGAAGACTATGTCGACATCTCTCTGCCGATCGAGGAGCTGACCCGTAAGCTGACCTTCGCCGGCCTCGAGGTGGAGGCATTGAGGTACGTCGGCCTGCCGCTGCCGGAGAACCCCGAACGGCTGGAGGCCAAGGTCGCCGGCCTGGAGTGGGATCCCGAGACGGTGGTGGTCGGCGAGGTGGTCGAGGTGCGCCCCCATCCCGATGCCGACCGGCTGGTGTTGGCCGACCTCCGCCTCGGCACCGAGCAGCTGACGTCGGTGACCGGCGCGCCCAACCTTTTCCCCTACCGCGGCCAGGGGCCGCTCGCCGAGCCGCTCACGGTCGCCGTGGCCCTACCCGGCGCGCGCCTGATCGACTCGAAGACCGGCGAGCCGCGGCGTTTCGAGCCGGCGACGATCCGCGGCACCCTGTCCGCCGCCATGATCTGCTCGGAGCGGGAGCTGGACATCTCCGAGGCGCACGAGGGCGTGATCCTCTTCGGTCCGGGATCGGCGGCTCTGGAGACACCGGAACCTGGCACGCCGCTGGCCGACTTCATCGGCGACGTGGTGCTCGACATCGCCGTCACCCCGAACATGGTGCGCACCGCCAGCATCGTGGGCGTGGCCCGCGAGGTCGCCGCCCTCACCGGAAGTGAGCTGCGGCTGCCGAGCCTCGACGTCGAGATGACCGGCCCACCGACCGCGGACATGATCCGCATCGACATCCGGCGCCCGGACCTCAACCCGCGCTTCACCGCCACGCTGCTCGATGGCATCGAGATCGGCCCCTCGCCCTACTGGTTGCAACTGCGCCTGCTGCTCGCCGGCATGCGCCCGATCTCGAACATCGTCGACCTGACCAACTACGTCATGCTCGAGCTCGGACAGCCGCTCCACGCCTTCGACTACGACGTGCTGGTGGAGCGCGCGAGGGCTTCCGGCTCGGAGGTGCCGACGATCATCACCCGCATGCCCGATCCCGGCGAAAGGCTCGAGACGCTCGACGGCGTCGACCGCGCAATCGACGACTTCACCATCCTGGTGACCGACGAGATGGGCGCGCTGGCGCTGGGCGGCATCATGGGCGGCGGGGAGTCGGAGATCTCCGACTCGACCACCCGCGTGCTGCTCGAGGCCGCGGCTTGGAACTTCATCAACATCCGCCGTTCGACGCAGGCCCAACAGCTCTCGTCCGAGGCCGGCTACCGCTTCAGCCGCGGCGTGCATCCCGCGGACGCGCCGCGCGGCAACCTGCGGGCGATCGAGCTGATGCGCCAGCTGGCCGGCGGCACCGTCTACCAGGGCCTGGTGGACGTGTATCCGCAACCGCACCACGACTCGGTGGTGGAGATGCCGTTCGGCGAGGTCGAGCGGGCCCTGGGGATCGAGATCCCGAGAGAGGAGGTGATCCGCATCCTCGAGGCGCTCGAGTTCGGCGCCCTAGACGACGGCGACATGCTGCGCGTCACGGCACCGGATCACCGGCTCGACATCGGCGAGGGGGTGATCGGCATCGCCGACCTGATGGAGGAGATCTCCCGCATCTACGGCTACGAGCGGATTCCCGAGACCCAGATCGAGGACGCCATTCCGCCACAGAAGGGCAACCCCGAGCTGGAGACCGAAGAGGCGGTGCGAGACCTGCTGGTGGATCTCGGCCTACAGGAGGTGGTCACCTACCGCCTCACCACGCCGGAGCGCGAGGCGCGGGCGCGCAAGACCGGCTCGGAGCCCGACGCGCGCCCGTTCGTGGAGCTCAAGAAACCGATCTCGGAAGACCGCCGGGTGATGCGGCACGAGCTGCTTCCCAGCGTGCTCGAGATCGCCGAGACCAACGCCCGGCGCGACGGCCTGGCGATCTTCGAGATCGGCCAGGTGTTCTTGGCCCAGGAGGGCGAAGACTTGCCCGAGGAGCCCCGCCGGCTGGCGATCGTGATGGCCGGCCTCGGGGAGCGCGGCAACTGGAGCCGCGGCGAGCCGAAGGAGCTCGATTTCTACGACCTGAAGGGCACTCTCGACGGCCTGGCCGAGGATCTCCATCTCGAAGACTGCGTCTTCGAGGCGGCCGAGCATCCCACCTTCCATCCGGGGCGCTGCGCTCGGCTGCGCGTGGGCGGTGAGGAGATCGGCGTCTTCGGCGAGCTCCATCCCCGGGTGCGCGCGGCCTACGACGTTCCCTTCGCCCGCGTGCTGGCCGCGGACCTCGACCTCGAGAAGCTGCAGGCAGCGATCCCGGAGCGCTATCCCGTGCACGGCATCTCCAGCTTCCCGCCGGTGGTGGAAGACCTCGCCCTGGTGGTCGACGACGGCGTCACCGCCGCGGCGGTCGAATCCTGCATCTCGCGGGCCGCTGGGGACCTCCTGCGAGCGGTCGAGCTGTTCGATCACTTCCGCGGCGAGCAGATCGGCGAGGGCAAGAAGAGCCTCGCCTACCGGCTCACCTACCAGTCCGACGACCGTACCCTGACCGACCAGGAAGTGGCGGCGGTGCGCCAGCAGGTTGTCGCGGCGGTCGAGCAACAGCTCGGCGGGCGATTGCGGAGCTGAACGCAAAACACCTCCTCCCTGGTGGGAGGAGGCGCGACCCACGGAGATCGAAGTCTAGAAACCCTCGAGCAGCTGCCGGATCCCCGCCGGGTTTTTCATCCCCAGCATGTACAGCATCATGCCGCTCAGCATGTCGTTCTCGCTCGACGCCGCGACCAGGATGCTGTCTTCCTCGCCGTAGGCGTAACCGAGGGTCGGCGCGCTCTCCGCCTGCATCGCCTCGAGCGATTGGCGCTGCTCGTCGCTGAGCTGACCGTTGGCCAGGCGCTCGGCCACCGCGCCCATGACGCCCGAGAGGTCCTGGTAGACCAGGGCGGAGAAGTTGTTGCGGCCATCGGCCGGCAACAGCGCCGTGAAGTCCGGCGAGTCGGTGATCGAGTAGCCGGAATCGCGGAAGCGGATCGCACGGTCGAGCAGCGCCCGGTTGGCGCCCAGCAGCATGTAGCCCTCGACGTAGGTGTAGTGGACGTTCAGGTGCTCGGTCTCGAGCGTGTAGAACGTCCGGCCACCGACCTCTTCCTGCACCAGCTCGACGGTCGCCTCGCCCTCTTGCTGGAGATGGGTGTTGAGCTCGGCGATGCCCTGTTCGAGGGTCCACTGCAGGCGCGCCGGGTCGTAGACCTCGACCACCATCTTCCACGACGGCTCCGGCAGCAGCGGGCCGTCGAGCGCCATCGCGAACTCCCCGCCCAGCGAGGCGGCGACGTCGTTGCGCAGGCTGAAGTTGTGGCGCTCCTCGAAGTCGCCCAGCGGACCCATGCCGCCGGCGCCTTCCACCATGGCGTAGATGTCGTCGAGCAGCCTCACCGGATCCTTGAACACCGCCGCGCCGACGATCTGGGCGTCCGGCGAGATGAAGTCCAGCGCACCCATGGGCGCCGGCGATGCCAGCCACGAGGCCACGCCCGAGCGCGCTTCTGAGAACGAGAGCGAGGCGCGGTGGTGGGTCTTGGCCCCGAGCTGCTTCTGTTCGAGCAGCAGGTGGCGGGCGTCGAGGAAGCCGAGGCGCTCGAAGCGCTGCACGTCTTCCGTCGACTCGGCCGCCATGGTGGTGGCGACCACACCCTCGAGGTCCGCGGCCACCAGGATCTCGGCGCCCTCTTCGTAGAGCTGCGCGATGGCGGCGTGGAACTCGGTGTCGGTGAACGGGTTGTCGTCGCCGTTCAGCACGATCCCCGCCACGCGCGCGATCTGCTCCGCGTCGGGAGAGGCCACGGCCAGGCTGTCGGCGAGCCACAGATAGAGCTCGCCGCCTCCGGGCGCCGCGAACGGATCCTCGACCCACACCAGCTCGCCGTCGACGTCGGTGCCGCCGAATTCGTCGATCTGACGCTCGATGAAGTCCTTCAGCCCCGCTGAATCGACGATCTCGGCCATCGCCAGCGGGCCACCGAATTCTCCGGTCCCTGACGCATAGCCGGCCACCGCCAGCTCGTCGCCCAGGAACTCGCCGAACTCGGACAGACGGCCGACCATCTCGTCGATGTGCGGCGAGAACTCGGCGCCATGCGAGTGCCACCACTCGGCGAGCACCTGGCTGTCGTCGATGCGCTCCTGGATCAGGTCGTGGGTCTGGCTGATGGTCTCGCCCAGGTTGGGCACGGCGGCGTAGAACACCGTGCTGTCCGGCGCCAGGTCGAGCAGCCGGCTGCTATAGCGCAGGCCCGGGCGCGCCACGTTCTGCTGCAGGTCGCGCCGCAGCTGGGAGTAGTCCTCGAGCAGCGTCAGGTAGTGCTCGGCGTCGCGGCTCCAGGCGATCTCATCACCCACCGTGATCTTGTCGAGGTGGACGTCGGTGGCCACCTGCTGGCCGGGCTGCAGCACCGTTTCGTCTCCGGAGTGGGCAACCCGCACCTCACCCTCGATTACTGACACCCGAGAGCCCTTGGTGCCGTGGTTGACCGAGAAGATCGTGCCGGTGACCGATACCAGGCAGTCCTCGGTGGCCACGAACAGGTGGCGCTCGCGCTGCTTCGCGGCCTGCACGATGACACTGCCGCGCTCGAGCTCGATGGTGGTGCCGCGCCGGTTCTCTTCGATCCGCAGCTCCGAGCGCTGACGCACCTCCACCAGCGAGCCGTCATTGAGCCGCACCACCGCGGAGCCTTCACGCCCGGTACGGATCATCTCGCCCTCGGCGATGGTCGTGCCCTCCGTGATCGGCAGATGCGAGGTCGCCGCGATACGGAACAGGTCGCCGTCGACGGTCTGCACGGTGGCGCTGGTGCCGGAGCCGAAAGGCAGCATCTCGCGCACCACGAACTGCGCCAGGCCGATGCCGGCGATCAGCGCCGCCGCGATCGCCCAGTTCCTGGTCGAACGCCAGGGCGAGACGGGTGTGGCGTCTGTTTCCTGCCACTCTCGCACCGGTGCCGGCGCGCCTTCGCGCGCCGTCTTGAGCGCCCTGCGACAGGGCACGCACTCGCGGGAATGATCTTCGAACAATAGCTTGCGGGCCTCTGGGAGGGCCCCTTCCAGATAGGCGGGAATCAGCGCCTGGTAGTCGTCACAGCCGCGGATCTCGTCGATTTCTGCGGCCTGTGCCGCGGCGCCGGCCGAGTCCGCCGCCAGGCGGCTCCACACGCGATCCGCGGCGGCCTTCACCTGCTCGGCGTCGGGACGATTGCCCTCGATCTGCGCCGCCGCGCGATCGAGCATCGAATCGAGGTCTTTGTTGATCGGATCGGACATGTCAGTTACCTCCTACGAAGCTTGCCATCTCTTTCTTGACCTGGTTGCGGGCGCGGTGGACGGCGACGCCGACCGCGGCCTGCGACATTCCCATGGCGTCGGCGATCTCACGGTTCGGCGTGCCTTCCAGGAACCGCATGGTGAATATCGTCGCGCTCTTGGCGGGCAGCTGCAGGATCGCCTGGCGCAATCCGCGCCGGATCTCGCGATCCTGCTGTCGTTGATCGGGCTGACCGTCTTCGGCCGGCGGCACGTCGAGCTCGTCGAGCGGGATCGAGCGCGAGCGCGAGCGGGCGCGCATCAGATCGAGCGCCGCGTTGACCGCCGCCCGGTGCAGATAGCCCATCGGGCTGGGCGACAGATCCAGTCTGTCCTGGCGGCGCAGAAGGCGCAGGAAGACTGTCTGCAAACAGTCTTCGGCGTCCTGGGCGCTGCCGGTGACCCGGTAGGCCGACGAGAATACCCTGGAGTGATGCTGCTGGAAGATGCGCTCCAGGTCTCCCGACGGTCCGGGAAGGGATTGGGAAAGGGTGGCTGCTAACAAGGGTTCTTCCTCCTTGGCGACTTGTCGTTCAATGAGGAAACGAGGGCCGAAGGGTTTTATTACATCCGCGTCATCAAATCTGACCTCCCCCTTTGAAAAGGGGGATCGAGGGGGATTTCTCGCGCTCAAGGCGCGAGGTCCTCGGCCATCACCTCGTTCGCCCTCCGGTACGACTCCGGCGACCCGACGTGCAGGCGCTCGCCGCTCGCCTCGAAGGCATACACCGGCTCACGGTCCACGAGATGGCCAATGAAGCGCCCGATCTCGTCGCTGGAACGGCCACTCTCCAGGTAAGGCGCGACGCGCGCCAGGGCCGCGGCGTCGAGACAATAGAGCGACGGGCAGGCCAGGGTCGAGGGCGGCTCCTCGGGCTTCTCGTGCAACCGCACCACCCTGCTTCCCGCTCCCAGCTCGAGCACGCCGGTGCGGCGCAGCTTCGCCGGATCGGGCTCCTCGAGGCCCAATACCCAGCTGCCACCGCCGTCGAGGAAGGCCCGCCACAGTGGACGCAGCGAGAAGCGGTAGATGTTGTCGCCCGCGGCCACCAGCGCGCCGGCGGGCGGTTCCAGGTGCCGGAGCACGAAGCCCAGGTCACCGATCGCGCCCAGGCGGTCGGCGTTGGAGGCGCTGCCGTCGTCGTGGACGGTGAGCTCGGGGCCTCGCGCGCCGAGCCGTGACAGCCAGCCGCCGGCCCAGTCGCGAAACGCGCCGACGTACCTCGCGTTCGAGACCACGTGGACGGCGCCCAGACCGTCGAGCTCGAGCAGGTGCTCCAATAGATAGTCGAGCACTGGGCGGCCGGCAACCGGCAGCAGCGGCTTCGGGGTTTCCGCGGTCAGCGCACCCATACGGGTGCCGTAGCCGGCGCACAGCAGGATGGCGATTCGTCGTGGCATCGGGCAGCAGAGTCTTTGGGCAACAGAGTCTATAGACTCCCGCCATGCCCGAACGCATCGTCCTGCTCGGCACCGGCACCTGCCAGCTCCAGACCCACCGCATGGCGTCCTCGGTGATGGTGGAGCTGGACGACCTGCGCCTGATCTACGACCTGGGCCGCGGCGTCACCCTGCGCCTGGTCGAGCTGGGGCTGCGCCAGGCCGACGTCGAGCACATCGTGCTGTCCCACTTCCATCCCGATCACCTCTCGGACCTGGTGGCCTTCCTGCAGGCCGGGGCCTGGTCGCAGATCGATCCGCGTCAGCACGACCTGCACATCTACGGCCCGATCGGGCTCGAGGTGCAGCTCATGCGTATCCTCGGCCTCTTCGGCCCCGACGTCCTGGTCCGCGAGCACTACCGGATTCACCTCCACGAGGTGCGAGGAGACAGCCTCACCGTCGGCGGCCACGAGCTCGGCTTCGTCGACCTGCCGCCGGCGGACAACCGCGGTCTGAAGCTCACTCGGCACGGCCATACCTACGCCTTCACCGGTGACTCCCACTACCACGAGCAGGAGGTCGAATTTCTGCGCGACGTCGACCTGGCGGTGATCGACGCCGGCCACCTGAGCGACGAAGAGATCCTGGAGCTGGCGGCGCGCACCCAGGTGCCGCGCATGGTCTGCTCCCATCTCTACCGCGAGCTCGACGAAGAGGAGCTGACCGAGCGGGCGAGCCGGATGGGCTACTCCGGACGGCTGATCGTCGGCGAGGACCTGATGACCTTCGAGCTCTGATGTAGGATGCCCCGATGATCACCGGCATCAACACCATCTTCGAGCACGACGGCAAGGAATACCACCTGCAGGCCGAAGACCTGGGCGTGGAGACGGCCGTCTACGAAGTGCGGGTCTACGACGAGGGCTCGGTGGTGTGGATGAAGCGGATGTCGTACGACGATCTCCTGGCGCGAGACCTGCCCAAAGCCGAGCACGAGAAGGCCCTGCGCACCCAGATGGAAAAGACGCTCCTGACCGTGGGAGCGGCGATCACCAAGGGCAAGATCGGTTGATTCAATGGAGCCGCGTAGCGGCGTAGGTGTGTAGCCTGGGGCGAAGCCCCAGGATGTGGCCGGATCCAGAATCCAAGCCCCGTAGGGGCGGCGGCGAAGTTCCCAAATGGATCGCAAACTCACCTCCGTAGTGGTCATACTGACCTTGCTCGCGGCCGGCCCCGCGCTCGCCCAGGAAGCGCCGGCGACCCCGGTGCGGTTCACCGCCGCGCGCGAGCACCAGGTGCACCGGACGATCCGCCTGCCCGGCACCGTCGAGGCGGGGCGGACGGCGGTGGTGGCGTCGGAGGTGGCCGGGGTGGTCGATGCGCTGCTGGCGCGCGAGGGCACGGCGGTCGGGAAGGGCGCGCCGCTGGTGCGCCTGCGCCGCGAGCCGATCGAGCTGCGGCGGCGCGCCGCCCAGGGCCAGCTGGCCGAGGCCGAGGCGCGCCTCAAGTCGGCCGAGCTGCGCCTCTCCAGGGTGCGCGAGCTGCACGACTCGAAGGTGGTGAGCCCCCAGCAGGTCGACGACGCCGCCTATGACGCCGAGGCGCTCGAAGGCCGGGTGGCGCAGCTGCGCGCCGAGGTGGCGCGGCTCGACCGTGATCTCGCCAACGCCACGGTGCGCGCCTCCTTCTCGGGCGTGGTGGGGCGCGAGCACACCCAGGTCGGCGAGTGGCTCGGCGTCGGCGACCCGGTGATGGAGCTGATCTCGCTCGACTCGCTGGAGGTGCGCGTGGAGGTGCCGGAGCGCCACTTTCAGGGCCTGGCGCCCGGCGCGCCGGCGCGCGTCGGCTTCGAGAGCCTGGCCGGCTTCGAGGTGGCGGGCACGGTGCGGGCGATCGTGCCCCGCGCCGATCCGCGGTCGCGCACCTTTCCGGTGCTGGTCGCCCTGCCCGACCGCGATCGGCCTCTGGGGGTCGGCATGCTGGCGCGGGTGGACCTCGGCGTCGGCGAGCCGGTGCGCGCGACCTTGGTGCCCAAGGACGCGGTGGTCACCGAGGGGCGCCTCAGCATTGTCTTCGTGCTCAACGGCGACTCCGCCGTCCGCCGGGTGCCGGTCGAGACCGGGGCGGGGGTCGACCAGTGGATCGCGGTCGAGGGCGAGATCGCGCCGGGCGAGCGGGTGATCACCCGCGGCAACGAAGCGCTCGCCGACGGCCAGCAGGTCGACGGCCAGGCCCGGGACTATCCGCCGCCGGGCGACGCCGGAGACCCCGGTTCGTGAAGCTGGTCGAAACGGCGATCGCGAAGCCCGTCACCACCGCGGTGGGCGTGATCCTGCTGGTGCTCTTCGGCGCCATCGCGCTGACCCGCATCCCGGTGCAGCTCACCCCCACGGTCGAGCAGCCCGAGATCAGCGTCATCACCCTGTGGCCGGGGGCCAGCCCGTACGAGGTCGAGCGCGAGATCGTCGACGAGCAGGAAGAGCAGCTCAAGAGCCTCGAGGGGCTGGTGCGCATGGAGAGCACCAGCTCGGATTCGAACAGCAACATCGTGCTCAGCTTCCTGACCGGCACCGACGTCGACGCGGCGATCCTCAAGGTTTCGAACAGCCTGGAGCAGGTGCCCCAGTACCCGGCCGACGCCGAGCGCCCGGTGCTCGCCACCGTCGACTCCCAGAACACGGCGATGGCCTGGTACACGGTGGCGCCGGGCGGCGAGCAGCCTTTCGGCGGCGACATCGCGACCCTCTACGATTTCCTCGACGACTTCGTCAAACCGGAGCTCGAGCGGGTGCCGGGGGTGGCGCGGGCGAACATCTTCGGCGGCCGGGTGCGCGAGATGCACGTAATCGTCGACCCGGCGAAGCTGGCGGCCCGGCGGGTGACCCTGAACCAGCTGGTCACCGCCATCGACCGCGAGAACCGCAACACCTCGGGCGGTGACTTCAACGAGGGCAAGCGCCGCTACGTCGTGCGCACGATCGGCCAGTACGGCTCGCCGGAAGAGATCGAGGACGTGGTCGTCGCCATGCGCGGCGGCGTGCCCGTCTACGTGCGGGACGTGGCGCGGGCTGAGCTCTCCTACCGCAAATCCGCCGGCGAGGTGTTCTATTTCGACCAGCCGATCCTGGCGCTCAACGCCCAGCGCGAGACCGGCTCCAACGCCATCGCGGTGATGGCCGGGCTCACCGAAGCCATCGAGCGGCTCAATCGCGATCTGCTCCGCCCCCGGGGCCTCGAGATCTTCGAGAGCTACGACGAGACCGACTACATCGTGAGCGCCATCGACCTGGTGCAGCAGAACCTGGTCGTCGGCGGCAGCATGGCGATCGCCATCCTGCTGCTTTTCCTGCGCAGTCGCGCGTCGACGCTGATCATCGCCGTCGCCATCCCGATCAGCGTCGTCGGCACCTTTCTCATGATGTTGTGGCTGGGGCGCTCGCTCAACGTCATCAGCCTGGCGGGCATGGCCTTCGCCGTGGGCATGGTGGTCGACAACTCGATCGTGGTGCTGGAGAACATCTATCGCCACCGTCAGGCGGGCAAGTCGCGTTTCGCGGCGGCCTCGGAAGGCGCGCGAGAGGTGTGGGGGGCGGTGCTGGCCTCGACGCTGACCACCATCGCCGTGTTCCTGCCGGTGCTGTTCGTCCAGGAAGAGGCGGGCCAGCTGTTCCGCGACATCGCCATCGCCATCTCCTGCGCCGTGGGGCTGAGCCTGGCGGTCGCCGTCACAGTCATCCCCAGCCTGTCGGCGCGCATGCTCGATCCGGCCCGAGAGCGCCCGGACAAAGGCTCTTCGAAGCTCTGGGGCGGCGTGAGCGCTGCCCAGCGCATCGCCGCCTGGATCACCGCCACCGTCCACTGGCTGTGCGGCACCACGCCGCGGCGACTGGCGACCGTGCTCGGCTTTACCGCCGTCGCCGTCGGCCTCTCCTGGCTGCTGGTGCCCAAGGCCGAGTACCTGCCGCAGGGCAATCAGAACTTCCTGTTCGGCGCCATCATCCCGCCGCCGGGCTACAACGTCGACGAGGTGATCGATCTCCAGCAGCCGTTCCTCGACAAGCTCTCGCACCTGTGGCTCGAGGAATCCGAGGACCAGCCGGCCGGCGGTATCGAGATGATGTTCTTCATCGCCATCCCGGAAATGAGCTTCGTCGCCACCAGCGCCCGCGAGGCGACCCGGGTGCGGGAGCTGATTCCCGAGTTCCAGGAGATCAACGCCGGACTGCCGGGAGCGGTGGCTTTCATCACCCAGCTGAGCCTGTTCCAACGCGGCCTGGGCCAGGGCCGCAACATCGACATCGACCTCATGGGTCCCGATCTCGACGTGCTGCTCGGCCTCGGCACGCGGGTGTTCGAGAGCGTCGGCGAAGTGCTGCCAGGCGCCCAGGCGTTCCCGTTTCCCAACCTCACCCTGGGCAATCCCGAGCTGCGGGTCACCCCCCACCGCCGCCGCGCCGCCGAGCTCGGGATCCAGAACCGCGACCTCGGGCTGGTGGTAAGCGCGCTGGTCGACGGCGTCAAGGCCAGCGATTACCGCCACGAGGGCCACGAGATCGACCTCAAGGTGATGGCCGAGCCGGGCGAGAGCCACCGCACCCACCTGCTGGCCCAGATGCCGATCGCCACCCCCGACGGCCGCCTGGTGACCCTCGGCTCGATCGCCGACGTTTCGCTGTCGAGCGGGCCCACCCAGGTGCGCCACCTGGAGCGCCAGCGGGCGGTCACCATCCAGGTCACGCCGCCCGACGACATCGCTCTGCAGGAGGCCATGGAGCGCGTCGAGGCGGAGATCCTGGGCCCGCTGCGCGACGCCGGAGAGCTGGGCGGTCTCTACCGCGCCCGCCTCGCCGGTTCGGCCGACAAGCTCACCCAGACCCGCCAGGCCCTGCAATGGAACTTCCTGCTGGCGGTGATCATCACCTACCTGCTGATGGCGGCGCTGTTCGAGAGCTTCCTATACCCGTTCGTGATCCTGTTCAGCGTGCCCCTGGCCGGCCTCGGCGGCATCCTGGGTCTGGCGGTGCTGAATCTGTTCAGCCCTCAGGCGCTCGACGTGCTGACCATGCTCGGCTTCATCATCCTGCTCGGCACCGTGGTCAACAACGCCATCCTGATCGTGCACCAGACCCTCAACCACCTGCGCCGCGACGGCATGGTGCCGCGCGAGGCCATCCGCGAGTCGGTGCGCACCCGCGTGCGCCCGATCTTCATGAGCGTCATGACCAGCATCTTCGGCATGCTGCCCCTGGTGCTCTTCCCCGGCGCCGGCTCCGAGCTCTACCGTGGCCTCGGCAGCGTGGTGGTCGGCGGGCTGGCGGTGTCGGCCTTCTTCACCCTCTTCCTGGTGCCCGCGCTCCTCTCCCTGGTGCTCGACGCCCGCCAGGCCGTCGCCCGCCGCGGGCTCGCGGCGCGCGCCGAGCCCGCGGCGGTCGCGGACTGACGGCAAGACCGCCTAGAATCAGTTTTTTGTCTACCTTGTCGTCATTTTACACGGTAAAGTGACGACACCATGGCCACTCCACTCTACCCTCGCCTTCTCGATCCTCCAGAGACGAGTTTCTTCCTGTTCGGCGTACGCGGTGTGGGTAAGAGCACCTGGGCGCGAGAGCGTTACCCCCGAGCACATCACATCGATCTCCTCGACGAGGGTCTGTACCAGGATCTGCTCGCCGAGCCCTCCTTGTTCGCGGGTATGCTGCGGGCTCGGCCCGAAGACAGTTGGGTCGTCGTCGACGAAGTCCAGCGCATCCCCGGCCTGTTGAACGAAGTCCATCGATTTATCGAAGGGCAGGGACTGCGCTTCGCGCTGCTCGGATCGAGCGCCCGAAAGCTCAAGACCGCGGGCACCAACCTGCTCGCCGGCCGGGCGTTGTGGAAGACCATGTTGCCGCTGGTACCCGCGGAGCTCGGGGCCGACTTCGACCTCGAGCGAACGCTGCGCCACGGCAGTATTCCGCTGGTCTGGAACGCGCCGGATCCACGGCAAACGCTCGCTGCCTATGTGCAACTCTATCTGCGCGAGGAGATCAAGGCCGAGGCTCTGGTGCGCAACCTCCCGGGCTTCGTGCGCTTCCTGCCGATCGCGGGCCTGTTCCACGGCCAGGCGATCAACGTCTCCGCGATCGCCCGTGATTCCGGAACCGCGCGCACGACGGTCGCCGGCTACCTGGAGATTCTCGAGGACACGCTGCTCGCTGCTCGTCTGCCGGCCTTCGAGTCGCGGCTGCGGGTGCGGGAACGCAAACACCCGAAGCTCTACTGGGTGGATCCAGGGCTCGCACGCGCGGTCAAGCGGCAGCTTGGCTCGGTGGGCGCCGAGGAGACCGGCTCCCTTTTCGAAGGCTGGGTCTTCACCTTGCTGCGTGCCCACGCCCAGGAGCAGGAGCTCTACGACGAAATCTTCTACTGGTCCCCCGCCGTCAGACAGACTGAAGTCGATTTCCTGCTCCGGCGGGGAGGAGAGCTCCTGGCGCTGGAGATCAAGTCCAAGCAGCGGTTCACCCGCGAGATGGTCGCCGGGTTGCGAGCGATCAGCGACTTGGACAACCTCGTGCGGAGAGTCCTGGTCTACGCTGGCGACCGAGAGCTGCAAACGCAGGAGGGGATCGAAGTCTGGCCCATGAGCCGCTTTCTTGCTGCCCTCGAGGGCGATGACCTGTGGCCCTGAAGCAGGAGCCGGCCGTCCCAGGCCCGGCCGCCGCCCGGCGGTGGCTCTCCGGGTGGGCCGAGCCCCGGCCATAGCCCACTGGCGGCAAGATCCGCCTAAACCTCCGGCGCCGCCAGCGGCTCTGAATCAGTAAGGGAGAGAGTCCCCGGCGCGAGCCGTTGGACGGGAGGCACCACGGCGGTACCGACTCGGGCACCGCCGGAATCCCCGTCGCTGGTGGTTTCAGAACGCGGTTTGCGCTGTAGAAGCGTGCCAGAGGTAAAGATGATGTTCTCTAGATTCCCGATCCGCCGGCAGCCCGCCGGCACCGTCCTGTGCGCCGCGCTCGCCTTGGTCTTCGCCTTCGCAGGCGCCGCCCCGGCCGAGCAGCGATGGTCGGGGAAGGTCACCGACCCGAGCGGCGAGGGGCTCGCCGGCGTCGAAGCCGGCTTCGACGGCCGGCGCCAGGTGAGCGACGAGCACGGGCGCTTCACCTTCACCCTGCCCGCGGCCGGCACCTACGCGCTCGAGCTGAGCGCCGGCCCCTACTCCACGACTCGGCAGATCGCCCTGCCGCTGCCGACAGGCGAGGACTTCGCGATCACCGTCGACTGGCCGCTGGTGATCCAGGAAAGGCAGGAGGTGTACGCCGTCTCGAAGCGCGTCGAGAGGCTGGTGGAAGCGCCGGCCGCCGTCACCTCGCTGCTGCCCAGCGAGCTGGCGTCGCAGTCTTCGGCCGGTCAGGTGCCGCGCCTGCTCGAGTTCACGCCCGGCGCGCAGGTGGCGCAGAGCGACCTGCAGGACTTCAACCTCAACACCCGCGGCTTCAACTCCGCCATCAACCGGCGGGTCCTGACCCTGGTCGACGGCCGCCAGACCTCCGTGCCGGAGTTCCTCGGCGTGAATGAATGGGGCGCGCTGTCGCTGCCGCTCGACGAGTTCGCCAGCGTGGAGCTGGTGCGCGGCCCCGGCTCGGCGCTCTACGGCGCCGGCGCGTTCTCGGGCGTGCTGAGCTTGACCACCAAGGGCTCGCAGGACACGCCGGGCTATCGCGCCCGGTTGAGCGGCGGCGAGCTCTCGACGGTACGCGCCGAGGCCCGCGTCGGCGGCGCGCTGCCCGGGTCCTGGCACTGGCGCCTCGGCGCCAGCCACCAGGAGAGCGATCATCTGACCGTCTCCCGGGTCGACTCCGTGGAGTACGAACCGGATCTGCTGCCGAGAGAGCTCATCGCGCCGCCTTTCGACAAACTGCGCACCTCCTTCGCCTCGCTGCGGTTCGACCGTGCCGCCGAAGCCTCCACCCTGACGCTCGAAGCCGGCACGGGGAGCTTCCGCGGCGGCACCACGATCGCACCCCTGGGCCGGACCCAGGCGGACAAGGTGGAGCGCCCCTGGGCGAGGATCAACTTCAACACCCGCTCCTGGAACCTGCTCGGCTTCTACTCCGGGCGCGACGGCGACAACCAGATCGGCCTGTCCTCTGGCGCCGCGCTCTACTCCGAGGGCTACAACCTGGGCGCCGAGGTACAGGGCAACCGCGAGCTGTGGGACGGCCGCGGGCTGCTGGCGGCGGGCCTCGCCCACGGCCGACAGCGCGTCGACTCGCGCGACCCGCGAGGCATCCACGGCATCTTCGCCGGCATCGCCGAGGCCCACCAGACGTCCGCCTTCGCCCAGCTGCGGTTCGACGCCACCGGCGAGCTGACCCTGGTGGGCTCCGCCCGCTACGACGACAGCACACTGCACTCCGGCCGCTTCTCGCCACGGCTGGCGCTGACCTGGGCGCCCGCGCCCCGCCACCACCTCCGGCTGTCGTACAACGACGCCTTCCAGAGCCCCACCCTGGTGGAATTCGAGGTCCGCACCGCCGTCGGCCCGCCGGTCGACCTGTCGGGCATTCCGTTGTCGCTGGGCGACCTGCTGGGCGGCGACACGCTGGGCTTCGAGTCCGTGCCCCAGCTGGCGCTCGGCAATCCGGGCCTGGCGGTCGAGGAGATTCGCGCCTGGGAGCTGGGCTACAGCGCCGGCTTCGGCTCGACCTTCCTGGCGGTCAATCTCTATCGTAACGAGCTCGAGAACTTCACCACCAGCCTGCTGCCCCAGGTGGGCACCAGCCTCGGACGCCTGAACCCCCTCTACGGTCCCTACACGCCTCCCGCCGGGCTCTCCGGCGACGCCGCGTCCGGCCTGTTGCAGGCTCTGCAGCTCGCCCTGCCACCGCAAGTCTTCGCCTTCCTCTCCAACGACTCCGGCGGCGCGCCGATCCTCGCGATCCTGTCGGTGACCAACTTCGGCGAGGCGACGGCGGAGGGTATCGAGGTCGAGGTCAGCCACTTCGTCGGCTCGCGCTGGCAGCTCAAGCTGTCGGCGGCCAGCGCCTCCTACACCGTGCGGGACAGCCCGCCCGAGAACCTGCTGCTGCCCAACGCGCCGGAGCTGCAGGCCGCCGCCAGCGTCATCGGCTCGCACGAGGACTGGGACGGCGCCCTGCACCTGCGCTGGGTCGACGGCTTCGACTGGAGCTCCGGCTTCTTCCAGGGCCCGGTGCCGTCCTACGCCCTGGCCGACCTCCACCTCGCCTACCAGCTCAACGATTCGCTGCGTCTCGGAATCGACGTCAGCAACCTGACCGACCATCGCCATTACCAGGTGTTCGGCGGCAATCTTCTGCGCCGCCGGGCGCTGCTTCATCTGACCCTCACCGGGAGGTGACACCATGACAAAGAAACTGACGATGAAATTCCAGCCACCGACCGAGGTATGCCGCATCTTCATCAGTCGAAAAACCTGCGATCACGTCGTGAGTAGGAAGATCCGCCAGAGGCTCAAGAAATGGGCGTCGAAAAGGTTGGAGTTCTTCGACGCCGCCAAAATCGAGCCGGGAGCAAAATGGCGCGAGACGATCCGCACGGAGCTCAGTCAGGCCAACATCTTCTTCCTGGTACTGACGAACCCGGCGATGAATGACTTCGACTGGCCGCTCTACGAAGCTGGTCTCTTCGAATCGCTGGCAGAAGAGGACCGGCGAAGGATCGTCTGCATCTACGACGCGGATTCGATGAAAGGACCACCCGATCAGCTGCGCGACCTGCAGGGAGTCCCAGCCACCAAAGCCAAGATACTCGAGCTGCTCTTGAAGGTCTTTCATGACAAGGAATTCAGTCTCACCAAGGAATCGCTCAACGAGGAGCTCACGGAGGACGACCTTCGCGGGATCGCGACCGAGATCGCGGCCGACGTCTCGGGAGTCGCGAGCGATCGGGAGATTCACCGCGCACACGGCAATCCCTATATCCGATTGCAGATCCCCGCAGGCGTCCGTTCTCTGGGTCCGGAGATCAAGGTCGAGTCAGACCAGGTCTCCTTGAAGAGCCTGTTCGAGGTGAGCGACACCACATCGACGTGGGGAGAGGTCGTCAAGGAAATACCCCTGAAGAAGGATCCGGACGGTTTCAACCTGCGTTGGGTCGAGCAACTCGAGGCCGCGGTCTCCGCGATACGTTCGAAGGAGTCGAAACGAGCACCCAAACAGCTGACCTGCAAGTATCTCGCTAGAGACGGCAGGCTCTATCGGCCGGAAATCGAGATCTACCGGACATTCGCGAACAAGAGATTGACCGTCGATGTCAGCTTCTCCGAACAGATCCAGGATTCCTGGCTCCAAGACGCCAAGAAAGAGGTCGCTCTGGCAGCCTATCTGGCGCTGGCGAGCCGTATTCGTCATGAGCTGATCGAACCGTACGGCAACAAGGTTCGCCGTTGGCGACCCGAGGAATCCGAGGAAGAGTTCGACGAGCTCTCCAAGCTCGTCAAGACAATCGAACACGATGGCCACTTCATCGGTAAGCTGATCCAGGATCAACTCGAACATGTTTTCGAAGGCGACGAAGCCGATACCTTCTTCAATCTGGGCCTGGAGTACGCAACGACGATCAAACCCATGGTGCACGAGGCCATGCGCGAGATGGACCCCGAAAAGATGAGAAAGGCCCTGCGAGACTGGGAGAAGAACAACCTGCGTTTTCTCGATGTCGGCCTGCATCGATACCAGAAGCTTCTGGGGGTTCAGCGGACCGCTGACGCTGTCGGGCCGCGCCCGGCGTGGAGCGACACGGTCCCATCGATCCGGCCCGATGCGGATCTGGCGGATGGGAGCTTGACGCTCGACCATACGTCGGCCTCTCCGGTCTCTGAGGCGACCGCGACGGACTCGATCCGGCCGAACGCATAGTTGTCGGCGCAAACCCGATCGCCGGAAAGAGCATGACATCGGATTTGCCGGGATCTCATGTCACGCGCCCATGATTTCCCCGTGAAAATCGGCCGTGCGAGACGTACACACACGATTCCCCGCGGGAAATCGGCTGTGCGAGGCTTGCGAGTCCGATTTCTCCGAAAAATCCTTTCATCAGGCTACTGTGCCATAAACCGGCCTCGCAGGGGCGAGATTTCCGGATTGCCAGGCATAGAAAAAGGCCGGCAAAGCCGGCCGCCCGTGCGACTCGATCTCTCGGGAGCGGATCAGGCCGCTGGCTCGACCTCCGGACCGGGCTCGCTCGTGACCTCGACGGTTTCCACCGCGGGCGCGTCGTCCTCGCTCGGCGCCGGCTCTTCCTCGCTGCTCGTCGGCTTGCGTGCCGTCAGACGCAGCGTGTCCGCCCACAGGTCGTTGCCGGTCAGCCGGTAGTAACCTTCGAGCACCCGGTTGCCCTGCACGTAGACGCGGTCGAAGGACGCGAGCGCGTCCCGCTTCGCCTTCAGCGTGCCGTAGAAGTTGGCCTTCTCCGCCGCCAGGTTTTCGATCGCGGCCTCGAGCGGCGTGAGGTGCTCGACGTGCGCGAAGCCGGAAGCGCTGCAAGGCTCTATGTCATCGCAGTGCTTGCTGCTCGAGTCGAGAACGTGCCGCGGCCAGGGCTCGATGGAAGCGTTCACGGAGAACCTCGCGAGGCGGCAGCTCGGTCAGGTACTCGGCTACGTGGATGTCGCTCTTGTCCAGGTCGAGGATCTCGACCGTCTCCTCCTTCTTTCCGGCGCAGAGGATGATCGCCAGCGGCGGCTCCTCGCCGGTTTGGCGCTCGTAACGGTCGAGCCAGCGCAGGTAGAGCTCCACCTGGCCGGAGTCGGCGGGCTTGAAGTCACCGATTTTGAGCTCAATGACCACCAGTCTTCGCAGGCGCCGATGGAAGAACAGCAGATCGATGTAGTAGTCGTCACCGTCGAGCGTGATGCGTTTCTGCCGCTCCACGAACGCGAAGCCGGTGCCGAGCTCAAGCAGGAAGCGCTCGATCTCGCGGAGCAAGGCAGACTCCAGGTCTTTCTCGCTGAAGGTGTCTTGCAGGCCCAGGAAGTCGAGCAGGTACGGATCCTGGAACACCAGGTCGGGTGTGAGCGCGTCGGCTTTCTGAAGGTCATCCAGCTCTTCGCGGATGAGCTTCTCGGGCTTTTTGGACAGCACCGTGCGTTCATAGAGCATGCTGTCGATCTTTGCGCGAAGCGTTCGGGTGCTCCAGCGTTCGACGCGGCACATTTCGGCGTAGAAGTCACGCTTCAACGGATCTTTCAACGGTATCAGCATGGTGAAGTGGGTCCAGCCCAATTGTCGCAGCAGTGCTGCGACAATCTCCGCTTCGGGGAATGCCTCGGCGAACTGCACCATTCTGCGCAGATTCTTCTCCCCGAAACCGCGGCCGAAGCGCGTCTCCAATTGTCTCCCCAGTGCGGAGACGATCTCGGCGCCGTACTCAGCTCGCTGGTCTTTCAGCACGGCTCGACAATTACACCTTCATTGACGAATTACACCATTCCAGGTATTCTCCAAAGTTGGAGAGACTGCGATGGCCCTCAACATCAAGAATTCCGAGGTCGAACGCTTGGCGGCCGAGCTCGCCGTCCTGACCGGCGAGACCAAGACGGAGACGATCCGCAAAGCTCTCGAAGAGCGCAGCCGCCGGGTGGCCCTGCAGCTGAGGCAACGGCAACGTGGTGAGGACTTCCTGCGCTATCTCGAGAGTGACGTATGGCCCAAAGTGCCCGCCGCCTTGCTCGGGCGCCGGCCGACCCGCGAGGAGGAAGACGATCTTCTCGGCTTCGGCCCGGAGGGCGTTTGATTCTCGACAGCTCGGCCGTGGTGTCGATCGTCAGCCGCGAGCCGGGGTTCGAGCACTTGATCGGCAAGCTCCGGCAGGCCGACGTCGTGGGCGTGGGAACTCCTACCTTGACCGAGATCGGTTTGGTGCTGGAAGGGCGTTTCGGGCTCGACGCGCAGAGCATCCTCACACGGTTCCTCCGTGATTTCGAGGTGGTCATCGTTCCTTTCGCGGATCTGCACTGGCAAGAGTCGATCTCAGCCTACAGCCGCTTCGGCAAAGGCAGACATCCAGCGGCACTCAACTTCGGCGACTGTTTGAGCTACGCCACCGCCAAGCTCGCCGCCCGGCCTCTGCTCTTTGTCGGTGACGATTTCACCAAGACAGACTTGGAGCCCGCTTGAGGCCATGCGTTGTCTGCTACTGATCGCCCTTCTCCTCTCCGCCGCCCCCTCTCTAGCCAACCCGCCCGGTGACGACGCCCCCGATCATCCCGTCTCGGTGTTCGCCGCTCTCGACGGCACCTGGGAAGAGCTCTGAAAGGGCTCGAGATGCAAAGGCCGGGGTCGCGCGACCGCGTAGCCTGAATCCAACTGTCCTCGGGGGCCTGGTGGTAGGATCAGTACGAAGGACTGAGCCGGAGTACCTCCTGATGAAGACTCTAGAAGTCGCGCTTCCCGATCGTTTGGCCAAGCAGGTGAAGCAGCTGGTCGAGCAGGGCTGGTTCCTCGACGAGGCCGAGGTCGCCAGACAGGCGTTGAGCGAGTTCCTCAGCCAGCATCGGTTCGAGCTCCAGGAGCAGTTCCAGCGAGACGACATCCGGTGGGCCTCGAGCCTGAAGGAAGGCGGGGCTTGAGGAGCGTCGTTTGCGACACTGCTCCCCTCGTAAGTCTTCAAGAATCCGAGCTGCTCGAAATCCTTCCGCTGGCCGGCGAGGTCTGCATTCCACCTGCCGTCGAGGCTGAGCTGCGGAGCCTCGACCCGCTCCCCGAGTGGCTACAGATCACCGCTCTGGATACACCTTTCGCACAAGAGGCCCGGGCGTGGGCTCAGGCTGGCATCCTGGGGCCCGGAGAGGCTGAGGCGATCGCGCTGGTGCGTCAAATGGCGGCCGATTGGTTGCTGACGGATGACGCCTCCGCTCGTCTGGTGGCGCAGCGTGAAGGAATCGAGGTGCATGGCTCGCTGGGCCTGGTCCTGTGGGCCGCCGCTGATGGGCATTTCGATCTGCTGAGCGCGCAAGCGGCTCTGGATGCGTTATCCAGGTCATCGCTCTGGATTTCTGCACGAGTGCTGGAGGAAGCACGAGCTGTCCTGCCAGTGCTTTGCTCGAAGGCGCAAGGAATCGCACAAGAATAGCTTCCCTCTTCGCATCGCGAGCGGCAGGAGGCGAGGATCGGATATCACGGCACCGGGGCACGCTGGGCCGCGCGCCGGACGGCACGCCGCAGTTGGTGTGGCACTCGCGCGGGGAGGGGCGGGTGGAGGTGTTTCGGGAGGTGGTGCGCCGGGAGGGGGATGGATGGGTGTATACGATCGATGGGTATGGGCGGTATGGAGCGAGTGAGGTGGTGATGGCGGGGCGGTATTTGAAGGTGGAGTGAGCACCGATGCCTGTAGGTCACTCGCGGCTCTTGGCCTTGAGCTCTTCCAGGAGCGCCCAGCCGTCGACGTAACGACCGGCATCGATTTCAGCCAGGGCTGCGTTCAATTCCTGTTCTTCGCCGGGCGAGAGCGTGAACGGCGCCTCGTCGTCCGCGGCGAGGACGGTGACCTGCGAGCCATCCCCGATTTCCGGGGGAACCTCGATTCGGCCATCGACGACCTGTGTGGTAACGAGCTTCATGGCAGCATGACAGCACCTAGTTCTTGGCCGGCCTCGGTCCGTCAGGTCCGATTCTTGATCCGCAAGCGCCTCAGATCAGCCTCGGAAAACCTCATCCGCATGCCACTCGAGCAGCTGACGGTCGGGCCGGTGCTCAGGCCGCTCGGGTAAAACGATGGTCTTCCCGGAGTACGGGTAGTACGGCTCACCGTTGTCGAAATCGTCTTTCAGACCGCGGCTGACTCGGAACTTGTAGTCGGGCGTCACGGTGACGTAGCCCGCATCAAAAAGTCGGTGCACGTCGGCGCGGAAGAGCAAGCCGTTGGGGAGTGCGTGGTAACCGCCCTGGCTAATCGGACGGATGTGGGCGGCGTCGAGTACAGGCAGGGCTTTCTCTCGTGTGATGGCACATCGTCTCTGGTAGACGCCAGTGACCAGCGCTCGAAACGAGCCTTGCCCGATCCTGGGTTTCATGAGTACAGGGTCGCCATAAGTGACATCAGGCTCCGCGATATCGGTGCTCACACCGGCTCCTTGCTCGTCCAACCTCTGGACTCGCTGCATGAGCCGGACTTCCTCCCATAGCTGCTTGCCGGTACCAGTAGTGAGGTCGTAGCCCTTGCCGCGGACGATGTTCGAGGCGAAGTCCTTTGGGGTTGGAATCCAGTTCCGTTCCGCGAGGTAGAAGGGCGAAGAGAGGATGATGCAGCCGATGGTGTAGTCGTCCCGCGGATCGTCCGCAATGCGGCGGTACTTGGTGATTTGCCGTCGCATCTCGGTACAACTCGTAGCGCCGTTGCCCTCGCCGAAGCACTCCCAGGCCAGGCTAGTAGGCAAAGCCACGAAGCCGGCATAGTAGGCCCCGCCAACGATGAAGTTGTGTGGTGAATGCAGCTTAAAAAAGAACGGTTCGCCTTCCGTGAGGGCGCGAAACCTCTGCGTAAACTTCGGTTGCCAGAAGTTGATGTCCTGCTGCTCAGGATGAGATCGGAGGAAGCGATACCAATCGCCGTCCGTAACCCCGATGTAGCCCTTCATAGGATCCTATTCTACCGTCAAGAATGGTCGGCGCCGAACAGGCTCTGCTCCTCCTTCTCCATCACCGACTGATGCTCGGCCGTCGGGATGTTGGCGCGCTTCGCCTCGTCGTGAGTGAGCGTCTCGACGTCTTTCGGCGCTTTCTTGCGAGTCTTCTTGGCCATACGCGCGTCCTTGCTCAGACCTCGATCTTGGCTTCCTGCAGCAACTGCCGACCGCGTGCGGTCAGCCGGTACCGCTGGAGGCGGCTGTTGGGCTTGTCGGGGATGGTGTACTCGATCAGCCCGCGCTCCATCGCAGGGTGCAGGTAGTTCTCTCGGAACGTGGGTCGGTGTTCGATACCCAGAGCTTGCCGCAGAGCTCCGGACGACTTCTCGCCGGCCTGTAATAGGGTCGCGAGGTTCAGGACTGGGTCGTTCGACTGGGTCGGTGACTGGGTCGGTGACTGGGTCGGTGACTGGGTCGTTGCCCCGACATGAGGGGTGACTTGCGGGGTCGATGACCGCCCTGCTCTGGCGGCTCCTTCTGCGGTCAGACGGTACTTCTGGCGCTTGCTACAGGGCTTGTCAGGGATCGTCATCTCGAGCAGACCCGCATCCAGGGCTGGCTGCAAGTAGGCGTGGGTGAAGTGCATCCGATCCTTGAGCCCCAAGCCCACCATGATTTCCGTTCTGCTCAGCTCCCCCTCCATGCTGCTCAGGAGAGCCTCAACATGCGGGGTATCATGCGGGGTGCCTTGCAGGTTCGGTTCTCCCACCGTGGCCGTACCCGCCGCCCCGGATTCCGAGACCTCCAGCGCCGCCGAATGCACCGGCAGCCGCGTCATGAAATAGCTGTGGCCTTCGTCGAACTCGAACTCGGGCAAAGGCGAGCCGTTCGTCCGCATCGCTTGGAGGATCTTGGGGATGCCGGTGCCGCGGCCCTCGGTGAACTCCAGCTCCTTCAGGAACTCGCCGATACGCCGGTTACGGTAACGCCGCGGCTGCGCGCGGCCGGCGCGTAGCTGCTCCAGGCCCACGGAGCGGTCCGGGCCAGGGTAGCTGAGCACCACCAACTCGTCGTGCATGATCCGCACCTCCACCGGCTCCCGCACGTCGTAGCCGCGGTGGTAGACGGCGTTGACCACCGCTTCCTCGATGGCCTCTAAAGGCACGTTCTTCACCCGCGTCGATTCCGCGCGGCCCGGATGCTTGATCACGGTCTCGCTGATGAAGCTGCGGCGAATGTAGTCCAACGCATCGCGGGTCATGCGCGCCAAGGGGCCGCGGAAGATCTTCTCGGAAAACTTGTCGCCGCCCGGCCCCTCCCGCGGGAACCACACCACGTCGATCTGCATCACCGGAAAGAACCGGTGCGGCTCCGGGCTGAACATCATCAGGCCGATGTTGAGAGGGAACGGCGCCTCTTCGGGGCCGGTGACGACGCCCATCTGGCGGCCAGCTCCACCAGCGGAAGATTGGCGGCTTGCCCGACCAGGTCGCTGCCCACCCGCGCCCCATCGCTGCGCAAGAAGAATCCCCCTCCATCTCCCCCTTTTCAAAGGGGAGGGCCAGACGCCCGATTCGGGACATATCGTGTCCTGTTCGGGGATCCCGATTCTCCTCCAGGGAGAAAAATATTCTCCCCATGCCTAAGGGAACTCTTGTCGCGCACCGGAAATGTCCTTCCCCGGCCAGGGGGAAGGACATTTGGGCGCCGGAAACGTCTTCCCCCGGCCAGAGGAACAGGTGTCGGACGCCGTAAATGTCTTACCCTCGGCTGGGGGAAAGGCTTTTTCGGGGCCGGAAAGGTACATATCGTGTCCAGATAAGGGCCTCCGGGCCCCGGAAAATGCCTTCTCCGGAGGCAGGGAAAGACATTTCCGGCCCGAAAACGTCTTCCCCGGAGGCGGAGAAGAACCTTTTCGGCGCCTGAGAGCCTTTCTCCCGACCCGGGGAACAACATTCTCGACGTCGAAAACACCCTCCCTGGAGGCGGGAAAGGACTTTTTCGGCCCGGTCCATGCCTTCCCCGGAACCGAGGAATGACTCCGGTGGGTGCGAAGCATCAAACGACGGAGCGAGCCAGACCTCCCCGACCCTGCCTTCTTGCCTTCCCGCCTCCTCGGGCGTTACCGTAACGCCCGTGAAGCACGACGCCTCCCCCCTCGCCCGCGCCCTCACCGACGACCACCGCGTGTTCACCCGCGGGCTGTCGGGCATCCTGCGGGCGCCGGTCCACGGCGCCGCGGCCGCGGACTAGCCGTGTGCCGGCTGTACGGTTTTCGCGGCAACGAGCCCACCAGGGTGGGGTGCACGCTGGTGCATGCCCAGAACGCGCTGCTGGCGCAGAGCCGGCAAGACGGGGTGGGCGAGAGCCATCCGGACGGCTGGGGGATCGGCGTGTACGAGGACGCCGCGCCACGGATCGAGCGGAGCGCCGCCGCGGCGTTCGACGACCAGTACTTCAACACCACCGCCGAGGGCGTCTTCGCCCGCACGGTGATCGCGCACGTGCGGCAGGCGACGGTCGGCGACTCGAACGCGGCGAACACCCATCCTTTCTCGTACCGTGGCTGGATGTTCGCCCATAACGGCACGGTGACGGCGTTCGAGCGGGTGCGGCCGAGGATGATCGAGGAGACGGCGCCCGCTTTGTGCGGGCTCAACGAGGGCACGACGGACAGCGAGGTTTTCTTCTATTGGCTGCTCAGCCGCATGGCGCGGGCGGGGATCGACCTCGAGGGCGGCGGCGGCGAGCGCGAGCGTCTGGTGGCGGTGGTGGCCGAGGCGCTGCCCTACCTGGCGGACCTGTGTGACCGGGCGGGGCCGGAGAAGCCCGCGATCCTCAACCTGCTACTCACTGACGGCGAGACCCTGGTGGCGGGCCGCTGGCGCAAGAGCCTGCACTGGGCGGCGCGCGACGGCATCCGCGACTGCGACGTCTGTGATGTGCGCCACAGCCCCGGCACCGACTACCGGGCGGTGGTGATCGCTTCTGAGGCGCTCGCGAATGACGAGGCCTGGCACGAGGTGCCGGAGCGCGGCATCGTGTCTGTAGACGCCGGGATCGAGGCCGACGTCCAGCGACTGTGACGCGGTCGTGCTGATGGCCTGCGGGCAGTGCTCAGGCTCGATCCTGCCCGCGGCTCTCGCTCGAAGATCGAACGCGTTGCGCGCTGTCCTCGGCCATCAGGCCGCCTCGTTGAGGGACTCGAGGAAGTCAGTCTCGAGACTTTTCGAGGCGGCGGAGGCGGCGGAAGACTTCGGGGAGCTTCTCTAGCGCTTTGGACATGCGCTTCCAGGCGAAGGCCTTGACGGCAGGGATGCCGGCAACGACGCCGCCCTCGGGGAACGAGGTCAGGACCGCGGACTTGGCGAGCACGGTGGTGCGGTCGCCGAGCTCGAGGTGGCCGGAGATGCCGGCCTGGCCCGCGATCTGGCAGCCGGCGCCGACGGTGGTGCTGCCGGCGATGCCCGCCTGGGCCGCGAGCGCGCTGTGGGGCCCGATGGTGACGTTGTGCGCCACCTGGGTGAGGTTGTCGATCTTGGTGCCCTGCCCGATCCGGGTCGCGGACAGCGTGGCGCGGTCGATGCAGGTGTTCGCCCCGATCTCGACGTCGCTCCCGATGATGACGTTGCCCGCCTGCGGGATCTTGGTGAAGCCGTCGCCGGCCCAGGCCACGCCGAAGCCGTCGGCGCCGATGACGGCGCCGGCATGGATGATCACCCGATCGCCGAGCACGGTGTCGGGGTAGAGGACGACCCCGGGGTAGAGGATGCAGGATTCGCCAATCGTGCAGCCCGTGCCGATGACGGCGCCGGCGTGGATCTCGGTCTCCGATCCGATCCGGCAGCCCGCGCCGATCACGGCTCCGGCGTCGACGAACAGGCCCTCGCCCAGGACGGCGGTGCCGTCGACGGCGGCCCTTTCGGAGATGCCGGCGGGTGGCCGCTGGCGGGGAAAGAAGAGCTGCATCGCGCGGGCGTAGCCGAGCTGGGCGCCTTCCACCACGATGACGGTGCGGCCCGGCAGTGCCTCTTCTGAATCGACGATGACGCACCCCGCCGCGCTGCGCTCGGCGTTGGCCCGGTAGGCCTTGCTGCTCAGGAAGGAGACGTCTTCGGGGCCGGCGTCGTCGAGGGTCGCGATTCCCCGCAAGACGAGGCTCTCCTCGCCGAGGGCGCGGCCTTCGATCTGGCTGGCGAGGTCCGAAACTGAGATCTCGGGCATGGGAGGTGCCTGCCGTTTCAATCCTTGCAGAGGTCGAAATGACTCATGAAGCTCTCGAGCGCCTGCGGGTCGGCCGGCCCGCCGGCCAGGTCGGGCGCCATCTCGACACCAGGGTCTTCCTCGACATCAGGGGCTTCCGGGTCGCGGCGGAACCACACGGCCACCCGCGTCATCTCCTTGCCCGGGCAGTCGACGATCAGCTGGCTGAAGACCCCCTCCATGTCACCGTCCTCGAAGTCGATCTCGCCGCGGTGGGCGACCCAGGCGAGATGCTGGCTGCCGATCTCGAGCTCGCCCCGGCCGAGCTCTTCCTCGGGGTCGAACTCGAAGCCGAGATCCGTCCTCACGCCTTCGGAGGTGCTCTCGCCGCGCAGCATGCGCTCGATGTCTTCGTCGTCCATCCTCTCGGTACGGACCTTGAAGTACATGAACATGTGCTCACCGACGGAGTCCGACTCGAGCTCCACGTCTTCCTCGCCCTCGATCACCATCGGCTCGCCGTCTGAGAGCATCACCATGTCGAGAAACCAGGGAATGCGGAAGTAGAACTGCGCGGTGTAGCCCTCGGGCAGCTGCTCGGCGCCCAGGATCTCGGCTGCCCGGGCGGCGCGGGACGCCGGATCCTTCATGTCCTCGATGTAGCCCTGGAAGGAGGAGACTCCGTAGTAGCCGGCGGCGACCATGCCGCCGATCACCAGCGCCACGAGGAGCAGACAGCCACAGCCGATGGTGACCCAGATCGGTGTGCCTCGTCGCTTCGCCATGTGCTGTCTCCTTGCCGTGTGGGCTCGCTCGCTACATCTTCGCCCGTACATCTTCCCTGTTACATCTTCTCGGGCACCGGCACGCCGAGCAGGTCGAGCAGCGCCAGCGAGCTCTTGCGGAACACCTGCACCGCCGCCATGCGCGCCCGGCGCAGGTCGGGATCGGCCTCGTCGAGAATCCGGTGGCGGTGGTAGACGCCGTGAAACTTGCCCGCCAGCTCCAGCGCCTGGCGGGCGATCATCGACAACTCCAGGGACCCGGCGGCCTTCTCCACCGTCTCGGCGGTCTGCGCGGCGGTGAGCACCAGGTCCCACAGGTCGTCGGCCCACAGCTCGGCGTCGAGGCCCCGCACGGTCTCGGCGTCGACTTCCGTCTCCATGCCGGCGGCCTCGAGCTTGCGGCGGATGTTGCGCTCGCGCACCATCGAATACTGCAGGTAGGGACCGGTCTCGCCCTCGAAGGAGAGGGCGTCTTGAAAATCGAAGGCGATCACCCGGGTGGTGGTGGCCTTGACCATGAAGAAGCGCAGCGCCGCCGTGGCGAGCTGGCGCGCCAGGTCGTCGAGCGACTCGGCGTCGAGATCGGGGTAGCGCTCGCTGACGTTGTCGCGGCACTTGTCCTCGATCTGGTCGAGCAGGTCGTCGGCCTTCACCCCGATGCCCTTGCGGCCGGACATCTCGAGCGACTTCTGCTCGCCGTCACCGTCGCCGGTCAGGTAGCCGAGCTGCCGGGCGGCGGCCTTCGACAGCGACACCATCTCGTAGGCGAAGTGGATCGAGCGCTCCGCCTCCTCGGTGTGCCCCAGGGACTCGAGGCCCACGCGGACGATTTTCTGCAGGTAGCTCTGGCGGGCGTCGATGACGTTGATCACCTTGGCGCCGCCGCCGAAAGCGGGGTGGGTACCGCCGCCCTCTTCCGACGCGGTCTCCCACAGACCCTCGTCGCCCCACTTCCGGTAGTGGAAATCGCGCCCCAGGAGCCCGAACTTCCACAGCTGGTAGGCGATGTCCTTGCCAACGTAGGTGACGGTGCCGTCGGAACGCACGATCACCTTGTCCGGGTCTTCGAGGCCGGCGAACTCGGCGCTCTGGGACAGCGGCATCACCCAGCAACCCTGGTTCTTGCCCGACTCCTCGAGGTGGATCGCGCCGCTGGCCTTCAGCTTCTCGAACGCGCGGGTGAAGAAGTCGAGCCCCAGGATGTCGCTCTCGCGGGTGAGCACGTCGTAGCCGATGCCCAGGCGCCGCATGGTGGTGAGATGGCGGTGCACCACCCGGCGGGCCACCAGGCGGCCCATCTCGGCACGCGGCCCCTCGTCGGCCTCGAGCTCGTGCAGAGTCTGACGCCTGAGCGCCTGGCGCTCGGGGTCTTCCTCGTACCAGCGCCCGACCTCGCTGTAGAGGTCCCAGCAGGTGTAGTCGAACGGCTCCGGCAGGGCCGCCACCGCGGCGGCGTCGAGGCCGCGCAGATCGGTGAAGGCGACCACCACGTCGGCCAGCTGGACGCCGGTGTCGTCGATGTAGTTCTGGATCTCGACCGGATGGCCGAGGCGGCGCAGGGCACGCACCAGCACGTCGCCGAGAACGGCGTTGCGCAGGTGGCCGATGTGAGCCGCCTTGTTGGGGTTGATGTTGGTGTGCTCGACGATGATCTTCTCGCTGCGCTCGCCGCCCGCCGGGTCGCCGAAGACCTCTGTCTCGAGCAGATCGGCCGTCACCCGGCCGCGGTCGAGGAACAGGTTGAGGTAGCCGGCGCCTTCGACGCTGACGCGCAGGACGATGCCGGGGAACCGAACGGCCTCGGCGAGCTCGGTGGCGATGTCGCGCGGCTTGCGCCGCAGGGTCTTCGCCAGATGCAGGGCGGCGGGGAACGCGAGATCGCCCAGCTCGCGCCGTGGCGGCACCTGGATCACCGGCTCGTGCTCGACCGCGAAGGTGTCGTGGATCTGGCGCTTCAGAACGGCGGCCAGTTCGGCCTTCAGCAGGGAGAGCTCGAGCATAATCCGGCGAGTGTACAGCGAATCAGAGGCCGGCGCGAGAGGGCCGAAACCGGGCCGCGGGGCGCCGATTTCGGCCTCTCGGCTGGCGTTTTCGGGGATGTCGGCGGTCGCGATGTCTGGGACCTGATAAGATAACCCCGAACCCACTGTAATCGGGAGATCGAGGAGATATGGAACGTAGAAAACTGTCTATCCAACTCGAAGGGACGCAGCTCGAGCTGGCCGAGGGAGATATCACCGAGCTGGAAGTCGACGCTATCGTCAATGCCGCCAACGAGGAGCTCGAGCTGGGCTCGGGGGTGGCGGGAGCCATCCGCGAGAAAGGCGGACCGTCGATCCAGGAGGAGTGTCATCGCATCGGCGGCACGCCCGTGGGCACGGCAGTGCTCACCGGCGGCGGCGAGCTCAACGCCAAGCACGTGATCCACGCCGTCGGCCCGCGCATGGGCGAAGGCGACGAGGACCGCAAGCTGCAATCCGCCATCCGTTCCTCCCTGGCCCTGGCCGATCGCCACGGCCTCAAGTCCATCGCCCTGCCCGCCATCTCGACCGGGGTCTTCGGCTACCCGATGGGCAAGTGCGCGCGTATCCTGCTGACCGAGGTCTACCGCTATCTCCAGGGGGGCACCAAGATCGAGCGTGTGGTGGTCTCGCTGTGGGGTGACGACACGTTCGAGATCTTCAAGCGTGAATTGCGGCGCGGCTTCCGTTAGAGACTCGGCGCTAGAGACTCGGCGTTAGTCCATCGCGCTGCGCTCGGCCACCCGGCGCAGGCCCTGCAGGTTCTTCTTCATGATGAGCTGCACCGACCGGCGTTGCTGCAGGATACTCATCAGGAACGGCAGCACGCCGTTGAAGACCGTCTGCAGGTCGACCTGAGTACGGTCGGGCTTCTCGGCCAGGTACCAGACCGTGGTCGTCTGGACTATCGGCGAACGGTGGGTGAGCGACAGCGTCCGGTTCTCGGTCATCAGGTCGACGATCGGCTTGAAGGTGAACTTCTGGAGCTTGGGCTGCAGCACCACCTCGAGCTCGGAGCCTTCGCGCAGCGTTCTGCCGTCGGTGGAACGGGCCGCCACACAGCCGCGCCACCAGCCTTCCCAGGTGGAGGGATCCACCAGCAGGCCCCAGATGATCTCCGGATCGGCCCGGACGCTGATGCTGAGATCGGCGTCGATGCCCATCTACGATACCCAGCCCACGGAAACCTCAGGCCACGAGATAGGCGCTGGCGCGGATCTGGAGTCGCGTGCGCGGCTCGAAGCCGCTGCCGAACAGAGAGAAGGAGCTGCGCTCGGCCAGGATCGGCAGCACGATCCAGCCGTCGAAGCTGTCGCCCGGAGCGTAAGGCGGCACCACCGGCTCGATCTCGGCCAGCTTGATCCAGTGCTCCTCATTGGGATCGAACGATCCCCGGAGCTCGGCATAGGCACGGTCGAGGTCGATCGTCCGCTTGCTCGACGGGTTCCAGAGCGAGAACACGAACCGCGCCTCATCGTAGGCGGCGGTGTCGACGATCACCTGGGACTGGTCGAGCAGAGGGAAATGAAAGGCGCCCGCGCTGTCGGTGGCGAAGATTTCGGGCGTCGGATCGAAGATGATTTGACGCGGCTGGGTGTCGCGACTCATCTATAGATGTTCTCCTTGGGATGGCTGACCGGATTCGACTCAGCGCGACTCTATCACTGCCGCGCGAATACCGCGCGAGATCACTGCCTACCCCTGAGCGGGCGGCCTGATGGCCGAGGACGGGCGCAACGCGTTCGAGCGTCGAGCGGAAGCAGCGGGCAGGAGCGAGCCTGAGCACCGCCCGCAGGCCATCAGGACGACCGCGGCAGCAGCGGTCTGAGGCGGCGGCTCTTGACAGGGGGCCTCGC
Organism: bacterium; assembly: GCA_024226315.1. Lineage (GTDB taxonomy): Bacteria > Acidobacteriota > Thermoanaerobaculia > Multivoradales > J023 > JAAELT01. Next base: position 46,087 of record JAAELT010000684.1, on the reverse strand, counting down.
GGGGCGTTCCAATGCTAGCAGCCGAAAGGAATACGATGTCTCCCCAAGCGCGCCCACGTGCCTACCTGATCTTCACCGGCTCGGGCCCCATTCTGGTGCTCTGCTCCTATCCCAAGCTGACCGACGAGCGCCTGGTGGAGAAGCTCCGTTACAAGGGCATCGACAAGTTCATCGCCTACCAGGTCGACCTCGAAGCCGTGCGGGAGCGCTACGTCAGCTCCTTCGACAGCGTGCTCGAAGACGTCCAGCATGGCGAAGACATTCGCGTGCTCGACTTCAACGGCCACCAGATCATGGCCAACTTCTCGCTCGACGAGCTCGGCGACCCGATCAAGTTCGGTGGTTGAGGGGGGACTGCGGAGTGGCCCCGAGCAAAGAGAGCCCCGCCTCCCGCAGCAACCGGTACGTGAGCGGCAAGGGCAAGCCCACGACGTTGGAGTAGTTGCCCTCGACGCTGTCGACAAAAAGCGCCCCGAGCCCCTGGATGCCGTAGGCCCCGGCCTTGTCGAGCGGCTCGCCGCTGCCGACGTACCAGTCGATCTCCTTTGCCGACAGCCCGGCGAAACGGACACGGGTCCGGCAGAGATCCGAGAGCCGCAGATCGCGCGCGACACGGCCGCGCGCGACACTGTGCACCGCGACGCCGGTCAGCACCTCGTGCCAGCGCCCCGACAGGCGTTCGAGCATGGCCTTCGCGTCCGCCGCGTCCCGCGGCTTGCCGAGCAGGGCGCCGTCGAGCACCACGATGGTGTCGGCCGCGAGGACGACCTCGTCCCCACCCGTACCCGTTTCCACGCTCGCGATCGCCTTGGATCGCGCCAGGCGCAGCACGTAGGCGTCGGGCGCCTCGCCCTCGGCAGGCGACTCGTCGATATCCACCGGCCGCACTTCGAACGCCGCCCCCAGGCCGCTCAGTACCTCGCGCCGGCGCGGCGAGCCGGAGGCCAGGACCAGCCGCGGGCCCGCCGAGCTCAAGGGTAGTAGCCCCGGATGGTCTTGGCCTCTAGACCCTTGCGGTGCATCTCGATCTCCACCCGGCGAAACTCGGCGCCCTCGACCGAGGACTGGTAGGCGATCAGGTACTGCGAGCGCAGCTCCTCCTGGATCGAGTCGTAGACCTTCTCGAGCTGGGAGGCGCGCTCGATGAAGAAGACCTCGCCGCCGGTCTCGTGGGCCAGTCGCTGCATCTTCATGCGCACGTCGTGGCTGCTCGACTGCAGCCGCAGGCCGACGATGTAGATCGCCACCCCGGTGTGGCGGGCGAAGTCGATGGCGTCCTGGTAGGTGTAGGTACTGACCGAGTCTTCGCCGTCGGTGAGGATGACCACCGCCCGCTTGCCTGACAGGCCGCTGAAGTAGTGCAATGAGAAGATGACGCTGTCGAACAGCGCGGTCTCGCCGTCGGCGTTGAGTGCCGCCAGGCCACCCGCCAACACCTCCTGGTTGTTGGTGAAACGGACCGCCAGCTGAGGCTCGTCGGCGAAGGTGATGAGCGCGGCGCGGTCGCGCTCCGTGAGCACGGTCTCGAAGAACCGGTGGGCGGCCTTCTTGACGTCGGAGAGCGAGGTCAACATCGACAACGAGGTGTCGATCACCAGGCCGGCGCGGATCGGCAGATCGCTCATGCTCTCGAAGCGCCGAACCTGCTGGGGCGCGCCGTCTTCGAGCACCGTGAAGTCGGCCTGCTGGAGATCTTCCACGAAGTTGCCAGCGCGGTCGAGCACAGTGGTGTAGAGCTCCACGAACTGGACGTCGAGCGCGTCGATGTAGTCGGGGGCGTTGATGATGCGCACGTCCTCGGCGCTGTTGCCGCCGCGCAGATAGGCCGCGACGCGCACGTAGGACAGTTCCTCGTCGCCGCGCAGCAGAATCGGTTGCTCGAAAGGCGGCTGGTAGAGCGTCGCGAGCAGCACCTCGTTGAAGTAGAACTCGACCTTGTCGAGGCGCTCGCCCTCGGGCACCTCCACCTCGGCGTGAGCACGCACGCTGGTGGTGTAGCGCTTGCCGGGCTGGGGCTCGATCAGCCGCACCGCGAAGCGATGAGGCCCGGCGTTGATCAGCACTTCGTCGGTGGCCAGCGTCTTGCCGTCCGAGTCGAGCGCCACCGCGCGCAGGGTGTGGATCCGCGGCGTATCGCCGAGGTTGATCTCGACGCTGTAGGGCGGGCGGCTCTTGCGCATCACCGGCTGGCCGTTGAGCAGGAAACCCACCCGCGCGATGTCCTCGCCCCGAGCCTGCGCTTCGACCCGCAGCTGACCCACCGTCAGCTTCTCTGGCAGGGGCAGGATCTTGACCGTGTGATCGCCGGTCGAGATCGAGGCGTTGGCCTCGTTCAGGAGTACGCCGAAGCTCGAGACGGTGCCTTTGCCGGAACCGGGGGCCGGATCTCCGGTCGCGCTTGCGGACGAAGCTGCCGCGTCGGCCGCCTCGACGGTGGTGCCGTCGGTGGTCCTCGCCGGCTGCCGGCGCTCCACCCGCGGCACCTCGAGCTCGCGCTGATCGCGGAACGCGCGCTTGGAGTTCAGGTCCTCGACCTTGACGATCAGCTCGTACGAGCCGGGGCGCAAGTAGCGCTGCACCACCAGCGGAATCTGCTCGGTCACACTGGCCGCGGGGAAGTCGAAGCGGTAGCGGAAGGTGTCGAACAGCTCGCCCTTGCGCAATACCTCGCCGTCGACCAGCAGGTTGTAGGAGCGGTAGTCGCCGAGCTGGCCGGCCTCGGCCTCCCCGGCGGGCACCGCCACCAGCCCCTGGACGACGGTGCGACTCTGATGACGGCCCGGAAAGCTGATCAGCATCTCGGCCGCCAGTGGCTCGGCGCCCTCGGCGACGTCAGTGGATCGCGCCTGGAAGCTGCGCACCCACTCGTCGTTCGGCTTGGGAAACAGCGGGCCGTCGTCGAGCAGGCGGGAGATCTCGAGCGCCTGTGCCAGGGCGGAGATCAGCTCGTCGCCGCGGGAGCACTCGCGACCGACGAGCTGCGCCAGCTGACGATCGTCGGCGCCGAAGCCACGAGACGTCATCATCAGCTTGGACAGCCCCTGGCTGGGCTCCCACAACCCCGCGGCGCTACGTTCGCCCTTCACCAGACCGACAAAGACGATAGTGAAGTAACCGCGGATCCGGTCGCTGCCCTGGTCGTACTCCCAGACCTCCAGCGGCCGCGTCAGCGCGTCGCAGGTGTAGCGGGCGCTGCGCGACGGCTGACCGAAGTAGAGCGTCATCCGGGCACGGTTGCTGCTCAGGTCGGAGAACTGCTCGCGGACGGCGGTCGCGCGCTGCTCCCAGAGCTCCTGCAGCTCGTTGCGGGCGGTTTGGGAGAACGGATCGCGGACCTTCCAGAAACGGCGGATGAAATGGTCGCGCTGGTAGTTTTCCGACAGCGTCAGGAAGACCTCGCGCTCGGCCTCGGACATCAGCGCCTCGACGTCTTCCAGCCAGCGCTGGTAACGGGACGGTAGCGGCGCGCCCGTTTCTTCTTCGGTGTCCTGCGAACCGACCGACCGCTGGCCCTGCCCCAGAGCACCCAGGGCCAGCAGGCAGAGCAGCAGGGTGCTCCAGCGGACCGCTCGGGACCGATCTACGACGGCCGTATTCGTGGGCTGGCGCACCTACGGATAGTAGCCTCGAAGCGTCTTGGCTTCCAGCCCGGAGGCCGCGAGCGCCACCTCGATGGCGCGAAAGTCTTTCCTGCCGCTGGTGTTGGAGCTCTGGTACGCCAGCAGGTACCGCGACCGCAGCTCCTCCTGGATGGAGTCGTAGACCGCGGTCAGCTCCGAGGCGTGCTCGACCAGGAAGCTGCGGCCACCGGTCTCCTCGGCGAGCTTGGCCAGCTTGCCGTAGTCCCGGCGCGGCAGCTTCAGGCCGATGACGTAGATTGCCACGCCCGCGCGGCGCGCGTACTCGAGCGCGTCGTCGAACTCGAACCGGCTCGATTCGTCCTTGCCGTCGGAGAGCAGCAGCAGGGCACGCTGACCGCGGATGCCGTTGAAGTAATAGAGGGTGAAGATCAGGCTGTCGTAGAGCGCCGTGCCGCGCTCCGCCTTGAGCCCGGCGAGGCCGCCGGCCAGGGACTGCACGTCGTTGGTGAACTTGGCGGCCAGGTTGGGGTGGTCGTTGAAAGTCACGATCGCGGCGCGGTCTTTGGGCGTCACCGCCTGCTGGAAGAAGTGCAGAGCCGCTTCCTGCGCCTGGACGAGGCCTTCGTCCATCGAGGCCGAGACGTCGAGCATGATCGCCGCGTGGATCGGCAGGTTCTTCACCTGCTCGAAACGCATCAGCTCCTGCCGGGCGCCGTCTTCGAGCACCGTGAAGTCGGCCTGCGTGAGATGGTCGACCGGCCTCTTCGACTTGTCCAGCACGGTGGTGTAGAGCTCGACGAAATCGACCTCGATCTCCTCCAGATTCTCTGGCGCGTTGACGAACACCAGGTCCTCGGTCGAAAGGTCGTCAGGGGTGTAGGCCACCGCCCGCACGTAGGCGACGGTGTCGCCCTCGGGCAGGATGATCGGCTGGATGAAGGGCGCCTGATAGAGGGTCGAGACCAGGGTCTCGTTGAGGTAGAACTCGACCTTGCCCACGACCTCGCCGTCGGGCACCTGGACGTCGGCCTGGGCCCGCAGGCTGGTGGTGTAGGTCTTGTTGCGGCGAGGCTCCACCAGGCGTACCGAGAAGCGATGCTGACCGGCGTTGATCAGCTTCTCGTCGCTGGCGACTTCCTCGTCGCCCTCGTCGAAGGCCTCGACCCGCACGACCCGCGAGCGCGGCACCTGACCGAGGTCGATCTCGACGTTGAAGGGCGGGTTTTTCTTGGTCAGGATCGGCTGGTTGTCGAGCAGGAAGACCACCTTGGCGATGCCGTCGCCGGTGGACATGGCGTCGATTCGCACCAGGCCGGTCTGCCATTCGCCCTGCAGGGGCGCGATCTTGATCGTGTTCTCGCCGCTGCGGATGGCGGCGTTGGCCTCGGCCAGCAGCCGCGCGGTCTCCGGGGCCTCGGGAGCCGGTGGCGGCGCGACCTCGACCTTCGGCACTTCGATCTGCCGCTCGCTGCGGTGCAGCTGGCCGCCGGGGATGTCCTCCACCTTGACGATCAGGGTGTAGGTGCCGGGTCGCAGGTAACGCTGGAAAACCAGGGGCAGCCTATCGCCTCGCACCTCGGACACCGGGAACGGATACTTGTAGCGAAAGTTCTCGAACAGCTTGCCCTCGCGCAGAATCTCACCGTTGAGCATCAGGTCGTAGGAGCTGTGGGTTCCGATCTCCGAGACGCCCAGGCCGGAGATCGGTACCTCGACATTGCCCTGCAGGATGGTGCGGCTCAGATGGCGGCCGGGATAGTCGATGGACAGCTCGGCATCGAAGGTGGCGGCGCCGGCGGGCAGGTCGGTGGTGTAGGTGGAGAAGGTGGCGACCCACTCCTTCGCCGGGGGCTTCGGCTGCTCCAGGATTCGCGCCAACAGCATCTGGGCGCCCAGGGGCCCGCCCTGACCCGATAGGAAACTGATCGCCTGAGCCACGGCCCGGCCCTGGTCGCCGCTACAGCGCCTGACGATGTTCTCCAGGCTGATGCCCGGCTCGTCGGACAGCACGCGCAAGCCGTCCGTGGGTTCCCAGAGGCGGAACTTGCCGCCGCCCCACGCCTTGTAGAAGAGCAGAAAGAACTCGAATCCAACAGTGTCGCTGCCGTCGTAGAACCAGACCTCGGTAGGCCACAGGTACGGACGACATTTGACCTCGAGCGACGCGGCGGGCAGGCCGTTGAGCAGCAGGATCCGCGCCCGGTCGTCGAAGACGCCATGGTACTGGCTGTGCACGTACGCGAGTCGCTCTTTGTAGCCTTCGCGAAACTCGTTGCGGGTGGTCCGCGGATAGGGATCGCGCACTTTCCAGAATCGCTCGATGAAGGAATCCCGCTGGTAGTCCTTCACGAGCTCGAGGAACAGAGCGCGCTCTTCTTTGCTGATGATGTACTGCACGTCCTGCAGCCAGGCGCGGTACTGCTCGGCGAGCTGCGCCTCCTTCTCGGCGAGCTTGTTCTTCTTGGCGCCGAGGGTGGCCGGAGCGGCCAGCAGAAGCAGCAGGGTCACCAGCCATACGATTCCGGCACGCCTCCCCGAAAGGGGCGCCCGAGAAGCGGTCATGGGGATGGAGCTATGGATCATCAAACCTCCGCTGCGCGTCTGATGCTACGGTCCCGAGTCGCTCGCGGCCATTTCTCAGGGACGAGTCACCCTTCCTGCGATTCGGACTGGTTAAGATACCATCGCCCGATGGCCCACCTCGTCTACTTCGACCACAACGCGACCACGCCTCTGGACCCCAGAGTGCGCGACGCCATGCTGCCGTGGCTCGGCGACCTCCACGGCAATCCCTCCTCGGCCCACGCGGCCGGGCGGCGGGCTCGACGGGCGGTGGAAGAGGCACGCGCCAGGGTGGCGAACCTCCTGGCGGCCAGGCCGGCCGAGATCGTCTTCACGTCATCGGGCAGCGAGGCCAACAACCACGTGATCCTCGAGACAGCTCGGCGCTACGGATTCAGCGGGCATCTGGTGACCACGGTGCTGGAGCACCCCTCGGTCCGGATGTCCGCGGCGCGGGCGAGGGCGGGAGGCATGACGGTCACCGAGCTGCCTCCCGGAAGCGACGGACGAGTGAGCGCCGAGGCGGTCGAGGCCGCGCTCTCGGGCGACACCCGTCTGGTGTGCCTGATGCTGGCCAACAACGAGCTGGGCACGCTGCAACCGGTCGAGGAAGTGGCCGCGATCTGCCGGCGGCGCGGGATCCCGGTGCTGTGCGACGCCGTGCAGGCGCCGGGCAAGGTGCCGGTCGACGCCCTAGGCCTCGGCGTCGACTACCTGACCATCGGCGGACACAAGTTTCACGGGCCTCCCGGAGTCGCCGCCCTGTGGGTGCGCGCGGGTGCCACGCTGGAGCCACTGCTGGTCGGCGGTGCTCAGGAGTCGGGCCTGCGTGCGGGCACCGAGAACGTGCCGGGGATCGTGGGACTGGGGAAGGCCTCGGCGCTGGCCGCCGCCGAGGTCGAAGCCCGTCATGCCCGACTGCTCGCTCTGCGCGAGCGCTTCGAGAGCTCACTTCCCGCGATCCCCGACGCTGTGGTCCATTGCGCCGACTCCGAGCGGCTGCCACACACTTGCCACGTGGCCTTCCACGGCTGCTCCGGATACGAGCTGATGCTGCGACTCGATCGCGAGGGCTACGCGGTGTCCACCGGCGCGGCCTGCCACGCCGGCAAGCCACAGCCGAGCGCGGCGTTGCTGGCGATGGGCGTCTCCGAGGCCGAAGCACTGGAGTCGCTGCGCATCAGCTTCGGCATCACCAACACCATGGCGGAGGCCGAGGGCTTCTTGAGCGTCCTGCCCGCGGCGGTCGAGGCTCAGCGGCAGCGAACCTTCGAGGCGGCGGTCTGAGATGGCGTGGCGCCTGACGGTCTTGATCGTGGCGGCGGCCGCCCTGGCCCTCTGGGTCGGTTACACGCTGGCCACCCAGCCCTCGAGAATCGAAGAGGCGCTGCGCGTCGAAACCTCCCAGGTGCTGGTATTGGCCGGCCTCGGCGGCGTCGAGCCCGAGCTCGACGGCCGAGAAGCCGTGCTTCGAGGATCGGTGGCGTCGGTCGAGCTCCGCAACGCGGCCGAGCGCGTGACCGCCGGCATCGATGGCGTGCGCTCGGTGGAGAACCTGTTGGAGGTCGCCTCGGCCGCCGCGCCGGAGCCCGTGCCGAGGTACCTCGAGATCCGCTCGCGCCCGGACAGCGTGACCCTGCGCGGCTCGGTCTCGAGCGAGACGCTTCGTCGGCAGATCGTGGAGCGGGCGACGGCGCTCTATGGTGCGGAGGGGGTCGACGACCGACTGGTGGTCGACGAGAGTATCGAAACCGGCGTGGGCCCGGACAGCGCGGTGGAGATCCTGGGCGCGCTGGCGGACCTCGAACAGGAACTGCGTCTGCACGTCGAGGCCGACCACGTCCGCTTGTCGGGGACGGTCGGCAGCGACGAGGACCGCCGGCGCATCCAGCAACGCGTGCTCGAGGCCGCGAACCGGGTGCCCTCGGTGTTCAACGAGCTCGAGGTCTTGGAGCGCCAAGAGGCGGTCGAGCCCAACGAGGCGCGAGAGGAGAGGTGAGCTGAAGCCGTGGCGTACTTGATCACCCAGATCCTATTCTTCTTGATCGTGGCCGTCGCCCTGGGCCTCGGTGCCGGATGGCTGGTGCGGGATCTCGTGGCCGAGAGACACCGGCGGCTGCGCGAGCAGTACTGGCGCCGGCGGTTGCGGCAGTCCGAATCTCAGGCCGGGACCTACAAGAACCAGCTCACCGAGGCGCGGCAGACGGGCGAACAGCTGCGCGAGGAGCTGCGCCACGCCCGCGACGTGGCCATCGTGAGCGGCCCGAAGCCGGTGCCGGAAGGCGACTCCGAAACGGTGGCCGAGCTCCGCGCCCAGCTCGGCAAGCGCGACAAAAAGATCGAGCTGCTGCGGCTCCAGGTCTCTCAGACGAGCACCACCGTGAGCAGCGAATGGCAAAGCCTCAAGGCACTCAAGAGCGATCTCGCCGAGCGGCAGCGCCGGCTCGAAGCGCGCGCTAGGCAGATCGAGGCCAAGTGGACCGGCAAGCTGAAAGAGAGCGAGGAGGCCCGCCGACGACTGGAGCAGCACGTGGTGGCCCTGAAACGCGCCCGCGACCGCCTGGAAGAAGAGCTGGCCGCCGAGCGCCGGCACTCGCCGACCTGGGCGGCCGGCCTCGAAACGGAGATCGAGGAACGCCACCGCGAGGTCGAAGAGCCGGCCGAGCGCCCCACCGCACAGGCCTCGGCGACCGATGTGCATGAGCAGACCGATGTGCATGAGCAGACCGAGGCTCCCACGGGCGAGAAAGACAATCTCGAGCAGATCCGGGGCGTCGGCCCGGTCCTGCACCGCAAGCTCAATGCCCTGGGTATCCGGAGCTTCCGCCAGATCGCCTCGTGGACCGAGGACGACGTCGACCGGGTCACCTCCGAGCTGGGGTCATTCCGCGGCCGCGTCCGCCGCGACAACTGGATCGAGCGCGCCGCGGAGCTGATGCGAGCCAAGGAATCCTGAGTCAATCCGGATCCGGGTCTTCCAACGCCACGAGGTCGCCGGCGAAACGGAACCGGAGGCGGGCCAGAAGCAGAACCGCCACCGAGCTGAGCCCCAGGGTGATTCCCCACCACAGGCCCCTGGGCCCCATATCGGTCCGGAAGCCCAGGTACGCCGCCAGCGGCATGCCCAGCCCCCAGAACCCGACCAGCGCGGTCAGCGCGGGGAAACGGGTGTCGGCGGCGCCGCGCAAGGCTCCGATGGCCACGACCTGCACGCCGTCGGACACCTGGAAGACCGCCGCGATCGGCAGCAGCGTCACGGCGACCGCGATCACCGCTTCCTCGGTGGTGAACAACCGGCTCAGGTGCCAGGGGGCCAGCGCGAAGGCGAGCGCGGCGATCGACATGACCGCGGCGCCGAGCATCAGGCAGACGAGAGCCGAGCGCCTGGCGCCGTCCATGTCGCGGCGTCCGATGGCGTTGCCGGCGCGCGTCGCCGCCGCGCCGCTGATGCCCAGCGGCACCATGAAGGACAGGGCCGCCAGGGTCAGCGCGATCTGATGCGCCGCGAGCTCTCGGGAGCCGAGATTGCCCATCATCAGCGCGACGGTCATGAACAGCCCCATCTCGAGCGTGAGCTGGGTGCCGATCGGAAATCCGAGCTTCAGCGTCCGCCAGAACGCCCGCGGCACCAGGATCGCCCGCGACGGTGCCGCCAGATAACGCCGCAGGACCGGGAAGGCGGCGGCGGCGAGCGTCAAGAGCATCACCCAGCGCGAGATCGAAGTGGCGTATGCCGAGCCCACGACGCCCAGGGCGGGGAAGCCGAAGTGCCCGAAGATCAACGTGTAGTTGGCCGCCACGTTGAACAGGTTGGCGAGCACGATGGCGAGCACCGCGGGCCGCACCAGGCTCATCGCCTGGAGCGTCTGGCGCATGGCGACGAAGAGCAGGAAGGGAAGATTACCGATGATCAGGACGCGGAGGTAGGCGGCGCCATCTGTAACGATCTCCGGCCTTTGGCCGACCAGGCGCAGCGCGCCCTCGGTGCGCCACATCAGGAGCGACAGCGGCACGGCCAGCGCCGCCGCCAGGATCAGCCCGCGCTTCAGGTGCCGGCCGACCCGCTCGTGGCTGCCGGAACCGAAGGCCTGAGCCACCAGGGGATCGAGCGCCATCAGGACCCCCATGGGAAACGAGGTCAGGCCGAAGCCGACGCTGTTGCCCAGCGCGCCGGCGGCGAGCGCAAGCTCCGAGTGCCGACCCAACATCATGGCGTCGACCACGCCCATCAGCATCATGCCGACCTGCGTCAGCACCACGGGCGTCGCCAGATGGACGACCGCCACCGCTTCGTGCCGCAATCGAGCCCAGCGATTCATGAATTTCGGAGCTAGTGTAGAAACGAGGGGCCGGGAGTATAGCAACCGCCAACCATCCGGGTACCTCGGTCGTCTAAGTCATCGATGAAGGACGAAACAGCAGCGATCGTCGCGCGGGCCCGTGCGGGTGAGGAGGGCGCCTTCGGCCTGCTGGTGGAGAGCCACAGCCGCGACGTCTTCCGGCTCGCCTACCGCATGACCGGCAACCGCGAGAACGCCGACGACGTGGTGCAGGAGGCCTTCCTGCGCGCATTTCGCTCGCTGCACCGGTTCGACGAGCGCAGCCGCTTCGGCACCTGGCTGCACCGCATCACGGTCAACTGCGCGATGGATCACCTTCGGCGCTCCAACCGCGAGGCGAGCCGACGCCAGCCACAGGCCGACGAGACGATCCTGGAGCGCCAGGTCTCGCACGAACCCGGCCCCGAGCGGCTGGCCGAGAGTGGCCAGATCGAGCTCCAGGTGGAGCGCGCCCTCGGCACTCTGAGCCCGATCGAGCGCTCCGCGTTCGTCCTGCGCCACTTCGAGCACCAGTCGATCGCCGAGATCGGCCACCAGCTGGGCGCACGCTCCAGCGCCACCAAACACGCTGTCTTCCGGGCGGTCCGCAAGCTCCGCCGCGAGCTCGCTCCCTGGATGGAGACACCCGATGCACGAACTGCGTGACGAAGAACTGATCCTTTACTTCTACGGCGAATCGCGCCACACCGAAGAGATCCGCCGCCGGCTCGACGCTTCGGCCGACGAGCGCGAGCGCTACGATGAGCTGTGCCGGCTGCTCCAGCTGGTCGAGACCCAGCCCGTGCCCGAGCCCCACGCCGACTATGGCGCGAGGGTCTGGCGGCGCCTGAAGCCCCGACTCGATGAGCCGGGTCCCGCCGGCCGTGTCCGCGAGTGGCTCCGCGCGCTCCTGGCGCCACGACGGTTGGCCGCCGTCGGCGCGGTCGCCATGCTGCTGGCGCTCGCCTTCACCGCCGGCCGCTTCTGGCCGGCGGCGAGCGGCGAGCCCGGACAGCCGCTGCCCGAGGCGGGCCGCCAACGGATCTTGCTGGTGGCTGTCGGCGAGCATCTGGAGCGCTCGGAGATGCTGCTCGTCGAGCTCGCCAACGCGCCGCGAGAAGGCGCGCTCGACGCAGTGGGCGAGCCACGCCGCGCCGAGGAGCTTCTGTCATCCAACCGTCTCTATCGCCGAGCCGCGCGGCGCTCGGGCCAGGGAGCCCTCGCCGAGGTGCTCGAAGAGCTCGAGCGCCTGCTGCTCGACGTCGCCCATCTCGACGCCGGCGGCGGCGAGCTCTCGGCCGTCGACCTCGACGCGCTCCAGGAGCGCATCGAAAGCGGCGGAGTCCTGTTCAAGGTGCAGGTGGTCGGTTCCCGACTCCAGCGCCAAACCCAACGCCAGAACCAGCGCCAGAACCAGCGCCAGAACCAGCTAAACAGTGCACCGCCGGATTCGTCCGGCGAGGTTTGAGGAGAAACCCATGATTCGACTCGTATTCCAGTCCTCCGCGATCCTGTGGATCGCATTCGTCTTCACCATCCCGGCGTCGGCCCAGGAGCTGCCGCCGCTCTCCGCCGCGCTCTACGCCGCCGACGATGACGCCGTGGCCGACGACGAACCGTACCGCGCCGGCCGCCGCGCGCTCGACGAGGGCAAGTGGTCCGACGCCGCCCGGTACTTCTCGCAGAGCGCCGAAAGCGGCTCGAGCCACACTGACGGCGCCCACTACTGGCGCGCCTACGCCCTGCACAAGGACGGCCGCTCCGCGGAGGCCATGGAAGTTTTGGCCGAGCTGCGCCACGGTTACCAGGACAGCGCCTGGCTCGACGACGCCCGCGCGCTCGAGATGGAGATCCGCTCGGGAGGCGGCTCGGCACTCGAGGACCAGGGCGACGAGGAGCTCAAGCTGCTGGCGCTCGACAGCCTGATGCACAGCGACTCCGAGCGAGCCATGCCGATGTTGAAGAAATTCCTCGACGGCAACCACTCGCGCCAGCTCCGGGAGCGCGCCCTGTTCGTCATGAGCCAGAGCGACCGGCCCGAGGCCGCGGAGATGCTGCTCGAGGTAGCGCGCGGCGACCGTCATCCCGACATCCAGCTCCAGGCGGTCCACTATCTCGGCATCTCCGACGCGAAAGGCAGCGGCGCCGCGCTGGCCGAGATCTATCGCTCCACCGCCGACAAAGAGGTCAAGTCGAAGGTGCTGCACAGCTTCATGATCTCGGACGAGAACGACATGTTGCTGGAAGTCGCGCGCACCGAGCAGGACGTCGAGCTGCGGCGCGACGCCATCCACCAGCTCGGCGTGATGGACGCCACCGACGCTCTGAAGGAGCTTTACGGCTCGGAGACTCAGGCCGAGGTCAAGGAGCAGATCCTGCACTCGCTGTTTATCGCCGACGACGATCAGTTCCTGGCGACCATCGCCCGCACCGAGAGCGACGAGGCACTGCGGCGAAGCGCCATCCGGAGCCTCGGCCTGGTCGACTCGGACAAGGCCTCCGCGACATTGGTCGAGATCTACTCCCAGACGCAGAGCATCGAGACCAAGGAGGCCATCCTCCAGGCGCTGTTCCTGAGCGACGACGACGACGAGCTGATCCGTATCGCCCGCACCGAGACCGATCCCGAGCTGCGCAAGACCGCCCTCAAGCGGCTGTCGCTGATGGACTCCGAGAAGGCCCTGGACTTCATGATGGAGATCCTCGAGCAGTAGCTCCAAATCCACGCCGCCCGCAGGGGATTGGGCGGCGGACCACGGTGTAGACTCCTCCACCCAAACCAGGAGGAGAACACCGTGAGACTCTCGCGCATCGCCACCCTGCTGCTGATCGCTGTCCTCTTATGCGCCCCGAGCGACCTCGGGGCGAGAACCCTCATCCACGCCGGCAAGCTGATCGACGGCGCCACCGGCGACGCTACAGCTGAGAAAACCCTGGTGGTCGAGGGCAAGAAGATCGTCGAGATCGCCGACGGCTACCTCGATCCTGAAGACGGCGACGAGCTGATCGACCTCAGGGACTCGACCGTGCTGCCCGGTCTGATGGACATGCACACCCATCTCACCAACGAGGGCAGCCCCCACAGCTACATGGAGCGCATGCAGCTCAACCCCGGCGATTACGCGATCCGTTCGGTGGTCTACGCCGAGCGCACGCTGATGGCGGGTTTCACCACCGTGCGTGACGTCGGTGACCGCTACAACCTGACTGTGCCGCTGCGCAACGCGATCAACGGGGGCATCGTCCCCGGGCCGCGGATCTTCACCGCCACCAAGAGCCTGGCCACCACCGGCGGCCACGCCGATCCCTCCAACGGCATGCGGGCCGACCTGCAGGGCGACCCGGGCCCCAGGGAAGGCGTGGTCAACAGCGCCGAGGACGCCCGCAAGGCGGTGCGCCAGCGTTACAAGGACGGCGCCGACCTGATCAAGATCACCGCCACCGGCGGCGTGCTGAGCCTGGCCAAGAACAGCCAGAACCCGCAGTTCACCGATGAGGTGCTGCGCGCCGTTGTCGAGACGGCAGACGACTACGGCTTCATGGTTGCGGCCCACGCCCACGGCGCCGAGGGCATGAAGCGGGCGGTGCGGGCGGGCGTTGCGACCATCGAGCACGGCACCTTCATGGACGACGAGACCATGCAGCTGATGAAGGAGCACGGCACCTACTACGTGCCCACCATCATGGCCGGCAAGTGGGTGGAGGAGAAGGCCGCTATCGACGGCTACTTCCCCGACGTCGTGCGACCCAAGGCCGCCGCCGTCGGGCCGGCGATCTCCGGCACCTTCGCCAAGGCCTACGCCGCCGGCGTCAAGATCGCCTTCGGCACTGACACCGGCGTCTCGCCCCACGGCGAGAACGCCAAGGAGTTCGTCTACATGGTCGAGGGCGGCATGCCTCCGATGGAGGCCATCCGCTCCGCCACCGCCGTCACCGCCGAGCTCCTCGGCATCCAGGCCGAAGTCGGCACCCTCGAGGCAGGCAAGCTCGCCGACGTCATCGCCGTCCGCGGCGACCCACTCGACGACATCGGAATCCTCCAGAGCGTCGACTTCGTGATGAAAGAGGGCGTCGTCTACAAGCTGGCTGGGGATCCGGGCCCGGTCGAGCTGGTCACTCCGAAGGACTGACCACCTTCGTCTCCAACGCGTCGATCAGCGCCGCCTGCGCGGGGTTGATCTTGCGACGGGCCTCCTCGGGCGAAAAGAACTCGGCACGGTCGATCTCCGGGTACTCGGCGATTCGCCCAGAGCCGGGCGGGAACTCCATCTCGAAAGTGTTGCTGCGCACGTGGGCCGGATCGCAATCGCCCTCGAACGCCCAGGCGTGGACGATCTTGCCGCCTTTCTGCTGAACTGTCGGCAGCTCCAGGTACGGCTCGCGGGGAGCGACGCTGGTCTCTTCCTCGAACTCTCGCCGTGCTGCCTCCAGCGGCTCCTCGCCGTCTTCGAGTAAACCCTTGGGGATCGACCAGACCCCGAGGTCGCGGCGGCGCCAGTAGGGTCCCCCGGGATGCACCAGGAGCACCTCGAGCCGGCGCTCGCGGAATCGGTACATCAGCAGGCCGGCGCTGCGTTTCCCGGTGTTGCGCTTCACGGTGTTGCGTTTCAGGGTGTGCCTCCGCTCGCCTACGGCTCGACCATGACGCCTTTGCCGACCGGCTCTTCGAGCGGTTTGCCGGCACGCGACCACATCAAGATCACGATGCCGCCGATCACCGCGGCCGCGATCTCGAGCGAGCCCGCGAGCATGAACGCGAAGCCGAAGCCGTAGGCCTTGAAGGCCCAGACGCTGACCAGCGGCCCGATGGCGAAACCCAGCGAGCCGGCGAGATTGAAGCCGCCCATGGCGCTGCCTCGGGTGCTCGGCTCGCTGAGCTCCGCGGTGAGCGTGATCGCGGGCGGAAACATGACCGCCGCCAGCACGCCGAGCAGGAACATCACCCAGGGCAGCGCGAACAATCCCGAATAGCCGACCGTGCACAACGCCACGCCGTAGAGCAACGAACCGCCCACCAACGGTCGCCAGGTGCCGATGCGCTCGGTCAACCGTCCGAACGGATATTGCAGGAAAGCGAAGGGCAGCAGGAAATATCCCAGCAGCTGGCCCTTGATCGCAGGGTCGCTCTCTCCGAGGGTCTCGAGGTAGAGAGGGAACAGCACGACGATGAAGCTCACCGAATAGCGGTCGACGAAGTAGAAGAGTGAGGGCAGCAGCAGCCGAGGCCGCGCGTAGAGGGCCGTCGTGATCTCACTGATCGACACCTGCGGCCGCTTCTCGCCGGCTCCGGAGAGGAAGACCGTACCGAGGCCCAGGAGGAAAAACAGCACCGCGGTCAGCTGAAGCGGTGCGTAGGCACCGTACGACCGTGTGATGTAACCGCCCAGGGGTGCCCCGATCGAGACGCCGAGGATCAGGGCGGCCCCCATGAGCCCCATGTACCGACCCCGCTTGCGCTCGTTCGGCTGGTCCAGGACCATGGCCATCAGGATCGACCATCCCATGACCGAAAACGCCCCTTGCACGAAGCGCAGACCGAGCATCATGGGGATGCTCTCGATCGTCGAATACGAGGCGTAAATGACAGCGCTCATCAGGAAACCCAGCGCGATGAGTGGCCGGCGCATCCCCAGGCGGTCGCTCAACAGCCCCCACAGCGGCGCAAAAACGATGTAGGCGGCCATCTCGATGGAGAAGAACAGACTGACGTGCTCCTCGCTGCCACCGAGCTGGTCGATCATCAGGTCTTTCAGCCCGGCGACGATCAACGTCAGGTTGAGCATCGAGACGAACAGGAAAGCGCACGGCACCAGCACGGTGCGCCAAAGCACCAGGGGACCGGAGGACCCGGGTCGTTGTTCGGCAGTCATGGGTGGAAGAGTGCTCTTTCTGGCCGGAGCGTCGCCGGCGGGCTTGATAGGATACCTGCCGGCTCGGGTACCGTCGAGCCGCCCCCCTTGAAGACCTACAGATCCCCGCGACCAGGAGGACTCCGTGAAGGAATATCAGCAGCTGTACATCGGCGGCGAATGGGTGGATCCAGCCGGCTCAGGCACACTCGGCGTCGTCCATTCCGCCACTGAAGAGACCATGGCGCGAATTCCCGAGGGCGTGCCGGAAGACGTCGACCGAGCCGTCGCCGCGGCGCGTGGGGCGTTCGAAACCTGGTCGACGACCGCCACCGAAGAGCGAGCGGCGCATCTGAACGCGATCGTCGCCGGACTGCGCGCGCGGCAGGACGATTTGGCCACCGCCATCGCGCAGGAGGTCGGCACCCCGAAGAAAATCGCCACGATGGTGCAGGTCGGGCTGCCGATCATGGTGGCCAAGTCGTATGCCCACATGCTGGACGACTACAGCTTCGAGGAAGAGATCGGCAACTCGCTGGTGATCCGCGAACCGGTCGGGGTGGTGGGCTGCATCACGCCGTGGAACTACCCGCTGCACCAGATCATCGCCAAGGTGGCGCCGGCCATCGCCGCCGGTTGCACGGTGATCTTGAAGCCCTCGGAGGTGGCGCCGATCAACGCCTTTCTGTTCGCCGAGGTCGTCCACGAGGCCGGGCTCCCCGGCGGCGTCTTCAACCTGATCAGCGGTCTGGGACCGGTGGTCGGCGAGGCGATCGCCACTCACCCGGGGGTCGACATGGTCTCCTTCACCGGCTCCACCCGTGCCGGCACCCGGGTCGCCGAGCTGGCGGCACCCGGCGTCAAGCGCATCGCCCAGGAGCTGGGCGGTAAGTCGGCCAACGTCATCCTCGACGACGCCGACCTCGAGCGCGCGGTGCGCACCGGCGTCAGCAATTGCTTCTTCAACTCCGGTCAGACCTGCTCCGCCTGGACCCGCATGCTGGTGCCCCGCGAGCGCTACGACGAGGCGATCCAGATCGCGCGCCAGACCGCCGAGGGCTTCACCGTCGGCGACCCGCTGGCCGGTGAGGCAAAGCTCGGCCCGCTGGTCTCGGGCGTCCAGCGCGACCGGGTGCGCGGCTACATCCGCCAGGGCGTCGAGGAAGGCGCGCGACTGGTGGTCGGTGGTGCCGAGCCGCCGGACGAACAGCCCACGGGCTTCTACGTCCGGCCGACGGTGTTCGCCGACGTCACCCCCGGCATGACGATCGCGCGGGAAGAGATCTTCGGCCCTGTGCTCGCGATTCTGGCCTACGACGACGAGGACGACGCGGTACGCATCGCCAACGACTCCGAATACGGCCTCGCGGGAGCCGTGTGGTCGGGCGACGTCGAGCGTGCCAAGCGGGTCGCCCGCCGCCTGCGCACCGGCCAGGTCGACATCAACGGCGGACGCTTCAACCACCAGGCGCCCTTCGGGGGCTACAAGAAATCGGGCAACGGCCGCGAGCTCGGCAAACACGGCCTGGAGGAGTACCTGGAGATCAAGTCTCTGCAGATGTAGGGGCGGCCCTCCGTGGCCGCCCGTCGTCGGCAACGCCGACGACTCCGGATCGGGCCGGCACATTGGCCGGCCCCTACAGGTTCTCCTTCCCTGGGCCAAATCTCAAGACTGCTATCCTCTGCGAGGAGAGGAGTCGACCATCATGAACATGCGCACCATTTCCAGCATCGATCTAGCCACCCACACCCGAGACGTGGTCCACCAAGTCCGGCAGGGACAACCCACCATCGTCCACAGCTCCGGCGAGGATCAGGTCGTGCTCCTGGACGCCCTCGACTACCACCTTCTCCGCGGGGCTGCCGGTTGGGCGACTCATCCTGCCTCGGCCGGCAGAGAGGATCCCACCGAAGAACAGGTAATGCGGGCCTATCTCAATGAGGACGTCAGCCTCGGAAGGGCAGCCGAGATGCTGGGGATTTCGCGCTTCGATCTCCAAGCCCGATTCCTGCGACTCGACATCCCATTGCGTCAGGGACCGAAGGATGAGATCGAGGCCAAGGAGGAAATCGGGGTCGCACAGGATCTGGCTGCCAGAGCTTCATGATCCTCGCTGTCACCAACACGACCCTCCTGAGCAATTTCGCTCACGCCCGACGACCCGATCTTCCGCCACTTGCCTTTCCGGGTCTCGTCATGCCGGGGGCGGTCCGCGAGGAGATCGAAGACGGCGTGCGACTCGGATTCTTGCCCGCCCTCGATTGGAGCGCGATCCCGGTTGTCGATCCGGATCCTGCACAGCTCGATGAGGTCGGGCAGCTGAAGCCTCCTCTCGATCGTGGGGAGATCGCCTGCCTCGCCACGGCGAGGAGCCACGAGGCCATCGCCGTGACCGACGACCGGGACGCAAGGAAAGTGGCGCAAGCGCTCGGGCTGGAGGTCTCGGGTACCTTGGGCGCCCTGATCCTGCTGGTGAGGCAGAGGCATCTGACCTTGGAAGACGCCGACAGGCTACTGGCGACGATGATCGCTGCCGGGTACCGAAGCCCGAAGTCATCGATCGCGTCGTTCCTCTGAGCCATCGGAGCGCCGAGGCAAGAGGGGCAGACCCTCGGTGGCGAGCTTCGAGCTGAACGCCGCCGAGCGGCTTCTCGCTCTCGGCCGGGAGCTGCGGGAGAAGCGGTATCGGCCGAGACCCTATGACAGCTTCCACGTCCACGATCCCAAGCGCCGCCTGATCAGCGCGGCGCCGTTCCGAGACCGGGTGGTCCATCACGCGCTGTGCGCCGTGATGGAGCCGATCTTCGAGCGCCGTTTCATCCACGACAGCTACGCCAACCGGCGCGGGGCAGTACGGGCACGTCAGCGGGGTGGTGGAGGAGGTGGGGCGGCTGTTTGGAGGATGGAAGAAGAGCCTGGAATAAGGCGGGCCGGGCCGGGTGACGGGCCCGAGGGGCCGGCCCTCGCAGATATTCGCCCGCCGGTTCTCACCGGCAGGCCGGGACCTGGCCGCGCCGTCTCTCGTGCTTGCCTCGGGGCCGCGGCGCTGGCGCGGCGCGGCCCATTGCCGGCTTCAGATCGGAGAGTCGTGGACGACTACCAAACGAAAACCGACGTTGTCGTTCCTGTTGTACCTGTCGTTCCGGTTCCGCGCGGACGCTCCGGCCAGGCCCGCGACAGAGCCCCGGAGGGCTCGGATCGCCAAAAGAATTTCGCAGAGAAGAATACAGGAAATCAGAAGTCAGAAGCCGGAAGCCAGGAAGCAGAATCAGGCACGAGAGATGGGGACGACCACCAAACGAAAACCGACGTAGCCGCGCCTGAAGCACCTGACGTCCCGGAGCCGCGCGGACGCTCCGACGCTGGCCTTGTCGTTCCAGTAGGAGCCGCCAGTTAGTCGGAAGACGCCTTCGCTCACCTCTTCGGCCGTCCATTCCCAGACGTTGCCAGTCAAGTCGAAAACCCTCTCCGGGGTGGCACCGTCGGAGTACATGTGGACTGGGGTCGGTTGATTGAGGCCGCTTTCTGCGGTATTCGCGAGGCGTTGATCGAAGTCGCCCTTCCAGGAGTAGTCACGGCCTTCAACCCCTCCGGCGACTCGCGCCCACTCCGCTTCGGTCGCCAGCCGCGCGGTTTCTTCGCTGTCGATCTCTCCGGCCTGTCGCAGTTGCTCAGCAAGCCATTCGGCATAGGCCGCCGCTTCGTACCTGCTGACGCCGACCACCGGCTGGGTAGCGCGGTTGAGCCGCGACCTCGCGGAATATCGAGGTCCGACCGGCCACTTCTTCGCACCGTACTTCTTCTCCCAGTCAAGGATCTCCCGCTGCGCTTCCTCGCTGAACCACCCCTTCTCTCGATCGTAGCCCCCTACGTCGACGAACCGCCGGTACTGTGCGTTGGTCACCGGGTACTTGCCGATCTTGAAGGGGTAGTCGAGCGTATCTGCCGGGATCTCCACCCAGGCGTCAAGGTCGTCTGGTAGCTCACCGAGGTCGGCCACCAGCAGGCCCGCCTCGAGGCGCTGCTTCGGCTGCAGGTCGGAGTGTTGCATGAGGGCGGTCAGCAACCGCGGTACCTTGGCCTTGAGCTCTTCGCCCTGGCGCTCCTGCGCCCGGTGCGGCCCGAACTCGAGCCAAGCCCGGCCCGCCAGTAGCACCCGCCGCCACTCCTCCGGCGCCTCCGGCTCGCCGCCCGCCACCAGGGCCGCGACGATGGCCTGCAGGTCGCCGAATCGGCCTTCCGAGGCGAGGTAGCCGCAGCTCAGAAGGATCACCTCGCCCCAGGCGTCGCCGGTGGCGAGTCTGGCGGCGGTGGTGTTGGCATTGCCCTGCTCGAGTAGCCAGCGGCAGGCCAGGTACTCCTGGAAGGAGCGGTGGGGAAAGGTGAAGACACCGGGGTCGGCTTCCACCAGCAGGCCGCCGCGCTCGCGCATCAGCTCGATCACCCGGTTGGCCCACGCCCAGCCCTCGTCCCGCCGCGGGTGGATCTCCGCCAGGCCCTGGCGCAGGTCATCGAACGGCAGGTCCACGATCCCCTCCTTGCCGCTCTTGCCGTGGGCCTCCCAGGTGAGGCGCCACAGCACTCGCTCGAAGTCGGCGCGCTTGAGCGTCGAGCCTGCTCGTGCCTTCGCGGGCTCCGCCAGCAGATCCACCAGGCTGGAAACGCCGCCGCGCTTCTGTCGCTCCCACTCCCACAGCAATTGCTCCACGCACTCGCCATAGAGCTCGGCGCGGCTCTCGGGCAGACGCGCCCGGGCGTTGACCCGCGCCAGCATGGTCAGCAGCAGCGGCGTACCGGCCATCTCGCGCAGCACCGGACGATCCGCGAGGGCCTCTCGCAGGCGCTCGCGGCGCTCGCCCGCTTCGCTGCCCGAAAGGCGGCCGACGCGCGCGAGCTCGCCGTACCAGCGCTCGCAGAAGCGGCGGATGCGCTCGTCGTCGAGAGCTGCGAGCTCGAAGGTCGGGCAGGCCGCGATCTGGCAGGGACCTTCGCGGTAGGGCTTCACCCGGCAGGTCACCAGCACCAGGCAGTCGGGGTGGGCGGCGCGGAACGCCTCCACCGCGGTAACGATCGCCCGCCGTCGATCCAGCTCGGCTTCTTCTTCGCGACCGGCGGGAACTTCGTCCAGGCCGTCGAGCAGCAGCAGGGTGCCGGGATCGTCGAAGCGCTCGAGCCACCGTTCGCGCGGCACCTCGCCGGCGAGGTCATCCAGGGCCTGGTAGAGGAGCTCGTGCTCCTTGCCCTCTTCCACCGCGTCGGCCCGCAGCCCGGCGCTCCAGCGCCGGAGCACGATCCGGACCGGGAACCACGGCTCCGCCAGGGCGCCCGAGGGCGTCTCCAGGGGATCGGCGCCGGCGCCCAGGAGGCGGCATGCCAGGGTCACCGCCAGGTGGTTGACGAGGGTCGATTTGCCCGAGCCGGGGTCGCCGAGGAGCACCATGTACGGCTCCTGGGACAGCGCCTCGAGGGCGGTGAGCGGTGAGCGGGCGTTTGTCAGCGTCTCCTTGTCGGGCGCCCAAGGTCGCAGCGGGTGGGTCTCGTTCAGCTCCTCCAGCAGCCCGTCGGGAGAAACGTCTTCGTTCCTGCCAGTATTCAGGGAGCGAACCGTTGCGTTCCTCGTCAGCTTGTCGAGGAGCTTTGCGCGCTTGCTCTCCGGCACGTTGAGCCGGTCGAGGATCCGCTCCGCGCCAGGCGGGCTGGTGGTCTCGAGATCCACGTAGACGTTGGCCAGCTGCGGCCGTTCGACCTTCTCGGTCGACACGTCGCGCGCGTCGTCGGCGAGCGGCAGGCGGTTGCACTCGCCGCGCAGGAGCCGCAGATAGCGCGCCTCGGCGGCCGAGAGCGCCCCCAGCGCCGGCGCCGGCGCCGCCTCGGGCTCGTCCGCGGGCACCTCCCAGCCCTCACCGAGGACGTATCCCGGGTGCTTGTGCCCGTGCTTGTCCACCGCCTCGACCTTCGTCCATTCGAGGCCCGGCAGCCGCTCGAAGTTGCATTCCCGCGCCAGGTCTTCCAGCAGCTCGTGATGGTAGAGCGCCGTGGCCGCCAGCGCCCAGGGTTCCGAGCGGCGGGCGCAGAGCTCCTTGAAGGGTCTATAGCTGATGAAGCGCTCGGCCACGGCGAAAGCCTCGCTGAGCATCTGGTCGCCCACCCGCTCCACGTCGCCGAGCGCCAGCACTGTGCGCAGCCGGATGGTGAGGTCGGGGTGCCCGTCGTTGAAGGCGGCGAGATCTTCGCCGAGGCGCAGGGTGTACTCCAGCGCCACCTGCGGGGGCATGCCGCCGAAGAGGAAGTAGTAGCCGTCGCCGGTCGGCAGGCGCTGCCACTTCGACCACACGTCGCCGTAGGGCATGAAGAAGCGGGCGCTGGCGGTGAGGATCTCCTGCAGGTGGCGCAGCAGCGCCCGCTTCGACTCCACCCCCTGGTATTTCGACGTGAAGTCGACGACGTCGATCAGCAGGATGGGGACGTGTTTCAGGTCGGCGGACGGCATGCATCCCCCCGAGGGTTCAGGCGCCAGAAAATCGCGAAGAAGAATACAGGAAGAAATCAGAAGTCGGAAACCAGAATCCGGAAGTCAGGAGTCAGGATCGGCACGAGAGATGGGGACGACCACCAAACGAAAACCGACGCTGCCGGACCTGCGGTACCTGCCGTACCGGGCCCGCGCGGACGCGCCGACGCCGTCAGCGCCCCTGTAGTAGGCACCTCCAGCGACAACGTAGAACCGAGTTTTTGTTCGGTCTGCGTTCCACTCCCAGACGTTACCGGTGAGGTCGAAGACTCCTTCCGCGGTAGCGCCCGAGGGGTACATGTGGACCGGCGTCGGCCGGCCGAGTTGGCTCTCTTCCGTGTTGGCCCAGTTGAAATCGAACTCGTCCCCCCAGGAATACCGGCGTCCCTCGGTACCGCCCGCGGCCCGCGCCCACTCCGCTTCGGACCCCAGGCGGACCGCCTCATCGTCACCGATCTCGCCGGTCGCCCGTAGCTCTGCGGTCTGCCACGCGGCATAGGCCGCCGCTTCGTACCAGCTGACGCCGGTGACCGGTTGACTGGCGCGGTTGAGCCGCGGGTCACTCTCGAAACGGGGACCCACCGGCCACTCCTCGCTGCCGACCATCCGCTGGAATTCGAGGATTTCCTTCTGCGCCGCCTCGCTGAACCACCCCTGCTCCCGATCGTAGCCGCCCGCCTCGACGAAGCGCCGATACTGCGCGCTGGTCACCGGGTACTTGCCGATCCTGAACGCGTACTCCAGCGTGTCGGCCGGGATCTCCACCCAGGTGTCGAGGTCTGGCGGCAGCTCACCGAGGTCTGCGGCCACCAAGCCCGCTTCGAGCCGCTGTTTCGGCGGTAGGTCGGGGCGCTGCATCAGCGCCGTCAGCAACCGCGGCACTTCGGCCTTCAGCTCGTCGCCCTGCCGCTCCTCCGCCCGGTGCGGCCCGAACTCGAGCCACGCCCGCCCCGCCAGCAGCACCCGCCGCCAGTCCTCCGGCGCCTCCGGCTCGCCGCCCGCCACCAGGGCGGCGACAATGGCCTGCAGGTCGCCGGAGTGGCCCTGGGAGCCGAGGAAGCCGCAGGCGAGGAGGATCACCTCGCCCCAGGTGTCGTCGCCGGCCAGGCGCGAGGCGGTCAGGGGGGCGTCGCCCTGGGCCAGGAGCCAGCGGCAGGCCAGGTATTCCTGGAACGAGCGGTGGGGGAAGGTGAAGACACCGGGCTCCGACTCCACCAGCAGGCCGCCGCGCTCGCGCATCAGCTCGAGCACCCGGTTGGCCCAGGACCAGCCCTCGTCACGGTCGGGGTGGATTCTCGCCAAGGCTTCGCGCAGGGCGTCGAAGGGCAGGTCCACCGTGCCCTCCTTGCCGCTCGCGCCGTGGGCTTCCCAGGTGAGGCGCCACAGCACCCGCTCGAATTCGGCGCGCTTGAGGCCGGGCGCCTCCAGCAGATCTGCCAGGCTGGAGGCGACGCCGCGCTTCTGGCGCTCCCATTCCCACAAAAGTTGCTCCACGCACTCGCCGTAGAGCTCCACCCGGCTCTCCGGCAGCCGCGCTCGGGCGTTGACCCGCGCCAGCATGGTCAGCAGCAGCGGCGTGCCCGCCATCTGGCGCAGCACCTGGCGTTCGCCGAGGGCTACCAGCAGGCGCTCGCGGCGCTCGCCGGCCTCGTCTTCGGCCAACCGTCCGACACGGGCCAGCTCGTCGTACCAGCGGGCGCAGAAGCGGCGGATGCGGTCGTCGTCGAGGGGGGCGAGCTCGAAGACCGGCGCCCCTTCGAGCTGGTGTGGGCCCTCGCGGTAGGGCCGCACCCGGCAGGTCACCAGCACCCGGCAGCGCGGGTGGGCGGCGCGGAAAGCCTCCACGGCGCCTACGATCAACCTGCGGCGGTCGAGGTCTGAGTTGCCGCCACCTCCGGCAGGCACCTCGTCGAGGCCGTCGAAGAGCACCAGAGTGCTCTCGTCGTCGAAGCGCTCGAGCCAGCGCTCCCGCGGCACGTCGCCGGGGAGCTCCGCCAGCGCCTGGTAGAGCAGCTCGAGCTCCGCGCCCGCTTCCACGGCCTCCGGCCGCAGACCGGCGCTCCACTGGCGGAGTACGATGCGGACCGGGAACCAGGGCTCCTCGAGCGGGCCGGAAGACATCTCCAGGGGATCCGCTTCGTCGCCCAGCAGGCGGCTCGCCAAGGTCACCGCCAGGTGGTTGACGAAAGTCGACTTGCCCGAGCCTGGGTCCCCGAGGAGCACCAGGAACGGCTCCTGAGCCAGCGCTTCGAGAGTGGTCAGCGGCAGGTTGGCAGCCGTCAAGGCTTGCTTGTCCGGTACCCACTGTCGGAGAGGATGATCGTCGCGCAGCTCTTCGGTCGGCGGCTTCAGGAATCTCTTGGATAGCGCCGCGTCCTCCAGGACAACCTCAGGGGAGTCGGCGAAGGACTCGATCCCCATCAATTGGAGGATCTTCTGACGTTCGCCCTCCGGCACACCCAGCCGGTCGAAGACCCGACTCGCACCCGGCGCGGCTCTGGTCTCGAGATCGATGTAGACGTTCGCCAGCTCAGGCCGCTCGACCCGCTCGGCCGACACGTCGCGCGGGTCGTCGGCCAGGGGCAGCCGGTTGCACTCCCGGCGCAGCAGCCGCAGGTAGCGCTCCTCGGCGCCCAGCAGCCCCGCGGTCAGCCCCACCGCGGCGCCGGGCGCCGCCACGGCTCGGTCCCGATCCTCCACCATCAGCTCGAGGATCTTCCCCAGAGTCGCCCTCTGGCCCGCGGCCAGCGCTGCCAGGTCGCCCAACTTGCCACTGCCGCTCTCCGCCGCAAGCGCCGCGCGCCGCTGGTAGCGCTGGATCTCGCGGCTCGCCTCGGCCACCACCCGCTGGTCCGCCTCCAGCCTGCCCAGCGCCGCGAGCATGCGGCCGTCGCGCAGCAGCGGGCCGACGATGGGGTCAACCTCCAGGTGCCGCTCGACGACCTCGAAGAACACCGCCAGCGGGCCTTCGAGCTCCTGCCAGCGTTCACTCTTCGCCGCCCGATCCTCGCCGCCGTCGAGGTCGAGATAGGCGCGGCGCAGGCGGTCGAAGTCGGGCTGGCCGCGGAACAGCAGGCGCCGGACCACCGCCTCGGCGAAAGGCGGATGCCGCATCAGCGTCACCACGTCGCGGCTTAGGTCGTCCTCGCCGGCCCAGAAGTCGTTCACCAGCTCCTTGCGAGCGGCCTCCACCGCCCGCTGCACCGCCGCCGTCGCCTCGCTGACCGGCTTGCCGTCGACCCCCGCGAGCGCCTTGCGCGCCACCTTCTCCGCCGGGCCGGTGACGGCCTTGACGGCGAGCGACTTGATTGCCGCGCCGAGAGTAGTGGTGAGGAACTCGAGCATCGAAATGCTGACGCCCGGAGGATCAGCCGGGAGTCTCGTGTCCCTGGTGGAGCGAGGTACCCGGTACGCTGTCCAACAGATGCCGACTCAGTTGCACGAGGAGCCGCTGGTGGCGTTTGAGGCTGATCGAGCCGATGTTACCGGCGATTCTCGACCGCGGCAGCATCGCCAGGAATCCCAGACGAAACAAGGATTCGACGACCAGACCACTTTCTGTGAAGTCAGGGTCGTTCCGCCGGATCAGGTCGTCGAAACCGGCTACGGCTTTGTTGAGCTGGGAGCTGATACCGCAGACCAGGTAGTCGCCGAAGGGAGGCAGTCGGCGCAGGAGAAGGGCGGGTCTGATCTTGACCTTGCCGTCGGCCTGAGGCAAAGGCGTCAGGACCACGTCGGCTTCCCTCATCGACGGTACTCGGGATTCGGCTCCTTGACCAGATCCAGCGAGTACTCGGGCTCCGAGTCGGAGTATGCAGCTTGCAGGCTCTCCGAGGAAGCTGCCTGCCAAGCTTGGCGTTCCTCGGCCTGTTCGTCGACTTCGAGCACCGAAACGACGAGCCTGCGGCCAGGCGGCAGGTCGATCGGCTCGGCCAGCTCGAGATGGGTCGCGTCGACCATGCGTGCTTCAAGAACTGTCATCGGGCCTCCGGACGCGCGAGCGAACTCGTTGAATGCTTCGAGCCCAGACTCGACGCTATAACGCCTGCGGCACCCTAACACAGGCCGAATGCTGAGACGCTGAAAGCCGGGCGCAGGCCTCAGAGCAACGCCTTGACCCGGCGCACCACCTCGTCCGCCGTGAAGCCGAACTCCTGCTGGACGTCGGCGAGCGGTGCCGAGGCGCCGAAGCCCTCCTGGGAGAGCACTTCGCCGCCATCTCCGACGTACTTGTGCCAACCGATCGCGACGCCGGCCTCGATCGCCAGCCGGCGGCTCACTTCGGTCGGCAGCACGGACCGCCGGTAGGCTTCCGGCTGGGCGTCGAAACGGCTCCAGCACGGCATGCTCACTACCCGGGTGGCGACGCCCTCTCCCAGCAGGGTGCGATGGGCCTCCAGCGCCAACGACACCTCCGAGCCGCTCGCCAGGAGCAGAGCCGCGGGCTCGGCATCCGGCGGATCGGCGAGCACGTAGGCGCCACGCGGGACTCCCTCCCCCGCTTTTTCCAGCGCCTCGGCGAGGATCGGCAGCTTCTGCCGGGTGAGCACCAGGGCGGTTGGGCCGTCACGATGCTCGATCGCCGCGCGCCAGGCCTCGGCGGTCTCGTTGGCGTCGGCGGGCCGCAGCACCAGGAGGCCTGGGATCGAGCGCAGTGCCAGCAGCTGGCTGACCGGCTGGTGGGTCGGGCCGTCCTCACCGAGGAAGATCGAGTCATGGGTGAAGATGAAGATCGACGGCTGCTCCATGAGCGCCGCCAGTCGGATCGCCGGCCGCATGTAGTCGACGAATACCAGGAAGGTGCCGCCGTAGGGCCGCAGCAGACCCGACAGCGCCATGCCGTTCGCCACCGCGCCCATGGCGTGCTCGCGCACCCCGAAGTGGAAGTTACGCCCACCCGGCGTGGTAGCCGAGAAGACCTCCTCGCCAACCAGGAAGGTGTTGTTCGACGGCGCCAGGTCGGCAGAACCGCCCAAGAGCTCGTCCACCTTGCCCGCCACCGCGTTCAGCACCGCGCCCGAAGCCTTGCGGGTCGCCAGCGGCCCGTCGTCGGGCGAGAAACTCGGCAGCAGCTCCTCCCAGCCCGCCGGCAGCTCGCCCGCACGCCGCGCCGCGAAGACCGCCGCAGCCTCGGGGTGAGCCTGGCCGTAACGCCCGAACAGGGCTTGCCATTCGTCGTGGAGCTCGGCGCCGCGAGCGCGGGCGGCGTCGAAGGCGCGCGTCGCCTCCTCCGGAATCAAGAAATCCGGCTCCACCGGCCAGCCGAGGTTGCGCTTGGTGAGGGCGACTTCCTCGGGCCCCAGCGGCGAGCCGTGGACGCCGGAGGTATCCTGCTTGTTGGGGCTGCCGTAGCCGATGTGGGTCTTGACCCGGATCAGGGTCGGCCGCTGGTCTTCAGCCTTGGCGGCCTCGATCGCGGCCTCGATCTCCCCCAGGTCGTTGCCGTCGCTCACTTCGAGGGTGTGCCAACCGTAGGCCTGGTAACGCCGTACCGGGTCCTCGGTGAACGCCAGCTCGGTGGAGCCGTCGATCGAGATCTGGTTGTCGTCCCAGAAGACGTTGAGCTTGCCGAGAGCCTGGTGACCGGCCAGGGACGACGCCTCTGACGCGACACCCTCCATCAGATCGCCGTCCGAGGCGAACACCCAGATCCGGTGGTCGATCACGGAGAAGCTCTCATTTGCCCCCCTCTGGGGGGACCCGTCGCGGTTGAAACGGGCCGCCAGGTGCCGCTCGGCGATTGCCATGCCGACGGCGTTCGACAGCCCCTGGCCGAGCGGACCGGTGGTGGTCTCGATTCCGGGCGTCAGACCGTGCTCGGGATGTCCGGGGGTCTTGGAGCCGAGCTGGCGGAAGTTGCGCAGCTCCTCGATCGGCAGATCGTAGCCGGCGAGGTGGAGCAGGGAGTAGATCAGCGCCGATGCGTGGCCGCAGGAGAGCACGAACCGATCGCGGTTCGGCCAGTCTGGATGCCGTGGGTCGAAACGCAGGTGGCGCGACCACAGCTGGTAGGCGAGAGCGGCCTGCCCCATCGGCGCCCCCGGGTGTCCGCTGTTGGCCCGCTGCACCATGTCCACGGCCAGGAAACGGATGGTGTTGATGGCGATCTTGTCGACGTCGCTGGCATGAGTCGCGGCCGCGGCCTCCGTCATGTGGGAGCCTCCTTGATTCCAGACGGGTAACGGAACATCGCTACGCTCGGTAGGCGCAGTCTACCGTCTCACGAGGGCTTGCGTGATTAAGGATCGAAGGAAAAACGGCGGGGCGGTATGGCGGAGAGGGAGGGATTCGAACCCTCGGTCGAGTTGCCCCGACAACTGCTTAGCAGGCAGCCCTGTTCGGCCACTCCAGCACCTCTCCCCGCGAGCTCTGGCGAGGCTTCGCCTCTGCGAGGGATCAGGATTATACCCGCGGTGCCTTCCCTCGGCTACAGGCGCGGTTGAGAAGGCGCGGCCACCATGTTAGCTTGAGCCCCTCCGTTAGCTTGAGCCCCTCCAGCCCCGGCCCTGTGTATCCATGGGCCGATCTTCCCCGAGGTACGAATCATGGCTACGAAACTGACCGGCCCGGTCCGAGTGCGCTTTCCCCCGTCTCCCACCGGCGCGCTGCACGTCGGCGGCGCCCGCACGGCGATCTACAACGACCTGCTGCGCCGCAGCCTCGGCGGCAGCATGATCCTGCGCATCGAGGACACCGACCGCCAGCGCTCGGATCCGGAGATGGTGGCGCAGATTCAGCGGGCGCTCGCCTGGCTCGGCATCGAGGCGGACGAAGGTCCGTTTCTGCAGAGCGATCGGGTCGAGGAGCACCGCGCGGCGGCACGGCGGCTGCTCGAAGAGGGCAAGGCCTACCACTGTTTCCGCACCGCCGAAGAGGTCGAGGAGAAGCGGCGGGAGGCAGAGAAGCGGGGCCAGACTTCGTTCTACCGGGTATTCTTCGAGCCGCCGACACCGGAAGAAGTCGCCCGCCGGCTCGAGGCCGGCGAGTCCTACGCCGTGCGCTTTCGCATGCCGAAAGGCGACATCCAGTTCCACGACCTGGTGCGGGGCGACGTGACCTTCGCCGAGGCCGTGCTCGACGACTTCATCATCCTGCGCTCTGACGGCTCGCCGACCTACCACCTGTCGGTGGTCTGTGACGACGCTCACGGCGGCGTCACCCACGTGATCCGCGGCGAGGATCACCTCTCCAACGTGCCCAAGCACATCGGCCTGTACCGGGCGCTCGGCGCCGAGGTGCCGACCTTCGGCCACCTGCCGTTGATCATGGGGCCCGACCGCAAACGGCTGTCGAAGCGTACCGGCGCCGCGTCGGTGGAGGAGTTCCGCGACCAGGGCATCCTGCCCCAGGCGCTCTACAACTTCCTGGCTCTGCTCGGTTGGTCGCCCGGCGACGACCGCGAGGTGATGTCGCGCGAGGAGATGACGGAGGCCTTCACCGTCGAGCGGCTGGTGTCCTCGGCCGCGATCTTCGACTACGACAAGCTGCGCTGGATGAACGCACAGTACCTTTCCGGCGAGCCGCTGGAAGAGATCCTGAGCCGGCTCGCGCCGTTCCTCGACGAGGTCGGCCTTGCCGACGCCGACGCCGAGCGGCTGGCCGCGGCCGTCGATCTCCATCGCACCCGGGCCTACTACCTGCAGGAGCTCGCCGGCTATATCGTGCCTTACTTCCGCGAGCGCCTCGACTACGACGAGGATCTGTGCCGCAAGTTCCTGGGCCAGGCCGATCTGCCGGCTCAGCTCGACCTCCTGACCGAGCGATTCGGTGCCATCGAGCCCTTCGACCTGGATGGCATCGAGACCGCCATCCGCGGCCTCGCCGCCGAGGTCGAGGTCAAGGCCGGCGTGCTCATCCACCCCACCCGCATGGCGCTTTCCGCCAGCAAGGCCGGGCCATCGCTCTTCCACCTGGTCGAGGCCATGGGCCAGGAGGCGAGCGTCCGCCACCTGGGTAATTTCACCGCCTACCTGCGCGAGCGAAGCGGCTCCGTGGAGGCCTGAACCGCCTTGACCCGTGGTGTCGATCCGGATAAAATTCGCCGCCTGCTGGGAGATCGTCTAACGGTAGGACATACGGCTCTGGACCGTAGAATCGGGGTTCGAATCCCTGTCTCCCAGCCAACCACGAGACACTGAAAGGGGCGACACACGTCGCTCCCTTTTGCTCTTCATGCCCGTCGACCTGTGCCACCGAACCAACCACGGGATCGGACAGTGAGCCGGCCCTCGGAAAGAGTCACGGCCAGCCGGGTCGGAGCCGTCGTCCTCGGCCTTATCTTCGTGGCGTTGACCGGCGTCCTCGGAGCCCTGCTCGGCGGCGCCTACGTCCGGTTCCTGATGCCGCGGGCCGTGGATGGCTGGACCGGAATCGCCGAGGCTCTCGGCGGCCTGATGACTGGCGGCCTGATCGGCATCGTGATCGCGCTCTTCCTGGCGGTGCCCCTCGCCCGCCGCGGGGCGCGAGCCCTGGCCATCGCTGCCGCGGCGTCGGCCGCCGCCGCCGGCCTGCTCCTGCTGACGCTCTACCTCGCCAGGCCGCAACGCTCGGACCAAAGGATCCGGCTTCTCCCGGGCAACGAGCGCCTGTCCGCCGGAAAGAACAGGCTTCTTCAGGCGGAGGACGGTGAGCGAGCGGGCTGGCTCCCATGTCGGCGGTCGTCAGCCGTCTGAATATCTGCCCATTCAGCACGTACCCCACCCAAGGCAATGACGAAGGCCGGTATGCAGACCGACGATCTCAAGCGCCAGGAGCCGCTCCGGCTGTGGCCCGGCGTGGTCATCGTGTTGCTGCAGTGGCTGGTCAAGCTCGGCGCGCCGATCGTCGTGACCGGAGATGCCACGGCCTACGAGGCGTTTGCCGGACTCTTCGGCGTCTTCGCTCTCGTCGTCTGGTGGGCGTTCTTCAGCCGGGCGCATCTCTTCGAGCGGTGGGGCGCCGTTGTCTTGATGATCGTCGCGCTGATCGCGACACCGAACATCCTCCACGAGTCGATCAGGGCCGGGGCGGTCGGTTTTCAGTTCTACATCTACGCCATCCCGGTCTTGAACCTCGCCTTTGTCGCCTGGGCGGTGGCCAGCCGTCGCCTCGCTGACGGACCGCGCCGTGCGGCGATGGCCGCGACCATCCTGCTCGCCTGCGGTGCGTGGGCACTTGTCCGCAGCGATGGCATCACCGGCGACGGTGCGGCGGAGCTGGCGTGGCGGTGGTCGGAGAACTACGAGGAGCAGCTCCTGGCCCGGACCGGCGACGAGTCGGAGAAGCTCCCCTCGGCTCCGGCTGCGGTGGAGTCAGGGGCCGGAAGGCCAGCTCCCGATCGAGTCGCGAGAGCATGGCCCGGCTTTCGCGGTGCCGCTCGCAACGGTCACGTTCCGGGCACGCGTATCGAGACCGACTGGTCTGCATCGGCGCCTGTCGAGCTGTGGCGCCGAAAGGTCGGACCAGGCTGGTCGTCCTTCGCGGTCCGTGGCGATCTCCTCTACACCCAGGAGCAGCGCGGTGACGACGAGGTCGTCGCCTGCTACGACGCGACCACCGGCGAGCCGGTGTGGAGACACCGCGACGCGGCCCGTTTCTGGCAGTCCGAGTCCGGCGCCGGGCCACTCGCGACGCCGACCCTCGCCGACGATCGCGTGTACACGTTGGGCGCGACCGGCATCCTGAACGCGCTCGACGCTGGTGACGGTTCGGTCGTGTGGTCGCGCGACGCGGCGTCGGACACTGGGGCGCAGGTCCCACACTGGGGCTTCACGGGCTCGCCGCTGGTGACCGGCGACCTCGTCGTCGTCGCCGTCTCCGGCACGCTCGTCGCCTACGACCTCGCCACAGGCGAGCCGCGCTGGTACGGCCCGGACGGCGGTGTGAGCTACAGCTCGCCGCATCTGTTGACGATCGCCGAAGTCGCGCAGGTCCTGATGCCGGGCGGAGCCAGAATCGTCAGCGTCGCGCCGGCCGATGGTGTGCTCCTCTGGGATCACCCGTGGCCCGGATCGAGCATCGTTCAACCGGCCCAGGTCGCGGACGGAGACATCCTGATCAGCAGGATCAGCGTCGCCGGTCTGGCCATCGGCACGCGCCGCATCAAGCTCGCGCGCGGGCCCGGCGGATGGACCACTGAGGAACGCTGGACGTCGAACCGGCTGAAGCCCCACTCGAGCGACTTCGTCGTCCACGATGGCCATGCCTTCGGTTTCGACGGTCGCATTCTCGCCTGCATCGACGTCGAGGACGGCGAGCGCAAGTGGAAGGGCGGACGCTACGGCAGCGGCCAGCTCGTGCTGTTACCAGACCAGGATCTGCTGCTGGTGGTCTCGGAGCGAGGAGAGCTGGCGTTGGTCTCGGCAGCCCCCGACCGGTTCACGGAGGTCGCGCGGACCGAAGCTATCGAGGGCAAGTCCTGGAGCCATCCGGTGCTGGTCGGCGATCTCTTGCTGGTCCGCAACGCCCGAGAGATGGCCGCGTTCCGGCTGGCTCTCGCAGGCGATTGACGGCAAACGAGCCTGATCATTCAGGCAATTGGTTCATTTCCCGGGCTCCGACGCGATAAGCTGAAACTCCGCTCACGCCTTCACTGATGGGAGGCAGCATGCAGTACGAGAATGGGAGGCAACGCGACTTCCCGCGGGTCAAGGATCTCCACCTGGTCGAGATCAGCCGCTTTGACGAGAGGGGCTTCCGGGCCGACATGGCCACCGGCCGGACTCTCGACATCTCCTACGGGGGACTGCGCCTGGAGCTCTACCATCCGCTGCCGTTGCGCTCGGTCGTCGCGATGGCGCTGGCGATCGGCGACGATCTCGTCTACGTCAAGGGCAAGGTGGTCTATCTCGAGAAGCTCGAGGGAGAACGGTGCGCCATGGGAATCCAGTTCAC
Source organism: bacterium (assembly GCA_024226315.1). Classification (GTDB taxonomy): domain Bacteria; phylum Acidobacteriota; class Thermoanaerobaculia; order Multivoradales; family J023; genus JAAELT01. The sequence continues at coordinate 12,392 of JAAELT010000684.1, read as the reverse complement.
CAAACTGTCGCGCAGATCGAAACGGCTGCTCGACGAGTACGTCGACAAAGCCCTCGCCGTCGGCGGCCAGGGCTGACAGTATCCAGCTCGAACCCGGAGACCAGCCATGGGATGCTTCTACATCGGCCTGATCGCCCTCGCGGTGGTCCTCGTCGTGTTGTTCTTCTACGCCGTCAAGGCGGCGATCTACGGCCTCGTGGGCGTTCTGATCTGCGGCGTGATCGGCGCCGTGGCCAAGGGCCGGGAGGGCATGCAGATCGGTGCCGTCGTCGGCCTCGTCATCGGCGTCCTCTGGGCCTTCTTCTTCTGAGCGAGATTCATGGAGACTCCCGGCCGACCTGCCTCGCCGCTCCACTCCATCAAGACCACGATCAAGGCGCGGAAATTCGGGCGCTCTCGAATCGCGCTGTTCGAGGGCGGTTTGTGAACGGTCGCCAGGAAGGCAGGCTAGAATTACATCCTTTTTGTCATTGATCCGGTTTAGATGCCCATGGATGCCACCGAACGAGCGCGGCTTTTGGGGCGATTCGACATCCTCGAAGGCATGTCCGAGGAAGCCCTGGAAGACCTGGCGGCGGCCGCCGAAGATGTAGAGCTGGCGACCGGCGCAGTCCTCATCCGTCAGGGGGATCGCGGCGAGGCGATGTACTTCCTGACCGAGGGCCTGCTCGAGGCCCGGGTACGCCAGGACGACGGCACGGAGATGGCCGTCGGCCAGATCCACCCCGGGCGGCCGGTGGGCGAGATCCAGGTGATTCTCGGCGGCGAGCGCTCCGCCACCGTGGCGGCCCTCGAGGATTCGCGCGCCATCGGGGTCCCCGAATCAGCCTTCAGGGAGCTGGAGCGTCACTCGCCCGAATCGTTCCTGAAGATCGCCGAGATTATCCGCAGACGGCTACGGCGAGATCAGCTGGCCAAGGCCGTGGGCAAACTGTTCGTCGACGTCGACCACGAGGCCCTGGCGATGATCGAGAGGGCCGCCGAGTGGGTCCGCCTACGCCGCGGCGAAGTGTTGGTACGTCAGGGAGATCCGGCCGACAGCTGGTACATCCTGATCACCGGCAGATTGAAGGTGGAGATCGACGGTCCCGACGGCCCGCGGGTGGTCAACGAGCTCGGCCGCGGCGAGAGCTTCGGCGAGCTCGGGATCTTTCTCGACTCCGACCGCACCGCCTCTCTCTACGCGCTCAGGGACTGCGATCTGGTGCGCCTCTCGCGCCTGACCTTCGAACGTATCCTCAGACGGCGGCCGAAGTTCATGGGCGCGATCGCTCGCGTGCTGGTGCGCCGCATCGTGCAGAAGGAGAAGCGGGGCTCGGGGCTCGATCCGCTGCTGACTCTGACGGTGGTGCCGCTGAGCCTGGAGCTCGAGACCGGCCGGCTCTGCCGGCGGCTGTGCGGCGCCCTCGCCGAAATCGGGCCGACCCTCCGTGTCGACGGTGAGGTGCTGGAACGGGACCTGGGAATCCCGGACGTGACCACGTTTCCCCGATCCCATCCGGTGTGGATCCGGTTCGCGGCGTGGCTCGAGGATCAGGAGACGAAGTACCGCTTCATCGTGTTCGAGGGCGACGGCGAAGCCAACAGCTGGTCACGGCGCTGCTTGCGCATGTCGGATCGAGTGTTGCTGGCCGGCCACGCCGGGGACCCGCGCCACGGCGACGCCGCGACGCTGATCGAGCGACAGCTCGACGAGGTGACCGACGCGCGGCGGACCCTGGTACTGGTCCACGCGGACGGCAATCGGCTGCCGAGCGGCACCGCCGCCTGGTTGGCGGCTCACGAGGTGGGCGATCACTTCCACCTGCGCTGGAATCAAAAATCAGACTTCGCCCGCCTCGCCCGCGTGCTCGGCGAGACCTCGGTGGGACTCGTGCTCTCCGGCGGTGGGGCCAAGGGATTCGCGCACATCGGCGCTCTGCGCGCCCTCGAGGAGCTCGGGGTGCCGATCGACCTGATCGGAGGCACCAGCATCGGCTCGGTGATCTCCGGCATGTACGCCATGGGGCTCTCGATCCGTGAGATCCGCGACCGCAACCAGGAGATCATCGACTTGCGGCCGTTTTCCGAGTACACCCTGCCATTCATCTCCCTGATCCGCACCCGCCGGATGGAAAAAGGCGCGCGCCACGCCTTCGGCGAGACCATGATCGAGGATCTGTGGGTCAACTACTTCTGCGTCTCGGCGAACCTCACCACCGCGCGCATGATGGTTCACGAGTCCGGCCCGTTGTGGCAGGCGACGCGGGCCAGCGGCGCTCTGCCGGGGATCCTGACGCCGGTGCTGCGCGGCCGGGAGATCCTGGTCGACGGCGGCATCATCGACAACCTGCCCGGAGGCGTCATGCGGCGGCGGCACCGCGGCCCGCTGATCGCCGTCAATGTCGGCACGGCCGGAGACTTCGACAGCCCGTCCGCGGACATCCCGAGCCCGGCCCGGATCCTGTGGAGCAAGCTGTTGCCGTTCCGGCGTCGGGTCCGCTACCCCGCGATCGGCAACATCCTGATGCGGACCACGCTGCTCAGTAGCGTCAGCCGTGTCACCGAGGTCAAGGACGACGCCGATCTCTATCTCGAGCCCCCGGTAGGGGATTACGGGCTGCTCGATTTCGCCAAGCTCGACGAGCTGATCGAGATCGGCTACCGCAACACGTTGGAGCAGGCCGCTAGCTGGGTCGAAGTGCGCTAGCGGCGTTAGTTTCCGAGCGCCGCCAGCGCCTCCTTGCGCGCCGCCTCGAACTCGTCACCGGGCTTCCAGGTCGGCATTTCGTCCTGCTCGGCGAGCCACAGGCCGGTCTCGAGCCCCAACCTCGCGTCCTCGATCATGCCGTCGAAGCTCCATTCGTCCACGAGCTCATCGCTGGGCTGGTGGTAGTGCACCGTCACCCAGGCCTCGACCTGCTCGCGGCCCCAGCCTTCCGGCCGGTCGACGAAGTCGGTGCCGGAGTCAAAATAGACCGCCGGGACGCCGATCTTGGCGAAATTGAATTGATCGGAGCGGTAGAAGTAGCCTTTGTCGGGAAACTGATCGCCCTTGACGGTGCGGCCCTGGCCGGCGGCGAATTTCTCCACCACCGCGTCGAGCGAGGACTTGCCGTAGCCGATGTAGGTGACGTCGCGGACGCGGCCCCAGATGTTGGCGCCGTCATAGTTGATGTTGGCGGCCAGCCGGCCCGGCGGAACCGTGGGATTGGCGGCGTAGTAGGCCGAGCCCAGCAACCCCTGCTCCTCGGCCGCCACCAGGGCCAGCAAGATCGACCGCCGCGGACGTTCGGGCAGGGCGACCAACGCCCGGGCGATGGCGAGCACCTGGGAAACTCCCGCGGCGTTGTCCATCGCACCGTTGTAGATGTCGTCGCCGTCGTCGTTGGCCTTGCCCACGCCCAGGTGGTCGTGGTGGGCGGAGTAGACGATGTACTGCTGCCCGAGCTCGGGATCGCGCCCCGGAAGCACTCCCAGGATGTTGGCGGTCTGCCGGCTCTGGAGCTCGACGTCGAGAGCCAGCGAGGTGGTGACGCCCAGCGGGACGGGCTCGAATTCCTTGGTCCTGGCGGCCTCGCGCGCCGCGGCCAGGTCCTGGCCGGCGAGCTCGAAGATGCGCAGCGCGGCCTCCTCCGTGACCCAGCCGCCGATCTGGATGCGCGGCTCATCACCCGCCGGGATCTCGAACTGGGGCCCGGTCCAGGAGGTCTGCACCACCTGGAAGGGATAGCCCGCCGACGGCGTGGTATGAATGATGATGGCGCCCGCGGCGCCCAAGCGGGCCGCCTGCTCGTACTTGTACCGCCAGCGCCCGTAGTAGAGGCGGCGAACGCCTTCGAACAGCGCGTCGTCCCAGTCCGGGTCGTTGTTCATGAACACCAGCACCTTGCCCGAGAGATCGACACCCTTGATGTCGTCCCAGTCGTACTCGGGCGCCTGGATGCCGTAACCCACGAACACCAGCTCGGCGCCCTCGATCAAGGCTTTCGGCTCCTGGAGGCCGGAAAAAGCGATGTACTCGTCCCACCAGGCGAGGTCGACGCTACCGCCGGCACCGCTGAACCCCCACGTCTCGGGCGCCGAGGCGTCGACGCCCACGATGTCGAAAACCTGCTCGTAGGAGCCGTCAGCGCCTCCCGGCTGGAATCCGATCTCACGCAGCTGCTCGGCCAGATACTGCTGTGTCTTCACGTCCCCGTCGCTGCCCGGCCCCCGCCCCTGGTAGTCGTCGCCGGCCATCACGGCGATCGGGCCGCGGAGCGTTTCCGCGGTGATCACCGCGGTCGCGGACTCGACCGAGGCCATCAGGTCGACGGCCGGTTCGTCCTCGGCCCGAGGCGTGCACGCGGCGAGCAGCGAGATGCCGGCGAGGGCAACGAAGAGACGGAGATTGAGCTGGTGGGTCATGGGGCCTCCTGGATTTGGGGGATCTGGCTTCGGCGCCTGGCGCAGTTTCTCGCCTTCACCCCGCCTGTGGCAAGCCCACGATCACTTCTTCGGCAACAGCCTCCTTCTCCGGCGCTGGTGGAACTCCCAGGTCATCCTGCCGACTTCCCGGCCGCGGTAGAGCTGCCGGACGGCGACTCCGTGGCCCAGACCGGCCGCGCCACGCACGTGGAGTTTGGCGAGGAGCCGCTGGCCGGCCCCCAGCTTCACCCGGCACAGGCGCAGGCACGGCTGAGGAGGCAATCGCAAGCGGATGGTTCGCTCCAAACGCTTCTCCACGCTGAAGCGCCGGTCGGCCCTGATCTGACCGGCGAGCGCGTACGGCACCTCCAGCGATACCTGAGCGCCGGCCGGCAACCTCTGTAGGATCTCCAGATCGAACATCCGTTGCCGATCCCCCTCGGGGGTGCCGGAGATAAAGAAAGGCAGCTCTTCGGACTCTTGCGGGCCGGGGACTTCACCGATCACGCCCACGTTGCGCCAGGCGACGTTGTTGTGATCGCGGGCGAAGGCCAGGAAGGCCGCGAAATCGAAGTACGGTGGGCCGGGCGGAATCGCCGGCGCCTCGTCCATGGGATGGTCGAGAATGGCGATGAAACAGTAGTGCCCGGGCTTCTCCGGAACCAGTCGGCTCGGCCAGCGGATCGGACCGGCCACGGCCAGGGTGTCGCCCTGGGGCACGTCGACCGGGTCGGAGGTGCCGATCAGGTTCCAGCGCTCGGGCGTGATCAGCGTCGAGGGCTCGGCCCAGAACACGGTCGCCGTGGCCTGCTTCACGTCGCCGGCGCCGCGGTTGCTCATCCGCACGTAGACGGCGTGGTTCCGGCCGGGCTCGATCGGCTGGCCGAGCAGGTCTGAATTCTCGGTGCCGCTGCCCGCTCCGAAGCGCCGTGCGGGATCGCGCACGGCATTCGGACACACGATGATGTCCGGGCTGGCGCTGGTCTTCTCCCAGGCCGTGAGCACCCCCGCATCGGCGAGGTTGTCGCGCGCGTACAGTTCCGGCACCAGGCACAGGGTCTTCCCGAAGATGGCCCGCAGGTCGGGCATGACCCCGATGTGGCCGCCCACGCCGCTGCCCTGGGGCGTGCCGGTGGCCGGATCCGAGAGCAGTGCGCGCATCTGCTGAGACGAGAGCCGTGACTGAGTGGCTTTCTGGTAGACGCTCTGCAGGATCAAGGCCGCACCGGCGATGATCGGCGAGGCCGCGCTGGTGTTGGAGAAGCTGGCGGTGTAGGTCTCGTGGTCGCCGGCGCCCTGGTGCAGGTCGCCGTAGCCACAGCTGACGACGCTGTCGCCCCAGGCGTAGCAGTCGATCCGCGAGCCGTAGTTGGAGGCCGCTTTGCGGTTGTGGGGCAGGTGGGAAAGGGCCGCGCCGACCATCACGGCGCCGGACTCTCGAAAGCCACCACTGGAGCGGCTGAGGATCCTCGCGCCGGTCTCGTCCTGGTAGGCGTCGAGATTTCTCGAGCCGTTGCCGGCCGCCTCGACGACGACGATCCCGAGCGCTGAGGCCAAACGGATCGCGTCGAAGTCGACGTGATCGACTTCGACCGGCTTGAAGCCCTTTTGTACTTCGAGCAGCAGCACGTCGCCCGGCTGCAGGACTTGGGTGGCGGCGACGATGGCGGCCGCAACGTGGCCGTTTGTGCCGCTGGCCTTGTCGAAGTGCGAGGCCATGTGGAAACCGGCGCCGGGCGCGATGCCAACCACGCCGACGGCGTTGTCGCCGGCGACGATCTCACCCAGCACGGCGGTGCCGTGGTTGCCTTTGTAGGTCCCCTCCTTGTCGCGATTGTCGCCGTGGATGATGGGCTTAGCCATGGCGCTCATTGCCGCGCTCATGTCCTGGTGCTGCATGAACCAGCCTTGCTCCAAGTCGACCAGGGACACGTCGCCGCCGTTGCCGGACGGCAGGTTCCAGGCCCAGCGGGCGTCGATGCCGACAGGCGCAGGATCCAGGTAGCCCTGGCAGGCGGAGTAGAAGTCGTCCCCTGGGCTGACGTTGGGATCGGTCGCCACCAGCTCGCGGTAGGCCAGATCTACTTCGTAGAGCGCATTTAAACGCTCCAGGATCTCTTTCGCCTTATCTGGCTGGTGGCGGACGTCGACGCGCCAGTACGCCGCCAGGTGGCGCAGAGGTGGTAGATCGGTGTTCTCCGCTTCAGCCTCCATCTCGAGCACGCTTCGCTGCCGAATGACGTAGTCCTGATTCGGGGTGGCAGCGGTCTCGGGTTGGTGCGAGTGGGGCACGACTCGCGGCGAAGACTCGATCTCGTACTCGCTCAAGACCGCCGTCAGGCCCGGCAGATCCTCTTCCTCGGCCAGCTCCGCGAGGTCGGCGAAGTCCTCCAGCGCGTACTCGGGCTCGAGGCGGACGATGATGTCGCCGCTGTATTGCTCGGGAGCGCAAACGGGGGCAGTATTGCCGGGACGCTGTGGCGGTGAACCTCCGCACAGGGCGGCGCGACGGCGACGGCGAGCGCGGCGGCGGGCGATGGGATCTTCGAGCACGCTGAAGCCCTCCTCGTCCTCCGGGTCTTCGAGCTCGCTGAAGCCCTCCTCGTCTTCCGGGTCTTCGAGCTCGCTGAAGCCCTCCTCGTCCTCCGGATCTTCGAGCTCGCTGAAGCCCTCCTCGTCCTCCGGATCTTCGAGCTCGCTGAAACCCTCCTCGTCCTCCGGATCTCCCAGATAGACACGGGTCGTCTCGCAGACGCATCTCTTCCGCCGCTGCCACTTGCCCTTTCTTCGCCGGCTCGTCTTACAACGTCCCATAGCACGCCTCCTTCTCTACAAAGCACTCGAACAAGTGCCTCGCGATTTGCTCCTTCTGCGACACTCAGGTCCCTCGAGCTCTCGATTGTTTAGCGCTGGCCTGTTCTACTGCCATTCACCCTGGATCACGAAACCTGCCCAGTAGTAGTAAGCCGATCTCGTCTCACTTTGCCACATGGCGATCTGGGCAGCCCGCAGGGCTGCCGCTGGGCGCAAGTCCTGTTCGAAGAGGCCACGATAGAACCGCTCCATCAACTCGGCGGTACTGGCGTCGCTGACATTCCACAAACTGACCATGACACGCTCCGCGCCGGCATACATGAAGCCTCGCGTGAGGCTCAGCAGGCCCTCACCTCGCACGACTTTCCCCAGTGCAGTCTGGCAAGCGGAGAGCACGACTAGCTCGCATGGCAGCTCGAGGTTGTAGATTTCATGGGCTCGGAGAAACCCATCTCGCTCAAGGCCAGCGCGGTCAACTTGCGATAACACGATCGCCGACAGCTCCGGATGCCTGGTATTCAAGACCCCATGAGTCGCAAAGTGGACGACGCGATAACCGCTTAGGCGTCCTCGCAATACGGTCTCTTTGTTGGCATCGAATCCGAGGGCGCTGAACCTCTGCTCTTCGTCCACCAGCCCCAAGATCACCGCAGCCTCCCGGCGAGAGTAAGGTAGGCGCTCGAAGAACCGTGGGTCGACATCGCCGGTTGGGAGGCTCGATGTGAAATCTTCGCTGCTACCTATTGCTCTGGCGTCCGGAGCTTCGACCACCGGCATCCGCGGATCACGAAGACGTCCGTTTGCAGTGGCGAAGACAGGATCAGCCACGACCGCCACTGAATGTGCGGCCGGCTCCCGCCTCTTGATCTCCCGGCGGAGGACCGCCAATGCAGAGGCGGACGGCAAGTGGGTGATCTCGTGCTCGACAACGAGAGGTTGTGCTTCAGCACATTGGTCGAGAGAGCGCGGTCCTGGCAATGCAGCAAATGGAATGAACTGCAGGGCACCATCGGCGACGATCAACAATCGCTGGCCGGCCATCGAAGTCGCCACCGGTCGAAGCAATTGTTTACTGAGCTCACACAGCGCGTTTTGGGTGCTCTCTCGAGCCTCGCGGCGATGGCTGTTGGTGAGTAGAGTGTAGGTCCTTCGGGCGAGACTCTCGATTTCCGCCCGGCCGGGTAGCTCGTAGCTCTGGATCGAATCGGGTGTCACTGCCCACAAGAAACTCCGTTCCGTTCCGAGCTGATACTCCAACAGGAGCGCACTTCGATCGAGGACCAGCTCCTGAATCTCTTTTAGGCTCAGCGGCTGCGTCAAGGCCGCGTAGCGCGGGTGGCGAGCACGAATCTCTCCTCGCACAGCCTCCAGCCGCTGCAAGGCCAAGCGTACGTCCTTCTCGACGGCAGCCAATGCCTGCGACCGGACGCGGGGGACTCGCCGAAGCTCGAATCTCTCCCTTTCTCTGGCGTTGAGCTGCTGCTGGAGCTCTCGTTCACGCTCCAGCAACGCCGGATCCGCCTCGCGGCGGATCTTTCCCCCAGCTTCAGCCAAGAGATCGAGCAGCGAGCGTGCCCGGGCTCGCTCACTGACCATCAACGCCCTGGCATTGTAATCGGCCTCGGGTTCGCGCCGGTGAAGCTCCATCAGCAAATCGATATGGAATTCGAAGTGATCTTGCACCGTCGCGAAGAACGACGTCCGTAGCTCAGGGCTCACCGCCCGGGGGCGCACCGTCTCGAAGATACTCAGTGCATCGCCGCTGGCCTCGAGCGCGGCCATGAGGTTCCCGTCATAGCTCTCTGCACGGGCAACGCCGACCAGCGCTTCGGCCCCGCCCGTCGGATCACCCACGGATCGGTAGAGATCAAGAGACTTTCGGTAGCTCTTCCTGGCTTCCTCTATTTGTCCTTCTGACGTCTGAAGCGAACCCAGGTTCAACAACACCCGCGCTTCTAAGCGAGGCCTCTGCAAATCCACCAAAAGGCTCTGGGCCTCGAGATAGTGCTCGCGCGCCTTTGTCGGCTGGCTCAGTGCTTGATAGACGAGGCCGATGTTGGCGAGAGAAGTAATCTCACCGCGCTGATCCTCAAGTTCTCGCCGTAACGCCAGCGCACGGCGATAGTGATCGAGCGCCCGATTCAGGTCGCCTAGGCCGCGATAAAGCTCACCCAGCTGATTGAGCGTCGTTGCTTGTCGACGGCGGTCTCCTATTTCAGCCCAGGCTTCCAGCGCTTCTTCGAGCGCGTCGCGCGCGTGGTCCGTTCGACCGAGCGAGAGGTACAACACACCGAGGTTGTGGGTGGTTTGCCCTCGATCTCCAGCTCTCTGAAAGAGTTCCAGGGCTCGCGAGTAGGAATCCAGCGCCTGTTGCACCTCGTCTTGCCGCTGGAAAGCAAGAGCCAACTCGTGGTGAGTCAAAGCCTCGCCCCGTAGATCTTCGGCCTGGCGACGCAAGGGCAAGGCTTGCCTATACCTGTCGATGGCTTGATCCAGGTCACCGAGATACAGGTAATCGAGACCTAGTTGGTGAAGTGCGATCGCTTGCCAACGGGGTGTGCCCGCTGCTTCAAACAGTCTGTTCGCTTCCTCGTGACAGCTCGCCGCCTCTTGCCATTTCTTGAGCCTTGCGTACGCCAGCCCCATCCGCAACAGGCTCTCCGCCTCCCATCGTTCCTTCTCCAGGCTTTGCCACGCCTTCCGAGCTTCGGAGAATCGTTCCGTTGCGCTGCGAAACTCGCGCTGCTTGTAGAGCGCTCTGGCGTCGGCGAACAACGAGATCGCATCGGCTCGCAACCGGTCCGAGTCAGTCGCAGGGCGGGATTCTTCTACCCAGATCTCATAACTCCCAACGGGTCGGTCGCCGGCGGCGGCTTCGACCTTGACCGTGTGGATTCCCCCGGCTCCTGTAATCGCCATCAACGGCTCCGGCCCGATGGCACCGATTGACCGATCCATCAGAAGCATCTCATTCTCCGAGGGGCCGGTGAGGGTCGCCACGACGTCGACGTCCTGTTGATCTACGACGACATGAAGGAACTGATCGGCCTCCGAGAGCAAACGAAAAGTATGAATCTCGGCGGGCGCCAGGCTACCTTCCAGCTGCTGACCCAGCTCGAGATCTCGCGGCTCTGCCGAGGCAGGCTCCTGCCGAGGAGAGTCGGTCGGAGGGCCTGTGGGTGCAGAGTCGTCTGTGCCGCCGAGACAGCCCGTGCCGAAGACGAGTGCTCCTATTAGAGCGACCCGGCCGATCTTCGAAAGTAGCTCGGTGCTCGACGGCATGGGCACGTCAACGAGGCCCGGCGTTATTCGTACCCGAACCCTCTAGAAAGCTCCCTGAGTAGCTCCCGCCGGTCGCCGTCGACGCCGTAGAGGACGAGCCCGTACTGCCCGGCCGGCAGGTGCTGCAGCGGAATCTCGAGCCGCAGGCTGCCGACGTCGCTCGGCCGTAGTCCGCCAACGCTCCAGACTTCCGAGCCCGTGGAGTTCACCACCGCGACCTCGTAGCTCGCGAAGGCGTCGGCATCGACGCCGGTGACGATCACCGGCAGACGACTGTGCCTGTCCGGCACCTGGAGGACGTCCTCGTCGAGGCTTCGGGTCGACTCGAAGTAGAGGATCTCGAAGTTGCTTTGCGGCGCGGACAGCTCGCTCACCGTGCCGCGCAGCTGCGCTACCCAGGCCGACAGGCCGAGAGTGGCCACGAGGAACGAAGCCGCCACGGCGGCGAGCCAACGCTGTGACGCTACTCGCGGGGAGCGCGCCTCGGTCTCGCCCGCGCGGGCCTTGAGCTCTCGCCAGGCCGCCGCCACCTCCAGATCCGCGACGCCCTCGGCGGTGCGCGGGCCGGGGCTCATCAGCGGCTCCAGATCGAGAAGCGTGCGTGTGCAAGTTCGACAGGCCACCAGGTGGTCCTGGACTCGCGCTTCGGCCTCGGGCGGCAGGGCGTCGTCGAAGTAACGGGCGAGCTCCTCCACCTCTGGATGATCGCCCACCCGGGACGCAGCGGCCTCGGCCAGCATCGCGGCAAGGGCCGGCGAATCGCTCACCGGTTCGCCGTTTGGTGTGTTCGACGTCATGATTCTGAAGCCTCCAATGAATACGCCTCGAGCTTGCCGCGGAGCTTCTCACGAGCCTGGAAGAGGTGCGCCTTGACGGTGTTGATCTTGAGCTTCATGACCACCGCGATCTCGCGGTAGCTCAGGTCCTGGTAGACCCGCAAGGTGAGACACTTGCGCATCTTCTCGGGTAGCTCTTCGATCGCCTCACGCATCGCTCTTCGCTTCTCCTCGTCCAGCACGCCATCGAGTTGTCCTTCGGGCGCCGCAACGCTCGGCGTATCGATCGCCACCTCGTCGTAGGGGGTCTCGACCCCCGAGCGCTTCGCCGCTGAACCGGAACGGAGCCGTTTCAAGTAGGTCGTGGTCGCCACTCTGTACAACCACGTTTCGAAACGGGCCTCGTGCCGGAACCTCCTCACGCCCCTGTAGATCCCAAGCAGAGTCTCTTGTGTTAGATCCTGCGCTTCTTCGGCCAAGAAGCCCTTTTTTGTGAAGAACCGCTGGAGGGGCCGGTAGAAGACCTCGAAGACGATTTTGAAGTTGGCTTCGAAGTCCCGGCCGTCCTGGAGCGCCGACACCGCGGCCTCGATCACCGCGCGGCGTCTCTCCCCCTCGTCGCGGCCGCCTGGAGCGGGTCCATTCGTTTGCTCAGTCACCCGATGACACCTCTTAGGCCGAGGGATCTGACGGCGTTCGTCCGTTGTGGCGTGGGACGATTCTGACACACGCCGGTCGGGCCTTCCAGACTGCGAGAGAGCATGGCAAAGCCGGTGCCCGCTCACCACGCGATGCCGTAGTCTTCCCCGAAGTTGCTCGCGCCGCCCCACATGGTGCCGTGCTCGCGGTCGAAGTAGATGGCGGTGATGGGGCCGGACGTGCGCGGACGCGTCTCTACCTGGTAGCCCATCTCGCCGAGCTTCGCCCGCACCCAGGCGGGGACGTCGTCGCGCAAGCGCAGGCGGCCGGGCTCTGACTTGTGGGCGCCGAAGGAGCTCTGCATCTGGTAGCTGGTGATGTTGGCCGCCTCGGCGGCCTGCTGCACGTTCATACCGAACTCGACGACGTTCAAGAAGAACTGCAGCAGGTTCTGATCCTGGGTGTCGCCGCCCTGGACGGCGAAGGAGAGGT
>JAAELT010000683.1 GCA_024226315.1 bacterium | reverse complement strand
CGTTTGATCACCATCATGATTAAACAATACGAATAATGACAAGAAAATTAAAACACAGAAAGTTAAGAAACATACGTTGATATATCAAATCTTTTTTTCTTTCAGGTTCATCATGATCATTTTCATCGATAGAACTGCGCGGTCTCTTGTGTGATTTAATCTAGAAATCGAATGAAACTACTTTATCAGCAGAACTTCGTACATGTAGGCTTTTGTGTTGTTGTGGAAAACTGTTTGCGTTTACTCTTGTTGTGTTAGCACCCTAGGTAATGTCTGCGCAGTATTGTGGAGGGTGTGCAGTATTGTGGAGGGATTTTTGCAGTAATGTGGAGGATGTTCAGTAATGTGGAGGGCTATCTTCAGTATTGTGGAGGGATTTTTGCAGTAATGTGGAGGATGTTCAGTAATGTGGAGGGCTATCTTTCAGTAATGTGGAGGGTGCGCAGTAATGTGGAGGGCTATCTTTCAGTAATGTGGAGGGCTATCATCAGTATGGTGGAGGATGCGGAGTAATGTGGAGGGCTATCTTGCAGTAATGTGGAGGGCTATCATCAGTAATGTGGAGGGCTATCTTGCAGTAATGTGGAGGAGGTTCAGTAATGTGGAGGGCTATCTTGCAGTAATGTGGCGGATGCGGAGTAATGTGGAGGGCTATCTTGCAGTAATGTGGAGGGTTATCTTGCAGTAATGCGGAGGGTGTTCAGTAATGTGGAGGGCTATCTTGCAGTAATGTGGGGGGTGCGGAGTAATGT
>JAAELT010000682.1 GCA_024226315.1 bacterium | reverse complement strand
GCATCGCGTTGCGCGCCTGGCGAGCGCTGCGGGCGGCGAAGATGCGCTGGTAGAAGCCGGGATCCACCAGAACGCTGATACCGGTGGCGCCATAGGCGATCAAGAGCCAGATCGGCATGCCTCCGAGCGGCGAGAAGTAGCCCTCCGGAGCGAACGCCTCCACGGCGGCAAACCCTCCGACGTCGCCCATCACGAGAACGACACCGATGGCGAGCGTGGACATCATGAGCACAAACTGGATCGTGTCCGTGATCGCCACGGCCAGGAGGCCGCCCATCAGGGTGTAGGCCAGGGCGATCGCACCGAGCACCAGGGCTCCGATCCAGGCCTCGATGCCGAGGGTCACCTCACAGATGCGACCCAACGCGAACAGGCTGAGCGCGGGGACCGAGTAGGCGAACGACGCCACGGCGCCGAGAATTCCCGTCTCGCGGCCATACTGCCGCTCGAGGACCTCGGGCAGAGAGATGAATTTCTCGCGGCGCAGCCGCTTGGCCAGCACCAGCGCCGCGAAGAGAAGAAAGGACAGGTAGATCGCCGAGTAGCCGAAGAAGGCCACGATTCCATCGTTGTAGCCGAATTCGGAGGTCCCGAACAGGTCTTCGAGTCCGTAGTAGGTCGAGGCCAGTGTGCAAACCAGAATCGGCGTGGTCATCGAGCGCCCGGCGACGATGTACGTCTCGAAGCTCGGTGCCTTGCGGTAGACGTAGAAGCCGATACCGAGCATGATCATCATGTACATGACGATCACGGTGAGATCGATCCAGGAAACCATGGTCTCGGCCATCAAGAAGTCTCCGGTGTATGAATCATCGAGCGTGCTATTTGCGGACGAATCGGTCGTAGATCGCGCCCCGCAGACGAGGCGTGGGGCGTCCGTTCAAGTTCGCGTCGTCGAGTGCCTCGGCGAATCGGGTCAGAGCGGCGTACCCCATGTAGCGTAGCGGCTCCGGCTCCCAGGTGGCGAGCTGGCTGCCGACGAGCGGCAGGTCTACTCGGTGAGTGTCGTGCTCGAGAATGAGCTCGGCCAGGGTGTGGCCGGCCAGGTTGGCGGCGCCGACACCTTCGCCGACGTAGCCGCCCGCCCAGCCGAGCCCGGATTCGCGGTCGATGCCGACCGACGGTGTCCAACTCCGTGGGATCCCCAGCGCACCACCCCAGCGGTGGGTGATCAGGTGACCACGGAGCACGGGGAAGAAGCTCTCGAGCACATCCTGGACCTCACCAAACAGCGGGTCGTCGGGCGAGAAGCGATCCCGAATCTTCGACCCGAAGTAGTAGGCACCGCGGCATCCGAAGGCGAGACGTCCGTCCGCGGTTCGTTGGCCGTAGGTGGTGTTGCGCCGGGGGTCGCCGAAGGTCACCCGATCGGTGAAGCCGATCTCGTCCCAGACGCGGTCGGGCAGCGGCTCCGTCGCCACCATCATCGAATGGACCGGAATGAGGACCCGCTCCTGTCCCGGAATCGTGCGCGTGTAGCCTTCGGTCGCGCGGACGACCACGTCGGCCCTCAGCCGACCTTCCGGTGTGACCACGCCCTGGCGCGCGAGCTCCACCGCCGGCGAGCACTCGTAGATGGCGACGCCTCGCCGTTCGACGGCCTCGGCCAACCCTCGGACCAGCCGCGCCGGGTGGAGCGCCGCCACCGGCGCCAGATAGACGCCGCCGAGATTGGTCCGGGTGCGAACCAGGTCAGCGCACTCGTCGGGCTCCAACCAGCGGGCATCTTTCTCCTCGACTCCGATGCGCCGCCAGAAATCCAGCTCTTCGAGTGCCTGCTCGCGGAACGGCGCGGAGGTCGCGACGGTGACGTTTCCACCCCTGGCCCAGTGGCAGTCGATGTTCTCGTGAGCGCACACGCGCTCGATCTCGTCCACGGTGTCGAAGAGCTCGTGTTGGAGCCTGATCGCGCCTTCCGGATCTGACTCATAGAGGTTGCCGATTCCGGCCAGGGTTCCGAGGCACCACCCGCCGTTGCGCCCGGAGGCCCCGAACCCCGCGATCTCGGCCTCGACGACCGCGACGCGCAGACCGGGCTGGAGCTCCTTCAGGTAGTAGGCCGTCCACAGACCGGTGAAGCCCGCGCCGACGATGGCGACGTCCACATCGATCTCGGAGGTCAGAGCTGGCCGCGGCTCGAGCGGGTCGGGGACCGTGTCGTGCCAGAAGCTCTGGGACCTGAAGCGAGCGCTCGTCATCTGCTCTCAGGGTCTGCCCGAGAGGATCTGGCGGGCGGAGTGCTGCCGGAGAGCCCGGTCAAGCAGCCCCCCGCGGGTGGTCTCAAAGGTTGACTGGCCATTCAGTAGCGTCGACTCTACATCAAGAGACCGCGGAAGGCCAGTCAGAAATCGGGAGGATGTCGCCGTGCCTGGATGTCCCGTCTGTCGGTGGACAACTACCGACAACGTCCATTCAGAGCAGTGAACTGACCAGGAAGACGGGCCTGAACCACTATTCAGGATATCACTTGACTCGTTGGCCGATCTGCCCTAGCGTAGCGCGGGCAGGAGCTGAGATGACGAGACCGACCGCTTTCCATTCACGAACGTCCCAACTGTGCCAGGGACATCAGTGGGAAGAATGGGCGGGATTCCTCGCCGCCAAGAGCTACGAGCTCGACTACACCACCGAATACGACGCCATTCGTTGGGGATGCGGTCTCCTCGACGTGTCGCCACTCCACAAGTACGACGTTCGCGGTCCCGACGCCAAGGCGATGATGCAGCGCGTCGTGGTTCGAGATCTCGCCAAATCGAAGCCCGGCCGGGCGTTCTACACGACGTGGTGCGACGACCGAGGCATGGTGATGGACGACGGCACCGTATGCCACCTCGCCGCGGACCACTTGAGGCTCTCGTCGACGATTCCGCATCTCGATTGGCTGCAGGACAATGCGCTCGGGTTCGACGTCACCGTCGAGGACGTGACCGAGGAAGTCGCCGCTCTCGCCTTCCAGGGGCCGACGTCCCGGGACCTGCTCGAGCGGCTGACGACCGGAGCCAATCTCGACAAGCTCCGTTTTTTCCGCTGCACGCGCGCCGAGGTGGTCGGGGTCCCGGCGCTGATCTTGCGCGCCGGGTACACGGGCGATCTCGGCTACGAGGTCTACGTCGAGCCGCGCCACGCCGAGAAGCTCTGGGACGCGGCGATGGAGCTCGGCCACGAGTACAAGATGCGCCCGTCCGGTTTGTTGGCGCTCGATCAGGCGAGGATCGAAGCCGGCCTGCTGTCGATCGAAGCCGACTTCACTTCGTCGACGCAGACGGCGTTCGACGTTCAGAAGACATCGCCGCTCGAGCTCGGGCTCGGTTGGATGACCAAGCTCGACGGCGATTTTTTCGTCGGTCGCGACGCCTTGCGGAAAGAGAAAGCTACCGGCTCGTCGCGCTGGGCCACGGTCGGAATCGAGCTCGACGTCACCGTGCTCGAGAAGTACTTCCGGACCTACGGCATGCCGCTTCACCTGCCCGATACGGCCTGGAACGAAGCCGTTCCGATCTACT
>JAAELT010000681.1 GCA_024226315.1 bacterium | reverse complement strand
TCGTATAGGAGACGTCGAAGAAGCTGTCGACCTGGAAGTCGCTGCCCGGAGGCCCGAGCCGGGTCAGCGTCGTCTGGCCGGGGCTGGGCAGGCCGAAGGCGGTGCCGGCCTGGATCTGCAACGAGGCGAAGTCCGGATCGCCCGGCGGCAGGTCACCTTGCAGCAGGAACATCTCGGTGGGGAACGACTGCACCGGGTCCCCCGGGTTGCGTGGCCCGGTGTGGGTCTGGACCGCGGTGGGAATCGCCAGGATGCGGTGGAAGCCGTCGAGGTCGCCGGTGCCGTTGAGCTCGAACACCAGCTGTGAGTCGAAGTCTTCCACCTCGCCGCCGAGGATGCCTCCGGGCACCCCGCAGATGCCCAGCTTGCGGCAGATGAAGTCCTGGTGGATGGGAGCGAGCTCGATGGTGGTGCCGGCCGGTAGGCCGTCGATGATCATGTGGACCTCGTCGGGGCTCAGGTAGGCGCAGCCGGCCGGCGGCAGGGTGACGGAGCCTGATCCGTCGTCCTCGACGACGCAGTCGTCGTCGGGCTGGGCGTGGGCGGCGCCGACGGCGCACAGAGCCATCAGGCAGGTCGCGAGGAGAAATCTCGGCAGGCGGGGCGTCGTCTGGGAATCGGGACTCAGGGGTGCTTTGGACATGGTCGCTCCCTCCGTCCGACCGGGTGCTGATTCCACGAAGCACGAGTCGGGTCGGGCGGCGACTCGCCCTTCGAATTACATCTTTGGTCTGACGATGCCCGGGTTTAATGCTCGATCATCATAAACCCCCAGAGAGGAATATGCAATGCCGCCCCCCCCGGCCGTCGCCGAGCCATGGAGCGGTCAGGGTTGGCTGCCCGACCAGAGTGTGACGTCGCCCGACTCGAAACCGTCGGCGAAGATCAGGGGATCGCCGAGGACGTTGGTGAACGTGCAGGTGATGGCCTCGCCGAGATCGAGATCGATCGACGCCTCGCCGGCGGCCAGGTCCACCGTCGTGCCGCCGTCCGGATCGTCGCACTCGATCCTGGCGAGCGACCAGCCGGCCGGTACTGTCTCGGTCACCGTGTGGGTGCCGGGGTTGAGGTTGTTGAAGGTCCGCCGGTCGGGCAGGGTCGGATCGGCGTCGTCGTCGAGCGAGAAGCTCGCCAGACCGGTGAACGCGACGTCGACCGGATCGTCGGGCTCCGACCGCTTGACGATCGTGATGTTGTGCGCCGGAGCCTCTGGGTCCTGGCGGTCACAGGCGGTTACGCGGATCTCGCCTTGCGTCGAGCCCGACAGGCCGTCGAGCTGGCCGCCCGGGGCGCCGACGAAGTCGATCTGGTAAGCGATGTCGAAAAAGCTGTCGACGATGAACGAGCCGTCGCCCTGGTCGGTCAGGGTGGTGTGGCCCGGGCTCGGCAGACCGTTGGCGGTGCCGGCGGTGATCTGCAACTGGTCGAAGTCGGGATCCCCCGGAGGCAGACCGCCGGTGAGATTGACCATCTCGGTGTCGAACTCCTGGATCGGGGCGCTGGGGTTGCGCGGACCGGTGTCGGTCTGTACCTGCGCCGGGATCTGGATATCGCGCTGGAAGCCGGCCAGGCTGCCGGTGCCGCGCAGCTCGATCTCGAGCGTCGAGCCGAACGACTCCGTGCCGCCGCCCAGCCCTCCACCCGTGACGCTGCACGGCGTGGTGTCGCAGAAGAACGAGATGTGGCTTGGATCGAGCTCGATGGTGGTGCCCGGCGGCAAGCCGTCGATGATCAAGTGCACCTCGTCGGGGCTCACGTACTCGCCGCCCTCGGGCGGCACCGTCACCGTTCCCAGACCGTTGTCATCCTCGACCGAGTCTTGCTTGCCGGTCCTGGCATCCATTCGTAAGGCGGTGGTGGTCGAGCCCGAGAGGCCCTCGAGGGCACCGCCCGGGGCACCCTGGAAGTCGATCCGGTAGGTGATGTCGAAGAAGCTGTCGACCTGGAAGGTGCCGTCGCCGAGGTCTTCGAGCGTGGTGTGGCCGGGGCTGGGCAATCCGTTGCCGGTACCGCCGGTGATCGTCAGCAGGTCGAAGTCGGGGTCCCCTGGCGGCAGGGCACCCTGCAGCAGGAACATGTCTGTGTCGAAGGACTGCACCGGATCGCCGGGAGTGCGCGGTCCGGTGTGGGTCTGGACGGTCGCGGGCACGCGCAGGGTGCGGCGGAAGTTGCCCAGGGTGTTGGTGCCCTCGATCTGCAGCACCAGGAGCGAGTCGAAGTCTTCCACCTCGCCGCCCAGGTTGCCGCCGGGCTGGCCGCAGCCGGGCTGCTGGCAGATGAACTGGGTGTGGCGCGGATCGAGCTCGATGACGGTGCCGGGGGGCAAGCCGTCGATGATCAGGTGCACTTCCCGAGGGCTCAGGTAATCGCAGCCCGGCGGCGGCAGCTCGACCGTGCCGGTGCCGTCGTCGACCTCGACGCACGGATCCCGCTCGCCTCTGGCCTCCATCCGCGTGACCCCCTGGGTGCTGCCGGAGAGGCCGTCGAGAGCACCGCCTGGTGCCCCCTGGAAGTCGATCTGGTAGGCGATGTCGAAGAAGCTGTCGACGTGGAAGTCGCCGCCCGGCGGGCCCAAACGCGTCAAGGTGGTGTGGCCGAAGCTCTGCAGGGTGGGATCGATGCCGGCGCCGGAAAGCACGCTCAGCTGCGCGAAGTCCGGGTCGCCGAACAGTGCGCCCTGGAGAATGAACATCTGGGTGTCGAACGCCTGGACCGGATCTCCCGGGTTGCGTGGCGCGGTGTGGGTCTCCGCCTGGCTCTCGACGGACAGGATGCGGTGGAAGCCGTCCAGATCGCCGGTGCCGGTGAGCTCGAAAGTCAGGATCGAATCGAAGACCTCCCGCTGGCCCCCGAGAGCACCGCCGTTCTCGATCAGGCAGGCCTCGGAGTTACCGGCCTTGCGGCAGAAAAAAGACGCGTGGATCGGCGCCAGCTCGATGGTGGTACCCGGCGGCAGGCCGTCGATGATCATGTGCACTTCTTGCGGGGTCAGGTAAGCGCAGCCGTCCGGCGGCAGCATCACGGTGCCGGTGCCGTCGTCCTCGACGACGCAGGCGTCGTCGGGCTGGGCCTGGGCGACGCCCGCGGCGAACAATGCCATCAGGCAGATCGCCAGGAGGAGCCTCGGACGGCGCGTCTTCTGAGAAGCGGGACTCTGAGGTGCTGTGGACATGGTCGCTCCCTCCGTCCGACCGGGTGCTGAATCAGGAGGCGCGAGTCGGGTCGGTCGGCGACTCGTCCTGGAGTGCCTGCAGCCACAAATCTGGTCTGACGATGCCCAGGTTGATGCTCGAGCATCATAAGCAGTCGACGAAGAAAAGACAACGCAGCTCATTGCGATCCCGCCCTGACCAGCAGAGCCGGGACGATCAGCAGCGTCGCCGCCAGGCAGCCGGCCACGGCAAACACCAGCAAGGCACCCAGCCTGGCGTTGCCCGGCAGCGCCGACAGGGTCAGCACCGAGAAGCCGAGGCCGACGGCGGCGGCGTCGATCAGGATCGCCGGCCCGGTGACACGCAGGGCCTCCTGGATGGAGGCGCCGGAGCGGCGGTGGCGCGACAGCAGGTGGATCGAGTAGTCGACGCCGACGCCCAGAGTCATGCCGGCGAACATCGACGTCGCCACCCCCAGCGGGATGCCGAGCCAGCCCATGCCGGCGAAGCTCAGCAGCACCGCGAAGGCCGGCGGCAGTACGGCGAGCAGGCCCCAGCGCAACGAGCGCCCGAAGAGCGCGGCCACGGCGGCGATACCGAGGAGCGCCAGCAACAGCGAGCGCACCTGGGTGGAGACCACGGCGTCGATCAGGGCCTGGCTCACCGCCACGTCGCCCGCGAAGCCGAGGTGGAGGCCGTGCGGTTCCAGGTGCTCGCGCTCGTAGGCGCGCAACGCGTCGAGCAGGCGAGCAGTATCGGCGTAGTTGGCCCCTCGCAGGTAGGCGGTCACCAGAGTCCGCGAGTGCTCTTCGTCGACCAGCATCGCCTGGCGTTCCGGGCCACGGAAGCGGCCGTAGAGTCCCCAAAGAGTACGCGCTCGCTGTGGACGGTCGGGGAGCTGGCGGGCCTCGGGGCCGTCGGGGCGAATCACGTAGGCGGTGGTGCGCAGGTATCCCGCCGGCCCGAGGACGCCGCCGACCTCGGGCTGGGTGGCCAGGAGCTCCTCGAGGGCGTCCAGACGTTTCAGGACGGAAGGTACCATCAGCGGCTGCCGGGTGATTTCATAGCCGAGGCGTTCATCGCCTGCCGGACGCAGCGCGAAGCGGAACGAGCCGCCTGAGCGCGGTGACGTCACCACCAGGCGACCGTCCTCTACCGCCGCGCTCTCGATCCAGCTCAGCCACTGTCCAGGCTGTCCCGGCCCGGGCGACTCGATCTTGAAGACACGCAGCCAGTTGCCCTCGAGCTGCCATGGCTCGACGTCGACCGAGGCCGGCAGCACGACGTGTTGGTCGCCGACGTCGGCGCCGTCGACCTGTCCTTCGAGGGTCATCGGCTCGCCAGTGAAGGTGATCTGCAGCAGGTGGGCGCCGAGGAAATCCCGGTCAAAGCGCTCCGAGGCCACGGCAAAGCGGCTGTCCGGGTCGAAGCCGCCCTCCCAGGTGTCCTGAACCTCGACCCGGCGAACGCCGTCGAGGGCCACAAGGGCGATCACGGCGACCGCGGTCAGCACGGCGTGGCGCCGCCTCGCAAGAGTCGCTAGTGCGGCGAAGATCTTCGATCTGGATCCGTCCTGGCCGCCGCGCGCCCGCAGCCACCAGCTCTCGGGCAGCGTCGTCAGCAAGGCTGGGATCACGGTCAGGGTCCAGATCATACAGACCAGGATGCCCAAGGCGGCGAACAGACCGAATGTCCGTACTGGTCCGATGGGCGACAGGGCGAACGAGAGAAAGCCCACCGCGGTGGTGAGCGAAGTTCTCACCACCGGGGGCGTCATCTCTTCGAGGGCGGCCAGGGTTCGCTCCCGCCGGTCGAGCTCGGGCCGTTCGCGGGCGAGGTCGCTCCAGCGACGGAAGACATGGACCTCGTCGGCGACCCCGATGGCGGTGAGGATGACCGGCAGCACGGTCGTCGTCAGATAGACGGGAACGCCCAGCCAGCCCATGACTCCGAACACGATCACGAGCGCGGCGCCCGCCTCGAGCAGCGGCGCCAGCGCGGCGACCGGCCGGCGGAAGGCGGCCAGGAAAACCAATCCCATGATCCCGATCGCGATCGCCGCCAGGGGTACGCGGCGGCCGGGAGGCAGGCCGAGGTCGGCGAGCACGTGCTCACCCAGCAGCGCCTCGGCCACCGGCGCGCCGATCACGTCCACCTCCGGGCCGGCGACCTCCCGGACCCTGCGCACGAAGTCCGGCCGGTCGACCCCAGGCGGCGTGCCGATCAGGATCGCCGCGCTCGAACCGTCCTTCGCCACGATCGTACCGTCGTAGAGCTCGATGCGCCGCAGCTCGTCGCGCAAACGCTCGATCTCGGCTTCGGTCTCGGGCAGAGGGTCGAGCAGGGTGCGGTAGTCCAGGGTCCCCCTCTTGTGCCTCAATCCCTTCTCGGTGGCGAGACTGGCGAGGTGAGCGGGCTCGACGCCCTCGACCTCGGCGAGCGCGGCGGTGAGATCGTGGATCTGTCTCAGCGTGGCAGGTTGAAAGACACCGTCCTCGCCGTGACCGCGGATCACCACCGCGATCGGATCGCGGATGCCGAATTCTTCGCGCACCTGGGCGTCGTAGATCGCCTCTTGCGCGCGCGGCGGCACCAGCGCGCGACCGTCGGTGCGCAGCTCGAGGCGGAAGAGGCCCAGCCCCGCGGCGGCGGTGCAGGCCGCGGCCAAGATCAGCACCCGGGCCGGATGCCGGACGGCAGTTTGCCAGAGGACGTTCAGGACCGAGAGGGTATCAGTAGCCCACCAACTCCACGTAGCCGACCCCGTCCACCGAGCCGGTGAGGCCGACCGCCCCTTCCCAGTAGCGGAACGAGACGTCGAGCTCCTGGTCCGCCAGCAGCGGTTCGATCTCGAGGTCGAGCGATTCGGACGCTACCCGCAGCCGCCAGCCCGCCGGGTAGGTGGCGCCGCGAGGGCTGCGCCAGGTGTCGAGCACCTCGATCCGGTAATCCCCAAGCGCCAGGGGACGGGTGGTGCCGTCGGCATACACCAGGGTGCCGTGACTCACCGGGTCGGTGCTGACCGCGTCGGTGCCACCGCCCTCGAGCCGCAGCTGGAAGGTCATCAGCTCGCGGCCGTCGTCGAGCTGCAGCGCAAACCAGTCCCAGCCCACCTGGTCTTCGGTGAGCACGCTGGTCGACCACTCACGGTCCAGCCAGCTGCTGCCGGTCACCGGCATCTCCCGGTCGTCGATCCTCAACCGTCCGTCCGCCGCCAGCCGAGTCAGAGAGTAGTAGTAGGAGGCATCGCCGGGTCCGGCACCCTTGCGGCTGAGCCCGGCCTCACCGTGGAGGACGGTGGGTTTCTGGCTCACCAGGGTGAGATCGAGCTCGACGCCCGCGTCTCGCGCCCGCAGGCGTACTGGGAAATCCGCGTCGCCGATCGACTCGACGGACCAGTCTTCCAACCAGACGCGGAAGGGGGCGCCGCCGGCGCCTGCCAGGCCGGCTCCGCCCCGGCTCAGGCGCTCGAAGGAGCGGAAGCTCCCGCCGTCGACGTCGCTGAGGGCGAAGTGGGCCAGGTACACCTGGCGCGTCGCCCAGGCCGAATCACGCTCGGGCATTTTGGATGCCAGGGCGGAACGGAAGAAGGTGAGCTGGTAGCCATAGCGCCGGTCGCTCTCCTCACGCAGGTGGCCGGTGAAGTACCACCACTCGGTCTTGAAGTCGGGGTGCGGGCCGTGGTCGTCGGGAAAGGTGAAATCGCGGGGCTCGAGCGCCCGGGTGTATCCCGCGACATCGCCGCCGGCCAACGCTTCGACCGCCGACAGAGGCGGATCGGCCTTCATCGGCGCTGGGGGAGTATCACGGCAAGCGGCCAGCAATGGCAGGGCGAGCAGCAGGTACCGCGGCCTTCTCATCATTCTTCCCTCAGCGCTCGGGCGGGAGACGATCGCGACAGCTTGAAGGCGGGATAGATTCCCGCCAGCAGCGCCGCCACCAGCGACAGGAGCACCGCCTGCAGCAGGATGTGCGGCGGCAGCTCCATGTGAAGGGTCCAACCGAACGAGCGGCGGTTGATGATGTGGATCAGGAGCACCGCCAGGGCGATGCCCAGAGGCAGGGCCAGCAGCCCGGCGACGGAGCCCATCAGGCCACACTGGGCGCTCACCAGGCCCCAGACCTGGCGAGGAGTGAGGCCGTTGGCGCGCAGAACGCCGAGCTCGCGCCCGCGCTCGAGCTGCAGCGCCATCAGCGCGCTCAGCACGCCGATGAAGGCGACGCTGACCGCCAGCAGCCGCAAGACGTCGGTGATCACGAAAGTGCGGTCGAAGATCTCGAGGGAGGCCTCGCGGAGCTCTCGATTGGCGATCCAGCGGACGTTCTCCCGCTCGCCCACGAGCGCCCGCAAGCTGGCGAGCTGCTCTTCCCGATCGGTGCTCTCGGGGTCTTTCAGGAAGATGCCGATCGAGAAGATCTCGCGGTCGCTCCAGAAACGGTCGTAGGTCTCGCGGCCGAGGGTCACGACGCCGCGGTCCGAGCCGTAGTCGTAGTAGATGCCGGCGATCTCGAAGCTCCGGCGGCCGCGGTCGGTGACCAGCTCGACGGTCGAGCCGAGGTCGAGGTCGTGGTGGTAGGCGAGCGGCTCGGAGACGATCATCGCGCCTGCCTGGAATTTGCGCCAGACTTCCTCCGGCCGGCCGCGGGCGAAGTCGAAGGCGTCGAAGGCCGGTCGCTCGGCGCGCAGGGCTCCGAGATCGACGGGGCCGAGCGAGGAGCGGACCCGTACCCGCCGGTAGGTGGTGGCGAAGGCGACTTCGGGCGCGCTCTCGATCTGCTCCAACACCTCGCGGTCGAGGGCGGTGGCGCCGCCACGCGAGCGCGGGTCGGCCGGGGCGACGTAGATATCGGCCGCCAGCGTCGTGCCGAGCCAGCCGATCAGGGTGGAGCGGAAGCTCGCCACCATGACGCCGACCCCGATGGTGACGGAGACGGCGATCACCAGCGCCGCGATCGCCACGCCGGTGCGCGACAAAGTGGTCGCCACGCCGCGCACGGCCATCGCGCCGAGCACGCCGAAGAGGCGGCGCATTGGCGCCTGCAGGGCGCGCGTGGCCGCCAGGGTGGCCGCCGGTACCAGGGCGGCGAAGCCGAGTACGAAGAGGAACAGGGCGCCGAAGCTCACCAACAGGCTCTTGGTCGGCAACGCCAGGAGCAGGCCGGCCGCGAGAATCAGGACGACACCCGCACCGGCGGTCCTCGGCAGCCCGCGCAGCGCCTGGCCCTCGAGCGCCGAGCGGGTGAGTACCGCACGCGGCGTCGCCGTGGTCGCCTCCCGCGCCGGTCTGAGAGCGGCCAGCACCGTGCCGCCGACACCCAGCGCGGCGCCCTTGGCGAGGCCGATCCAGGGAATCTCGACCGAGCTCACGGAGAGCGCGAAGTAGAGATCGTTGATCGTCCGCACGACCAGGCGCAGCAGCCCCTCGGCCAGCAGGATCCCCCCGGCCAGGCCGAGCGCCGTGCCCACCAGGCCGACCAGCGCGGCCTCGGCGATCACCAGGCCGAAGACCTGGCGCCGGGTGACTCCCAGCGCCCTGAGCGTGCCGAGCAGGGGTCGCCGCTGCACGACCGAGAAGGTCAGGGTGTTGTAGATCAGGAACATCCCCACCACCAGGGCGAGCAGCGACAGGGCGGTGAGGTTGAGGCGGAAGGCGCGGGTCATCTGGTCGAGGGCGCCGGCGCGGGCGGACTTGCGCGCGAGCTCGGCGCCGGGAGGCAGCGTGTGCCGGAGCTCCTCCTCGTGCCGGGAACCGTCGGGCAGAACGACGTCGATGCGGGTCAGCCTTCCCTGGAGCGCGAGGAGCTCCTGGGCGGTGGCCAGATCGACGATCAGCAGGTCGCGCAACGCTTGACGGGCCAGGTCGTCGGCGTCTCCGGGCGACAGCAGCCCCAGGATCTCGAGGCTGTGGGTCCCACCCTCGGCGCGGATACTCAGGCGATCACCGGCCCCGAGACCGAGCTCGGCGGCCAGGGACTCGCCGAGGTAGGTCGTTCCCGGTCTGGTGAGGAAGGCGGTTGCGGTGCCGGCCCGAGAGTAGCTCGGAGTGAAGGAGCGCAGCGTCTGATCGACAAAGATGTCGATACCCAGCAGTTGGAAGGTGCGGGAGCTGTCGGCGGAAGAAACCACGGCCTCGATGATCGGCGTCGAGTCGCGCAGCCCGAGATCGGTGCGGAGTCGAGCGTAGAGGGCCTCGTCGAGACCGGCGGGGCCGCCGACGATCTCGTGTGTAGCCCGGCCGGCCACGCCCTCGACGGAGAGGTCGAAGGCGCGGCGGGCGCTCGAGTTGGCGAGGTCGATACCGACGACCACCGCCACCGCAACGGCCACACCGAGAACGGAGAGGCCGATCAGCCACGGGTGGCGAACGAGGTGGTGGAGGCTGGCTCGCCGGAGCAGGGGAGTCATGCGGGTCGGGGACGCTCGCGTTCGACGAGATGGCCGTCCTGAATGGCGAGGACGCGGTCGCCGATGGCGGCGACCTCTCGGCTGTGGGTGGCGACGAGGAGGGTCTTGCCGGCGTCGCGGGCGCAGCTCTCGAGGAGCGCGATGATCTCGTGGGCGTTGTCGAGGTCGAGGTTGCCGGTGGGCTCGTCGGCGAGGAGGAGGAGGGGATCGTGGGCCAGGGCGCGGGCGAGGGCGACGCGCTGCTGCTCGCCGCCGGAAAGGACGTCGGGGTAGCTGCCGAGACGGTCGCCGAGGCCGAGCGAGTCGAGCTTGGCCAGGGCGCTCTGTTTCTCGGCGGGCTTCAGGCGGCCGGCGAGCTCCAGGGGCAGCAGTACGTTGTCCTCGACGGTCAGGGTCGGGACGAGGTTGAAGAACTGGAAGACGAAACCGATCTGGTCGCGCCTCGCCAGGGTGCGCTCGCGCTCCGAGAGAGCGTCGAGCCGGCGGCCCCCGAGAAAGACCTCGCCGGCGGTCGGCAGGTCGATGCCGGCCAACAGGTTGAGCACGGTCGACTTGCCCGAGCCACTGCGGCCCAGGAGCACCACCAGCTCGCCGGGGTGGACCTGTAGGTCGAATCCCTGGAGAACGACGTGCTCGCGGTCGCCCTCGCGATAGGTCTTGGTGACGTCGCGCAGCTCGGCGACGGCTTGGACGTCAGGTGTCATCGGATGGGGAATTGTAGACCCCAGCGGCCGGGAGCGGCCGTTGATATTCTCCCGGCATGATGCCGAGCCCGACCCTGGACCTCCACTCCCCCGTTCGATCCGCCGGCGAGACCGCCGGCGGGGAGGCCTTCGGTCTCGACGCGTGGCGCCGGCGAGGTGCCTTCGTGCCGGTGTCCGACCGCCAGGTCTTCTTCGTGGACGAGGGCCCGCACGACGCCGAGCCGCTGTTGATCCTGCACGGGTCCCCGACCTCCTCGTTCGATTTCCATCGCGTCCTCGGCGCCCTGACGGAGAAGCATCGCGTGGTGGCGCACGACCACTTCGGCTTCGGCCTGTCCGCCAAGCCCAAGCTCTATTCCTATTCGCTGCTCGAGCAGGCCGACACCGCCCTCGAGCTCTGGCGGCAGCTCGGCATCCGCTCCGGCCACCTGCTGGCGCACGACTACGGCACCAGCGTCGCTACAGAGCTCCTGGCCCGCCGCGAGCGCGGTCTGCTGCCGATCGCGCTGAAGAGCGTGACGCTGTGCAACGGCAGCGTCCACCTCGAATTGGCCCGGCTCCGGATCTCCCAACGCATCGCCCGCTCGCGGGTGCTCGGGCCGCTGTTCGGCCGGCTGGTGTTTCGTGCCTACTTCAAACGCGTCATGCGGCGCTTGTGGGGAGACCGCCGCAAGGCGGACGATGGAGATCTGGATTCCATGTGGCAGGGAGTCCGATCGCATCAGGGTCACCTGCGGACGCACCAGATTTCTTCATACTTGAACGAGCGCATGCGGTTCCGGCACCGCTGGATCGGCGCTCTGGTACGGCTCGACCTGCCCACGCATGTGCTCTGGGGGCGGCGCGATCCTGTGGCGGTGGCGGCGATTGCCGAGAAGCTGGCCGAGGAGACCCCCGACGCCGTGCTCACCTGGCTGGACGATGCCGGGCACTATCCGATGCTGGAAGACCCCCAGGGCTGGAGCGAGGCCGCCCTGAGCTTCCTGGCGCGCGTCGAGGAAGGTTCGGCGCCATGACGTCCGTGGCGGCGATCATCCCGACCCGCGACCGGGCCGCCCTGACCGAACGAGCGGTCGCCTCGGTGCTGGCGCAGACCCGGGCGCCGGACGAGCTGATCGTGATCGACGACGGCTCGCGGGACGGCACCGCCGAGCGCCTGCGGGATGCCTTTCCGCGGGTTGCGCTACTGAGGCTCGACGGGCGCGGTGTCTCGGCGGCGCGCAACCGCGGCATCCGGGCGGCGTCGAGCGAGTGGCTGGCATTTCTGGATTCTGACGACGAATGGCTGCCGGAGAAGATCGAACGGCAACTGGCGGCCCTGGCGGCGGAGCCCGAGCACCCGGTGTGCCACACCGACGAGATCTGGATCCGCGACGGCCGGCGGGTCAATCCACGCCGGCGCCACGCCAAGCGAGGCGGCCACATCTTCCGTCACTGCCTGCCGCTGTGCGCCATCTCGCCGTCGTCCGCGATGGTCCACCGCTCCGTTTTCGAGCGGGTGGGTACCTTCGACGAGAGCCTGCTGGCGTGCGAGGACTACGATCTCTGGCTGCGGGTCTGCAGCCGCTGGCCGGTGCTCTTCGTCGACCGTCCGCTGGTGCGCAAGTACGGCGGCCACGCCGATCAGCTGTCGCGCACGGCGGCACTCGATCGCTACCGGATCCGGGCGCTGACCAAGATCCTCGAGACGGGGGAGCTGGAGGCTGCCGACCGTGATGCGGCGCTCGCCACCCTGGACCGGAAGATCGAGGTCTACGCGGGCGGCGCCAGGAAGCGGGGCCGTGTGGAGGAAGTGCGCGAGCTCGAGCGGTTGCAGCGACGATTCGCCGCCCAGCCGGTGGGAGCGGCGTGATGCTGGTCGCGGACCGTCCAGCCCTCGGCCTGCTCACCGACCTCTACCAGCTGACCATGGCGGCCGGCTATCTGCGCTCCGACAAGGCCGACGACGAGGCCGTCTTCCACCTCTTCTTCCGCCGCAACCCCTTCGGCGGCGGCTACGCCGTGGCCTGCGGCCTGGAGCAGGTCACCGAGCTGCTGACGGCTTTCAGATACACCCCCGAGGACACGAGCTACCTCGCCGGCCTCGAGGGCAACGACGGCCGGCCGCTGTTCGCGCCAGAGTTCCTGGAGTACCTGCGAAACCTGGAGCTGTCAGTCGACGTCGACGCGATGCCAGAAGGTACGGTGGTCTTCCCTCACGAACCGCTGCTGCGCGTCCGCGGTCCCCTGGCACAGTGTCAACTGCTGGAAACCGCGCTCCTGACCATCCTCAACTTCCAGACCCTGATTGCCACCAAGGCGTCACGGGTGGTGGCGGCGGCCGGCGGCGACCCGGTGCTGGAGTTCGGTCTCCGGAGAGCCCAGGGTGTCGATGGAGGGCTGTCCGCCAGCCGTGCCGCCTTCATCGGCGGCTGCGTCGCCACCTCCAACGTGATGGCCGGCCGGCGTTACGGCATCCCGGTCCGAGGCACCCACGCCCACAGCTGGGTGATGTCTTTCGACGACGAGCCCGAGGCCTTCTCGGCCTGGGCCGAGGCCTCGCCCAACAACTGCGTCTTTCTGGTCGACACCTACGACTCGCTGGAAGGAATCGACAACGCCATCCGCTCGGCATGCGACTTGCGCGAGCGCGGCTTCGAGCCGGTCGGCATCCGGCTCGACTCGGGTGACTTCGTCGAGCTCAGCCGCGAGGCGAGGCGGCGCCTGGATGCGGCTGGCTTCCCCGACGCCTCCGTCGTCGCTTCCAACAACCTCGACGAGCACCGCATCACCCGCCTCAAGGTCGCCGGCGCGCAGGTCGACGTCTGGGGAGTCGGAACCCGGCTGGCCACCGCCTACGATCAACCCGCCCTGGGCGGGGTCTACAAGCTGACCGCCGTGCGCGGACGCGGCGCATCATGGAGCCATAAGCTCAAGCTCTCGGAGGACCGGATCAAGATCTCGATCCCCGGCGTTCAGCAGGTGCGGCGGTTCCGTAGTGACTCGGGATTCCTCGCCGATGTCATCTACGACCTGGATCGGGGAATCTCCGAACCCTGCGAGTGGTTGGACCCTTCGGGAAACGCCTCACGGATTCCCGAGGGCGCGACCTCCGAAGACCTGTTGACGGCGGTGACGCGGCGCGGCAGACTCGTCCGCGATCTACCGACCGCCGCCGACATTCAGCGGCACGCCTCGGCGCAGCTCGAAAGTCTCGCGCCGGCCGTGCGGCGCCTCGACGAGCCGGCGGTCCATCCGGTGGGTCTCGACATCGAGTTGCATCGCCTCCGCGAACGCCTGATCGGAGAAGTACGAACTTGAAGCTCATCAAAGCCGCCGCCGCGGTGCTCAACCAGATCCCGCTGGACTGGGACGGCAATCGTCGCAACATCGTCGAGTCGATCCGCGAGGCGCGGGCCGAGGGCGTGAGCCTACTGTGCCTGCCCGAGCTGGCGATCACCGGGCACGGCTGCGAGGACGCCTTCCAGTCTCCCGCGGTACAGGCCACGGCGGTCGAGATGTTGCTCGAGATCGCCCCCGAGAGCGAGGGACTGGTGGTCGCCGTCGGGCTGCCGCTGATGTATCGCAAGGCGCTGTTCGACGCGGTCTGCCTGTTGGTCGACGGCCGCATCGAAGGCTTCGTGGCCAAGCGCTTCCTGGCCGGCGACGGCCTCTACTACGAGCCCCGGTGGTTCAAGCCCTGGCCCGAGAATCAGCGTGGCACGGTTGAGATCGACGGCGCCACCTACCCGCTCGGAGACCTGTTCTTCCGTGCGGGCGGAGTCAACATCGGTTTCGAGATCTGTGAGGACGCCTGGGTGGGCAACCGGCCAGGCTCGGAGCTCGCCCGCCGCGGCGTCGACGTCATCCTCAACCCCTCGGCCAGCCACTTCGCCTTCGGCAAGCATGAGATCCGTCAGCGTTTCGTGCTCGAGGGCTCGCGCGCCTTCGGCGTCAGCTACCTCTACTCGAACCTGCTGGGCAACGAGTCCGGCCGTTCGATCTTCGACGGCGGCGCCCTGATCGCCTCCGGCGGTCGGCTGCTCGCCGAAGGCCCGCGTTTCGGCTTCGCCGACTGGTACCTGACCACCGCGGTGATCGACGTCGACGAGACCCGCATGCAGCAGGTGCGCACGGGCAGCTACCAGCCGGTGCTCGAGGCGCGGCCCGGGGAGCGTGTTGCGGTGGACTTCCGCTTTCCGAAGACCCGCTTCGAGCCGGCAGAGCACCATCCCCCGGCCTGGGAAGAAGGGGAGAGCGAGAAGGAGGAGTTCACCCGCGCCGTCGCACTGGCGCTTTTCGATTATCTGCGCAAGAGCCGCTCGCGCGGCTTCGTGGTCTCGCTCTCGGGCGGGGCCGATTCGAGCGCGGTGTGCTGTCTGGTGGCGCTGGCCGTGCGTCTGGCCCTGGACGAGCTGGGGCCCGAGGGTTTCGCTCGCAAGCTCGGCTACCTCGATCTCGGAGAGCCTGACGAGGCGACGGCGATCGTCCAGCGGCTGCTGCTTTGCGTCTACCAGTCGACCCGCAACAGCTCCGAGACCACTCGCGACGCGGCCCGGGCGGTGGCCGAGGCGATCGGCGCGGAGCTCCTGGAGCTCGACGTCGACGCGCTGGTGGAAGCCTACACCGACATGGTTTCGGTCGCGGTCGGCCGCGAGCTCACCTGGGAGCGCGACGACCTGGCGCTCCAGAACATCCAGGCCCGGACTCGCGGGCCGGGTATCTGGATGCTCGCCAACCTGCGCGGTGCTCTGCTGCTGGCGACCAGCAACCGCTCCGAGGCGGCGGTCGGCTACGCCACCATGGACGGCGACACCTCTGGCGGTCTGTCGCCCATCGCCGGCATCGACAAGGCGTTCCTGCGCCGCTGGCTGCGCTGGATGGAGACCACCGGCCCGCACGGCGTAGGGCCGATCCCGGCCCTGGCCGCGGTCAACGCCCAGCAACCCACGGCCGAGCTCCGGCCCCGGGAATCGGGACAGACCGACGAGGGCGACCTCATGCCCTACGAGCTGCTCGACGCCATAGAGCGGGCGGCAATACGCGACAAGAAAGCACCGGTCGAGGTCTACCGCACGATGCGAGGCCGCCATCCGGACATCGAGCGGAGCCAGCTGGCGGCCTGGGTCGAACGCTTCTTCAGTCTGTGGTGCCGCAACCAGTGGAAGCGCGAGCGCTATGCGCCGTCCTTCCATGTCGACGACGAGAACCTCGATCCCAAGACCTGGTGCCGTTTTCCGATCCTCTCGGGCGGCTTCGAGCGGGAGATCCGGCAGTTGCATCGGTACGTAAGAGCGGAAGACGCCTGAGACGGGTTCTTCCACCGCGCCTTCCGGAATGCCCAGCTTGTCAGACTGGTCTGACCCTCCCCCTGATCCACCACCAAGAAAAGTAAGAACCCCGTTAGCGCCCTGCAACGACAGGGGTTAAGGTCGAGTTGCTGACAACGACCGATCACCAACGGGGTGAAGACATGGTGGCACAAGGCGTTCTT
>JAAELT010000680.1 GCA_024226315.1 bacterium | reverse complement strand
TCGATTTTGGGGTTTTATTTTTATTTTATTTATGGTGAAATAGGGGTCTGATTAACCCCCCAAATGGATCAAAAGGCTTCTTATAGCTTTGTCTTACTATTTTAGGAAGTTTTGGAATTTTTTCAAAACCACCGATTTTGGCCGATTTTCGGCAATTTTCCCTTAGTATACACTTAACTTTTTGGCAAAAATCGGTCGATTTTGGGGTTTTATTTTAATTTTATTTATGGTAAAATAGGGGTCCGATTAACCCCCCGATCCGATCAAAAGGCTTCTTATAGCTTTATCTTATTATTTCTGGAGGTTTTTGAATTTTTTCAAAACCACCGATTTTGGCCGATTTTTGGCAATTTTCCCTTAGTATACACTTAACTTTTTGGTAAAAATCAGCTGATTTTTAGGTTTTCATTTCTATTTTATTTATGGCAAAATAGGGGTCCGATTAACCCCCCGGTTGGATCAAAAGGCTTGTTATAGCCTTGTCTTAGTATTTCAGGATATTTTCGAAGTTTTTCAAAACAACCGATTGTTGCCGATTTTGGGCAATTTTCCTTTAGTAT
>JAAELT010000679.1 GCA_024226315.1 bacterium | reverse complement strand
GTGGTCATGACCAGTGCCTCGGCCAAGACCTCCTTCCGCTACACCCTGAACCGGCGGGGCGCCATGCTCGGCTGGGAGATGTCGCCGGACCAGCTGGGAAATGGGCGCCCGGAGGTCACGGGCCCGGTCGAGAACCTCTATTTCGTCGGCCACTGGACGAAGCCGGGTGTCGGCATCACTCCGGTGATCGTCTCCGCGATGCGCGTCGCCAAGCTGATCACCGGATCGAGCCGGATCTCCCGGCCCGCAGCCCGGAGATCTACACTCCCATCGACCGTGCGATGATCTCGCGCGGGCGGTAGCGTGTCTTTCTTTCTATGGGCCATCGAGCCCCGACCCCGACCTAGATTCGGCTCTCGAGGGGCGCTCGAGGAGCTCCGGCCACCCCATGACGGGCCAACCTCGATCGCCGGCGAACGCCTCCGCGTCTGGTCGCATGGCAAACGCCGTCAGCCCGGATCCCATGGGGGTCAGGCCCCGCGGGTCGTGGACGAACCAGGCCGGCTCGGCGGCGATCCAGCCGCCGCCGGCGTGATCGTGGACCCAGACGTTCCTCGCGGTGGTAGGCCGATCGCGCAGGTAGTCGACCAGACAACCCACGTCGTCGAAGCGCGTCGCGGTGCCGGCCTCATCGACGATGGCGGCGGCAAACTTCTCCTGGCTGATGACCATGCGGCAATAGTCGCACTCCTCGAGACCGTACCGGATCTCGGGTGGCCCGCCTGAGGGCTCGCTACTACACCCCGAGAGCAGCGTCAGAGCCACCGCGGCGACACGCGGCAGATGGACCATCAGAGCGCCCCGCCCCACTGTCTCGATCCGTCTCAATCCTGGCCGCCCTCGACGATCTCCCGCACTGTCGACTGGAAGTCCTTCTTCAAGATGTAGTGGTGGAAGATGCGGTGGATCCGGCCGTCCTCGCCGATGAAGACGATGATCGGAACGTAGTTCACCTCGTAGTGGCGCAGCAGCTGGGGGTCTTTGCCGGCGAGCATCGGAAAGGGGAGCCCGTACTGCTCCTTGTAGCGCCGGATAAATTTCGCGGCGTTGTCACCGCCGGCCCAGACGTTGACCGTCAGGATCGACAGCTCGCTCTCGCTGTAGCGTCCCCGGGTCCGCTTCAGGAAGGCGATGATCTGGGTGCAGTAGTGGCACATGTTGTGGGTGAAGTAGAGCACGGTGGGCGTCCCGAGGTAGTCCTCTAGACGGTGGACCTTGCCGTGCTCGTCGGCCAGGGTGAAGAGCGGCGGCGGCTCACCGACCTCTGCCACCTCGGCCTCTGCCGCCTCGGCCCGCGCCGGCGTGGCGGCCGGCATCGATACCAGGAGGAGGGCGACGAGGGCGGCGGACCGGAAACGGTCGACGGTCAATTCAGGACTCCTCCACGTGCCGGATCTTGTAGCGGATGGTGTTCTCGTAGTTGCCGTCGTAGATCAGCGGGATGCCGTCGGCCTCGGCGTAGGCGAAGGCGAAGGTGGGGCGGGGATCGCCGCCCTGGGCGGGCTCGAGCACCACCGCGCGCCCCTCGGAGACCTTGAAGCGGTTCGGTGTCAGGCTGCCGAAGAAGAAATCGCCGTCCGGGCGGCCCTTGTCGGCCTCGGAGACGTCCACCGGCACCCAGCCGCGCGCCGGGTCGTAGAAGCTCGCCCAGCAGTGGGCTCCCGAGCAGTCGCCGACCAGCCGCCCGCTGGAGGCCTTGCCACCTTCCGGCCGCTTCCCGTTTGTGCCCCTTCGGGGCAACGGTAGGGGAAAGCCCTGCTCCCAGCGCACCGGGATCCCGCGGGAGATCATGGCCGCCATGAACAGCGCGTGGTAGTCGTCGCACTTGCCTCGCCGGTGGCGCATGATCCAGGCCGTGTCGCCGGTGCCGCAGCCCGGGATCGTCTTGTCGTAGCTCAGGTGGTCGACGATGCCGCCGAAGATCTTCCGGCCAACCTCGAAGGGCTCAGTGGCGTCGCCCGCCCACCGGGCGGCGAAGGCCGCCACGTCGTCGGTGATGCGCACGCGGGCGGTCAGCTGCATGTACTTGCGCGCCGCCACGTCGTCGAGCTCGGCCGGTATCGCGCCGATCACCCGGCGCGAGACACCGTAGCGCGCCTCGACGGTGAACGGCTTCGGCCGCCCGCGGCCCGGCCGCCCGCGGCTCGCCACGTGGACCATGCGGTTGCCCCAGACTCTGTCGCGGGTGATCTCGTGCGGCAGCTTGCAGCGGACCTCCAGGTCGCTGATCTCCTGGGCCGGGTCGCTGGGCGGCAGCGGCATCCAGACGTGGACGTCCTCGGCGTCGCTCGGGAGGTTGCGGATCCGAGTGCGATAGGTGACGTCGAAGTCCATTCGCTTCAACCGCGACAGGTCGGAGGTGGCGCCTGCCGCGTCAAGCGTCTCCGCGTCAAGCGCCGCGGCCGGCAAGAAGTCCCCCGCCAGCACGGCGAGGCCGCCCCAGCCGGCGGCGCGCAGCAGCGCCCGCCGGTCGATCCGTTCACTCGTGTCCGCGAGCCAGTCGCAGGGCATCGGCCATCTCCTCGGTGTCCCAGTGATAGGTGTCGAAGCCGGCGACCGTCCGTCCGTCGGGTGCCAGCACCAGGACCAGGATGGTGTGCTCGATGATCTCGCCGCCTTTGACTCTCTTGCGCTCGACTTCGATCTCGAGCGCGGCCAGGAGCTCGGCGATTCCGTCCTCGGGGCCGTTGAGAAACAGCCAGCGCGGATCCTTGCGCGGGTCGATCTCGTGCTTCTTGAAGTGCTTCAGGATCTCCCTGCGGGTGTCGGCGGCGGGATTGACCGAAACGTGCAGGTAGCTCACGTCCTGGGGACTGCCCAGCTCGCCGTCGAGATCCTTGAGCAGGAAGGTGATCATCGGGCAGGCGTAGACGCACTTGGCGTAGGTGAAGGCGACCAGGGTCGTTTTGCCCTCGAGGGAGGCGTCCGAGAGCCTCCGGCCGTCCCAGTTGTCGAGCTCGAAGGGCGGCAGCGGCGTCAGGCTGCCGGCGGCGAGCGGTGGTGCCACTGCCGCCGTCAGGACCAGTCCCAGCCCGATGACCAGTGCCGCTGAAAAGCGCCTCATGACCCCCGTTCCAGCTCGATCGTCGTCTTGGTGGCGGTGCCGTCCTGGAATTCGAGCATGCCCCCGTCTGAGACCTTGCCGGCGTGCCAGATTCGTACCGCGTGGCGGCCGGCGGGGACGTCCGGGATCGCGGCCATGCCGTCGTCGCCGGTGACCGCAGCGTAGGGGTGATCGAAGGCGAGCACGAAGGCCTTCTCCTCCGGGTGCGGGTTGCACACCACGCTGATGAATCCCGTATCCTGCCGGTAACGGTGATAGGGCTTGATCGGCCGACGCACCTCCATGCCCTCGAGCGGCAAGGCGATGTTGTAGAGTGTCGCGCCGTGGCTCAGGGGGCGCCGGGAGGCGGCCTTCTGGTACGCCAGCTCGAGGTACAGGTGGATGTTGTGCAGGGTGTCGTCTTCGTTGCGTAGGACGAATTCGCCGCCCACGAAGGCGACGCTCACCGGAGGATCGAAGCGGCCGCCGGGCCGATGGGTGAGAATGGCGTCGCGGCTCGGTACCGGGCCCTCGAGACCCTCGAGCCAGATCACGGCGGGGCCGGCCTCGCCCTGAGGCACGACGATGCGAGCTTCGAGGTCTCCTGCCGCGGCGACTGCCGGCGACAGCAGGACGAGCAGGGTTACCGCAGCGAAGGGGGTCACCGCGGCGAGCAGCCGCCGGTGGAGCGATGAAAGGTGGTGCGATGAGAAGAGGCTTTTATTGGTCATATTTGACTCACACGAGTCGATCGGCGGCGACCCGTCGGTTGAAGATCTGGTGGCTGAGAGCCAGGGGAACGGCGGCCCAGAGTAGCAGGACGCCGGTGAGGGTGAGGGCGGAAAACGGCGGCATGACGGTCGCCAGGCCCAGCGGCGAAGCGGCGCTGCCGATCGACTGGAAACACAGCAGCCGGTAGACGTCGCTCGGATTGAGCAACAGTAGCACGCCGAATAGTTTTGCGGGGATCTCGCCGGAGTAACCGATCAGCATGCCGACGAGGACGAGGTCGAAGACGAAGACCGCGACGATCCACACCAGGACCGACGAGGCGACCGCCCGCGCCCGGTCCCGGGCCAGCAGCGAGACCAGGAACGACAGGGCGAGGAAAACGACGGCCAGGAGCGAGACCAGGGCGAGCAGCAGCAGATATTCCGTGACGTCGATCTCGGCCCACAGCCGCAGCACGACGCCGGTCGGCACCAGGCCGCACACCAGGGCCAGAATCAATGCTCCGGCGTAACCCAGGAAGGAGCCGAGAAAGTACTCACCGGTGGAGATCGGGTAGACCAGCGTCAGGTCGAGGGTGCCGCGCTGCTTCTCGTCGATGATCGCGCCGCAGCCCAGGATCAGCGCCAAGAGCGGCACCAGGTAGGCCGAGAGATTCATCAGGCTCGCCATCGCCGCGCCGCCGTCTCGGAGCCCGGCGACGCC
>JAAELT010000678.1 GCA_024226315.1 bacterium | reverse complement strand
GGCTTGGTCGAGGATGAAGCTCTCGCCCATCAGCCAGGAGATGGTGGCGCCGTCCTGGAACAGGGAGTTCATCCACGGATAGGGGTGGGGGTTGTTCGGCGGGGTCGAGCCGTAGACGGTGTTGCAGCCGGTGTGGGCGCCCATCGCCATCACCGACATGCCGTTGGCCAGCCGGCCGTCGACCGGCCGGAGCTGGTCGTGGGCTATGGCCTCGCGGCGCAGCACCGCGGCCAGGCCGCCGACGATCGCGCCGTCGGTGAGCGACTTTGCCGCCGCCTCGATGCGCCGCGCCGTGTCCTCCTCGCTCTCGCCGCCGAGGCCCAGGACGGTGTGGGCGAAGGTCTTGCGAAACAGCTCGTGGCGCTCGGCGCTGCGCGTCCTGAGTCGTGCCAGCCGCTCGCGGCCGTGCCGTTCGAGCTCGTCGGCCTTCGTCCGCAGGCGCTCGGCCTTGGCGTGGTAGATCGGACGCATATAGGCCTCGGTCACCGAGGCCAGGGCGCGCAGCACGCTCTTCTCGCCGCAGCCGGCGCAGGCTCCGTCGCCCGAAGCCAGGGCCTCGTAGTTGCGGCGCACCATGAGGTGGTTGCGCAGCGCCGCCCACTTGGAGTCCTGGGGGCGCTGGTCGTCGTAGAGCCCCAGGAACCTGGCCGGGGTCTCGGGGAGGAGCCGCAGGAACTCGGTGCCGGTCTGGTGCTCGGCGTTGAGCTCCTCGGTCTCGTCGCGCATCACCAGCGCCTCGTGCGTGCCGCAGGCCTCGACGCACTCGGCGCAACCCTTGCACAGGTCGCTGACGAAGATCGAGAAGACCCCGCCCTCGCCGGGCGCCTTGTTCTCGACGTTCCTGAAGATCGCATGGACGTCGAGGTAGGCGAGGGGGATGCAGTCGAGGATCTCGAGGAACTGTGCCCGCGCCTCGTCGAAGCCGCCCGCCAGCTCCTGGCGCACGAGATCGGCGACCGGCAGGGCCTTCTCGCGCCTGATCGCCTGCGCGGCCTCGACGACCGCCTCGGCTCGAGCGACGTTCTCCCCGGCCTCGTCGCCGGTCGCCTTCTGAGCCTTGCGCCGGGCGCTGCGCAGGGCGGCTTCTGCCCGGTCGAGGGCCTTGGCGGCCTCGACGCCCTCTTTCATGCGCTTGCGCAGCCGGGTCTCCAGCGGCTCGAGATGGCCGAGCAGATCCCGCCGGTGGGTCTCGTCGGTGACGTAGTGCTCGATCGCCGTGCGCAGGACGCTGCCGACGTCCTGGGCGGTGTTGGGCAGGGCGGTGTCGGGGCACACCGCGATGCACTCCATGCACTGGGTGCACTTGTCGGCGATGAAGAACGGCGTCTGGCGGCGCGCCACGTATTTGCTGGCCTCCTCCCCGGTGGCGGCGGCGATCATGCCCACCGAAGCCAGGGCCGAAGCCGGTTGGTGGTAGCCGTGATCGGCCCGGAACTCCCGGTTGAAGGTCTCGCGGCAGGCCATCGGCAGGCTCCGCGGCTCGCTGTCGCCGACCTCCGGACCGCCGGCGAGCACGGGCAGGAGCGCCCGGCCGCGCATCGTCGAGCGGTCCGGTGCCTCGATCTCGCCGTACTCGACCCGCCGCACCCGCTCGAAGCCGCCGGTCATGACCCTCATGTTGGACTCGACGACGGCCTCGCCCAAGCGTCCGAACTTCTTCTGGTACTGCTTGCGCACCACCTCGCGGAAGTGCTCCTGGCCGATCTTGTTTTGCTTGAGGAAGCTCGACAGACGGAAAAAGGCGCCGAGGAAGGCGTTGCCCTGCATGCGCATCTGCAGGGCCTCGCGGTCGGTAGCCTGGCGGGCGATG
>JAAELT010000677.1 GCA_024226315.1 bacterium | reverse complement strand
TATTAAAAGAGTAAAAGACTAGCTTGCATATTGGGGGAAGGTAAAGATGCACGGTATACCGAGGTATGTGGTATTGCGACTTCGTTAATTGGGTTTTAATTGACAAATTAACAAATTTAGTGGATATAACTTGAGAACGGTTCATGATATCTAGATAATCGACCCCACATATTAAAGGTATCATTGTGCTGCATGCAAATGCAATAATATATTTAGCAAATTATTGTGACACCACTAATTAGGATATAATTGGTCAGTGACCAATGGTCAATTAGCTAATTAGCGGCTATAACTTAAGAATGGTATGTCATAACTAGACAATCGATCCCACATATTGAAGCGCTTCGAAGCTCTCATAGTGCTGCATTTAACAATAAATAAATCATACATAGTTTTGACAACATTACTAATTTGGAGATAATTGACCACTCAACTAATTAACAGCTACAACTTGAGAACGGTGCATCATAGCTGGACAATCGACCCCACTTTAGCTAATTAGCAGGTACTAGTCGATTATCCGTGAAGATTCACGGGGACACGCTAGAAATTATTGAACACAACAGCGCAGCATCTTATATTTAAGTGCCTCATGAATGTCAGAGGAAAAACCTTCGGTTGCTA
>JAAELT010000676.1 GCA_024226315.1 bacterium | reverse complement strand
GGCAAATTCACTTGACTGCACTCCTACAGCTCGAACTGACTGGCTGTCTGTTATTACGACCATGACATCATCAGGAAATTTATGATCTTGAACTTTGCTGGTTAGAAATTCGATGAGCTGTTGCTTATTCTCTGAAACGTGAAGGAAGTCGTACCAATTCTTGGGGTACTTTGTCTCAGCAACTAATTTTCTTTGCACTCCTTATCCAAAAACTTGTGTTCTTTATTTTAAGTTATTTAGTGGCCAGAAAGTATAAATTTATTTACATGAATTTTCATAATGGTGAAATCATTTTACATGATAATAATTTTGAATTGATTTTTTGCTGACGTCATCACTCTGTCAACTCCAATCTTGCAAAAGAAGGGTATAATTATTTTTCTTATTGCACATTACTTTTAGGTGCCAAAAAATCAATGTACGCGAGTGTTAACACCTTTATCTTAGCTCTTGGTACCAAAAAAAAGCAAATAATTTTTGCTGACGTCATCATTTTTTCAAGCAATCTTACAAAGAGTGGTTATAAATGCTTTTCTTG
>JAAELT010000675.1 GCA_024226315.1 bacterium | reverse complement strand
GATGTCGTAGTTGCCGCGGTTCGACATCTCGGTGGCCGGCTGGGCGATCGACTCCATGGCGTAGACGGTCGACGCCATGTCGGCGATCTTGTGGGCGATCGCCTCGTGCTTGCCGACCGGCTTGCCCCACTGAACCCGCTCGCTGGACCACTCGCGGCAGATCTTGAGCGCGTGCTTGGCGGCGCCGACCGAGCCGTTGGGGATCGACAGGCGGCCGTCGTTGAGGGTGGTCAGCGCGATCTTGAGTCCCTTGCCCTCGCCGTCGATGAGATTCTCGCGCGGGATCCGTACATTGCTGAAGCTGATGACGGCGTTGGCCAGCGCCCGCAGCCCCATGAAGTGGCAGCGTTGCTCGACCTGAACTCCCTCCCACTCGGTCTCGACGACAAAGGCGCTGATCTTCTTCGAGTCGACGCCGCGCGCCATCACCACCAGGAGCTTGGCCAGGGTGCCGTTGGTGCACCACAGCTTCAGGCCGTTCAGGATGTAGGCGTCGCCTTCCGGCGTCAGCTCGTAGGTGGTCGTCATGCGCGCCGGATCGGAGCCGACCTGGGCCTCGGTGAGCGCGAAGGCGGAGATCTCGCCGCGGGCGCAGCGCGGCAGGTACTTCTTCTTCTGCTCATCGGTGCCGAACAGTTTCAGCGGCTGCGGCACGCCGATCGACTGGTGGGCCGAAACCAGCGCCGCGATGTTGCCGTCCAAGGCGCCCATCAGCTCCATGACCTTGGCGTACTCGACCTGGTCGAAGCCCAGCCCGCCGTACTCCGTGGGAATCTTCATGCCGAAGGCGCCGAGCTTGCGCAGGCCGTCGATCACCGCCTCGGGGTACTCGCCGGTGACGTCGATCTCATCGGAGTCGACGTGGTCGCGCATGAACTCTTTCATGGCGCCGTAGAAGGCGGTGAACTCCGGGCGCTCGGGCCCTGCCAGGGGAAAGGGGTGGAGGAGGTCGAGCCGGAAGTTGCCGAGGAAGAGCTCGCGCATGAAGCTGGGCTGCTTCCAATCCTTCTGCCGCGATGCCTCGGCGACCTGCATCGCTTCCTGCTCGCTGACGTGAACTTCCTTGGCTGCCATGTCGTCTCCTTGTGTGGGTTGCTGGGCGCCTGAGTCCGTGACGCGGCCTCACGCTGATTTGTTCTTGGGCAGAGTCCCGAGCAGGGCCATCGGGCTGGCGGCGCCGGTGTTCAGCATGCCGGCGACGGCGATCTCGGTGACGTCGGCCACCACCTGTTCTTGTGCCAGACGACCACCGGTGTCGTACCAGCGGGCGATCCACATCACCATGCCTAGCAGGCTGAACGCCGCGACGGTGGTGTCGACCGGCAGCAGGCGCCCCTGTTCACGAAGATCTTCCAGCGTTCGGCGCAGGAAGGCGAAGTAGTTGCGTTTGCGACGGCGAATCTGCCGGCGGTCGTCGTCCGAAAGCCCGGCCTCCTCGTCGATGAGGATGGCCAGGGCACCGGCCTCGTGGGTGAGCAGCCGGGCATGTTGCTGGATGATGTGGCGCAGGCGCTGCTCGGGATCCGAGATCGCCCGCGCCGGCGCGACGACCTCTCTGTCGAGCAGATCCATGGCGAAGCGCATGATCGAGAAGAGCAGCTCCTTCTTGCCCTTCACGTAGTAATACAGACCCGGCTTGGTCATCTCGACAGCCTCGGCGATCTCGGTCATCGAGG
This sequence comes from bacterium, assembly GCA_024226315.1. Taxonomy (GTDB): domain Bacteria; phylum Acidobacteriota; class Thermoanaerobaculia; order Multivoradales; family J023; genus JAAELT01. Next base: position 8,849 of record JAAELT010000675.1, on the reverse strand, counting down.
TGGCGTCGAAGCCTTTCTCGTAGATGATCTGCGCGGCCGTACGGTAGATACCGCCGGCGCGATCGTCACCGAAGAGGTCGAGGGCTGAGGTGGTTTCGTCCATGTTCGGAAAGGAGCGAGCCGGGGAGTGGCGAGGCCGATTACTTACCGGTCGGTAAGTATTGTCCCGCTGACTGTACGGCTTGTCAAGACGAACCGGATTTCAACCGCGCGAAGCGCGGTCGTAGAGGCTCTCTGGGCTCAGGTATTCGAGCATCGCCTCGATGCCGAGCTGAAGCACGCTGCCGTCGAAGAGCGGGCATTTATCGCCCGCCGCGATCTCCCGGCCGCTCACGGTCGAGCCGTTGGTCGAGCCGTGGTCGGTGAAGCTCCAGAGATCGCCGTCGCGCACGAAGTAGCCGTGGACCTTCGACACCGAGTCGACGGCGAGCGTGATGTCGTTGCTCGCCGAGCGGCCGACCGAGATCAGATGACCGAACGGATTGCCGGGCCGTTTTGCGATGAACGCCACCTTACCGAGGTAGCGCAGGATCGTGGCGCTCTTGATCGCGACCGTCAGCAGCTGGAAACCGGAGTCGGTCGGGTCGACCGGCTCACTGCCCTGCTCCGGGGCCGCGCCGGGATAGACCGACAGCAGCGCCGGTTGCGGAAAGGCACCGAGAAACTGCTCGCGGGTCAGCGCCGCGGCCTTCTGCTTCAAAACGTCGAACGGCACGAATCCGTGCTCGTTGGCGTCGGGACAGCTCCACTCGTTGGTACTCATGACAGATCGACCGGCAGGCCCGGAGAATAGCACGTTAGAATCCGCGCACTGTGCGCTCCCCCCTCAGAACGCGGCTCGCCAGACGGTGGCTCGCCAGACGGTGGCTCGCCGCGACGCTCGTGCTGTGGCCCGGCACAGCGCACGCCATTCCGCCGTCGATCTCGCCGCTCGAATCGGCGTCGACCGGCGGTCTGGCGACCGTCGATCGCGCCCTCGCTCGGCTGCAAACCCACCAGCGGCTGCTGGTCATCGCGGCCCATCCCGACGACGAGGACACGGCGCTCCTGACCTGGGTGGCGCGCGGCCTGGGCGGGGAGGCGGCCTATCTCTCGCTCAGCCGGGGCGACGGCGGGCAGAACCTGATCGGTCCCGAGCTGGGCCCGGGCCTGGGGCTGCTGCGCTCGCGCGAGCTGCAGTCGGCACGGCGGATCGACGGCGCCCGGCAATTCTTCACCCGCGCCTACGACTTCGGCTACACGCGTTCGCTCGAGGAGACGCTGGAACGCTGGCCCAAGGAGGTGCTGCTCGAAGACGCGATGCGCGTGGTTCGGCGCTTCAAGCCCCAGGTGATCGCCGCGGTATTCCCGCCCACTCCCCAGGCCGGCCACGGCCAACACCAGGCCTCGGGGCTGGTCGCCGGAGAAGTCTTCGAGCTGTCCGCCGATCCCGCGGCTTTCCCCGAGCTCGGTGAGGAGGGGCTCTCGCCCTGGCGGGTGTCGACCTTCTACCGCTCCGTGTGGTGGAACCCGAACGCCGCCACCCTGGAGCTGCCACTGGGAACGATCGAGCCGTTCACCGGCCGCTCGATCCTGCAGCTGGCGCTGGCCAGCCGCTCCCAGCACCGGTGCCAGGACATGGGGTCGGTGCAACCCCTGGGCGACGCCACCGGCCGACTGGCGTGGGTGGCGGGGGCCGGCGGGAGCGAAGCGGAGTCCTTGTTCGAGGGCATCGACACCCGCCCGCAGGCGATCGCCGACGCTTTGCCCGAGGGGCAGCTCAGGCGCGAAGCGACCGAGCGCCTGGCGCGGGTGGCCGAGATCGCCACCGGCACCCGCGGCCGTCTGGCGGCCGCGGAGCCGGGGGCCGCCGCCGCTCCGCTGCTCGAGATCGTCCGCCTGCTACACGCGCTCGAAGGAGACCTGGCCGCCAAGGAGGACGCCGCCCACCGCGCGGTGCGCGAGCTGGTGGCGGAGAAGCTCGAGGTCGCGACCGAGGGCCTGGCCGCCGCGGCGCGCCTGGCGATCGACGCCGTGGCCGAGCGCCCGACCGTGGTACCAGGGCAGCAGCTCGAGGTGCGCTCGATCTTCTGGAACGGTGGTGACCTGGCGATAGAAGATCTGGACGTGACGGTGGTGAGTCCGGCCGGCTGGCAGGCAGGCACGAGTGCGCCGGCCGAGCCGGCCCGAGGACGTTTCACCACCCAGCTGACCGACGAGCGGACAATCCGGGTGGACGTACCAGAGAACACCGACCCCACGACACCCTACTTCCTGCGATCTGGACGCGCCGGAGACCTCTACGACTGGAGCACGGCTCCCCCCGATGTGCGAGGCGAGCCGTTCGCGCCGCCGCCGCTGTCCCTGCGCTTCGCCTTCTCGCTCGCCGGCGTGCCGCTTCAGCTCGAGCGCGAGGTGGTCCACCGGGTCGGCGATCAGGCGGTGGGCGAGGTGAGGACGCCGCTGCGGGCGGTGCCAGAGCTCGAGGTGGCGGTCGAGCCGCGTTCCCTGGTGTGGTCCGTGGGCGCGCGCAAAAAGGCGACCCTGCGTGCCGAGGTCCGTTCCAATGTCGAGCGCCTGGTGCGTGTCCGGCTCGCCGTGACGACCCCCGAGGGCTGGCCGGAGATCGAGCCGATCGAGGTCGAGACCTCTCCCGCGCGCAGCCGCCGGACCGTCGAGGTGGCGATCGAGGCGCCAGCAGACCTGGCGCCGGGGCGCTACGAGGTCGCCCTGGCGGTGACGAGCGACAGCGGCGCTCGCTACGACCGGGCGCTGCGCGTGATCGACTACGAGCACGTGCGGCCGGTGGCCTTGCCGGAGCCGGCACGGCTCGAGATCTCGGCCGGCGACATCCGTCTACCGCGGCTCGAACGGCTGGGTTACATCCGCGGCGCCTCGGATGGCATGCCCGAGCTGCTCGAGCGCATCGGTCTGCCGGTCGTGCCGCTGTCCGCCGCCGATCTCGCCGAGCAGGACCTTCAGGCTTTCGACGCCATCGTCGTCGGCAGCCGCGCCTACGAGGTCGACCGGGCGCTCGGGCGCATCAACGACCGGCTGCTCGACTACGCCCGTGCCGGCGGTCTGCTCATCGTGCAGTACCAGCAATATCAGTTCGCCCGCGGAGGGCACGCGCCCTTCCCGCTCGAGATCCGGCGGCCTCACGATCGCATCACGGACGAGACCGCACCGGTGACCGTGCTCGAGCCCGAGCATGCCGTCTTCACTACCCCGAACCGGCTGGGCGAGAACGACTGGCGGGGCTGGGTGCAGGAGCGCGGGCTCTACTTCGCCGGTACCTGGGACGACGCCTACCAGCCCCTCCTGGCGATGGCCGATCCGGATGGCGAGGAGAAGCGCGGCGGCCTGCTGGTGGCGCGGCTCGGCGAAGGCCACTACGTCTACTGCGGCCTGGCCTTCTTTCGCCAGTTGCCGGCCGGCGTCACAGGCGCCTACCGTCTGTTCGTCAACCTGCTGGCGCTGGGTGAAGACTCCGCGGAAAGAGGATCGACATGAGAATCGGAAGCCGGGCATCCACGGGATTCTTCGCGCTCGCACTGTCGATCAGCCTCGTGGGCTGCGACGACGGCCGTACGCCACTGACCATCTACTCGCCGCACGGCCGCGACCTGCTCGGCCTGGTGGAAGAGACCTTCGAGGCCGCCAACCCGCAGATCGACGTTCGTTGCCTCGACATGGGCTCCCAGGAGGTCTACGAGCGGGTGCGTTCGGAGGCCGCCAACCCGCAATGCGACGTCTGGTTCGGCGGCCCGGCGACGATTCTCGGACGCGGCGCTCGTGACGGCTTGCTCCAGCCCTACCGCCCGTCCTGGGCCGACCATCTGCCGGCCGCCAGCCAGCACCCCGAGGATCTCTTCTTCGGTCTCTATCGCACGCCGCCTCTCCTGGTCTACAACGAAGACGCGGTGTCCGCGGAGGACGCGCCCAGCGACTGGGACGACCTGCTGGACGAGAAGTGGCGCGGCAAGGTGTTGATCCGCGATCCGGTGGCCAGCGGCACGATGCGCACCATCTTCGGCATGGTGCTGGCGCGCTCGGTGACCGAGACCGGCGACGCCGAGAGCGGCTTCGAGTGGCTGCGGCAGCTCGACGTGCAGACCAAGGAGTACGTCCACAACCCGGCTCTCCTGCACCAGAAGATGGTGCGCCAGGAAGGCCTGGTGACCATGTGGGAGCTCACCGACATCCTTTTCCAGCGCCTGCGCGGCTCGCCGCTCGGGTACCGGTTCCCGGCCAGCGGCTCGCCGGTGATCGACGACTCGATCGGTCTGGTCAAGGGCTCGCGCCAGCCGGAAGCGGCGCGCGCCTTCATCGAATGGGTGGGCAGCCGAGAAGTGTTGCTGATGGCGGCGGAGAAAGCCTTCCGGTTGCCGGCGAGAGGCGACTTGCCGCCCGAGGAGCTGCCCGAATGGGCGCGCCAGGCGCTCGCGGACCTGGTCACCGCCGAGGTCGATTGGCAGCTGATCGAGGAGCGGGGCGCGGAGTGGATGAGCACCTGGGACCAGAGCGTCAGGGGGCGGGGAGCGAAGGATTGATGTCCAGCTTTCTCGAGATTCGCCACCTCGACAAGAGCTTCGGTGACGTCCAGGTGCTGACGGATCTGACTCTCGACCTCGCCGAGGGCGAGATCCTGGCTTTGCTCGGCCTTTCGGGCAGCGGCAAGACTACCGCCCTGCGGCTCCTCGCCGGCTTCGAGACCCCCGACGCCGGCGAGATCCTGGTCGACGGCGAGGACGTCACTGGGCTGGCTCCGGCGCGTCGCGGCTTCGGCATGGTGTTTCAGCACTATGCGCTCTTCCCGCACATGAGTGTGTTCGACAACGTGGCTTTCGGCCTGCGGGCCCAGGGACGCAAGGCCGGCTTGGGCGAGAGGGTCGACGAGATGCTCGAGCTCGCCGACCTGGCGGGCTACGGCGGGCGCAAGGTGTCCGAGATCTCGGGCGGTCAGCAGCAGCGCGTGGCGTTGGCGCGCGCGCTGGCGCCCGAGCCACGGGTGCTGCTGCTCGACGAGCCGTTGTCCAACCTCGACCCGGCCCTGCGCGAGCGCACCCGGCGCGAGCTGGTGGCGGCGGTGCGCAAGATCGGCATCACCACGGTGCTGGTCACCCACGAGCAGGAAGAGGCCTTCCACGTCGGCGACCGGGTGGCCGTTCTGCACGGCGGACGGCTCGAGCAAGTGGGCACGCCGGCGGACCTCTACCAGTCGCCGCGCACCCGCTTCGTGGCGAATTTCGTCGGTCGCTCGAGCACCCTGCGGGGTTTCGTCGACGAGGTCTCGGGCGGTGACGAGGTCTGGGTAGCGCTCGGCCAGGTGCAGGACATCGCGGTCAGCTGGTCCGGGGTGCCGGCTGAGCCGCTGGAAGAGGATCAGCGGGTCGAGATCGTCGTCAAGCCCGAGTCGCTGCGCCTGGCGACGTCCGAGACCGGCGGCGCGCTGCCGGCGCGAGTGGTGGAGAACCGCTTCACCGGGCCCCTAACCTATTGCATCGTGCGCCTGATGGGCGGCGAGGAGATCCAGGTACTGGCCGACGACACCAGGCCGGCGCCCCACGCAGACGTCTTCGTCGCGCCGCGTCCGGGCGGTCCCAAACCCCGGATCTTCCGCCTCGAGGACGACGCCGAATGAGCCCGGCGAGGCTCGGCCGGCCGCGCTTGGACCGGCCGCGCCTCTTCGCCTACCTCGTCGTCCTGGGTCTGATCTGGCTGGTCACCTACCCACTGCTGCTCACCCTGATCGAGGCGCTGGGCGGCGCCGGCACCTGGACGCTCGGGCATTTCGGCGAGTTCGCCGGCAGGATCGACGAGTGGCGCGCCCTGTGGCGCAGCCTGTGGATCTCGGTGGCGTCGGTGGTGCTGGCCGGCCTGGTCGGGGTACCGCTGGCCTTCGTCTTCGAGCGCACCGACTTCCCCGGCCGCCGGGTGCTGGGAGCGCTAGTGGCGCTGCCGGTGGCGTTGCCGCCGCTGGTGGGGGTAATCGCCTTCCTGTTTCTCTACGGCGAGAGTGGCTTCGTGTCCCGCGCGGTCCAGACCGTGCTGGGTCTCGACCAGCCGCCCTGGCGCCTGCACGGGCCGGGGGCGATCCTGCTGGTGCATACCTACTCGATGTACGTCTACTTCTACCTCTTCGCGCGCGCCGCCCTGGCGCGGCTCGACGGCTCCATGCTGGAAGCCGCGGCGGCGCTCGGCGCCGGGCGCTGGCGCATCCTGTGGCGGGTGACGCTGCCGCAGCTCAAGCCCGCGCTCCTGGGCGCGGCGCTACTGACCTTCATGACGTCGCTGGGCTCGTTCTCGGCGCCCTACATCTTCGCCGGCGGCTACCGGGTGATGACCACCCAGATCGTCGCCTCGCGGGTCAACGGTCAGTACGCCCTGGCCCAGGTCGAGGCCATGGTGCTGGCGTCGCTGGCGCTGATCGCGCTGTGGCTGATCCGGCGCTTCCAGGGTGCCGAAGCGGTGGCCTCGGCTCACGGCGTGGCGCCGGTGCGGCGCCGCATCGAGCGGCCGGCGGCGCGCTGGGGCTTCGCCGCGCTGGGCTGGGGGCTGGCCGCCTTCATGCTGCTGCCCCACCTGACGCTGTTGCTCATCTCGCTGGTGCCGCACGGCACGTGGACCGTGGAGCTGTGGCCGCCGGTGCTCGACTTCGGTAATTACCGCGAGCTGTTCTCCGAGCCCGAGCGCCTGCGGCCGATGCTGAACTCGCTGTGGATGGCGACCGCCGCCACCGCCGGCGCGGTGGTGCTGGGCCTGATGGCGGCACGCCAGTCGCTGCGCCAGGGCAAGCGGCTGGGCGGCGCGCTCGAGGTGCTGGTGGCCCTGCCCTGGGCGATCCCCGGCACCGTGTTCGCGGTCGCCCTGGGCACCGCCTTCAGCGTCCACGCGCCCTGGTTCGGCCGCTTCGTCTGGATCGGCACGCCGATCATCCTGCCGCTGGCCTACCTGGTGCGCTGCCTGCCGATCACCGGCCGCGCCGCGCTCGCCGGCCTGCGTCAGCTCGATCCCGCGCTCGAGGAGGCGGCCCGCAGCCTGGGGGCGAGCTCCTTCGGCACCTTGTGGCAGGTGGTGCTGCCGCTGGTGCGCCCGGCGGTGGTGGCGGGGCTGGGCCTGGCCTTCATCACCGGCCTCGGCGACTTCGTGACCTCGATCGTGCTCTACACCTTCGAGACCCGGCCGATCTCGATCGAGATCCAGTCGTCGCTGCGGGTGCAGGAGTTCGGGGCGGCGGCCGCCTACGGCGTGCTGTTGATGCTGATGAGCGCCGGCGCCTTCCTGATCTGGGGGCGAGGGGAAGGCCGACCCTGAGCGAACGCAAGCTCTCCCTGAGCCGCCTGTGGGTGCTCATGGTGACGGCGTTCGTCGACATGGTCGGCTTCGCGCTGCTGTTGCCACTTGTGCCTCTTTACGCCACCCGATTCGGCGCCGACGCCTTCACCGTCGGCATCCTGATGTCTTCGTTCGCCCTCGCCCAGATGATCTCGGCGCCGCTCTGGGGTCGGCTTTCCGATCGCCTGGGGCGGCGGCCGGTGATCCTCACCTCGCAGGCGATGTCGGCGGTGGCGTTCGTGATCTTCGCCTTCGCCGACGCGGTGTGGCTGCTGCTGGTGTGCCGGCTGGTGCAGGGCGTGGGCGGCGGCACCATGAGCGTGGTGTCGGCCTACGTCAGCGATTCGGTGGGGCCCGAGGAGCGTGCCCGGGGCCTCGGATGGCTTACCGCCTGCACCAGCGCCGGAGTGATGATCGGCCCGGCGATCGGCTCGCTGGCGATCAGCGCCGGCCTGGGGGCGGAGTCCCCGGGGCTGATCGCGGCGGTGCTGTGTGTGCTCAACATCTTGTTCGCCTGGCGCTGGCTACCGGAGTCGATCTCCGAGCACGCCGCGGACGATCGCGAGCCCAGGCAGCGCCGCTCGATTCGTCACCAGATCGGCACCGTGCTGGCACACCCGGCCGTGCCCGCCCACAGCCTGATCTGGATCTACTCCGCCGGCATGCTGGCCTTCTTCGCCATGAACGGCGTCATGGCGCTGTTCCTGGCGGCTCGATTCGGCATCCACGAGGGCAACATCGGCTGGTTCTACGTCATCGTCGGGTTGGTCTCGGTAGTGATGCGGGCGGTGGTGCTGGGCGCCCTGGTGCAGAGATTCGGCGAGGTACGGGTATTGCGCACCGGTGCGCTGCTGCTGGCTGCCGGCATGCTGCTGGTGCCCCTGGCCACCTCGCCGCTGAAGTTCCTGGGGGTAATGATCCTCGTGCCCGCCGGCACGGCGCTGCTGTTTCCTTCCACCACATCGCTGATTTCGCGCTACGCTGATCCGCGCGAGGTGGGCCAGACCCTGGGCGTGCAGCAGGCATTCGGCGGCATGAGTCGACTGCTGGGACCGGTCCTGGCGGGCGCCGTCTTCCAGCACATCGGCCAGGGCACTCCGTTCACCATGGGCGGCGCATTGGTGCTCGCCACCGCGCTTTTTGCCCTGCGGTTGCACCCTGGTGAGGCGCGCAAGCAAGGCGGCTCCGGCGGGCCACCGTCGGCAGAGGCGTAAGGACGTCGACCAGAACGAAAACAGCCAGACCCTGGGGCCTGGCTGGCATCTGTATATCGTTTGGCGACGAATGCCGTCGCCGGATGATCGAAGTTGGTTGCGGGGGCAGGATTTGAGCCTGCGACCTTTGGGTTATGAGCCCAACGAGCTACCGGACTGCTCCACCCCGCGACACTCGTCCGACCGCTTTTCTCGGCGGCGGAAAGTGAAGAGTGGCACAAGAGTCTGCGGCTGTCAATAGGTCCGCGTGACGTCCGCGTGATCTTCCAGCACCTCAACGGGTCCACGACCCGTTCCGTGGCTCTTTCCCGCTTTAAT
>JAAELT010000674.1 GCA_024226315.1 bacterium | reverse complement strand
TGCGACGCTTACGTCGCCGAACGCATCGATAAAATCCGTCGGTGCGCCCTGGCAATGGATCAGGTTAAGGACCCCCAGATCGAACTGGCGCTCCTTAAGTTCTGTATCCTTATGCCTAAATTCAACTTCGCCCTGCGGTCCACACCCCCGCAACACATCCCATCCTCTATCCGGGAGTTCGACGCGCTGGTTTCCGACACCTGGCTCCGCCGGTTCGGAATATCTACCTCGCCGGCCCAAGCCGCGCAGACGGCCCTGCCTGCGCCCGCCGGTCTGGGCATCTACCGGGCCCGCGACATCGCTCCCTCGGCCTTCCTCGCCAACGTCCTGTGTTGCTCCGACCTCGTCGGCGCTCTTTTGGGGGATTCGCGCCCGCCTGAGGGAATGGCGGGTTTCGGTGATGCCCAAGCCCTCTACGAGGAGTCGCTCCGGCCCCGATACCCCCCGCGCCGGGAAGTCCCGCCGCCGCCGGCGGTCCCGGCTCTCCTCGCCAGCCTCCTCGAACGGGTCCGAAACGCCGGGGTTCGGTCCCTGGAGGTCCAGCGTGCCCTGGCTGCCAAGGTCCACAATGCCAACCTCAT
>JAAELT010000673.1 GCA_024226315.1 bacterium | reverse complement strand
TGGGTCCAGGGGGCTGGGCGTGATCTGGCCCGACTTCGCTGACGAGGGTTGGACCGACCTCTCCGTCTCCAGCGCCTCCACCCGCAACTTCCTGTGGCGCAGCCTGGGGAACGGGGCGGACGGCACAGTCCGGTTCGAGGATCTGGGCGTCGCCTCCGGCGTCGCCTTCAACGAGGAGGGCGTCACCGAGGCGGGCATGGGGGTCGACGCCGGCGACGTCGACGGCGACGGGCGGCTCGACCTCTACGTCGCCAACCTCGACCTCGAGACCAACACCCTCTACCGTCAGTTTGGCGATGGTTTCTTCGAGGACGCCACCCGGCCGAGCGGCCTGGCGGCGCCCAGCCACGAGCGGGTGGGCTTCGGCGTCGAGCTGTTCGATGCCGATCTCGACGGCGACCTCGATCTCTACGTCGCCAACGGCCACATCCTGGACAACGTCCGCGAGATCCGCGCCAGCGCCTCGTTCGAGCAGCCGGACCAGCTGTTCGAGAACCGTCGCGGCAGGTTCGAGCCGGTGGCGCGCGCCGGGCCCTGGTTCTCCGAGGCACGCGTTAGCCGCTCTGTAGCGGCCGGTGACCTGGACGGCGACGGCGACCAGGACCTGCTGATCACCACCTGCGACCAGGAGCCCGCGCTGCTGTTCAACCGCGTCGCCGACGGCCGGCCGGCGGTGGTCGTCGACCTGCGCCTGCCCTCGGGCCGCTCGGCGGTCGGCGCCCGGGCGGTGCTGGTCGACTCCGCCGGCGGCCGGCAGACTGAGGAGGTGCGCGCCGGCAGCGGCTACCTGTCGCAGGGCGGTCCGCGGCTGGTCTTCGGGTTGGCCGGCGGCGCCGGCGTCGAGAAGCTCGAGGTCCGCTGGCCCGACGGCTCTCGCCAGACGGTCGACGGCGCGTCGGTGCCGACCGACGCGAGCGAGGTCCTGCGTCTGGAGCAGGGCTCGTGAGCCTGGTCCGGTTCGTGGTCTGTGCCCTGGTGGTGGCCGGCTGCGCCGAGCCGCCCGAGCCCGTTGCGGAGGCTCCGGGGCCCCCCGTGAGCCCCGCCCCTGTGGAGGAGCACGGTGAGCTGCTGGCGGAGATCGAGGCCCTACACCGGGACCGACGGTACGAGGAGGGGCTGGCACGGGTCGGGGAAGCGTTGGAGCAGCACCCGGGCGAGGCGCTGTTGCACTTCCAGCAGGGTCTGCTGCTGCAGGCGACGGGTGACTTCGCGACTGCCGAGGCGGCCCTGAACCGTGCGATCACGCTGCGGCCCGCGCACTACCCGAGCTACCGGGCGCTCGGCGACTTGGCGCTGGGCCGCGGCGCGCCCGCGGAGGCTGCCGAGCACTTCGAAAAGTGCGTCGCCGGTCTGCCCGAGCACGCCGGCTGCCGGTATGGCCTGGGGCTGTCGCTGATCGACCTGGGTGAGCTCGACGCCGCGGCGGTGCCACTCGCCTCGGCTGCCGGGCAGCTCGACCGCGCCGACGTGTGGGCCGAGCTCGGGCAGCTCGAACGCCGCCGGCGACGCATGGACGAGGCTCTCGCCGCCTACGACAAGGCCCTCGACCTCGACAGCTCCCACCTCCCGAGTCTGGTCGGCATGGGGCAGACGCTGGTGGCGGCCGGCCGGGGCGAGGAGGGGCGCGCCATGCTCGAACGGCACCGTGAGCAGGCGGCGCTCGAGGACGAGCTCGACGCCCTGCGCCGCGCGGCGGCCCAACCCGACAGCGATATCGAGATCCAGCTCCAAATCGCGCGGATCCATCGCCAGCGAGGGCAGGGTGAAACCGAGGAGGCTGTCCTGCGCCAGGTGTTGGCTCGAGCGCCGGGATTCCCGCCGGCGGTCCTGGCGCTGGCCAACCGACTGGCTCACCGGGGCGATCCCGACGCCGCGGACCAGCTCGTGGACTCGCTGCCGCAGGAGATGTCTGGCAATCCCGCGGTGCTCTTTCTGAAGGGCACCATCGACATCGCGCGGGGTGACGAGGCGGCCGCTCTGGCGCACTTCGAGGCCTCCCTCGCTCGGGGTGAATGGCCGCCCTCGATCTATCTCGACGCGGGCAGGGCATGGAGTCGAGCGGGTTTCCCGAAGCACGCCGTTGCCGCCTTCGAGCGTGCCGTCGTGGGCATGCCCGACTCGGTCGAGGCGCGCGCCGGCCTGGCGCGAAGCCGGCAGGAGCTTGCGGATCAGCTTTCGGTCAGCAACCGGCGATAGAGATCGAGCGCGCCGCCGCTTCCCGGGAAGTCCTCCAGCAGCTCGTCCGCGCCGCCGGCCCGCAGCAGGGTCATGCGCTCGAGGGCGAGCGCGTTGCGGAAGGCCGAGTCGGCGCCGCCGACGTTGCCGGCCTCGAACAGCAGGATGCCGGCCAGCGTCCAGGTGTCGGGGTCTTCGGGTGCGAGCTCGACCGCCCGCCGCGCGGCGTTCTGGGCCGACTGGCGCTCGCCGTGACGGTAGCTCGCCAGGGCCAGCCCGTGGTGCGCCCCTGGGTTATCGGGCTCCAGCCGCATGCCCTCCAGGTAGGCGCTGGCGGCGCGCTCCAGGTCGCCGGCCTCACGGTAGGCGTCTCCCAGGTCGACGAATGCCGCCGCCGGCCAGCCGCCGCTTTCGAGCGAGCCGGTGAGGGCGCGGGCTGCCGCCTCGGCGTCGCCGCGTTTCAAGAGCAGCAGGCCGCGGTAGAAACCGGGCGCGGGGTTGGCCGGGTCGGCCGCGCGCGCGGAGTCGATACAGCGCTCGGCCTCGGCAAGGCGCCCGTCTTCCAGGTAGAGCCGCGCCAGCTCCAGCGACGGCACGGGGTTGCCTGGGTCGCGTTCGATCGCCTGCTCGTAGGCGGCGGCCGCGGCGGGACGGTCACCGCGGTCGAGGTGCAGGTGGGCAACGTCGAGCCAGGCGCCGGGGGGCGGCTCCTTCTGCTCTCGGGAACGCTCGAAGGCGTCGAGTTGGTCGGCGAGCGCGGCGAGGTGCTTGTGGCGCTCGAGCAGGAGCCCGGCGTCCTCTGAGCGTCCGAGGGCGGTCAGGGCCTGGCCGTAGCCCAGCAGCGTCTTGAGGTGCGACGGTTCGTCGGCCAGGGCCTTGGCGAAGGCGTCCGCCGCGCCCTCGAGGTCGTTCAAGCGGCGGCGGACGACGCCGAGCTCCGCCCAGGCTTCGGCGTCGCGCCGCAGGCCGGCGGCGTGGGCCAGGTACGGCGCGGCCTGATCGTGCAGCCCGAGGGTGGCGAGGTTCCGCCCCAGCTCGAAGGTGCAGAGCTCGTCGTCGGGCGCCCCGGCCAGGCAGCTCTCGAAGTGGGGCAGGGAGTCTTCCAGCCGGCCGAGGCGGGTGTAGGCCGCGCCCAGGGCGCGGTGGCTGTCGATGTGTCCCGGGTAGCGCGCGAGCTCTTCCTCGAAGGCGCTCGCCGCGGCCTGGTAGTCGCGCAGCGAGGCGTGGAAGACGCCCAGGTTGTAGTGCAGCCGGGGGCGCTCGGGGTTCTCGTCGAGTGCCTGTTCGAGGCGCAGAAGCCCCTCCTGGTACCGGCCCTGGCGGTGCAGCTCGGCGGTTTCCCCGAGCAGCAGGGCGGTGCCCATGTCGGCCTCCGCGACAGCCGGCTCGGCGGGTCTGGTGGGCTCACTGGGTTCGGTCTTCGGCTCGCTGGTGCAGGCGCTCAGGACCAGGCACAGCGCCGCCGTGAACGCATGGGCGACGATCCTCATGGCGCGAGCATCGCCTCGACGACCTCGCCCCGTGCCTGCGGTGGGGCCGGGAAGCCGGCCAGCAGCGCCAGGGTCGGCGCCACGTCGATGTGGCGGATCGGCGGCACCGTGATGCCACCTTTGAGCCCCGGGCCGGCGGCGTAGAAGATGGCGTGCATGTCGCGCCGCTCGTGCCAGTAGCCGTGGCTGCCCTCGGGCCAGGGCCAGCGGGGCGGGCCGAAGAGGCGGTCGGAGACCCCGTTCTGCGGGTAGAAGCCCGGCGCGAGGTCGAAGTAGAGGTCGCCGCTGCGCTCCGAGCTGATGCCGTGCAGGGGAAAGTCACGCGGGTGGATCACGCGGGTGATCACCGGCGTGCCGCGCTCCGGATCGCGGATGCCGGTAAGCGCCTCGGCGGCGGCGGCGAGAACGGCGTCGCGCTCGGCGTCGTCGACGATTCCGCCCTTCCACGACCGCTCGTTGACGCGCAGGAAGAAATCCGAGTCGGCGGCCATCACGCGGGTGCGCGTGAGATCGACTTCTCCGGCGTCGTCGCGCGCCAGTAGGCCGGCTTGCTCCAGGGCATGATTGAGGTAGACGTAGCGGGTCGAGCCGGCCATGCCGTGGTCGGAGACCAGGGCGATGACGGCGTCAGGCGCGGCGTCCATCACCGTGCCCAGCCAGGCGTCGAGCTGCTCGTAGGCGCGCGCGAACCGGGGCCAGATCTTCGCCGCCAGCTCGGGATCGTGGCCGGGCCGGCGGGGATCGAGGAGCCCAATCCATAGATGGCCGGCGTCGTCGCTCCACGGCGAGTAGTGCAGCAGCACGTCCGGCCGCCAGGCCTCGAGCGCGAAGAGCGTGCCGCGCGCCAGCAGCTCGGCGTCGAAAGCCGAGATCTCGAGCATCCGGTCCTCGGCCGTGCCGTCGCCGCCGAGCATCAGCGGCGTCCCGAGGGCTCCCTCGCGGTAGCGTGCCGCGCCGGTATCGTGGAATCCGGGGTAGGCATCGAGGTACTCGCCGAGACGATCCGGCGAGTGCTCGCCCTTCAGGGCGCTCGCCTCGCGCTGGTACAGGGTCAGGAGCGAACCGTCGGGGGCGAGCTCGAAGAGCCGGAAGAAGGTGTTGCCCGCCAGCTCTCCCTTGGCGACTCGAAACGGCGCGCTCCAGCCGCCTGGAAAGGCGCCGGCAGGCCGCGGCGTGAGCGTTGCGCGGGCGCCGGTCTCGACCTGGTGGACGAGCACGCGGTCGAGACCCACAGTCGGGTCGTCGGAGCTGTCATAGGCGAGGGCGCGGAAGCTCGAATCGGCGACCTGGAAGTCCAGCTCGAAGGCCCGGCCTTCCCGCTGCACGCCGTCCCAGCCTCCCCGGGCCGGTCGCAACCTCGATGCATCGAGCACGGTGGCGTTGGCCACGCGGTGCTCGAAGCCGCTGAAGCTCAGGTAGCGTCCTTCCGGCACCCCGGCACGGCGCAGGTTCTCGGCGTGCGGCCATTCCGGGTAGGACTGGGTGGCGGACAGGACCGCCACTTTCTTGCCGGCCTTGGCCGCCGTCACGTAGAGCGGCTCGGCGCGCAGAACCTCGGAGCTGTAGCCGCGGGCCGATTCGAGCAGCGAGTGCTCGGCATCGGGCCGGGGGATCACCCAGTTGCCAGTGACGCCGTGGCAGTCGGGCCAGCAGCCCGTCCACAGGGTAGCGTAGGCCACGGCCGTCTTGGTGGGCACGCTCGACAGGCTGTGCTCGGCGGCGACGCCCCGCGACGCCAACCGCGCCAGGTGGGGCAGCCGGCCCTCCGCCATCAGCCGGTCGACGATCCAGTCGCCGGCGCCGTCCCAGGAGAGGATGATCAGCTGGGGCGAGGAGTCCCGCTGGCGTGGGCACGAGGCGGCTCCGAGCAAGACCAGGGCCGCGAACGCGGCGATCACCGTGCGGGGAGGCATGTGCGGGATTTGATCACGAGTCGCGGGGGCTACGATAGGGGAGCCCGATGACTGTTGTCGACGGATCGGAGAGAATAGCCGCCGTGAAGACTGACCGCTTTCTTGCCTGGCCGCTCGTTGCCTTTCTCGTAGTCCTCTGGCTACTCGCCTGCGCGGACGGCCCGCCTCCCGCGAGCATCCTGATCGCCGACGTCGTCCTGGTCGACGGCACCGGCGCCGATCGCCGGCCGGCTTCGGTGCGGATTCTGGGCGACCGGATCGTCGAGGTCGGCGAGCTGGAGCCGATCCGGGGCGAGGCCGTGGTCGACGGCGGCGGCCTGGCGCTGGCCCCCGGCTTCATCGACACTCACTCCCATCACGACGACGGGTTGTTCGAGGCGCCCGACGCGCTGGCGGCGGTCAGCCAGGGCATCACCACCATCGTCGCCGGTCAGGACGGCGGCTCGCGCTTGCCGCTCGCCGACTACTTCGCCCGGCTGGAGGAGAGCCCGGCGGCGGTCCACGTCGCCTCCTACTCCGGCCACAACACCCTTCGCGAGCAGGTGATGGGGGAGGACTTCCGCCGCGCCGCCACCGACGACGAGGTCGAGGAGATGCGCGAGCTGGTGCGCCGCGACCTGGAGGCCGGCGCGCTCGGCCTGGCCACCGGACTGGAGTACGACCCGGGCATCTACTCCGAGACGGACGAGGTGCTGGCCCTGGCGCGCGAGGCCGCGGCCGCGGGCGGGCGCTACATCAGCCACATCCGCAGCGAGGACCGTACGTTTTTTAGCGCGGTGGAGGAGATCCTGCTCATTGGCCGCGAGGCCCGGATCCCGGTGCAGATCTCGCACATGAAGCTCGCCATGGTCGGCCTGTGGGGGCGCTCCGGCGAGCTGCTCGAACGCCTCGACGAGGCGCGCGCCGAGGGCGTCGACGTCACCGCAGACGTCTACCCCTACACCTACTGGCAGTCGACCCTCACGGTGCTGTTCCCGGAGCGCGACTTCGACAACCGCCGGACGGCCGACTTCGTGCTCGCCCAGCTCGCTCCTGCCGACGGCCTGCTGCTCGGCCAGTTCGATCCCGAGCCTTCCTACATCGGCCGCACGGTGGCCGAGGTGGCGGAGATCCGCGGCGTTGAGCCGGCGGAGGCGCTGATGCAGCTGATCGCCGAGTCCCAGGCGTTGCAGGAGAAGACCGGCAAGCCGGCCGAGAGCGTGATCGCCACCAGCATGGAGGAGGAGGACGTCACCGGCCTGCTGGCGTGGCCGCACGCCAACGTCTCCACCGACGGCGAGCTCGACGGCCGCCACCCGCGCGGCTTCGGCGCCTTCCCGCGGGTGCTCGGGCGCATGGTGCGAGAGCAGGGGCTGCTGACGCTGGAAGAGGCGGTGCGCAAGATGACCTCGCTCGCGGCCGAGCACGTGGGGATCGAGGACCGCGGTGTGGTGCGCCCGGGGGCGGTCGCCGACCTGGTGCTGCTCGACCCCGATCGGGTCTTGGACCGCGCCACGCCCGAGGATCCCCAGGCCGTGTCGGTGGGAATCGAGCGTGTCTGGGTCGCGGGACGGGAGGTCTATGCCCACGGCAAGACGACCGGGGAGCGACCCGGCAGGGTCATCCGCCGCTCGGACAGCTGACGCCGCTGAGCCGTCGCTGCCCGTCCTCTACCGCGACGACGTCCTGCTGATCGTCGACAAGCCCTCCGGCATGCTGGTGCACCGCGGCTGGGGGCGCGACCGGGTGGTGGCCATGACCCTGGCGCGCGATCTGTTGGGTCGCCACGTGTATCCCGTGCACCGGCTCGACCGCCCGACCAGCGGTGCCCTCGCCTTCGCGCTGGATCGCGACACCGCCCGCCTCCTCCAGAAGCAGTTCGCCGAAGGTGAGGTGCGCAAGCGCTACCTCGCCCTGGTGCGCGGCATCGCGCCGGAGCACGTCATCCTCGACCATCCAGTCCCGAAAAAGCCACGCGGCGAGCGCGTCCCCGCTGTCACCGAGATCCGCCGCCTCGCCACCTTCGAGCGCTACTCCCTGGTCGAGGCCATCCCGAAGACCGGCCGCCTTCACCAGATCCGCCGCCACCTGAAGCATCTCACCCATCCCCTGATCGGCGACGTCCGCTACGGCAAGGGCGATCTCAACCGCGAGTTCCGCCGCCGTTTCGGCCTCCACCGCCTGGCCCTCCACGCGCGCGAGCTGGAGCTGGCGCACCCGACTGACGGCAGGCCGATCCGGGCGCGGGCGCCGTTGCCGGAGGACCTGGCGGGCCCGCTCGCGGCGATGGGGTTCGAGGTGGGGGAGCTATGACTCGGTCTCCGTCCACGGCCCTGGCCGCGTCGGGTACTGGACCGCCATCTCGACCTCGTCGAGGAAGCGGTCGCGGGGCCATTCGTGGGCGCCGAGCTGTTCCAGGTGGCCAGTGTGGACCTGGCAGTCAACCAGGCGGAAGCTCCAGCCGCGCAGGCGCCGGACCAGGGCGACGAAGGCGACCTTGGAGGCGTCGGGCTCGAGGTGGAACATGGACTCGCCGCAGAACATGGTGCCCAGGCTGAGGCCGTAGAGGCCGCCCACCAGGCGGTCGCCGCGCCAGGTCTCGACCGAGTGGGCGAGGCCGAGGTGATGGAGCTCGACGAAGCCGGCGCGCAGCTCCTCGGTGATCCAGGTGCCGTCCTGGCCCGGGCGGTCGATCCGCGCGCAGCACCGAGACACCTGCTCGAAGGCGGTGTCGTAGGTGACCCGGAAGCGGCCCCGGCGGAGGGTCTTGGCCAGGCTGCGCGAGACGTGCAGCTCCTCGGGTAGGAGCACCATCCTGGGGTTGGGCGAGAACCAGGCGTGGGAGACGTTGTCGTTGGGCCACGGAAAGATGCCGTGGGCATAGGCGGCCACCAGCAACTCCGGGCGGTAATCGCCGCCGATGGCGACCAGGCCGTGGTCCTCGGCCTGGCGAGGGTCGGGAAATCCGGTCTTGTCGATCACTTGGTGCCCTCTGTCGAGCCTATCAGGGTGGGTTGCGACTGCAAGGATCGACCGGCTACACTTCGAGTCCCCGATTCCGGTGGCCCGACCCCTCCGCGAGCGCGGTCCCCGCCGCCGTTTCAATCCGATCCCAAGGAGACCCTCTTGAAGATCCACGAGTATCAGGCCAAGGAGATTCTGCGCCGCTTCGGCGTGCCGACTCCGCGTGGCCAGGTCACCGACGACGCGGCTCAGGCGCGGGCGATCACCGAAGAGCTCGGCGGTCGCAGTGTTGTCAAGGCGCAGATCCACGCCGGCGGCCGCGGTAAGGGCGGCGGTGTCAAGCTGGCCGGCTCGCCCGAGGAGGCCGAGGCCAGAGCCGGCGAGATCCTCGGCATGCAGTTGGTGACGCCGCAGACCGGGCCCGAGGGCCAGGAGGTGCGCAAGGTGCTGATCGAGGAGGCGGTCGACATCGCCCACGAGCTGTACCTTGCCGTCACTCTCGACCGTGAGGCCGAGAAGCCCCTGATCATGGCCTCGCGCGCCGGCGGCATGAACATCGAGGAGGTCGCCGAGGAGACTCCCGAAGCGATTATCCGCCAGCACTTCGATCCCCAGCTCGGCCTGCTGCCGTTCCAGGCCCGCGCCGTCACCGCCGGGCTCGAGCTGACGGGTAAGACCGCGCGGGCGGCGCAGAAGCTGCTCGGCGGCCTGGCCCGGTGTTTTCTCGAGACCGACGCCTCGCTGGCCGAGATCAATCCGCTGCTGATCACCGGCTCGGGCGACGTGCTGGCGCTCGACGCCAAAATGAACTTCGACTCCAACGCGCTCTTCCGGCACAAGGACATCGCCCTAATGCGCGACCTGGCGGAGGAGAACCCGCTCGAGGTCGAGGCCGGCAAGCACGGCCTCAACTACATCAAGCTCGACGGCAACATCGCCTGCATGGTTAACGGCGCCGCTCTGGCCATGGCGCCCACGGACCTCATCACTCTCTACGGCGGCGGCGCCGCCAACTTCCTCGACGTCGGCGGCTCGGCCAGTCAGGAGGCGGT
>JAAELT010000672.1 GCA_024226315.1 bacterium | reverse complement strand
TCGAAGCGCTGCTCGACCTTGAATCCGACGTCGTGGGACCCTCCCGGGAGTCGATCCCACGGCGGGGCGATCTGAGCCGACACCGGACCTGCTACGAGCCAGGTGACGATCTGAAGGAACGCTCGAGCTCGCAGCCGGCGAAGGAGAAGGGGCGGTGTCTTCGGCGGCATGACGGGAGCTCGAGCGCGGCTTCACGAGGAAAGCACGGTGAGGTGCCGCGGCGCACGCACCCCCGGGTCGAGGCCGGCGATCTCGCGCAGCGCGGCGGCGGTGTAGAGCTCGACCATCCGCCCCCGCCACTGGACCTGGAAGTCGGTGTTGTCCATCGGCGTGGCGGCCTTGCGGGCGCGGCGGGCGGCTTCGGCGATGCTCTCCTCGCCGAGGGGCTCGCCGAGCAGCGCCGCGGCCGCCGAGGTCGCCGCGAGCGGCGCCGAGGCGACGGCGCCGAGGTAGATCCTCGCCTCTTCCACCACCCCCGCCGCGTCGGTCCGCACCCAGGCGGCCACCGACAGCACCGCGAAGTCGATCGAGCCGCGGCGCCGGAGCTTCCAGAACGACGACTTCGAATGCCGGCTGTCGGACTCCGGCGGCAGCAGGACCTCGGTGAGGAGCTCGTCCGCGGCCTTCTCGAGGTAGTCGATGCCGTCGTTGGCGAACAGCTCGGCGACGGGTAGGACCCGCTCGCCGGCCGCCGACACCAGCTTCACCCGGCCGCCGAGGGCGGCGAGCATCGGCGCCGAGTCGCTGGCCGAGTGGGCCCAGCAACGCGGCGAGCTGGGGGCCACCCAGCAGACGCTGCCCGCTTCCTTCATGCAGTAGTCGATCGAACGGCGCCACTCCTCGGTCTGGTTGTAGTACGTGCAGCGCGTGTCGAGACAGAGGTTGCCGCCCAGGGTGCCCATGTTGCGCAGCGGCGGCGAAGAGATCGCGTCCACCGCCCGCGCCAGGGCGGGGTACCGCTCGCGGACGGTGGCGCTGGCCGCGACGTCGGCGAGACAGGTGGTGGCGCCGATTCGCAGCTCGCCTTCTCCTCCGCCGTTTCCCACGATGCCTTGCAGCTCGGGGATCGACATCAGGCTGACCACGGTGCGGGCGCTCTGGTGGCGGCGCTTCATGTTGGGCCACAGATCGGTACCGCCGGCCACCAGCCGGGTGCCGGGGCCCTCGCCGGCGAGGATCGCGACCGCCTCGGAGGCGCTGCCGGCGACGCGAAACTCAAACCGGGGCAGACGCAGCACTCGGCTTCTCCTTGGCGGCCTGCCGCCCGGCCTGCTTCTGGCTCCGGGGATCGTTCAGCGCGGTGCCGTCGCCACCCTCCGCGGGCGTTGGGACGATCAGGTTCCTCGGGAAGTCGACGTCCGGGAACGCTGCCGGGCCGAAGCGCCCTTCCTTGCCCCGGGCCTTGTCCTCCAGGGCCCTCAAGATCATGTGCGGATGGATCGGCACCTGGTCGACGCGCACGCCAACGGCGTCGAAGACGGCGTTGGCCGCCGCCGGCGGGATGGGCAGCAGCGGTCCCTGCCCCACCTCCTTGGCGCCGAAGGGACCCGCCGGATCGGGCTCCTCGATCAGGTAGGTGGTCACCGGCGGCACGTCGCGGAAGGTCGGGCTCTTGTACTCGAGCAGCGACGGCGTCTTGTGGACCAGGGCGCCGGAGAGGCGCGGCGGCAGCCGCCGGAAGGCCTGCTCCTCCATCATCACCTCGCCGAGCCCCATGTAGACGCTGCCCTCGACCTGGCCCACTACCAGCGCCGGGTTGATGCACCTGCCGATGTCGTGGGCGATCCAGACGTGCTCCACGTCGAAGAGGCCGGTGGCCGGATCGACCTCCACCTCGATCACCGCCGCGGAGTAGGAGTAGGTCGGCGACGGCCCGACGCCCGAGCCCTGAAAGCGTCCCGGCGGCGTCGGCGGCCGGTAGGAGCCGGTGGTGCCGAGGGTGCCGAAGCGGGTCTCGGCGATCGCCACCGCGGCGGCGAAGCTCAGGCCTTTCTCGGGATCCTCGGCGTCGAAGACCCGGCTCTCGGCGAACACCAGGCGCTCGGAGTCGACCTCGAACCGTTCGGCGACCGCCGTGGCGATCAGCTCGCGGGCGCGCTGCGCGCCGTCGTAGGCGGCGTTGCCCATCATCACCGTGACCCGCGACGCGTAGCTGCCGAACTCGACCGGGGTCAGATCGGTGTCGGCCACCACCAGGCGGATGTCGGCGAGCTCGATGCCCAGCACCTCGGCGACGATCGCCGCCAGCACGCTGTCGGAGCCCTGGCCGATCTCGGCCTGGCCGCAGAAGACCGCCACGCCGCCGGAGCGGTCGAGCTTGAGCTGCACCCCGGAGTGGGGCATCTCGCCGCGATAGAGCGGCAGGCCGACGCCGCAGATGTAGGCGCCGCAGGCGAGCCCCAGGCCGCGGCCGTGGGGAAGCTTGCCGTAGCGCCGGCGCCAGCCGCTGCCTTCCACCACCGCCTCGATGCAGCGGCCGAGCCCGACGCTGCTCAGTTGCAGCCAGTTGGCCGTGATCAACCCCGCCGGCGCCAGGTTGCGCAAGCGCAGGTCGGCCGGGTCGATGCCGAGCGCGTGGGCGGCCTTGTCGAGGTGGACCTCGTAGCCGAAGCGCGGCTGCGGGGTGCCGTGGCCGCGCTTGGGGCCGCAGGGCGGTTTGTTGGTGAAGGCTCGCAGGGTGTCGAAACGGTAGCGCGGCAGCTCGTAGGTCGCCGTCTGCAGGGCGCCGGCGTAGAGGGTGCTGGCGACGCCGTAGCTGGAGTAGGCGCCGCCGTCGAGCGCGGTTTTCAGATGCTGGGCTTTCAGGCTGCCGTCCTTGCCGAAGCCGGTGCGCAGGTGCATCAGCATCGGGTGGCGGCCCCGGTGGCAGTAGAAGACCTCTTCGCGGGTCAGGGAGATTTTGACCGGCCGGCCGAGCACCAGGGCCATCTTGGCGGTCACGATCTCATGGTTCATGATGTCGCTCTTGCCGCCGAAGCCGCCGCCGTTGGGGCAGGCGACGACCCGCACCCGCGAGGCCGGCAGCTCGAGCACCCGAGCCAGCGCCCGGTGGACATAGTGGGGGATCTGGGTCGAAGAGTAGAGCGTCACCCGCTCGTCGTCCTCGGGCACCGCCACCGAGGCGTGCTGTTCCATCGCCAGGTGGGTGTTGCCGCCGTAGAAAAGGGTGTCCTCGAAGATCACGTCGGCCTCCTCGAAACCCTGCTCGAGGTCGCCGAAGATCATCGATTTCTTGCGGTGCAGGTTGCCCCCGGAGCCGTGCTCGTGGATCCGGGGCTCCGGGTTCGCCAGCGCCTCCTCGACGCTCGAGATGGTCGCCAGGGGCTCGTACTCGATCTCGACCGCCCGCGCCGCTGCTTCCGCCTGCTCCTCGGTGAGCGCCGCCACCGCCACCACCGGATCGCCGACGTAGCGGACCTTGCCGACCGCCAGACCATGCTCGTCGCGCGACATCGGCAGGATGCCGAAGGAGACGGGCAGGTCCTCGCCGGTGAGAAAGCCCAGGACGCCCGGCATCTTTTCGGCCTTCTCCAGGTGGATCTCGACGATCCGCGCGTGCGGCACGGTGCTGCGGTGAAGCCGCATGAAGCACATGCGGGGAAAGGTGAGATCGTCGGCGAAGCGGGTCTGGCCGGTGACCTTGGCCCGGCCGTCGACCCGGCGGAAGGGTTTGCCGATCAGGTTCAGAGCGGCTCGGGGCTCAGTCATCGTCGTGGGCCTCCGAGGAGGAGGAGGAGGAGGCTTCCTGCCCGGGCGGCGGCGAACCGTAGAAGACCTCGGCGGACGGCGCCGAGTCTTCGCCGCGCAATCTGGCGGCCGCCCAGAGGACCGCCTGGACGATCTTGTGGTAGCCGGTGCAGCGGCAGAGGTTGCCGGATAGCGCTTCGCGGATCTCGGCTTCGCTGGGGTCGCCGTCGGCTTCCAGCAGCGCTTTGGACGTCATCAGGACACCCGGCGTGCAATAGCCGCACTGGGCGGCCCCGAGGTCGGCGAAGGCGGCCTGCAGCGGATGCAGGCGGTTGCCGTCCATGAGACCCTCCACGGTCTCGATCGAGCGGTCTTCCGTCTCGACGGCCAGCATCAGGCAGGAGAGGACCGCCCGGCCGTCGACCAGCACCGTGCAGGTGCCGCACTCGCCGAGCTCGCAGCCGTGCTTGGTGCCGGTCAGGCCGCAGCGCTCCCGCAGCACTTCGAGGAGGGTGTGGTGGGCGGGAAAGGCCACCGTGTGGTCCTCGCCGTTCACCCGCAGGGTGAGGGTCGTCATCGCGTGCGTCATGTCAGAGCTCGCCTATTCGCCGATCGCGGCAAGGATATCCGAAGTTGCCATCCACCGGCCATGCCGGTTCGCGAAGAAACCAAGCCTGCGGGCGCGGCGTAGGCGGGCGCCGCCGGCAGACGTACTCGGCGGCTTCCGAAGGGAGAGCCGGCCACCGTCGTCGCCTGTCTGCGCCAAAACCCGACAGCCGGCTTGCCGTACTTCTAGTAGCTGTCGACCAGCCATTTCCCAAGAATCAAATCCTGCTCTGATCCGCCGCGGAGAAAACCATGCGCCGAACCCTGCCTGTCCTCGTCCACCTCGCCATCCTCGCCAGCCTCGCCTCTCTGCTCATCGCCCAGACAACGTCCCCCCGGAAGGGGGCCGGCGAGACACGGTTGCTGCGCTTCCCCGACCTCCACGGCGACCGTGTCGCCTTCACCCATGCCGGCGACATCTGGCTCGCGCCGGCGGTTGGTGGCACCGCGGTGCAGCTGACCACCCATCCCGGGGTGGAGCTCTTCGCCCGGTTCTCCCCCGACGGTCAGTGGATCGCCTTCACCGGTCAGTACGACGGCGACGAGCAGGTCTACGTCGTGCCGGCCGGCGGCGGCGTCCCCCGGCAGCTGACTTACTATCCGGCGCCCGGACCGCTGCCGCCGCGTTGGGGCTATGACAACCAGGTCTACGGCTGGACCCCCGACGGCTCGGCCGTGCTCTTCCGGTCGTTTCGCGACGGCTGGGACCTGGGCGACACCCAGCTTTTCACCGTCAGCCTCGAAGGCGGGCTGCCCGAGGCCCTGCCGATGCCCGAGTCGGGCGGTGGCGCCTTCTCCCCCGACGGCGCCAAGGTCGTCTACTCGCCGGTGACCCGCGACTTCCGGCATTGGAAGCGCTACCAGGGCGGCTGGGCTCAGGATCTCCACATCTTCGACCTGACGACCCACGACAGCCGCAACATCACCGCGGATCCGCGCACCGATCGCGATCCGATGTGGATCGGTGAGGTGATCTACTTCGCGTCCGACCGCGACGGCAAGCTCAATCTCTACGCCTACGACACGGCCAGCCGGGAGACGGAACAGCTCACCCACGAGCAGGAGTGGGACGTCCGCTGGCCGAGCTCCGACGAGGAAAGCCGTATCGTCTTCGAGCTCAACGGCGGGCTGCGGATCTTCGACGTCGCGTCCGGCGAGGTGCGGTCGATCTCGATCCGGGTGCCGAGCGACGGCCTCGCCAGCCGCCCGGCTCGCACTTCGGTCGCCGGCCTAATCAGGGATTTCGGCCTCGCACCCGAGGGCAAGCGGGCGGTCTTCGCCGCGCGCGGCGACATTTTCAGTGTCCCCATCGAGCACGGCCCGACCCGTAACCTCACCCGCAGCCCCGGCGCCCACGACCGGGAGCCCGCCTGGTCTCCCGACGGCCGGCGCATCGCTTTCGCTTCCGATCGCAGCGGCGAGGAGGAGATCTGGGTCATGGCCCAGGACGGTCGCGGCGAGCCCGAGCAGCTGACCGGAACGGAAGGCGCCAGCACGGGTCTCCACTACGATCTCTCCTGGTCTCCCGACGGCCGCTACCTCGCCTACCGCAATCAGCAGAACCGGCTCTTCGTGCTCGACGTCGCGTCGACCCGTTCGCCCCCCTCCGGGGGGACTCGCGAGGTCGTGGAGGTGGCCGACGACGGCGTTCCATTCGGTCTCGGCTACGAGTGGTCTCCCGACAGCCGTTTCCTCGCCCTGACCCTGGCCGAAGACAGCGGCCAGCGGGCGATCCACATCTGGAGCCGCGAGGACCGGACGCTTCACCGGGTCACCGACGGGATCTTCGGCGAAGACTCGCCGAGCTGGGATCCGGATGGCGAGTACCTCTTCTACGTCAGCCGCCGCGAGTTCCATCCACAGCTCGGCCAGGCCGAGTTCAACTACGCGGTGAACCGCGCGACCCTGGTCTACGCCATGGCTCTGCGCAAGGACGTGGCTCACCCCTTTCCGACGCGCAGCGACGAAGTGGAGGTCGAAGACGGGGACCAGAAGGCCGACGACGACAAGGCCGGGAAAAAGGAGAAGAAGAGCGGCAAGGGCAAGAAGACCAAAGACGAGGACGATGAGGAAGAAGAGGCCAAGGACAAGACCGAGGTCGGGCCCATCGTCATCGACTTCGACGGTCTCGCCGACCGCGTCGCCCAGGTGCCGGTGGCCGCGGACAATTGGTTGGGCTTGGCCGCGGTCAAGGACTCTCACCTGGCCTTGGTCCGAGGCGGGGCTCCCTACTACGGGCGCCAGAGCGACCGCACCGTCGAGCTGGTCTTCTTCTCCCTCGAAGACCGTAAAGAAACGACCATCACGGCCGACCTCCAGGGCCTCACCCTGTCGCCCGACCGCGGCCGGATGCTGATCCGCCAGAACGGCGAGTTCCAGCTCTACGAGGCGTCACCTGGCGGCAAGGACTCGGCGAAGAAGGTGTCCACCGCCTCCCTGGTGACCGACCGGGTGCCGGCCGAAGAATGGGCGCAGATCTTCGACGAGGTGTGGCGTCGCTTCCGCGACTTCTTCTACGCCGAAAACATGCACGGCTACGATTGGCCGGCCTTGCGCGAACAGTACCGCCCGCTGCTCGAGCACGTCGGCCACCGTTCCGACCTCAACTACGTCATGAGCGAGATGATCGCCGAGCTCAGCGTGTCGCATGCCTATGTCACGGGCGGCGATTTCGAGATCCCTCCGCGTCCGAATGCCGGGCTCCTCGGCGCCCGCTTCGAGCTCGACGAGGCCAGTGGCCGCTATCGCATCGCACGCGTCTTCGCCGGCCACAACGAGGAGGACAACTACCGTTCGCCGCTCACCGAGATCGGCGTCGACGTCGCCGAAGGCGACTACCTGCTCGAGATCAACGGCGAGGCGCTCACCGGTGACGACAATCCTTTTCGTCTGCTGCGCCACGCCGGGCCGGGCCCGGTCGAGCTCCTGGTCAACAAGGAGCCCGCTGCCTCCGGGGCGCGGACCGTCATGGTGAGGCCCATCGCCGACGAGGACAGCCTGATCTATCTCGCCTTCACCGAACGCGGGCGGCGCCTGGTCGAAGAGATGACCGGCGGGCGCGTGGGTTACATCCACCTGCCCGACATGGGCAGCAACGGCATCCGGGAATGGGTCAAGTGGTTCTACGGCCAGATCCGCAAACAGGGCCTGGTCATCGACGTGCGCTCCAACGGCGGCGGCAACGTGTCACCGATGATCATCCAACGCCTGCGGCGTCAGGTCATGGGTTACGATTTCGAGCGCAACCTGGAGATCCCCAACACGGTGCCGGCCACCGTCTTCCACGGTCACCTGGTTTGTCTGCTGGACGAAGACACGGCTTCGGACGGCGACCAGTTCGCCTGGGCCTTCCGCGAGGCGGGTCTCGGGCCGCTGGTCGGCAAAAGGTCCTGGGGTGGCGTGGTGGGGATCTATCCCGGCCGCACGCCGTTGATCGACGGCGGACGAACCATGGTGCCGGAGGCCGGCAGTGCCGGAGCCGACGGTGAATGGGTGATCGAAGGCCATGGAGTCGAACCCGACTATCCGGTCGAGAACGACCCCGCGGAGCTTCTGAAGGGTCGCGACCAGCAGTTGGAGAAGGCCGTCGAGCTGCTTCTCGAGAAGCTGGAGAAGGATCCGAGAACCATGCCGGACCGTCCGGCCGGGCCGATCAAGACGGAGTAGGCCAACCGGGCTCAGCGGTCTTCCTCGCGGCGATCGACCAGCCGGTGGGCTGGCTCTGGGCTCGTGCACGGCGGTGAACTGAACGCCCGGCGGGGCGCTGCCGCCGGCCTGCGCCGCGACCAGGCCGCTGATCGAGCCGGCGGTCGGCCCGAAGGCCGCCGGCGCCAGCAGGAGAGGGGCGCTCAGGGCCGGGAGAGGCATCGCGGGAATCTGTTCATCGAGCTTGGGTTTGTGTTCGGTTTGGCCTAGCGACCGAGATCGTGCGAAACTGCCGGAAACACCGGAGTCCCCATGGAAACCTTGCTCCGCGATTTGACGACCACCTGCCGGAGCCTCGTCCGCCGGCCGGCCTTCGCTCTCACCGTCGTGGCGACCCTGGCCCTGGCCAGCGCCTTCTTGACGGTGCTGTTCAGCGTCGTCCAGGGGGTGCTGCTCGATCCTTTGCCGTTCCCCGGTTCCGAGCGCCTGATCGCCCTCCAGTCGGAGCACGCCGAGCAAGGCGTCGAGGACGCGTCGGTGCCCGACTTCCTCGACTGGCGGCAGCGCGCCGGGCAGCTCGACGGCATCGCCGGCTTCCGGCATTGGAGCTTCACCTACGCGGGCTCGGACGAGCCGATGGACGTGCCCAGCGTGCTGGTGACGCCGGACCTCTTGCCGCTGCTCGGCGCCCGAGCCGCCAAGGGGCGGATCTTCAACGACGCCGAGGGCGTACGCGGCCGTGACAAGGTGGTGGTGGTCAGCTGGGACTTTTGGCAGCGCGAGCTCGGCGGCTCGGGCGACGTCCTCGGCCGCGTGCTCGAGCTCGACGCGGAGCTGCACGAGGTGGTCGGCGTCATGCCGCGGGGGTTCGAGTTCCCGCCCGAGCACGATGCCCGCATCTGGGGCGCCTTGAGCTTCGACCTCTCCGAGGGCAGTCACGACAGCGGGCGCCAGATCCACAACCTCAGCACCATCGCCCGCCTGCGCCCCGGCGTCGAGCTCGCCCAGGCGCGCCAGGAGCTCGACCGCATCGCCGCGGATCTGGCCGCCGAATACCCCGATACCACCAAGGGCTGGGGCATCCGCGCCACCGGCATCCACGAGCAGCTGGTGGGCGAGGTCCGGCCGGTGCTGCTGTCGCTGTTCGGCGCGGTGGGGCTGCTGCTGCTGATCGCCTGCGCCAACCTGGCCAACCTGACCCTGGCCCGGCTGGCCTCGCGCCAGCGCGAGATCGCGGTACGCACGGCCATGGGAGCGACCCGCCGGCAGCTGGTGCGCCAGCTGCTGGCCGAGAGCGTCCTGCTGGCGCTCGCCGGCGGCCTCGCCGGCCTCGGTCTGTCGGTCATCGGCGTCCGTCTGGTTCGCGGCATGCCGGGGGAGGTGCTGCCGCGCCTCGGCCAGGTGGCGCTCGACGGCCGGGTGGTCGCGTTCACCTTCGGCGTCTGTCTCGCGGCCGCGCTGGCGTTCGGCCTGGTGCCGGCGCTGCGAGCGTGCCGGGCGAATGTCGCCGACCACCTGCACCACCGGGCGACGTCGACCGTCGCCTCGCAGCGCGTCTTCGGGGCGCTGGTGGTCGCCCAGGTGGCGTTGGCGCTGGTGCTGGTGGTCGGCGCCGGTCTGATGACGCGCAGTTTCGTCCGTCTGACGGAGGTCGATCCGGGCTTCGATCCCGAAGGCGTGCTGGCGGCCACGATCTATCTGCCGCGGGCGAAGTACACGGAGCCACACCATCGGCGGGGCTTCTACGACCGCATGCTGGCCGATCTCGCGAACTCGCCGGGCATCAAGTCGACGGGCGCGGTCACGACCCTGCCGATGTCGGTGGTGGGCATCGACTTCGACCTGCCTTTCGAGATCGACGGCCGTCCGCCCGCCACCGAGGGCGAGGAGCCCCAGGCCGACTTTCGCATCGCCACGCCGGGGTACTTTGAGACCCTGCGGATCCCTCTTCGCCGCGGCCGGACGTTCGGCGACCGCGACCGCGAGGGCTCAGCGGCGGTGATGCTGATCAACGAGACCATGGCGCGGCGGCACTTCCCCGGCGAGGATCCGATCGGCCGTTTCATCACCATGCCGATGGGCGGCCGGCGCGAGGTGGTGGGGGTGGTGGCCGACCTCAAGCACTACGGCCTCGACCGCGAGGCGCGGCCCGAGATGTACGTGCCTTTCGCCCAGCTGGCCTTCAGCGGCATGACGGTGGTGGCGCGCACCAACGGCGAGCCCGCCGGTCACGTGAAGCCGATGAGCCGCGCCGCCCAGGCCGCCGACCCGGCGCAGGCTGTCTACCGATTCAACACCCTGCGCGAGCTGCTCGACAGGGTGCTTTTCCTGCCGAGGCTCAACATGGTCATCCTCGGCCTGTTCGCGGCCTGCTCCTGCCTGCTGGCCGCGGTCGGCATCTACGGCGTGATGACGGCGCTGGTGGCGCGGCGGACGCGGGAGATCGGCGTCCGCGTGGCGCTCGGCGCCCGCGCCAGCGAGGTGATGTGGATGGTGATCCGCCGCGGCATGGCCTTGACCGCCGCCGGCATCGCCTGCGGCCTGCTGGCGTCGGTGGCGCTCACCCGCCTGATCGGCACTCTGCTCTTCCGGGTGGACCCCCTGGACCCGGTGGTCCTGGCCGCGGCCTGCGCCGCCTTCGCGGCGGTGGCGCTGCTGGCCAACGCCGTGCCGGCAGCGAGGGCGATGCGGGTCGATCCCGTGGCCGTCCTGACGGCGGAGTGAGCCATCTCCGGCGGCATGCTACGCTCGCCCGGTGGAAGCTGCGTCGAAGAGCCTCTGCGCGCTCCTCCTCCTGAGCTGCCAGCTGGCTGCCGTGGCCGCGGCGGGAGCGGCGGGAGCGGCGGGAGCGGCGGGGGAAGGATCCGTGCCCCAGGGGTGGGAGGTGCGCTTCCGGCACCTGGGTGTCGAGGACGGCGTGCCCGACAAGAACGTCTACGACGTCCTCCAGGACCGTCTGGGCTTCCTGTGGCTCGCCACGTCGATCGGCCTGGTGCGCTACGACGGCTACACCTTCACGACCTACAAGCCGGATCCCGACGATCCGACGAGCCTCGCCGGCCGGCTGGTGACGGACCTCTACGAAGACCGCTCCGGCACTCTCTGGATCGCCACCCGCGGTGGCCTGAATCGCTTCGACCGGCCGAACGAGTCCTTCGTGAGCTACCGCCACGACGCCGACGATCCGGCAAGCCTGGACTTCGACTCGGTCAGCGTCGTCCTCGAGGACCGTGCCGGCTGGCTCTGGGTCGGCACCGGCGATCTCGAGATGTACACCTCCGGCGGCGGTCTCAACCGACTCGACCGTGAGACCGGCACCTTCGTCCATTACCGCCACGACGCCGACGACCCGCAAAGCCTCGGCTTCGGCGCCGTCATCTCGCTCTGGGAAGGCCGCGGCGGCGAGCTCTGGGTCGGCACGTCGGGCGGCGGGCTCAACCGCTTCGACCCACGGAGCGGCAGGTCCGTACGCTACCAGCACGATCCCGACGACGACACCAGCCTGAGCCAAGACCAGGTCAGCGCCCTCCTCGAAGACCGCTCCGACCGCCTCTGGGTGGGCACCTGGGCCGGCGGGCTCAACCGCTTCGAGCCCGAGACCGGGACCTTCCGGCGCTACCGCCACGACGCCGGAGACGCCGCCAGCCTGGCGAACGATCGCGTCCTATCGCTCTACGAAGACCGGGGCGGCACCCTGTGGATCGGTACCCGCGGGGTGCTGGAACGCTACGACCCGGCGACCGACGGCTTCGTCCACTACCGCCACGATCCCCTCGACCCCGACAGCCTGAGCGACAACGTCGCCATCTGGGGGATGACCGAAGACCGCGCGGGAACGATGTGGCTCACCGTGCGCGGCGCCGGGCTCGACCGCTTCGACCGCTACGCCAGCCGGTTCTTCCGTTACGCTCACCACCGCCCCGGGGATCCCGGCTCCCTGAGCCACAGCCACGTCACCGCGGTCTGCGAGGACCGCTCCGGCAACCTCTGGGTGGGGACCGAGGGCGCGGGTCTGGACCGCGTCGACGCGGCGAGCGGCATCGTCACCCATTTCCGGCCGGATCCCGGGCGTCCCGGGAGCCTGTCACACGGCTACGTCCTGTCGCTTCACGAGAGCCCTTCCGGCACCCTCTGGGTCGGCACCTTGAACGGTCTCGACCGCTTCGAGCCGGCCACCGGCAGCTTCACCCACTTCACGCACGACGGCGACGGTCCTCGAAGCCTCGGCGGCGAGCGAGTCTCGACGATCGTCGACGGCACGGCGGGCGAGCTCTGGATCGGCTTCCTGGGCGGCGGCGGCCTCGATCGTTTCGATCCCGCGACCGGCACCTTCACCCACTACCCACCGCGCGAAGACGACCCTGGCAGCCTGCCCAACGGCATGGTCGTCACCGTCTACCTGGACCGGGCGGGCGAGCTCTGGATCGGCACCGAAGGCGCCGGCGTCTGCCGTCTCGAGGCGGCGACCGAGACCTTCGACTGTCACTATTCGCGCGACCTCGGCCTGGAGGTGGCCACCGCGCTCCACGAGGACGCGGCCGGCCGCTTCTGGGTCGGCACCTTCGGCGGCGGCCTCCACCTCCTCGACCGGGCCACCGGTGACCTGCGCAGGCTCACCGACCGCGACGGCCTGCCGCACGACGTCGTCTACTCCATCCTGGAGGACGACGAAGGACGCCTGTGGCTCTCCACCGGCAAGGGTCTCTCGGTGATGGATCCGGACCGGGAGCTGTTTCGCAACTATGACCACTCCGACGGGATCCGGGGCGACCTGTTCTTCGGCGGCGGCACACAGGGCGCCGGGGGGAGGCTCTATTACGGCGGCTCGGGCGGCCTCTTTGCATTCCATCCCCGTGACGTCGCGGACAATCCCCATCCCCCCCAGGTGGTGCTCACCGATTTCCGGATCGGCCAGCAAGCAGTGCCCATCGGCGGCGGCGCCGCTTTGCGCCGCCACATCAGCGTCGCCGAGGAGATCCGGCTGCGTCATGACGAGAACGTGATCTCGTTTTCCTTCGCGGCGCTGCACTACAGCGATCCGGCGGGCAATCGTTACGCCTACCGTCTGAAGCCGCTGGAGGCGAAGTGGAGCTACGTGGGCTCACGGCGCTTTGCGAGCTACGCTCACCTGGCGCCGGGCACCTACCGCTTCGAGGTGAAGGCGGCCAGCAGCGACGGGATCTGGAGCCCGGAAGCCGCCGGCGTGCGACTGATCATCCGTCCTCCCTGGTGGCGCACATGGTGGGCCTACGTCCTCTACTCAGCAGCGTTCCTTGCCGCGGCGCTGACGCTCGAGCGGACTCACCGCGCCCGGTTGGTCCGCCGGGAGCGGCGCGACGCCGAAAACCAGCGCCAGACCCGGGAGCTGGAGGACGCGCGTCGGTTGCAGCTGTCGATGTTGCCGAAGGAGGCGCCGCGCCTTCCCACCCTCACCATCGCCGCGGCGATGGAGACCGCCACCGAGGTCGGCGGCGACTACTACGACTGGGACCTCGCCGAGGATGGCACGCTGACCATCGCCATCGGCGACGCCACCGGCCACGGCTTCCAGGCCGGCACCATGGTCACGGCAGCGAAAAGCCTCTTCAACTATCTGTGCACCGAGGGCGACGCCGCACGGATCCTCGCGCAGTCGACCGGTGCCCTGCGGCGCATGAAGCTGCGCAAGTTGCTCATGGCGATGATGATCGTCAAGGTCCGCGGCTACCGACTCGAGCTCGCCAACGCCGGCATGCCGCCGCTCCTGCTCTACCGCGCTGCCACGCGGCGGGTCGAGGAGGTCGGCGTCGGCGGTGTGCCGCTCGGCAGCATCGTCGACTTTCCCTACCGCCTCATCACCGCCGACCTGGCCCCGGGCGACAGCGTCGTCCTGTTGAGTGACGGCCTCCCGGAGCTGCTCAGCCCTGACGGTGAAGTGTACGGCTACGAGCGGCTCGAGGCGGCTTTTGGGGAGGTGGCGGAGCGATCGCCCGAGGAAATCATCCGCCACTTCACGGACCTGGCCGCGGACTGGGCCGGCCGGCGGCCGCGGGGCGACGACATGACTTTCGTGGTGCTGGGAGTCCGCCGCCTGAACCCCGGCTGAATCCGTTCGCGGGTCGCCCGGGACCGCCCCTACCCCAAAGAGTGGCGACACGGCCGGCTCCGAAGCCCAGACTTCCGAGGATCGCACGATAGGTCCAACAACACCAAGGAAACGGAACATGACTATCAGCATCGAGAGCACGGTCGGTCAGATCGCGGCCGAGCATCCCCTGGCGACCAGAACCTTCGGACGTCACGGCATCGATTTCTGTTGTGGCGGCGGCCGCTCGATCCGAGAAGCCTGTGAGGCCAAAGGGCTCGACACCGAGTCGATCCTCGAAGAGATCGCCGGCGAGCTGGCGGCGCCCGACGCCGACCTGGAACGCTGGGACGAAGCTCCTCTCAACGACCTGATCGACCACATCCTGGCGGCCTACCACCGGCCGTTGGGCGAGGAGCTACCACGTCTGGAGCAGATGGCGCGCAAGGTCCATCGTGTCCACGGCGAGCGTCAGCCCGAGCTGCTCCCCGAGCTGCTCTCGACCTATCTCGGTCTGAAGGAGGAGCTGCAGCTCCACATGATGAAGGAGGAGCAGATCCTGTTTCCGATGATCCGGCAAGGTCAGGGACCCTCGGCCGAGGGTCCGATCTCGGTCATGGAGAGCGAGCACGAGTCGGCCGGTGATGCGTTGAAGCGGCTGCGAGAGCTCACCGATGGCTACCAGGTACCCGGCGAGGCGTGCAACACCTGGCGGGCGCTCTGGCACGGGCTCGCCGCGCTCGAGGTCGCGATGCACGAGCACATCCATCTGGAGAACAACATTCTCTTTCCGCGCGCGCTGGCGAGCTGAGCCGAGAAGCTCATGCGAGCCATCATCGAGCCATGCGGAGAGATGTGATGACGAAAAGCTCACGGCAGACGGTCGACGTGATCGTCATCGGCGGCGGGCCAGCCGGCACCACCGTCTCGACCCTGCTGCAGCGGATGGGCCATCGCTGCCTGATCCTCGAGAAGTCGAGCTTCCCGCGCTACCACATCGGTGAATCCCTGATCCCCGACACCTTCCACACCCTGGAGCGGCTGGGGCTGCTGCCGGCGATGCGGGAATCGGCCTTCCCGGTGAAGCGGAGCGTACGATTCGTCTCGCCTTCGGGGACCGCGAGCGAGCCCTTCTTCTTTTCGGAGACGATCGACGGGCCGCGGGCCAGCACCTGGCAGGTGGAACGATCGGAATTCGACCGCCTCTGCCTCGACCACGCCGCTCAGGCAGGAGTCGAGGTGCGCCAGGAAACCCGGGTGAAGAAGGTGCTGTTCGAGGACGACCGCGCCGTCGGTGTGCTCGCCGAGGGTGCGCAAGGGGAGGTGCGGATCGATGCCAGGGTGGTGGTCGACGCCTCGGGGGGCGCCACCAAGATCGGTACCCAGCTCGGTCTGAGGGGACCGGTCCCCGGGCTGAAGAAGGCCTCGATCTGGAGCTATTACCGCGGAGCCCGGTGCAGCCAGGGGGCCGACGAGGGCGAGACCCTGCTCCTCACCTTGCCCCAGCGGGGCTGGTTCTGGTTCATCCCGCTGCCCGACGACGTCACGAGCGTCGGCATCGTCGCGGATCCCGAGTACCTCTTCGCCGAGAGCCGCGACCTGTCGCGGGCCTTCCTGCGCGAGGTGGAACGCTGTGCGCCGCTGGCGGACCGGTTGCGGTCGGCGCAGCGGGTCGGGGCCATCCGCGGCTTGCGCGAGCTGGCCTATCTCAACCACCAGACCTGCGGCGACGGCTGGGTGATGGTGGGTGACGCGCGCGCGTTCCTCGATCCGATCTACTCCTCGGGACTCTTCCTCGCCCTCTCCTCGGCGGAGATGGCGGCGGACTGCATCCATGACGCGCTGGCGGCCGGGGACGTGTCGGCCTCGCGGCTGGGCGCTTTCGAGCCCAGGCTGACGGCAGGGGTGGACACCGTCCGGCGTCTGATCCACGCCTTCTACGACCCGGAGTTCAGCTTCCCCGAGTTCCTCCGGCGCTACCCCGAACAGCGACCGGCGCTGATCGATTGTCTGGTCGGTGACGTCTACAAGGACATGAGCGTCTTCATCGACTGTCTCGAGCAGATGACCTCGCCCCCCTGAATGGAGCCCGGATGGTCGAGAAGCTCTACGGGTCGCCGCGCGAGGAGCTCGAGCAGGTATCCAGCGCGACACCCTCCGCCAGCGTCGCGGCCGCCGCCGACGGGCCCACGACCGGCAACTACTTCGTGGCCGCCTATCCTCCCTTTTCACACTGGACCCGGACGGCCGTCGGCGAGCTCGATCACTGGCTCGAGCGGGAGCATTCCCAGCCTGTCGCCGTCCCGTTGGGCCTCTACGTCCACATCCCGTTCTGCGTCAAGCGCTGCCAGTACTGTTACTACCTGGCCTACGCGAACAAGACCCGGAATCAGATAGACGCCTATCTCGATGCCCTGCTCGCCGAGCTCGACGCCTACGCCAGGACGCCGGCGCTGGCCGGCCGCGAGCTCGCCTTCGTCTACTTCGGGGGCGGCACGCCGTCGCTGCTCTCGCCGCCGCGCATCGACCGGCTGCTGAGCGGATTGCAGGCGATCCTGCCCTGGAACCACGCCGCCGAGGTCACCTATGAGTCCGCGCCCCAGACGGTCACCGCGGCCCGGCTGCGGCGGCTCCGCGCCGCCGGCGTGACCCGTCTCAGCCTGGGGGTGCAACAGCTCGACGACGAGGTGCTGCGCCTCAACGGCCGGGTGCATCAGGTCGAAGACGTCGAGCGCGCCTGGGCCGAGCTCCGCGCTTTCGATTTCGACGCGGTCAACCTCGATCTCATGGTCGGCATGGTGGGCGAGACCCGGGAGTCCTTCCACCGCAGCCTCGAGCGCGTCATCGACTGGGGGCCCGAGAGCGTCACGATCTACCAACTGGAGATCCCGCACAACACGCCGCTCTTCCAGGCCATCGAAACCGGCACCGTCACCGGGGAAGTGCCGTCGTGGGAGGTCAAGCACCGGCGCCTGGTCCGGGCCTTCGCGCGTCTCGAAGAGGCGGGCTACTGCGTGAGGAGCGCCTACGCGGCGGTGCGCGATGGCGAGCGCCACCGCTTCGTCTACCAGGACGCCCAGTACCGGGGTGCCGATCTCCTCGGCATCGGAGTCGCGTCGTTCTCCTACCTGGGAGGCGTCCATCACCAGAACCTCACCGCCCTCGAGCCCTACCTCGAGAGCCTGGAGGCCGGCGCCCTGCCCTTCGGCCGCGCCTACGTCCTGAACCGCGAGGAGCGGTTGGTCCGCGAGCTCGTGCTTCAGCTCAAGCTCGGCAGGGTCGAGGCGGAGTACTTCCGCCGCGCCTTCGACGTCGAGATCAGCGAGCGTTTCGCCGCGCCTCTGGCGGCGTTGGCCGAGCGCGGATGGCTCACTTTCGACGAGACCGGCATCGTCCTGACCCGGGAAGGGCTGGTGCGGGCGGACGGGATGCTCCCGGCCTTCTACCTGCCACAGCATCGGGGCGGCCGCTACTCCTGACCTCGAGGTGGATCATCGACAGCCGCGTCCGCGAGCGGAGCGGCCTGGATCTGGAGAGCCGGATCGTCGAAGGAGCTATAATACCGCGATATACATCTATGTAGAACGGTGTCGGGTGGTAACGAGTTAGGCGGCTGCACTTGGCGGAGAGATCGAGGAAATGGACGCGAACGACAAGAAACAGGCACTCCGAATGATTCCATACGGACTCTATGTCCTTACGGCGGAGTCAGCAGACGGGCGGGTAGCCGCATCCACGGTCAACTGGGTCACGCAAGCATCCTTCGAACCACCGCTCCTGGCCGTCGGTGTCAAGGCAGACTCGGGGGCTCACTCGATCATCAAGGAGTCGAAGGCGTTCGCGTTGAACGTTCTAGGGAAGGGGCAGAAGCCATTGGCCTTCTCCTTCTTCAAGCCCGTGGAGCGCGACGGCAATTCCATCGCAGGAGAGCCGTTTTCGTCCGGTAGTGCCGGTGCCCCGGTTTTCTCGAACGCACATGCCTTCCTTGAATGCAAACTCGTAGAAACGGTTGAGATCGGAGATCACTCACTCTTCGTCGGCGAGGTTGTGGATGCTGGAATGTCGAAGAAGTTGGATGGCCGGCCGGACGACGCGACGCTGACACTTCGAGATCTTGGAGAAAAAGTATTCTATGGCGGATAGCCGTGCCATCGAGGTGGATCATCGTGAGAGCATGACCTACTTCCAGGTCACCTCCATGGCGAAGAAGTGGTCGAAGATCTTCCGCGTCGGGTTGTTGCGTTCGTCGATCTCCGGGCTGCGGATGTAGAAGTCGAGCTGCTGCCGGGCAGGATTCACGGCTCCGGCCCGGGATTTCTTGCTGAGCAGGGGGTAATCGACTCTCAGGGTCTCGCGATCACGCATGCCCTGGGTCACCATGAAATGCATCTGGTAGCCGTCATGGATCGTCTCGCCGTTCAGTAGAGCCTTTCCGTATCCCCAGCCCGCCAGGTAGATCAGGGTCTTCGGCCAGTTGGTATCGCCACAGCACATTTGACAACGATCACCCCAGGGACTCTCGCGATCCTGGCGCCCCTGCTCCCATGATGAGGCAGCGCGATGTTCATCTCCGCCGCGCCGTAGAGGTGAGCCGTGTGGAGGAAAGAATCGTTGTTGATCGCTTCGATGCTGCTCCCCACGGTCAGGACCCCCGCATGGGGAACGAAACGGCAGCCCACATTGTCGAGCACCAGCCGGCGCGGCTCGACGGGCGGTACCTCGCTGGCGGGCACGCCGCTCAACGAAAGGATGACGTTGCCGATCCCCCGGCTCTCGGCCGACACCAGGAGATCCTCCAAGGTGTGTCCCTGGCCACAGTCGGCCGGATCCGTCGTGTTCTCCACCGGGGTCGGCCCCGGCAGGGCGTCGCCGGCCAGCCGGACTCGCCCGGCCAGGGCTCCGAGCGCCGGAGACGCACCTTCGCCTGGCGGTTCAGGTTCCCCCGGAGGGGGACCAATGGGAACGGCGAGGCCGCTGGAGACGCCGGCCAGGAAGATGAGCAAGAGAGCCACGAACGGCATGATCCTCCTTTCTTCCGAGGTCGAGGATCCACAAGAGTACCTCAACGGAGGGTGGCTGGCCTACGGGGAAACCACGCCCGATAGCGGCCGAAGGGCCACCCGGCGAGGTCCATGAAAACACCCCAGACCCCAACGGGCGGCCCGGCGCCGGCCGAGGTGGGTGGCACCCCGCGCGACGCCGCGCGACGCCGCGACGCAGACAGCGCCGGCAGCGCCGAGCCCGACAGCAGACAGGAATACCGCCGCGACGGCCAGC
This sequence comes from bacterium, assembly GCA_024226315.1. GTDB lineage: Bacteria > Acidobacteriota > Thermoanaerobaculia > Multivoradales > J023 > JAAELT01. The sequence goes on along the minus strand of JAAELT010000672.1, from coordinate 12,788 downwards.
GGTCGGATTCCGAGGAGTGTCTTGATGCGACGATGCCCGAGGGGACGTGCAGAGGAAGAGATGGCACTCCCCGAGGTCGTCCTGTGGACTTCACTTCGCAACCTATGTGAGACTGCATGAGAAGGTCCGACCGAGATGTGAGCGTTGGTACCTGGAACGGATGGCAATTGACGATGATGCGCCCACAGCGACTTTTCTGTGAGCTCGCGGTCGCGGGTGCGTTGGCCGCGATCATCGTGTCCCCGGCCAGCGCCAGCGAGGCTGGGCGCGAGTCCTCCGCCTGGTCGCAGTTCCGGGGACCGAATCGGGATGGCGTCTCGGCGGAGACTGGTCTACTCGACCGCTGGCCGGAGGGTGGTCCCGAGATTCTGTGGCGGGTCTCGGTCGGCGCGGGCTACTCCGGCGTCGCTGTCGTCGGCGACGGCGCCTTCGCCATGTGGCAGGAGGATGACCAACAGCTCTTGCTCGGTCTCGACGCCGCGACGGGCCAGGAGCGCTGGCGCCATCCGCTGAGTCCGGCCTACACGAGCCCGTACGGGGACGGTCCGCGGACGACGCCGGTCGTCCACGGCGAAACGGCTTTCGCCGTGGGCGCGAGGGGGCATCTCCACGCCGTGAAGACGAGCGACGGCACACGGCTCTGGGAGCGTGACCTTGCCAGTCTCGGTGGCCGAGTGCCGTCGAGTGGATACTCCTCGACACCGATCGTGGAGGAAGACCGCCTGATCGCCGAGCTCGGCGCGGAGGATGGGGCCTTCGTGGCATTCGATACGACCAGCGGAGAGCCGGTGTGGCGCGCGGGCTCGGACATGTCGGGCTACTCGTCGCCGATCGCGATGACCGTTGCCGGCATCCGCCAGGTCGTGTTCTTCAGTGCGAGAGGGTTGTTCGCGGTCGCGCCGCGGGACGGCCACGTGCTCTGGAGCTTCCCCTGGGAATCCCGCTGCCCAGCGACTGGTGTGCCGCTGAACGCTGCGAGCCCGATCCACATCCCTCCCGACCGCATCTTCATTTCGAGCGCCTACGGCCCGGACGAAGGCGCGGCAGTGTTGCGGATCGTCGAGGAGGATGGGCGGTTCGCGGCCCAGCAGGTCTGGCGGAACAGGGTGCTCAATACCAAGATCAACTCGGCGATCTACGTCGATGGAATGCTGTACGGTTTCGATGGCGGGATGTTGAAGTCCATCGACGCCGCGACGGGCCAGGAGAGCTGGCGCGCCCGCGGGTTTCAGCGCGGCTCGCTCATCGCCGCCGACGGCAAGCTGATCGTTTTCGGCGAGCAGGGCAAGCTCGCCCTCGTTGCCGCGACACCCGAGCAGTACCGGGAGCTGGCGAGCATGCAAGCTCTCGAGGGTCGCTCCTGGACCTCCCCGTCGCTCGCCGACGGCAGGCTCTACTTGCGCAACGACTCGACGCTCGTCTGTCTGGATCTGATCGGTAAGCACTCGCACCGCCGCGGAGCCGCTGGCGAGTAGACTCCCGCTGATGCGCGGGGCGCTACACGCCGCCCTGCAGCCGAGCCTGCAGCTGTGGTGCCGGGGACTTCGGTCGGGCTCTTCAGGCAGACAGCGGGGCTCGAGCGAACACCCCGGCACGAACCCGGAAGAGGTCAGCGCACCGCGGACACAGACCCTGCTCCGGACGCCACTGTGGCCTTTCGGCCCGCAAGCAGGCCACCACCTCCCCCTCCAGGCTGGCGCCGGTCTCGCGGAGGTAGGTCGGCGAGCCGCAGACCGGACACCGTATGCCGGTCCCCTGCGTCATGCCGGCGGTTTCCCGGGGCTCACGGGCGAGCTTCACCAGCTCGTCGTGACTGGGACGCTCGCCGCTGAACAGGCGCTCGAAGATCTCCTCGGCCTTGTCCCCGAGCATCGCGAAGGCGCGGAGAAAGCGAGACCGGGCCGTATCCCTCGTCCCCTCGGGCGCCTGGCCCCGGCGCTCGATGCGGCCGACGACGGTGGTCGACCAGAGCACGGCGTAGCGGGTGCGCAGCAGATCGTCGTAGACCGGTCCGACGGCGGCCGCCGGCAGCCGCGGCTGGTAGGCGAAGGCCGGGTCCACCATGTCGGCGACGTGGAGCAGCTCCCGGCGCAGCAGCCAGAGCAACCGCGAGCACTCCACCAGGGTCTCCGGCCGCAGACGGAGAACCAGCACCCGGCGCTCCCGGTCCGAGAGGGCCTCATCCGGCGAGACATACAGCTCGGCGCCCTCCTCCGGCGCCCGGGATGCTTCCGAGACACACCAGCGGGCCACGCCGTCGCGGACGCCGGGGACCTCGGCGAGGGCTTCCAAAAAAGGATCCTCGAGCCGCGAGGCGAGAAACCACCGTCTGTGGAGCGCCTGAAACGCCTGCTCCCGCTCGTCCGGATCCTCGATGCCGTACAGCTCTTCGCGCTCGTGGTGATAGACGGCGACCTCCGGCCCGGTGACCGCCAGGCGGACGGCCTTCTCGATCAGCGGATCGGCGAGCTCGAGCTTCACCCGCAGTCCTTCGAAGGACCGACGATCGGCAGACCCGACCCCGGCGGTCCTGGCGACGGCGGTCCGGCGCCCGGTGGGCCGGACCCTTCGAGGCATTCCGCGCCGCCACCGCACAGCATCGGCGCGCCGTCGTCCGCGTCCGGGCGCAGCACCAGGTTGTCGGAGCCCGCGGCGACCCCGTGCCGCTGGCACTCGGCCTCCACGAAGCCGCGCACCAGCTCTCCGAGGACGCCGTAGAATCCATCGGGATCCTCCTGGCGCAGGCGCTCGCCGAAGGCCGGGGCGAAACGGCCGAGGTGCTCGCCCAGGAAGAGGCGCTCGGCCTTGCGGATCTGGCCCAACCAATCGGGCTCATCGCGCTCGATCTCGTAGGCCTCCTTGCGGGCCAGGAAGGCGAGGAATTCGAGCTGGCAGCGTACGTGGTCGACGCGCTCGTGCTCCGCCGGGTCGACCCGCATGCCGAAGGCGGCGTAGAAACCGGCGAGGTCGGCCAGGCGGTGGGGCTGCTGGAAGAGGGTGGCGGATCCGTACTCGGCGCCGTAGGGCGGCACCGCGCCGCGGGCGGTATGGCCGAAGAGACGACGGAAGGTGCCGGCGACGGGAGGCCGCGCCGAGAGCCGCCGCGCCGCGCCGGCGAGCTCTTCACACCCGGCGGCGGCGAGGGCCTCGGCCAGGGCCTCGGATCCCTCGCGGCTCGCCAGACGGTCACGGACCTCGCCGCGTTCCGGCGGCGCGAAGCCCAGGCCGAGGGCGACGTAGACCGCGCTGCGGGCGAGGGCTTCGTAGAGCTCGGGCCCAGGGGGACGGTGGCCTTCAGATGGAGTTCTGGAGGGGAGCGGATCGGACATGAAGCGGTTCCTCCACGGTGGTGCGAAAGAGCTCTTCGCCGTTCTTGCCGTACGCGATGACCGTGTCGTTGTAGAGGGTGAAGGGCTTGCCGCGCAGCTTCGTGCGGTAGATCTCCGGCCCCTCTTCGATCTCGTAGCGGAAGATGATGCGGTGGTCGCGCCTGAAGAGCTGGAGCACCGCCAGCAGCTCCCGGTCGGGGTGCGAGTAGCGCTCGATGGCCCGATCCACCCCGGGCCCGAACATCTGCCGCAGATAGGGCCGCGGCACCCACCGCGGCGGGATGTAGTAGCCGTTGGGCTGGGTCCCCAGCTGCGGGTAGAGCGGCAGGGCGACCTTGGCGACGTGCACCAGGTAGTAGAGCGGGTTCATGCGGTCCTCCGCCCAGGCGCCGTCCTCCTCCAGCTTCACCAGACCCTGCATGCGGATCTGGCCGATGCAGGCCGCCATGCAGCGCGTTTCCATCGCCTGGCCGCCGCCCTCCGGGTCTTTCCCCTCGACGCGCGGATAGCAGCCGATGCACTTCTCCGAGACCCGGGTGTTGCCCCGGTACATGGCCTTCTTGTACGGACAGGCCTCGACGCACTTGCGGTAACCCCGGCACTGCTCCTGGTCGATGAGCACGATGCCGTCGTCGGGGCGTTTGTAGATCGCCTTGCGCGGGCACGCCGCGAGACACCCGGGATAGGTGCAGTGGTTGCAGATCCTCGCCAGGTAGAAGAACCAGGTGTTGTGGACCGGCAGGCTCTCGCCGGTGGGGTGGTACTTGCCCTTCTCGCCCTTGCGGCCGACGGGATTGTCCTCGTAGATATTCGGCGAGTTCCACTCCTCGTCCGACGGCAGGTAGCCCAGCACCCGCGAGCTATCGGGGAACAGCGACGTCGGCGGCGCTTCGAAAATCGTCCGTCCCTCGTAGTTGCCGTAGGGGCTGGCCTCACCCCCAGCGGTGCTCTCGTCCCAGCTCATGCCCTCGGGGTTGGCGTCCTCCAGCAGCTTCAGGATCTTGACGTCCCACCATTGCGGGTAACCGCCGTAGGGCTTGGTCTCGACGTTGGCCCACCACATGTGCTCCTGCCCCTTGCTGAAGGTCCAGGTGGACTTGCATGACATGGTGCAGCTCTGGCAGGCGATGCAGCGGTTGATGTTGAAGACGAAGGCGAACTGCTGCTCCGGATAGGCCCCCTCGTAGGGATAGTCCATGTCGCGGCCGAGCTGCCAGTTGTAGACCTTGGTCATGATCAAGCCTCCTTTGGCAACACGGGTAGCCGGCGGCGCTCCGGATCTCTTTGGTTCGGCGGTCCGGCGCTGCGCACCACGAAGCGCACGCCCCCGAAGGCGGCCAGGCTCTCTTTCACGATGCGGTGGATCTCATCCTCGCCCAGAGCGAGCCATGCCTGATGGGCTCCGGCGTAGTAGGGCGTGCGGAAGAGCTTCAGGAGCCGCTCTTCACCGTAGCCCAACTGCGCGAACTCCTCGGCGAAGGTATAGGCCATCTCCCGCACCGACTCCTCGTCCGCCGGCAGCGACACGCCGACCAGCTCCATCGGGTCGTCCGAGCGAGGTTGCACCGGAGGTGCACCAATGAAACGCGGGTCGTAGGGCATCGACTTCTCCTCTATCCCCAGAAATCCACTTCTCCCACCTCGCCCTCGAGGTAGCGCTGCATGAACTCGCTCTCGGCGTCGGGCGAAAAACCGGTGGTTGCGGGCTTCCAGATCCCCTTGCCCCCGAGGCCCCCGTCTTCGGCCTTGGTGATCCGCACCAGGGTTTCCTTGGGCACGGTGTTGATCGCGTGGTTGTCGGCTTCGCCACCGAAGATGAAGCCGGTCGTGACCTTGGCGCGGTGGAACAGGGTGTCGGTCTGGTGCATCGGCATGTGCCAGTTGCGGGTCACCGACTGCTGGGAGCCGTAGCGCAGGTTGGCCTGATAGCCGGTGCCGGCCGATAGCGCGCGGCCGTCGGGCCGGCTCTCGTGGGCCCGCACGCTCTTCTCGGTGGCGATGAACGGCGCGTGCTTCATCATCACAATGTCGTAGGGGTAGGCGTGGTTGTACTTCACTCGCAGCATGCAGCGCGAGACCCGGTAGAAGAACTCCGACGGATCGGCGCCGATGTAGGGGCGGTCGGCCGGGTTGGCGTCGACGTAGACGTAGTCGCCGTCGTTGATTCCCAGGTCGCGGGCCGCCTGCGGGTTCAAATGGATCTGGTGCTCGCCGACGCAGGGGGCGCGCTTGTCGAGGCGGTAGGGATCGCCGAAGTTGGAGTCGTAGAGCATGTGCCAGTCGACGTTCGACCAGCCGCTGTGGACCCGGTGGCGGGTCTTGGGAGTGAGGCAGAAGAAGCGGTAGCCCCGCTCCCACAGGAAGTTCTTGCTCTCCTTGACCTCCGGCCAGGGCATCTTGACGTTGCGGATGGTGCGCTCGTCCCAGTGCTCCGCGTCCTGGGGGATGCCGTAGTCGTCGGGCCGTACCAGGGGATTCGAGCTGACGATCACGTTGGGCAGATAAGGCGTGGCCTCGGGGCCCTCGCGGTGGACGATGAAGTTCTCGCCGTAGTCGATGGCCTCGTCCAGGTCGGAGTAGGCATGGAGCCGCCCGGTGTCGGTGAAGAAGGGCTCGTCGTCGTGCATCTGCTCCCAGAAGGGGATCCGGGGATAGGTGCGAAACTGCATGAGAGCCCCGCCCGGCGGGCCGTGCTTGCCGGCCATGATGTCGTCCAGCTGGAAGCCCCGGGTGGTGGTGCTCGAGTCGAGCAGGCGCTGGATGTAGACACCCCGTTTCTCCGGCTCGGCAAAAGCGAAGAGCTCGGCGAAGCGCTGCTCGCCGGTCTCCTCGGCCAGGGCCCGGGCGATGCCGGCGATGATCATCAGGTCGTCCTTCGAATTGAACACCGGCGGGATCCCCCCCTTCCAGATCTGCAGGAAGGGGTTCGAGCAGCTGGCGGTGACCTCCAGGCCCTCGAACTCGAGCCAGCTGTTGGCCGGCAGAGCCAGGTCCGCGTACTCGATGGAGGCGGTCATCTGGATGTCGAACGACACCAGCATCTCCACCATCGGGTTGACGTTCTTGATCATCTCGTAGGCCCACTTGGCGTTGTTGATCAAGTTGACGTTGTTATAGAGGATCGCCTTGGTGGGGGTCGGCATGTGGCTGTCGCCGGTGAAGCAGCGGCGGCCGTACTTGGGCGTGTCGACGATCAGCGGCTTGTCGCCGTGGTTCCAGTAGGCGGGCTCCTCGCCCGCGGCGGTGACCCGGGTCTTGACGTCTTTGCCGTCGATGTTCGGGTCGAGCTCGGGGGCGAAGGGGTCTTCGCCGACCCAGCCCTTGAAGCCCGGGCCCGTCCACGTCGAGCCCTGGAACAGCGCCGCCTTGTAGTTGCCGGCCCAGGTGTGGCAGCCGGCGCCGCGCTGGCCGATGTTGCCGGTGAGCATGATCGGCAGGTAGGCGGCGCGGTTCATCTCGGTGGCGTGGAACCAGTGGTTGATCCCCTCCCCCTGATGGATCGCCACCGGCTTCAGGGTGGCGATGTCCTTTGCCAGCTGCTCGATGAGGTTGCGCGGCGAATGGGTGATCTCGACCACTGTGTCGAGGTCGTAGTCCTCGAGGTGGACCCGGTAGAGGCTCCACAGGGTCGCGGCCTCCACCGTGCTGCCGTCGGCAAGCTCGACTTCGAAGGAACCCTCGAGCGCCGGATCGATACCATCCGCCTCCATGCGCCCGCCCACCTGGTCGCGGGTCAGGGCTCGGGGGCCGCCGGCTTTCGCGTCCCACACCACGTAGTCGCCCAGGCGCTCGTGCTGCTCGCCCTTCATGCCCTGGACCTTCATCGACGGTCCGTCCGGCGACAGGTTGCTCTCGTAGTCGGGGAACACTTCGGCGGCCCGCAGGCGCTTCAGGTTGTCCTTGCGCACCAGGAGCGGAAAGTCGGTGAAGCGCTTGACGAAGGTCTCGTCGTACCAGCCTTTCTCGATCATCAGGCGGGTGATGCCCAGGAACAGCGCCGTGTCGGTCTGCGGCCGGATCGGAATCCAGTAGTCGGCCTTGGTCGACGGCGGGCCGTACTCCGGAGCGATGACCACGATCTTGGCGCCGCGCTCCATGCACTCGATGAACCAGTGGGAGTCGGTGAGCTTGTTCTCCACCAGGTTCTTGCCGTCCATGATGATGAGCTTCGAGCTGCGCAGGTCGTTGAAGTCGCAGTCCGAGGTCTGGAGGCCGTGCACCCAGGGGTGGCCGGGTGCCTGGTCGCCGTGCCAAGTGTAGTTCGACCACTTGCGGCCGCCTTTCGCCTCCTCCGGTGTCACGTCGCGCAGCTGGGCGTCGAGCAGCGCCAGACTGTTCGACAGGCGGTACATGCCGTATTTGCCGATCACCCCCAGGAGCCCCATGCCGCCGCGCAGCTTGATGGTGCGGGTGCCGGCGCCGCCCATCGCCTCGAGCATCTCCGGCGCGTAGCCCTGGTCAGCCAGCCGGGTCTTCCCTTCCTCGCCGCTGTAGCGCTCGGCGATCGACACCATACAGCGGGCGATGGCGTGGAAGGCGTCGTCCCAGGAGATCTGGCTGAACTCGTCGTCGCCGCGGCGCGAGAAGTAGTACTTGTGGCGGCGCTCCTCGTCGAGCTCCGGGAAGCCGGCATCGGCCCAGGCCTTCCAGCCGCGGCGCACGATCGGGTGGCGCAGGCGATAAGGACCGTAGAGCACCCGGTGGAAGGTGTAACCCTTGGCGCACTGGCGGGGATTCCAGTTCGCCGTCGCCTTGTTGCCCTCGAGGTCGGCATACTTCTGGTAGTCGTAGGTCGCACCCAGGCGGGTGACGATGTCGTTGCGCACGTAGGCCCGGATCCGGCAGGCGTGGGTATCGTTGGGGGAGCAGACCCAGTCGAAGGTGCGGTCGAAGCGGTACTGATCGCGGTAGATCTTCTCCCAATCGCGCGTCGGGCTGCCGGCCAGCGGGTTCTGGTCCGGATCAGCGGCGGCCAGGACGCGCAAAGGCACCGCCAACCCCAGCGCCGTGGTCGAGGTGCCGATGCCGAACCACTGGAGGAACGATCGGCGCGAGATGCCCGGAGGTGGGTGAGACTTCTCAGGTCTTCCAGTCACAGGAGTCCTCCAATTCCAGGGTTTTCTGTCATTCGGCGATCACCAGGTCCTGCCAGATGCTGACCGACTTCTTGCCGTCGCGGTCGCCGGCCGATCCGTTCCAGATCGCGAAGCCGACGCTCACCGTCGTGCCGGGAGTGAGCACGGCCGCGCCGGCTCCGCGCGGCTCGAGAGCGCGGCGGAACATCACGCGGTAGGAGCCCTTGTCGTAGATGCCTATCGCTTCGACCTCCTGGTCCGCCATCGGCCGGGCACGCAGAGTGCCGAAGCCCTGGGCCCGAAGATCTTCCGCCGAGCTGCGCCGCAGAGGATCCGCGACGATGTTGCCCGCTCCCCACCCCGTAATGAAGGTCGGGTCGGACTCCACCGTCAGGGCATGGCGCACCGGCTGCTCGTAGGGCGAGCGCGCCAGATTCGGATAGGAATCGATGCCGGTATCCGGGTATTGCCAGTCGATGTCGTGGAAGCCCTGGAGATCCGCTTCGCGGTCTGACTTCCACATCCAGATGTTGATGAAGCGGCCTTTCTCTCCCATGGCGAAGAAGGGCTCGTCGGGCCCGGTCGCCAGCTGCATCGCGGCGCCGTCGCGGAAGTCCTGGGGCCGGATGGCCGCCAGATCATGGCTGTCGTCGGCCCAGGTGAGCAGCAGCGCCAGCTCCTCGCCGTCGTGGAGTGCCTGGACGGTGACGTACTCGGGGCGGTTGTAGCGCCACCACAGCGGCATCAGGTGCAGGTTGACCGGCGGCGCGGCGCGCCACTCCCCGGAGTCGGGATGATCGGGGATGCGTGGAGCGCGCACGGCGGCGATGCGGAAACGCTTCATCTCGGCCCGCTCGCGTAGCCGTTCGCTCGACAGCGAGCGCACGAAGTGGACCAGGTGCCAGCCGTCCACGGGACTCGCGAAGCTCGACTGGGGCATCGGCGTACCGGGAATGCCGGCGACGATGCGGCGGTAGAGCAGCTCCGGCCGCGGGGTGCCCTTGAACACCCCGCTGGTCAGGTCCCGCGGCCGGATGGGGAACCCGGCGTCGTCCACCAGGGTCGCGGCGGTGGGCCCGTCGCCGCGGCCCTCGGGGCCGTGGCATTTGGCGCAGTGCTCGGCAAAGAGCGTCCGTCCGAGCTCGACGCTCGCCCGGTCCTCGGGCGGCTCGGGAGGAACGCCCACGACCCCTGTGCCCGCCTCTCCCCCCTCGGGTGGGATGGTCGGCTCGACGGTCAGGGGCTCCCCGGAGAGGGACTTGAAGAAGTGGATCAGCGCCCAGCGGTCGGTCTCCGACAGATGAGCCCAGGAGGGCATCGCCGATCCCGGGATGCCGCGGGAGACGACCCGAAACAGGTCGTCGTCGGTGGGCACGCCGTCCCAGGTGGAGACGAAGCGGAACTGGCCGCGAACGAAGTTGCGCGGCCTGGGGTAGAGCAGATAGGCGGCCTCGCCGTCTCCCCGACCTTCCTCGCCGTGGCAGGCGACGCACCGACGGCCGTAGAGCTCCCGGCCCCGAGCCACCAGCTCCGGGGTCGCCGCGAGCTGATGGGTCGGCTCCACGGAGACGGCGCGATCGTGATCCGGAGCCGCCAGTCCATCACCCAGAGCCACCCCGCTCAGGGCGCCTGCCAAAACAAGAACCACAGAGCTTCCGATCGCCATCCGCATGAGCTCGACCTCCTGGCGTTTCGTAGACTTTGGTCTTCTTCAGGGTGCTGACTCGATCCGCGGCGGGTCCACAGTCTTTGGGGTAGTCTTGTCGCCTGATCGGGTAGGGCAGAACAGCGCGGGACTACCCGAACGGGTAGGTGAGTGGACGCGGCCGACGAGGAACCAGCCGGCCAGCGCCAAAACCATGATCATCGCAACGAGACCGACCCCTGAAAGAGCGGGGATCTCGACGACGCCGCGACATGCCGAGAGCACCGGCGGCTCACCCGGCTCGGTCCAGGCGATGGCGAAGAGGCGCCCGTCGTTACAGTCGACGTCGCCGTCCCCGTCGAAGTCGCCGAGGGCGCAGGGCGCGGGATACGGTCCCCCGAAAGGTCCCGTGTAGCAGCCTTCGAGGGCGGCGAAGTCCTCGCCGTCGACATCACCGTCGAAGTCGAAATCACCGCGCTCGAACGGTGTGAGGAGGAGCTCCGTGTTGACGATCGGTACCGGGGCCGCTTTGTCTGTCTGCAGCCACAGGTCGTAGAGAATCTGTCCCCAGTCGTCGGTGACGTTGCCGTCTCGCAGGGCCTCGATGTAGTGGCGGGTCGCGGTCTGGTAATAGGCCGTCACCTCGGCCCTGGCGGCACCGTCCGGCAGCCAGAAATCCTGGTCGTCCCAATACTGCCCGTCGGCATAGACGGTCCCGACCACCGGCGCCCCCGCCGCCTCGTAGGCGGCATTGTCGAAGCCCTGCGGCGGGATTCGCGTGTCCTTGACGATGGTGTCGGCCAGGGCCATGTGGGTGGTCGTTCCCGGCGGCAGGCCGGTGGCGCCCGAAGCGTCACTGCTCAGCCCCACCTTCATCTCGTAGACCACGGTCGAGGTCTCGTCGAGATGGGCTTCGTCGTGGTCGTAGTGGCCGTACTCCAAGAGCAGCTGGTCCGCCGCGTCGAAGATCTTGGCGTTGACCCAGACCCGGCGGCCTTCGATATGCCCGGTAGGCAGCTTGTGGCCGCTCTGGTTGATCAGCCGGGCATCGAGCGAGCCCGGATCCTGCTGGAGCTCCAGGGCCGCGGCCCGGCCGACCATCTCGATCGCTTTCTGGCGCCCGGCCTCGATGGCGTCCTGATCCACGTCCGGGTCGCCCGCATAGTGAAGGCCGATGATCTCGAGCACCCAGGACGACGCGCCCGCGAATTCGTGCACCGCGAGGTCGGTCCGCGGCGCGCTGTACAAACAACCGCTGGCCTCCGCCTTGGGCATGTGGCAGTCCTGGCAGGTGCTGACCACCGGCGGACCCTGGCCGCCGAAGATCCCGCCCATGTCGACGCCACCGTCGGCGAAGGCGCTCAGCTTCCACTCGGTGTAGGTCCGCTCGAGGGGGAAGAGGGTATAGGGATCCTCGTCCGGTGGCGGCTCGTCCAGACTGTTGTAACGGTAGGTGCCGTCGGCCTGCTTCGAGACGGCGACGTTACCGACGTCGTGACAGGTTCCGCACATGTCGCCGCTGCGAAAGAAGGGCGACTGGATCGCCGGATGGAGCTGCGGGTCCGGGTCGTCGTAGGGGCCGCGGCGCAAGCCGGTCGGGTCGAGCACGAACATGGAGTTGCCGTAGTGGGACGGAACCTCGGCCAGCCCCGCGAGGACGGCGACGTCCTCCGGCGGGCTGACCCCGGGCTTGTAGACCGGATCCACCATCGAGTGGCAGAAGTGGCAGGTGACGCCGTCGCGGTCGACGTCGTCGAGGGACGCGCCGCTCGGGTCGTAGGCATGCCCGGTGACGAAGGACAACGGCACATGGCAGCGCATGCAGAAGTAGCCGGCGTTGGCCACGTCCTGGTTGGCGTTGGTCATCTGCGCGTAAAAGAGCGGATCCCGCCCCGCCTGCCCCATCAGGCTGCCCCGCCAGGTCCGGTAGGGCTCGTGATCCGGGTCGTAGTTGCCGTGACAGGTCGCGCAGGTAGGCGACGTCTCCATGACGCCGGGCGGAACGTCGCCGATCTGCGTGCCGGAGAGGTGAAAGTCCTCGAGCGTGGCGGGGACCTGGGCGTGTGCGACGGTGCCGGCAACCGCCGGGAGCGCCGCGATCAGCAGAACACGGTGGAAAAAGGAGAGCGAGCTCGCGGGTCGTCGAAACACAATGACCTCTCGTCGGTTTGCCAAGTGGGGGATCGAGCTCCCCCTGGAATCGAGAACGGCCAGCAGATATCCTATTCTCTGCCTTGCCGGGCGCGCGGCCTATGACGGCGGTCATGCTGAGCCGACGGGCTCTGTGACCGCCGTCATAGGCCGCGCGCCCGCCGGCCGTCAACCTTTCGCGGGCTCACCCGACGACGGATCGCTGGCGAAGCGGGCTAGACTCCGAAAGTGAAAAGCGTGAAACAGAACGTCGACCCTCGCTCAGCCCCTTCCGACTCCACCCACACCCGCCCGCCGTGGACTTCGATGATGCGCTTGACCAGCGCCAGGCCGATGCCGGTCCCCTCCGACGCCTCCGGATCGAGGCGCTCGAAGAGCTCGAAGACCTTCTCGTGGTACTTGCGCTCGATGCCCATCCCGTTGTCGCGGACGTAGAAGGTCGGTGGCTCACCGCCCGCAGCGCCAGGATCACGCACGCCCACCTCGATCCGCGGCGCCGGCTGATCTCCCAGGTACCGCACCGCGTTGTCCAGCAGGTGGCGCACCGCCTCGAGCAGCCGCGCTCGGTCGACGCACACCACCGGCAGG
>JAAELT010000671.1 GCA_024226315.1 bacterium | reverse complement strand
GGCGCCGAAGAGCCGCTCCCTGACCGTCGAGCCGATGACGCACACCGGCTTCTTGTACTGCACCTCGAAGGCGGTCATGAAGCGGCCGAACTCGGGCACCGCGGTCGACACCACGACGTGCCGGTCGGTGGTGCCGATGATGGCGACGTTTTCCAGGATCTCGGAGCGGAACTTGACGTTCCTCGAGGTGTCGAGCGTCGGGTTGACCGCCACCGCCCGCTCGAGGCGGCGCTCGAGCTTGTCGGCGTCTTCCACGTTCAAATGCCGGCGGTTACGAAAATCGAAGAAGCGGCCGGTGTGCACCCACGGCGTGCGCGACACGTAGAGCACATCGGAGCCCAGCACCGAGACGCTCTCCTTGAACGAGCGCGCCAGACCGTTGGCCGCGGTCATGGTGGTCACCACGCCGACGATGCCGATGATGATGCCCAGCGTCGTCAGCGTGGCGCGCGCCTTGTTGGCTCTCAGCGCCTCGATGGCGATCTTGACCGCCTCGACGGTGGCGTAGAGGAATTGCCCCAGAGGGGCATCAACGAAACCCATCATCCGGCCGCTTGCCGCCGGTCTGCCGCGGGCGGCGCGTGCGTGGCGCCGGCCTGTGACGCCGGTAGAACAGGCCCATCTGTGACCGACTCATCGCTGGCGATCCGGCCGTCGAGCAGCCGCACGATGCGGTGGGCGTGGCGCGAGATGACATCTTCATGAGTCACCAGCACGATCGTGTTGCCCGCGGCGTGAAGCTGGTCGAGGATCTCCATGATCTCGGCGCCGGTCTTCGAGTCGAGATTGCCGGTGGGCTCGTCAGCCAGGATGATCGAAGGATCGTTGACCAGGGCGCGGGCGATCGCCACCCGCTGGCGCTGGCCGCCGGAGAGCTCGTTCGGCTGGTGCTTCACCCGATCGGCGAGGCCCACCTTGGCGATCGCCTCGTCGGTCAGCCGCTGGCGCCTGGCCGGCCTCAGGCCGGCGTAGACCAGGGGCAGCTCGACGTTGTGGAACACGCTGGCGCGCGGGATCAGGTTGAAGGTCTGGAAGACGAAGCCGATCTTGTCATTGCGGATCGCGGCGAGCTCGTCTTCTTTCATCGTGCTGACGTCGATACCGTCGAAGTGGTACGTCCCCGAGGTCGGCACGTCGAGACAGCCGATGATGTTCATCAGGGTCGACTTGCCGGAGCCCGAGGGGCCCATGATCGCCACGTACTCGTTGTCGCCGATCTCGAGCGACACGCCGCGCAGGGCGCGCACGTCCTCGCCCTCCATCGCGTAGGTCTTGACCACGTCCCGGATCAGCAACGACATGTCTCAAGAGTCCTCTTCGTCGTCGTCTTCGACCACCACCGTCGAACCGTTCCTGAGATCTTTGCTGATCGCGCGATAGCTGCCGGTGACGATCTCGTCGCCCTCGGCGAGGCCCTCGACGATCTCGATTTGGGACTCGCTCTGGATGCCGGTCTTCACCTGCCGGGCCCGGGTCGTGCCGCCCTCGACCACGAACACGACCTCGACAAAACCGTCGTCGTCCGGGGTGTACGCCGGGGCGTCGCCCGCGCCCGACTCGCTGCCCGGGCGCTGCTCGGGATCCTCGGGCTCGAGCTCCTCCGGCGTGCGCACGGCGACGCTCTGGATCGGCACGCCGAGGGCGCTGTCGCGAACCTCGGTGATCACGTCGGCGGTCGCCGTCATGCCCGGCCGCAACTGACCTGAGGGACCGGTGATCGCGATCTTGACCTCGAACTCTGTCTTCTGCTCGGAGGTGCCCTCGCGGCTGGTCTTGGCGCTGTTGGCGATCTCCGTGACCTCGCCCTCGAACACCTCCTCGGGCAGGGCGTCGATTTCGATCTTCGCCTTCTGGCCCAGCTCGATCGACACGATGTCGTTCTCGTCGACGTCGACCAGGGCCTCCATGCCT
>JAAELT010000670.1 GCA_024226315.1 bacterium | reverse complement strand
GAGCTGGTCGTCGACGGCCGCGAGCTGCGGACCGGCGCAACAGAGTCCGGTGGTTTCTTTCTCGGCGGCACCCTCTTCGACCGGGTGACGCCGGAGATGGCCATCTATCGCGACGAGATCTTCGGGCCGGTACTGCCGGTGGTCCGGGCCGCCGACTTCGACGAGGCGCTCGAGCTGGTCAATGACCACGAGTACGGAAACGGCACGGCCGTCTTCACGCGCGACGGCGACGTGGCGCGTACCTTCGCCAACCGGGTGAAGGCCGGCATGGTCGGGCTCAACATCGCGATCCCGGTGCCACTGGCGTTTCACAGCTTCGGCGGCTGGAAGCGCTCGCTCTTCGGCGGCCACAACATCTATGGCGCGGAGGGCGTCCGTTTCTTCACCCGAGTCAAGACGATGACGTCGCGGTGGCCGACCGGTGGGCGCACCGGGCCGAATCTCGACTTCCCGTCGTCGTCCTAGAACGGCTTCTCCAAATGGCGACGAGACATAGAATCAGCCGCAAGCGGCGGCAACAGATCCTCGAGGCAGCGGTCGAGGTCATCGTCGAACGTGGAGTCTGCAAGGCTCGCATCGCCGACGTTGCCGAGCGCGCCGGTACCAGCGCTCCTCTCGTGCTCTACTACTTCGAGTCCAAGGACCGGCTGCTCAACGAGGCGCTGGCTTTCGCAGAGGATCGCTTCTACTTGGCGATCTTCGCTGAGATGACGAATCTCGAGACCGCGAGCGAGCGGCTCGTTCGGCTGATCGAGCTCACGTGCGGCCACGAGAGCACCGCGGATCTCCTACGTGAGGACCTCGCACTCTGGACCGAGCTCTGGTCGCGGGCGCTCCGCGACCAGGCGGCCGCTCGAAAGCGCGCCGCCCTCGACCGCCGCTGGCGCCGAACGATCGCCGATATCGTTCGCGAGGGCCAGGAAGCCGGCGAGTTCGCCGACATCGACGCCGACAAGTTCGCAATGTTTCTCGCTTCGTTGCTCGACGGGATGGTGCTCCAGCACTTTCTGGAAGATCCGGAGGCCGCCTACGAGCAGGCCCGCGACATCTGCGTCGGGGTGGCATGCCGCTACCTCGAGTTCCCCGTGCCCGAATCGACCTGAATGTTCCATTTGTCCTCCTCCGGAGGAACTTCCACTATGAGAGTCGAAACAAAAGTGCTGGTGATCGGCGGCGGCGTGCAGGGGTGCAGCGCCCTCTACCACCTGACGAAACTCGGATGGACCGACGTTACGTTGGTGGAAGCGAACGAGCTCACCAGCGGCTCGACCTGGCACGCGGCAGGCCTCTGCACGCAGATGAACTCCAGCTGGAACATGATGGGGCTCCTGAAGTACAGCCTGGAGCTCTACAACTCCCTCGAGGCGGAAACCGGGCAAGCCGTCGATTTTCACGAGACAGGCAGCCTGCGGATCGCCACCAATCAAGATCGGATGGACGAGTTCGAGCACCGCAAGGGAATCGCGGCGACCCTCGGAGTCCCCTTCGAGATCATCCCGCCGGCCCAGGCTCGCCGGCTCTTCCCCTTCGCGAGCTTCGACGATGCGTTGGGCGTTGCCCATATCGCAACTGACGGCTACGTCGATTCGAGCGGCGTCACCCATGCACTCGCCAAGGGCGCCACCGGCCGGGGGGCGAAGATCTACCGGCAGACCCGAGTGACCGGGATCGAGCGAGACGGAGATCGCTGGCGGGTGGAAACCTCCGAAGGTGAGATCCGTGCCGAGGTGGTGGTCAACGCGGCGGGCCAGTGGGCAAAGCAGGTCGGCCAGCTCGTCGGCCTGGAGCTGCCCATCGTGCCCGTCGAGCACCACTATCTGATCACCGAGCCGATCCCCGAGGTGCGGGACTACGAGGGGGAGCTCCCGGTGCTGCGGGACCCCGACGAGTCCTTCTACGTGCGTGAGGAGGGCGGCGGGCTGCTCGTGGGTCCGTTCGAGGCGAACACGGTGACGTGGGCCACGGATGGTGTCCCCGAGGACTTTCACAGCCGTCTCCTGCCACCGGCTTTCGAGAGACTCGAGACCTGCCTCCAGGGGTGCGCTCGGCGCATACCGCTGTTCGAGGACGCGGGCATTCAGACCATCGTCAACGGGCCCGACGGCTACACGCCGGACGGGCACTGCCTGATGGGACCGGTTCCCGGCCTGGAGAACTTCCACATGCTGGCGGGCTTCAGCATCTTCGGCATCGTCTTCGCCGGCGGCAGCGGCAAGTACGCGGCGGAGTGGATCGTGGAGGGACAGCCGAGCGACAACATGTGGGAGCTCGACGTCCGGCGGTTCGACGACTACGCCGCCTCCACCGAGTACGTGAGCGCGCGGGCTCTCGAGATCTACCGGCGCGAGTACGCGATCCGCTACCCCGCCGAAGAGCTGCCGGCCGGCCGCCCGCTCAAGACCGGCCCGCTCTACGACAAGCTGCTCGCCAAGGGGGCGGTCTACGGCTCCCGATTCGGCTGGGAACGCCCGCTCTGGTTCGCTAAAGACGGATCTGCCAGAGACGAGTACTCGTTTCGCCGCGGCAACTGG
>JAAELT010000669.1 GCA_024226315.1 bacterium | reverse complement strand
GGGCATGGCCGCGGCCTGCGCCGTGGCGGGAGTCGCGGTCTTCCTCGCCAACGTAATATGGATGAAGCGCCATCCCCGGCCGGCGCCAAAGGCCCTGATCCGGCCCGATCTCGGCGTCGCTCAGAGCCTGCTGGCCTTCGCCTACCTGGCGATCACCTGCGTGCTCGGGACGATTCTCGCCTTCTCCCCCGAGACCACCGAGCACACTCTGCGACTCGCCACCGTCTACGGCATCTGCGGCCTGCTGGGCTTCCTGTCGCAGCTGGTCGTGGGAATCAGCGCGCGACTGCTGCCGATCTTCGCCCGGCTGATCGCCGCCGGTTGGAGCGAGGCGCCGCCGACGCCGCACGAGATGCCTGATCGCCGGCTGCAGGCCGCGACCTTCGTGCTCTGGACGCTGGGCGTGCCGCTGCTGGCGGCGGGCTTCTATTTCGAGCGGACGCCGATCATCGCCGCCGCGGGGTGGACGCTGCTGGGGGCCGTCGTCACCGGCGCCGCCAGCCACTTGGCGCTGCTACGGGCGGCGCGCGCCGACCGCCCTCAGTCGTAGGCGTGCAGCTCGGAGTCGAGCAGCCTCCCCCACAGCTCGTTGTAGGGGTGGACCTGCCGCACCTCCTCGCCGTCACGCACCACCGGGTTGCCCTCGTTGGCCCACTCGAAGATCGAGCCCTCCAGGTTCGAAACCGCGGAGTACCCCTGGCGCGTAAGGCGTTCGGCGAGTGCGGACGAACGGTAGCCGACCGAGCAGTAGACGACGATCGGGGTGTCTTTCTCCACCCCCGGTGGTAACTGTAGCCGCTCCGCGCCGGGATCGACGCGCACCGCGCCGAGCAGGTGGCTCACCCGGTACTCGGCCTCTTCCCGGACGTCGAGCAGCACCGGCCTGGCCTCCGCGGAGGCCAGAAGGGCGGCGAGCGCCCCTGCCGAAACCTGCCGGACCTCCGGGAGATCGGCACGGATCCGCTGCTTCACAGTGGGCCAGGAGAGCCGCTCCTCGAGACCCACGGCGATCACCAACAAGCCGCCGAGCGCGGCGGCGAGGAGAAGGGGCAGGAGGGCCTTGCGCATACCTGGAATGATATCCGCGGCAGCGCCGCGGATCGAGCAACCCGGCGCGGCAGCGCCGCGGATCGAGCAACCCGGCGCGGCAACGCCGCGGATCGAGCAGCCCAGCCGGCCCGGCGCCTATCGGCCGTCGAGCGAGCGCACGTAGGCGACCAGGTCGATCAGCTGCCGCACCGTCATGCTCTCGGTGAGGTCCGCCATCGGCGACAGCTCGCCCTCGGTCTTCTTCTGCACCTCCTCGCTGACGATGTGGGACGGCGCCACGATGGAGCTGGCGATCTTTCCCGGGCCGACCTTGGCGTGCTCCTTCCCGAGCACCGGCACCGGTATCGAGGCCACGGGTCTGGGCAGCTCCGTGTCCCCCTCGACCGCGTGACACGTGGTGCAGCTCAAGGCGACGAACGCCTCGCGACCCGCCTCCGCGTCTCCGTTCGGCAGCACGAAGCTCACTTTTTCGTACTCGGCTTCCGGCCCCGCCCAGGCCAGCGAAGCGCTCAGGATCAGGATCGTGAACAACAGCTTTCTCGGCATGGCGACACCTCTCGAAGTTCGAGTGGAACGGTCGGAGTCCACAACGCTCAAGGCTACGGCTCGCGATCGGCGCGCGGCCACGTCTGATCAGGCGTTCTTGCTACCCCGCCATCGGGTAGGCGAGTCCCACCGCAGGGGTGGGGCCGACGGCCCGCCGGCTCCCCGTTGGAGTGGAGACAGCGGCCTCCCGGCCGGGTTAGCCTGATCATGGGGAAGGTTCGATTTCGAAGAGCGGCCCGCCGCCCGGAGCAGCAGACGGTGGGCGAAGGAGGCGATGATGGAAGCCAAGCAGGTTCGCGATCTGATGAGCGAAGACGTCTACTCGGCCTACCCGGACGACGAGTTGGCGGTGCTCTGCGATCTGATGGCGCGCCGGCACGTGCGGCACATGCCGGTGGTCGATCTGCGCGGCGAGCTCGTGGGGCTGGTCTCCCAGCGCGACCTGCTCCGCCATCAGATCGTCGAGCACGACGGTGGGCTCAGCCTGGCGGCGCGATCGGCGCTCGCGCACCTGCGCGTCCGGCATCTGATGACCACCGGCGTCCAGACCGCCGGGCCCGACACCGACATCCGGGTCGCGGCCCAGATCATGTTCAAGCACAAGTACGGCTGTCTGCCGATCGTCGACCGGGGTCGTCTGGTGGGTATTCTCACCGAGGCCGACTTCGTTCGCCTGCTGGCCTAGTCGCCGGTCGAGCGAGGAGAAACCGGTGAGCGAGGAAAGCTACGAATTCACTCCGGAACAGAACGAGCTGATCGCCGACCTGGCCAGGAAGATGCTGACGGTGGGAGTCTTCTTGTATCTGATCGGCGGCGGCGCCGCGGTCGGCTTTCTGTGGAGCGCCTGGAGCGCCCGCATGGACGCGGCTCTGGGGCTGATCCTGCTCGCCGCGTTCTGTCTGGCGGTCGCCACCTGGACGGTGATGGCCGGCCGGTCGTTCCGCAAGATCGTCGACACCGAGGGACACGACATTCCTCACACCATGGCGGCGCTGGCCCAGCTGCGCCGTTTCTACACGCTCCATTTCTGGCTGATCGTCCTCTACCTGATCCTCATCGCGCTGGCGATCGTCGGAGTGCCCGGCGGGCTCGGCTGAACCCTTCCCGTTGCCGCAAACCGGGTTACAATCGCGCCCATGCCGGATCTGGAAGTACGCAGCGTGCTCTTCGTCTGCCTGGGCAACATCTGCCGTTCGCCGACGGCCGAAGGCGTCATGCACAAGTTGATCGGGCGGGACGGCCTGGAGAGCAAGATACACGTCGATTCCGCCGGCACCATCGGCTACCACACCGGCGAGCCGGCCGATCTGCGCATGCAGGAGGCGGCGGCCAGGCGCGAGATCCCACTGGCCAGCGTTTCGCGTCAGATCGAGCGAGCGGACTTCGACCGCTTCGACCTGATCATCGCCATGGACCGCGAGAACCTGCGAGATCTGCGGGCCCTCGACAGCCACCGCGAAGGCCAGCTGAGACTGTTCAGCGAGTTCCTGCCGCCCGGCTCGGCGGCGGACGTCCCCGACCCCTACTACGGCCAAGCGGGCTTCGACCGCGTCATCGACATCGTCGAACAGGGCTGCCCCGCGATCCTCGAGCATCTGCTGCGCGGGAGCTGAACGGTGGATCCCGCCCTGCGCGCCGCGGTCGAGGAGCTCATCGGCGCGGCGAAGGTCGCCTCCTCGCGGCCGGCGGGAGGGGGCTGCATCAGCCGCGCCGAGGTCGTGACGCTCGAAGACGGCCGCCGGTTTTTCGTCAAGTCGAATCCGGCTCCCCTGCCGGGGATGTTCGAGCGCGAGGCCGAGGGGCTGGCCGCCTTGGCCGAGACCGGCACGATCCGGGTACCGCGGCCGATCGGTGCCGGCCAGGGCGACGACGCGCCGCCCTTCCTGGTCCTGGAGGCGATCGACAGCGGCAACCGGCGTGAGGGCTTCTCGGAAGACTTCGGGCGACGCTTCGCCCGCCTCCACGCATCCTCGACCGCCGGCGAGGTCAACACGACGCGTTTCGGCTTCGACCACGACAACTACATCGGCGCCACCCCTCAACCCAACGGCTGGGCCGAAGATTGGTGCGACTTCTGGCGCCGCCGTCGGCTCGACCACCAGCTCGCTCTCGCCCGCGAGAAGGGCCTCAGCGACCCGACACTCGATCGCCTGGGAGAGCGCCTCGCGGATCGCCTCGACGATCTGATCGGGCACCCCCGGGAGCCGCCCAGCCTGCTCCACGGCGACCTCTGGAGCGGCAACTACATGGTCGACGAACAGGGCGAAGCGGTCCTGATCGACCCGGCCGTCTACCGCGGACGCCGCGAGGCCGACCTCGCCATGACCCTGCTCTTCGGTGGCTTCGACGCCCGCTTCTACGCCGCCTACGAGGAGGTCTGGCCGCTCGAGCCGGGCTCGGAGGACCGTCTCGAGATCTACAAGCTCTACCACCTGCTCAACCACCTCAACCTCTTCGGCCGCGGCTATCGCGACGGCTGTGTCGCCATCCTGAGGCGGTTCGCGTAGCCCGTCAACCGCCCCAGCCGGACAGGTCGCCCGACTCGAAGCCGTCGGCGAAGAAGGCGCTCTCGAGACGCAGGAGCTGATCGGCGGCGACGCCTTCGAGGACGGTCTCGCTGCCGTCGGCCCACACGACCCGTAGCGTGTCGACGGTGGTCGCCGCGCCGAGTCCGAAGTGAACCTCCGACGGGGTGCCCGCCAGGTAGCTGCGGCCGGCGATGACGTCACGCCGCTTGGTGACGGCGCCGAGGGTGGCGTAGACGCGCGCGCCGATCGCCAGGTCGTCGGGCTCGAGCGCGACATCCAACCAGTGCCCCTGGTTGGCGCTGTTGTTCTCGAGCAGGCGCACTGGCTGATCGACGTTGGTGATCAGCAGATCCTGGTCGCCGTCACGGTCGTAGTCGAAGGCGATCAGGGCGCGGGAGTCGTCGGGATCGTCGAGGCCCGCCCCCGTCAGGCGGCTGAAATTGCCGGCGCCGTCGTTGACGAACAGCACCGACGGCGTCTGGTAGAGCGGGTGAAGGTCTCCGATCGACTCGAGGATGAACTCGTCCATGCCGCTGACCGCCACCAGGTCGAGGTCGCCGTCGTTCTCGACGTCGACGAACTCGGTTCCCCAGCCCCAGAAAGTGTCGTCCACGCCGTGGGCGACGGCCTGGTCGATGAACTGGACGACGCCAGCTGTGTCTTCCTGGTTGACCGCCAGCACGTTGCCCTGGGTCGTGCCGTAACTGCCGCTTGGATCGGTGATGTTGGTGAAGTAGAGGTCGAGGTCGCCGTCGTCGTCGAAATCGGCGGGCGCGACGCCCATGTCGTTACCGGTGTGAGTCGCCCCCACCATGGCGGTGGCGTTGGTGAAGCTGGCGCCGGCGTTGTTGAAGAAGAACTCGTCGGAGGTGTGATCGACCGCCACGTAGAGATCGGGGAAGGTGTCGTCGTCGAAGTCGGTGAAGACGGCCGAGAAACTGTCGCGGTCGAGCGTCCCCAGGCCGACGGTGCCGGTGACGTCCTCGAAGGTGAAATCGCCGAGGTTTCGATACAGCCGATTCGAGCCCGGGAAGACGGGCGGCCCGAGCTCGGTGTGCGCCGTCCAGACGGTGACGTAGATGTCCACCAGGCCGTCGCGGTCGTAATCCGCCAAGGCGCAGCCCGCTCGCAGGTAGCCGACGGGCTGGAAACCGGAGCCGACGGTGACATCGGTGAAGGTCGAATCGCGGTTGTTGCGCAGGATCTTGCTGGGCGGGGTGCCCGGGTCGTCGTTGTCGTCGTTGATCACCAGCAGATCGAGCCAGCCGTCGACGTCGAGGTCGACGAAGTGGGCGACGCGGGAGTGCCCCAGGTCGCCGAGCGGCCCGGCGGTGACGTCGGTGAACGCCGGCCCCTCGCTGCCGAGGTTGTTGCGAAACAGCTTGTTGGGGAAATCCAGCTGACCGAGCAGGTAGACGTCCAGGTCGCCGTCGCGATCGTAGTCGCCCACCGCGGCGCCGTTGCCGGTGTCGCGCTGAACCAGGATGAAGGGCTCGTCGACGAGCTCCGGAAACGTCGAGCCGTAGGTGCCGGTGAAGATCAGCTGGGCGGCGGGCGCGACGTCCGTGAACAGTGGCTGGCCGGCCACCGCTCCCTGCCACAGCGTCAGCGCCAGGAGCGCGCCTGCCGCACCGGCGCGCTTCCCGAGTTTCCGTTCTCGACTACCTGCTCTTTTCGTTGCCATGACACCCCCCTCGTGCAACGACCGAGTATAGCCCAGGCCGAACGCCTTCCATGGTTTCTTAACATTGAGATCCGGCGCTCGAATTGTCGGCCGGCGGTGATAGAAAGGGCACGTGATTCGGGGAGTCCTGCTCGATCTCGACGGCACCGTCTACCGTGGCAACCACGCCGTGCCCGGCGCCGCCCGCTTCATCGAGCTGCTGCGCCGCCGCCGCGTGCCCTACCTCTACGTCACCAACCGGGCGAGCCGCACCCTCGAGCGCATCCGCGGCCAGCTCGCGGGCTACGGCCTGCCGTGCGAGACCTCCGAGATCCTCACCGCCGCCGAGGCGACCGCCGATTGGCTGGACGGGGGCAGCGTCTACATGATCGGCGAGGAGGGTTTGGAGCAGGCCCTCACCTCCCGCGGATTCATGCTCACCAACGAGCATCCGGAAGACGAAGGGTCACCGGACTACAATGCCTTTCCAGACTATGTCGTGGTCGGCCTCGACGAGCACTTGACCTACGCCAAGCTCGCCCGGGCGACCCGGCACATCCTGGCCGGCGCGCGCTTCGTCGGCACCAACCCCGACACCGCGCTCAACACCGACGACGGCGTCGCCCCCGGCGCCGGCGCCACCCTCGCCGCGCTGGCTGCCGCCACCGGCGCCCGCCCCACCGTGATCGGCAAGCCCGAGACGATCATGATCCAGATCGCCCTCCAGCGCCTGGGCCTGCCGAAAGACGAAGTGGTGATGGTCGGCGACAACCTGGAGACCGACATCCGCGGCGCCGCCGCCGCCGGCCTGCCCACCGCGCTCTTGCTGACCGGTATCTCCACCGAGCGCGACCTGCGCGAGTCCGACGTCGAGCCGACCTGGGTGGCGCGGGACTACGAGGAGCTCACCGAGCTACTGTTCGGGGCGGATCTATAGACGAACAGGCGGCCCCGCCGAATATCGCGGCTCGACAACCGTACCTGGATCAGGAGGTCACACCATGAGCTGGCTCGAATTCTCCAGAGCTCTCCCGGGCATCATCTTGGTTCTGCTGGTCTTCGTCGCGGCGGCGATGTTGCTGATCGACGGCTTGCGTTCCCTCGTCCGCGCCATCCGCTCGCGGCTCGCACGGAAGAGTCGATCACCCGAAGACGAGGCCGTCGCCGCGATCGACCGCTACCAGGGCCCGTTCCATCTCGACGAGTCCGGAGCGGTCCGGCAACGCTTCGCGCATCGATACGAGATCGCGTTCAGGAATGAATGGGGCTGCGCCGGTAAGTGGAAGTCCTGGTCCTGACCCACGGCGCCCGGCTCCGGCCGCGTAGGCCTCTCGAAGGCCGCTGATCGCTTCTGTCCGCCGTCGTAGAAACCCCGATCGGGCGGTGATCGCCCTCCCCTGCACAGCCGGCAATACCGATCGGGCGGTGATCGCCTTGTTGTGCGCTGCTGGGAACCCCGATCGGGCTTCGATTGCCGTGTTCCGCGCCGCGGGGAATCGAGATCGCGCCTCGATCGTGATGCCCCTCGCTCCCGCGCACCCCGATCGGGCCTCTATTGCCTTGTCCCGCCCTGCTGAACATCACGATCAGGCGGCCATCGCTGTGTCCAGCTCGGCTGGGAATACCGATGGGGCGGCGATCGCCTTGTTTTTCGATTCCAAAGAAAGCGATCACCCCTCGATCGGCCAATTTTCTATGGCAATGAACCATGAACGACCCTCGTTCGGCGTCCATCTCTCTGCGCACCTCCCTGATCGAGCCCCGATCGCGGTTGTTCGATTTCACAGGAACCCCGATCACCGCGCGATCGGTATTCCGCAGCCGGCGAAAGGGCCGAATCAGGCGGAAACGGGCGATCCATGCCGATAGAGCATGAACCGTCCCGGAGCTGGAGCTCGGACCTGGAGGGGCAAGAAAGTGGGCCAACGGAAGAATCGTACCGACTTTCTGGACGGTTTTCCGCCGGGCCATCCCCTACACTGCCTCCATCGCGGCCGTCGCCGCGGCACCGAAAGAAAGGAGGACGACATGAGCTGACGAACAGGCCGCAGGATCTCCGGGGCAGTCCCCGACCGGCGATCCGGCCAGACGCGAGCAGGGGGCGAAACGAGACCGGACGCCGCGTGGGCGGCCGAGCTCACAATGCGAACCAACGAGGAAACCAACCCATGAAAACACCTCTACGAACCGAAGACAGAACTCTCGCCGCGAAGCTGCGCTCCTACGACGTGGTCTCCGCGGCAATCAGGACCCACGGCGGCCAGGCCGCCGACGTGCTCAACGGCGACCAGACGACCCCGGAAGGCGAGCCGGCCAAGGACTACCGGCCGATCTTCACCGATCTGGGTGATCGCCTGGACGTCGCGCAGGAGGGGATGCTCGAGGCCAACTCGACCCACCTGGGTCAGCTGGCGAGGGTCTCCGAGCTGCGGACGCGGCGCGACGAGATCAAGGAGCAGCTCCTGGCTGCTTTCACTCCCGCGCGCCACACTCTCGAGAACCTCTACGGATCGACTCGCGGCTTCACCGTCGTGGGCGTCGCGGGGAGCACCCTGCGGGATCCCAGGGGGCTGATCAAGCAGGTCCGCGACACCGTGGACTTTCTCGAGGACCCCAAGGTGGAGCTGAACCGCACCGTCGAGGAGGTCGACGTCGACCTGCCGGCGGTGGCGACCAGGCTCTCCAAGGGCGCCGACCAGCTCGAGCTCGTCGTCGCCGCTCACGCCGAGGCCGATAAGGACGCCGAGACCACCCGCCTGGCCAAGAACGAAGCGATCGAGAAATACGATCGTCAGTTCTTCTACGTCGGACGGGCCACGGAGGGCCTCTTCGACCTGGCGGGCATGCACGACCTCGCCGAGCGCGTACGCCCCTCCATCCGCCGTCCCGGCCGCCGGGAAGACGACAAGGGTGACGACAAGCCGGAAGCGGCGACCTCCGAGCCCGCGCCTTCCGACGACACCGAGTCGGTGTCCACGGACGCCTGATCCTCCTCACCCACGCCGGGCGGCCCTCGGGCCGCCCGGCCTTCTGGGTCCGGGTCGTGTCCTAAACCTGTTGGACCGGAGCGCCAAGAGCCCTGGCGGTCGAGGAAATGCTCCAGGCAGCAGGCCTTTACCCGGCTGGTATCGGCTCGACCTGGAGCGCTGCAATGCCGGCAAAATCGGCAGCGTTGCGACTCAACAAGAGGGCCTCCCGTGCCGCGGCTGTCACGCCGATGGTGATGTCTGCCGCCCGGCGTCGAGGGGAGCCCAGATTGCGGAACACTTCGCTGGCGCGCGCGGCGAGCTCTTCCGACAGCGGGATAATGCCGTCGTTCGAAAAGAACGAGCGTCCGACTGCGAGTTGCTCGGGGGTCCGAGGACCACGCGTGAATTCGTACCAGGCCACGGCACTCATCTCGATCTCGGTGTCGGATTCCGCAAGTGCCATCAAGCGCTGCCTCTCCGGACCGGAGGTGGAAAGAGCGAAGACCAGGAAGTCGGTGTCCAGATGGACGCGCATCAGGAACCCTCGTCCTCGGACTTCAGTCGCCGGACCTCTTCCTCGGGGTCGTTGCCCTCGAAGAGCACGAAGAGGCGTTCCAGAGTGTCGACACGCTGCCGCCGCCTGTCCGGCGGCAGGCCCTTGACCACGTCGCGCTGTTGGACCACGGCCCGGCGAATCGCCTCAGAGACGGAACAGTCGTAACTCGAGGCCAACTGGCGAGCGGCTTGCCGCGTCTTGTCGTCCAGGATCAGTGTGGTGCGTTGCGCCATATGATATTGCTACCACACATGCATATCATATGCAATCACGCGACGCCCGAAGTGGGTGGCACGCCCGCCGGGTCGGGACCGCTCCTCGAGCGATCCCCGGCGCCGTGGATCTGGAGTCGCCAGACTCGACGCCCATGTCGATCGGACCAGAGTATCATGGTGCTGCCTTTCAACTTGGCGAAGGCGACGCGCGGGCGCTGTCCCAATTTGCGGCGTGGAGTAGGAACATGAGCAACGATGTCTCGCGGCGAGTCATGAGAGCGATGCTCCTGGGTCTGTTGGGGCTGATACCGATGGCTGTCGTGGCCCAGGAGGCTCAGAACACCACGGCGCCGAGCTGCCGCGGTGAGTGTCGCGGCCTCGGTCTCGAGAAAGTCAAGGCCGGAGACGAGCACTGCGGCCTGGTGCCGCGCGAGCGTAAACGGATCGCCCTCGAGGCGGCCTGTGAGCTGGCCGACTCGAAGCGGGAGGAGCTCCAGGCCCTGGCGAAGGAGCGGGCCGAGACCAAGTGCGGGCACCTCGGCGAACGGGAAGGCTGCCGGTGCGAGACCGAATTCAGGCGCTGGGAGAACGTCTATACCAACCAATGGTCCAAACGATGCTGGACCGAGTGCGGCTGGGCGTACCTGATCGAGTGCGAGCGCGCGCCGGAGCCTGCGGCCGAAGACGACGGCGGTTGATCGACCGGAGCGCGGGTCACGAACGCTGCCGGCCCTCGAATTGCCTGCACTGTGGAGCCAGGAGTCGAGCGTTGCCGAGCGTATCGTGAGCTCGTACAGCCATGCTAGACTCTGATCGAGACGGCGCCGGGAAAGTCAGAGACGCAAGTGAGAATACTCGGCATCATCTGGCTCCGGGACGTTGTCGACAAGCTGCAGTGGAAGCACAATGTCGAGACGCAAGAAGTCGAAGAGGCTCTTGGCAACGCTCCCCACTTCCGCCGACTCTAGAGAGGCGACGTGGCGGGCGAGGACCTTTATGGTACGTTCGGCCAGAGCCGATCCGGGCGATACTTGACCGTCGTGTTCATCTACAAGTCTTCCCGGAAAGCTCTGATCGTCAGCGCCCGAGATATGTCGCCGCGAGAGAGAAAGACCTATGCCAGATAAGAGGACCGCTCGCGATCAAATCCCTGAGCACTTCGCCAGTCTCGACGAGGCCGGGGAGTTCTGGGACACTCATGACCTGGCCGATTACGACGACATGACCCAAGAGGTTCAGTTCGAGGTAGATCTGAAATCACGGACTTTCCTGACCGCGTTGGAGCCGGATCTGGCCAGGAAGGTCGCTGATTACGCCCATCAGCAAGGGGTCTCGACGGAGACGCTGATCAACGTCTGGTTGACCGAAAAACTGATGGCCGCGCGATCGAGCGGCTAAACGTACGTCTCGGAAATTGCACAAACGATTGAAAACAGGAGTCTTACAACCCCGAGGGGGTTGTACCCAACAGCCCAGGGTAAGCGTAGCGCCACCCTGGGTCAAGTGGCCTCACACGAATCGAACCCTGAAAGGGTTCCACAAACGGTGAGGCGAGACGGGTGCAGCGGAGGCTGTACAACCCTTTCAGGGTTGAGATCCTGGCGCATTGCCAACCCAGGGTTGCGCGGCGCTTCGCGCCAGCTGACCCTGGGCTATTGGATACAACCCTTTTTAGGGTTCGCGAGCGAAGCTCGCTAGGTTCCGCGCCGGAGGTGCGCAAGCGGAACCAAACGTCGCGCCGGAGGCCAGCCCCGACGGGGTATACTCGACCGGCCATGACGACTATACAGCTCTCTCTCCCTGATGAAGTCTTCGCGGCATTGCATCGAGCTCCTGACGAGCTCGCGGGCGAGTTGCGCCTGGCTGCAGCCATCTTCTGGTACTCGCGAGGAATGTTGTCGCAGGAGCGAGCGGCACAGCTGGCCGGCATGGATCGCACGGACTTCATCCTTGCATTGGCCCGCGAAGGGGTCGATGCTTTCGTCGTCGACATGAGGTCTCTGCGCAAAGAGCTGGCCGACGATGGCTGAGACGGCGGCGGTCAACGCCTCTCCGGTCATCTACCTCGCCCGGGCCAACCATTTCGACCTGCTCCACCTGGCGGCTGCCGAGGTACTCGTTCCCAGCACGGTTGCTGAGGAGATCCTCGTTCGAGGCCAGGGAGACCCCGCTGCACGTGCGTTGAAGGAGACGCCTTGGCTTCGCAGAGTCGAGGCGCCTGAAGTAGCACGATCCGTCCTGGCCTGGGATCTCGGTCCAGGGGAATCTTCGGTCATAGCCTGGGCACTTGCCCATCCAGGTTGTCTTGCAGTCATCGATGACCTCGAAGGCAGGCGATGCGCCGAGACCCACAGAATTCCGCTGCGCGGGACTCTCGGTCTGGTCTTACGCGCCAAACGGCAGGGCGTCATTCCCGAAGCCCGCCCGATCCTCCAGACTCTGCGCGCGTCGGGTATGTAAGCCGTCAGCCCTCCTCCCGCACGCTGAACTCCATCTTCCACTCCTCGTCCGTCTCGGTCGACGCGCACCACAGCTCGAAGACGCCGAGCTCGGTGATGCGAGAGCGGAAGCTCACGGGCACCACCTGGCCGGCGCCTTCGGCGGTCGACGGCAGGTGGGCTTCGAGCGGGTCGGTCTCGAAAAGCTCCTCCCCGCTCCAGCGGTCGAGGAGCTGACCCGGACGGTCGTCCTCGCGGACGGTGGAGGAAAAGAAGCGGAAGCTCGCCGGCTCGCCGACCACCAGGCCGATGCCGCCGCCGGGCACGTCGATCTCGGTGCCCTCCTCCATGCCGCGGGGCACCACGCACAGCGCCTTGAGCGGCCGAGGCGCGCCGGGGACGGCGAGGCCGGCAGTCTCGATGCCGACGTAGTAGGAACGCGCCACGCCGCCGCGGATGCGGATGCCGCCTTGCAGCTTCGACGCGCCGTAGTAGGCGGCGCCGCGGGCCACGGCGTGGTCGAGGTCGGGGTCGCCCAGCAGCGGGCTGGGCGCGGCGTCGTACCAGGAGCCGAGCACGGTGAGCAGGCGCTCGCGCAGCGCCTGGGACTTGAACACGCCGCCGTTGAACAGCACGTGCGACGGCCGGGTGTCCTGGCGATCGAGGAAGTGGGCCAGATGACGGGTGATGGCGGCGTCGGACTCGAACGGCAGGCCGACTTCGAGGAAGCCCGAGCCGCGCTGGCGGGCCGGGCGCTCGTCGAGCCGGCAGGAGGGGAAGAAGCCGTCGACCAGCATCGAGCCGATCCGGGCGCGATCCAGGTCCACCGACACGGTGCCGCCGATCAGGCGGCTGCCGCGGCCGAGCACGGTCACAGAGTGGGTGTCCGGCCCCTCGGCCGCGAGCAGGCTCTCCTTGGCCATGCGGCAGGCGTGCCACAGCGCCACCGACTGCCAGGCGTCGACCTCGACGCCGCGCTCGGCGAGCTCGCCCTGCGCCAGGTGCGCCAGGCTCAGGTCCATGTTGTCGCCGCCCACCAGCAGGTGGTCGCCGACCGCCAGGCGCCGCAGCTCGAGGCCGCCTTCCTCCGCCTCGACGCCGATCAGGCTGAAGTCGGTGGTGCCGCCGCCGACGTCGACCACCAGCAGGCGGTCGTCCTCGCCCAGATCGTCGCGCCACCTCTCGCCGCGGTCGGCGAGCCAGGCGTAGACGGCGGCCTGGGGCTCCTCGAGCAGCACCAGGTCCTCGGGCAGGCCGGCGGCGAGGGCCGCCTCACGGGTGAGCTCGCGGGCGCTGGCGTCGAACGACGCCGGCACGGTGAGCACCACCTGCTGGGCGCCGAGCGGCGCCTCGGGGTGGTATGCGTCCCAGGCGGTGCGCAGGTGCTCCAGGTAGGCGCGCTGGGCGTCGACGGGCGAGATCTTCGGCACGCCCTCGGGCGCCTGCCAGGGCAGGATCGGCTGGTGGCGGTCGACCCGGCTGTGGCCGAGCCACGACTTGGCCGCCGCGATCGTCCGCGTCGGCACCTCGGCCGAGCGCTGGCGAGCCCATTCGCCGACCACCCGCTGGCCGTCGCGGGACCACGGCAGCTCGAGGCTGCCGCTGCCCGCCTCCTCCGGCGTGGCCAGATAGAGGAATGAAGGCAGGGCCGAGCGCTCGCCGATGGTCGCCGCCGCCAGCAGCTGCGGCACGGAGAGCAGCTCGAGACGGGGCGGATCGACGTCCCCCCGCAGGGGGGCCAACGGAACATTCAGATCGGTGTAGGCGATGACGCTCTGGGTCGTCCCCAGGTCGATGCCGATCGCGTAGCGGGCAGGCATTGCTACACCTCGACCTCGGAGGGCGCCACTACCGAAGCCGAGCCGGGGTCGCCCGTCCACGCCGGCATCTCGCACTTCGCCGCGCGCCAGCCATGATGTTGCAGCGTGCCCTCGTACGGCGGCTCGCCGACGACCTCGCCGGTGAGGCGGAACCGGGCCGGGTCGAAGCCGGCCGGCACCTTCACCGAGCTGCCCTCCTCCTCACCGGCTAGCGGCTCGGGGGCGAAGATGCGCTTCACGACAGTGCCGAGGTCGCGGTGCACGTCGCGCGCCGCGGCGCCGACCTGGGCGTCCTGGTAACCGTCGAGCGGTTCCATGACGAAGTCGAGAAAACGAGCCTCGTGCTGCAGGGTGGCGAGCAGCGTCAGGGCGGAGCTGCGCTTGTCGGCGACCGGCGCGCCGGGCGCGGCCTCGTCCGGCTCCGCCTCGCCGGTCAAGGCGGCCTTGACTCGCTCGGCGAAAGCCTCGTTGCCGAAGATCTTGAAAAACGTACGGAATGCCAAACCCAGGGTCGTCATCGTCGGGCCTCGTCTGTGCTGTGGGGAATCGAACGGATCGGGACGGCGGAGGCCGCCCGGGTGCGGGAGGGCGAGGATATCAAATGCCGGGGCGATTCAGGACTGCGCCCGTGGCCGCGCCGCGAAGCCGACCCCGAGGATCACCAGCGCCGAGCCCGCCAGCATGCGCCAGGTGAGCGGCTCGTCCATGAACACCGTGCCGATGGTGACGGCCACCACCGGGATGGCGTAGGTGATGAGGCTCATCTGGATGGCGGTGACGTGCTTCAGCACCCAGTAGTAGAGACTGAAGGTGACGGCCGAGCCGGCCAGCGCCAGGTAGAGGGTGGCGAGCACCGGCGCGGTGTCGAGAACGATCGGCCGATCGCTTTCCAACACCAGCGCCACGGTGCCCAGCAGCACGCCGGTGATCGCCATCGGCGGCGCGGTCAGGGCCAGGGGATGCACGCCCTGGGCATAGCGCTTGACCGTCACGTGGGCGATCGCGGCGCCGACCGGCGCCAGCAGCACGACGGCCGCGGCCTGCCGCGCCTGCGGCCCCGCCAGACCGCCGACGTCGTCGGAGAAGATCACCGCCACGCCGGCGAAGCCCATCAGCACTCCGAGGATCCCCCAGGCCGCCAGCCGCTCCCCCGGCAGAATCGTGTAGCCGATCAGCACCACGAACAGCGGAAAGGTGGAGAACAGCACCGACACCAGGCCCGAGGGCACCCACTGCTCGGCCCAGTAGACCAGGCCATAGGTGAGGCTGAAGGCGAGCACGGCCTGGAGCAGCCACAGCCACACGTGGTCTCGTTGCCAAAGCGATATCCCGCGGACGCGAGCCAACCCCCACAGCACCGCCGCGGCGATCGCGAAGCGCACCGCCACGCCGGTGAGCGGCGGGAAACCGTCGAGACTGACCCGGATGACGCTCCAGGTCGTGCCCCAAATGGCGACCAACAGCGCCAACGTGGCGACGACCGTCAGGCGGCTGGGGGAGGATGACACGAGGGCTAGGAGGCTGTCCGAGTCTTCGAGGACGGTCTCATAGGTCGGTGGGATGGGCCAAGAAGTCGAACACCGAAGGTTTCGAGTTCTTGGGGCGCTACGGATAGATCTTGTAGAGCATCCGCGGGTAGGGGATGGTCTCGCGCAGGTGGCCGAGACCGCACATCCAGGCGGCGAAGCGTTCGATGCCCATGCCGAAGCCGCTGTGCGGGAAACTGCCGTACTTACGTACGTCGAGGTACCACTGGAAGGGCTCGATCGGCAGCTCGTGCTGCTGCAGACGCTCGAGCAGCAGGTCGTGATCGTGGATGCGCTGGCTGCCGCCGATGATCTCGCCGTAGCCCTCGGGCGCCAGCAGGTCCATGGCCAGCGACAGCTCGGAATCTTCCGGGTCGGGCTGCATGTAGAAGGCCTTCATGTCGACCGGGAAATGGGTGACGAACACCGGCTGATCGAAGGCGTTGGCCAGGATCGTCTCGTCCTCGCCGCCGAAGTCGTCGCCGAACGCGATCTCCTTGCCTTCCTTCTGCAGGATCTCGATCGCTTCGCGGTAGGTGATGCGCGGGAACGAGCCGGTCACCTTCTCGATCTTGGAGACGTCGCGCTCGAGTACGGCGAGCTGGTCGGCGCACCTATCGAGCACCCTGCCGGCCAGGTAGCCGACGAACTCCTCGGCCAGCCGCACCGCGCCCTCGAAGTCGAGGAACGCCACCTCAGGCTCCACCATCCAGAACTCCATCAGGTGGCGCCGGGTCTTGCTCTTCTCGGCCCGAAACGTCGGTCCCATGCAGTAGACCTTGCCGAAGGCGGCGCAGGCCGGCTCGAGATAGAGCTGCCCGGACTGGCTGAGGTACGCCTGCTCGCCGAAGTAGTCGGTGGCGAACAGCGTCGAGGTGCCTTCGCACGAAGTAGGGGTGAGGATCGGCGAGTCGATCAGCGTGAAGTTGCGCTCATAGTAGAAGTCGCGGATCGCCTGGCAGACCTCGCTGCGCACCGCGAGCGCGGCGCGCTGGCGGCTGGAGCGCAGCCACAGGTGGCGATGCTCCATCAGGAAGGCGGTGCCGTGCTCCTTCTTGGTGATCGGGTAGTCCTCCGTGAGACTCCGGACCACGAAGTCGGTAGCCTGGATCTCCACGCCGCCTGGCGCCCGCTCGTCGACGCGAGCGATGCCGGTTACCCGTACCGTCGACTCCTGGGTGGCGCGCTTGACCTCCTCCCAGGCCTCCTCGGAGACGTCGGCGCGGCTGATCACCGTCTGCACGACGCCCGAGCCGTCGCGGATCTGCAGGAAACCGATCTTGCCGCTGCGCCGTTTGTTGGCCAGCCAGCCGCGTACCGTCACCGTCTCACCGGAGTGAGACTTGAGCTGCCGTACCGGGATCGTCACGTCGAAGCTCCGCGAGAATTGGATGGGTCGAGAATCGAGCTGAACAGCACGAGAAGAACGAGGCTGGGCCCGGCCGATGATCGGCCCAGCGGGGCTCGAACAGGCGCGAGAATGGAGCCGGATTCTACGTTTCGGAACCCACGAGGTCAAGCTGCTCCAGAGCCGCTGCCGCCGCCCTCTGCTCGGCGACCTTCTTGCTGCCGCCCTCGGCGGTGCCCACCACCTCGCCCTCCACCGCGCACTCGATGGTGAAACGCTTGCGGTGGTCGGGACCGGACTCCGCGGCCACCCGGTAATCGGGCAGGCCCCAGCCGCGGGCCTGGGCGAGCTCCTGCAGCCGGGTCTTGGCATCCGCGTCGGCGAGGCGCGAGCGTTTCGCCTGAGCGTCTTCGAGGTACTCCTCGATGATGACGCGCGCCGCGTCGAGCCCACCGTCCAGATAGACGGCGCCGAGCACCGCCTCGACGGCGTCGGCGAGGATCGACGCCTTGGCGCTGCCGCCCGAGCGCGCTTCGCCGACGCCCAGATGCAGGTGCGGCCCCAGCTCGATCGACTCGGCGTACCTCGCCAGCACCGGCGACGAGACCAGGAAGCTCTTGCGTTTCGCCAGCAAGCCCTCCGGCTCTTCCGGATAGCGATCGTAGAGCCACCGGCTGGCGACCATCCCCAGCACCGAGTCGCCCAGGAATTCCAGCCGCTCGTAATTGTCCTTCTCTCCGCGCTCGTTCGAGAAAGAACGGTGGGTGAGGGCGATCTTCAACAGATCGGGATCGCGAAACGTGTAACCCAGCTCGGCTTCCAGGGCGCTGCTCATCGCGGCTGAGAATATCTCACCTGGCTTCGAGCGATAGGATCGAGACCATGAGCGAACGGATCGAGCACGCTGGCGTCGAAGGCCTGCGGGTGGGGAGGATCCGTTCGCAGCTGACCACCGCCTGCATCCTGTACCGCCTCGGAGGCACGGTCATCGATACCGGGCCACCCGACGAGCCGCTATTTACCGGGGATCGAATCTGCGCTCAGCAAGTCGATCCGGATGGTTCAGCTGGAGAAGACGAACCGTCGCCCTGGCAGCAGCAGTGCGAGGAACGACGAACCCATCTGACCGGCGCTCGAAGTGGTCTTCCCAGGTGTCACGCCGTGGGTGGTACAAGGCGACGACCTCCCCAACCTCGGGATCGATCGACGCGATGTCACTGCCTTTGTGCTTATTGCAGAGCGCGCACGAGAGAGCCAGGTTGTCGGTCTCGGTCGCGCCACCGTGCTTGAGGGCGATGATGTGATCGATTTGATGCGCCGCAAACACCACGTCTTCAGAAACGCGGCAGTATTCACAGCGCGCTTGCGCGCGTCGGACGACTTCTCGGCGAAGAGCGACAGGTATAGAGGGTCTGCTCAAGGGGCATCAGGCGGCACCGAGCCTGCCTTTCGCCTTCGCCTTGGCGAGCCGCACGAGATGCTCCAGATACTGATACCGCTCCCACTCGCGTTCTTCTTCTTGACTCAAACCGTCGACGCGGTTCTTCTCCAGGAGAGCATCGATCCTCTCCTGGAAAGAAGTGGAAGGTCGAAGCGCAAGTACCTCCTCGGGAGTCGGCAGACTTGCCAGCGTCTCCAGCACTTCGGCCACACCTTCAAACCCTCGCAAGCGGTCGGCGCTCACTTCACGCAGGCCGAACTCCAAGATCCGCGGAAGCTCTTCTTCGTGAGGGCGCAGCCTGGCTGCAAGATCATCGGTAACTTTGAGGGTCAAGACCATGATGAGGATTCCTCGTTCGGCACACCATTATACCTCCTGAATTCGATACTCCGATTCTTCCCGAATGGCCGCTACCGCCGTCCGAACCGGCGCTCGAGCTCGACGTCGCCCATCACCAGCACCACCGGCCGGCCCAGGTAGACGGCGCCCGAATCGCCGAGGAACTCCAGCCGCTCATAGTTGTCCTTCTCGCCCCGTTCGTTCGAGAAGGAGCGGTGGGTCAGAGCGATCCTGAGAAGGTCGGGATCGCGGGAGGCATAACCCAGCTCGGCTTCCAGCGCGCTGCTCATCGCGGAGAGAGTATCTCACCTCGCCACGCCCGGACTCACGCAATAGGATCGAGCCCGTGAGCCAGCGCATCGAGCACGCCGGTGTCGAGGGATTGCGGGTGGGCAGGATCCGCTCGCAGCTGACCACCGCCTGCATCCTGTACCGCCTCGGCGACACCGTGATCGACACCGGGCCGCCCAACCAGTGGCGCCGGGTCCGCCGCTTCCTGAAGGAGCGCCGGGTCGAGCGGGTGATCGTCACCCACCACCACGAGGACCACAGCGGCAACCTGGCGCGCGTCCACCGGGCACTGGACCCGCAGATCCTGTCGCCGCCGGGCAGCGTCGAGCCGCTCGCGGCCGGCTTCCCGCTCAAGCCCTACCAGTACCTGATCTGGGGCAGGCCACGCCGCGTGCGGGCGGAGGCGGTCCCGGAGCGGCTCGAGACCGGCGACGGCGTCACCCTGATCGCCGTCCACGCCCCGGGTCACTCCGACGACATGACCTGCTACCTGGAGCCCGAGCGCGGCTACCTGTTCACCGGCGACCTCTACATCGCGTCGAAGACCCGCTACCTGCGCGCCGACGAGGACCTGAGCCAACAGATCGACAGCCTGCGCCGGGTCCTCGAGCTCGACTTCGACACCGTCTTCTGCTCCCACCGCGGCGTCGTGCGCGCCGGCAAGGAAGCCCTGCGCGAGAAACTCGACTTCCTGGAGAGCCTGTGCCAGCGCGTGGCGCACCTGCGCGCCGAGGGCCGCGGGATCAAAGAGGTCACCCGCATGCTGCTCGGCCGCGAAGACCTGATGGCCCTGATCACCGGCTATCACTTCTCGAAGCGCAACCTGATCGCCGGCTGCTTCGAGGTCGGCGAAGGCCGGGAGTGACCGAGGTGCCGAGGTAGGGGATCCAAGAGTCGGTGGCCGTCGCCTTCGGGCGCCAGGTCCTGGTAGGTTCTACCAATCCGGCACCGAATCCCAACCGGCGAATGGCTCGGTCTCGATCCGGTAGCCGTCGGGTTCGGCATCGTCTCGGACGGCGCGGAAGTTGGTCAAGGACTCGAGCCTCGCGATCAACTCATCCCGAGGAAGGGTGTGAAGCGGCGGCCGCGAGAGGTCGGGCATCGGCCATACGCGGAGCGAGCCGTCGGTGCTTCCCGAGACGATCCAGCGGCCGTCGGGCGATACACCCGCCGCCGTAAACCCCGTGTGGCCCATCAGGATGTGGGGCTCCCCGCCGTCTACGGGCCCGACCCGGATCGTGCCGTCGATCCCGCCGGTCACCACGACCGTCTCGTCCGGGCTCAGGGCAATGGTGCCGGCCTTTCCGTGCGTCGGCAGCTCTCTCAGGGCGCCGGTCCCGAGGTCGTACACTCCCGCACCGCCGGATTCTCGCCAATCCGTCCAGGCCACGAACAGAGACTTTCCGTCGCGGGTGATCGCTGTCAAGAAACCCTTCCCGAGGTATTCGTACGAACCGTCCTCCAGATCCCACGCCAGCACGCCGGTGAAGCCGGAAGAGAACAACCGTCGGCCGTCCGGCGAGTACAGCAGCCAGATGATCTGGCCGCCTCCCGGAGCCTCCAGATCGGGCGGGCCGAGGACCTGCACCTGCTCTCCGGTCTGCAGGTCCCAGATCCTGATCACCCGCTCCGAGCTGTCCCTGTGCCCACCGCCCGCGGCGGCGTAGCGCCCGTCCGGGCTGAAGGCTACGGCCCACGCCAGGGACTCGAAGCCCGGCAGGGCTTTCGGAGGACCGCCGTCGAGGGGGATCAGCCACGGACCGCCCGCCGCGCCGGCCAGGAGCCATCGTCCCCGCGGATCGGTGGCGAGACTACTGACGTGGCCCTGAGGAGCCCGGAACAGCACCCGTCTCGCCTCCCCGGCCTCCGGAACCAGAGGCCAGACCGTGACGGAGCCGTCATCCGCGCCGACGGCGAGACCGTCGGGATGGGAGGCAAAGGACCAGACCTTGCCGAACTCGCGCGACACGACGAACGGATGCCTCCTGTGAAGCGGCCACAACGTCAGGCCCGTCGGGACTCCACCGGTCGCCAGCCATTGTCCCCGCTGCTCGACAGAGACCCGAGTCGCCTGTTTCATCCCTCTTCGGTGGAACACCAACGGCTCGGCAGTGGGAGGTCCGCGCAGATCCCGCAGCCAAACGGTGCCTTCGGAGCGGCTCGCCGCGGCCAGAGTGCGCAGCTCGCGGTCGACGCTGACATCCATCAGTGCCGGTGGCCCCCGACGCTCGCTCACCAGCTCGGCGCCTGCACCTGCCAATGACCATATCTTGATGTTTCCCGACCGATCGGCGGACAGCAAGGTCTTCGCAGGACCGTACAGGTTGGCGTTCGTGACCGGGCTGTCGTGCTGGCCGATGACTCTGGAGCCGAGATCGAGCCGATCGAGGTCATGAAGCCGGAGCGTCCTGTCTTTGAAAGTGACCAGGGAGCGACCCGAAACCGTTGCCCCGCCCTGTGCGGCACCGATCTCGAGATCTTGCCGTGCAGTGTAGGCGGCGCCGACGATCGCGGATTCCAGCGAGCCGAGGGTACGCGGCTCGCCTCCGCGCAGCGGCAGCTCACGCACCTCGGTGCGCCGGCCGCGTTGCTCCAGGCAGATAACGGTGCCGGTGCCGCTCGGCATGACGGATCCACAGGCCGAGTCCTGGTCGAAGGTCTGCAGCAGCTCTCGATCTTCGACCGACCAGAACTCGATGGGCCACCTTCCCCACACTCCGATCTGGATGACGTCGGGCTCCTGGGTTCCTTGGATATACCGATACCCTCCGCCGAAGCGCTCGAGATCCACGGGAATGGTGTCGGGAACCGTTGCCGAGCGCGGCCAGACCCGGACCTCGCCCGAGGTCACCTGGGCCAGCCAACTTCCGTCGGCGGCGAACGGGTCCGTCAAGTTGCCCGGCCCGAGCGCGAATCCGGTCGGACCGCGCCACAGAGCTTCGAGCGCGAATCTCCTCGCCTCCGGGCCGTCGTTCCTCTCGATCGCCGCGATCGCGTAGGCCAGGGCGGTCGAGGGACAGTACTCCCTCGAGTCCGGGCTGAGCTCGAGCCGCCCCAGGGCTACCAGCTTCCCGGCTTCGGCACGGTTGGCCTCGGCTTCGGCACGCTTGGCCTCGGCTTCGGCACGGCTGGTCGCGACGACAGCCCGCCGCCAGAGCGTCGAGACGACGGCGCCGAAGGCCAGCAGCAAGACGAGGGCCGCCGCCGCCAGCTTGCGCTGCCGGCTCGAGCGCTCGAGCGCCGCGCGGGTCCGTTGCGCCTCCTCCCGGGCCCGCCGCTCGCTCTCGCGCCGGGCCCGCCGGTCCTCCAGCGAGCGCAGGCGTTCCGCCAGGCGCAGGGCATGGCCCAGGCGCCGTCGCGGGCTGACGTCTACCGACAGGGCGATGTCCTCGCGCAGCAGCTCGTCTTCTACGCCGCGCTTCCACCCAGGCCCCAGTGCCCGGCGAAGGTCCCCCGCCACCAGCTGGTAGAGCACCACCCCCAGGGCGTAGATGTCGGCCTGCACCGTCGCCGCCTTGCCTTCCAGCAGCTCCGGAGCCAGGTAGAGCCGCGTGCCGGCGGTGGACGCGACATCGTCGGTGGGGCTCTTCACCTCGGTGAGACCGAGGACGGTGATGTCGTGGGACTGCAGCTTGTCGCGGTCGGTGATGAGGCCGACGCCGAAGTCGGTGAGCACCGCCCGGGGGCTCCCGTCGTGGTCGGAGGTGATCAGCACGTTGGCCGGCTTGACGTCCTTGTGCAGCACCCCCACCGAGTGCGCCGCGGCCAGCGCCTCGGCCACCTGCGCCACGATCTCCAGGCGGTCGGCGAGGGGGACTTCGGCGATTCCCCCCATTGCCTTGGCCCACTCCACCAGGCTGCCGCCCTCGGTGTAGACCGACTCGATGAAGTAGGGCGCCTCTTCGAGGTTCCAGTCGAGGATGCGGGCGATGTCGTCGCGGTCTCCGAGCTCCTCCTTGAGCAGTCGGAAGAGGGTGATCTCGTGCTGCAACGAGCGCAGCCGCTCGGCCTCGTAGCAGAACTTGAACACCCGACGCTCATGCGTCTTGCGGTGAGCGGCGAGCCACACCTCGCCGAAGCCCCCCTCGCCGAGTTTCTTCTCCACTGCCCAGTTCGGGCGCCGAGGGATCTCGAGACCGGGTGCCGGCCGCCAGCCGAGGATCGTCTTCTGCTCGACCACCCGCCGCACCTTGGTCGAGTCTCCGGGCGGCTCGAGCGGCGCCGATCCTTCGCGGCCCACCTCGAAGACCTCGACCGGCTCGGCGACACCCTTGAACAGGTAGCCGCCGTGCGCCAGCCACGACACCTTGTCTTCGCCCAAGACACCCACGGCGGCCCGCCGCGCCAGGTCGAAGGCGCCGCGGGTCAGCAGTACCTGGCCGCCCCGGGCCAGCGACATCAGCCGCCCCGTGGTCGGCTTGGCCAGGCCTTCCACCTCGAGTGGCTTGGCGCCGCGCGCCACGTCTTCGGGCGGATTCTCGTGCAGCCACACCTCGCCGAGATGGATGCCCACCCGGGCCTCGATCCGGCGGCCTTCCTGCTCCGAAAGGCGGCGCAGAACGGCATGGTACTCGAGGGCGTAGCGAACGGCGTCGAGCGGCCGGTCGAAGAGCAGGAGAAAGCCGTCGGTCTTGTCGATTTCGAGACTCTTGTAGGTCGCCATCAGGTCGCGGGCCAGCCGGTCGTGGCGTTGCCCGAGCTCTGCGGCGGCTCGATCGCCCAGCTCTTCCACCAGCCGCGTCGAGGCGACGAGGTCGCTCACCAGGAGCGTCTTCAATATAGGAGCCTGCGAGACGGCTGGCTTCTGGGTGCCGTCCATGATCCTCCTTCGGGAGCATCGTCGATGCGCCGTGGCATTCTATCCGCAACCATCGGGCAGAGACGTGCTCAGCGAGCGAAGACCCTCGCCTTTTTCATACGCCGTGAGCTCCGCCAACCTCGGGGGATAGGCTGAAACTCCACAAGGCCATGTTGTGGTCCTGGGGGTCGCTACCGCCGCCCGAACCGGCGCTCCAGCTCGGCGTCGCCCATCACCAGCACCACCGGCCGGCCGTGGGGGCAGGAGTAGGGCTGCTCGGCGCGGAAGAGCTCGGTGACGAGGCGTTCCATCTTGTCGATCGACATCGGG
>JAAELT010000668.1 GCA_024226315.1 bacterium | reverse complement strand
GTGGTTTCAGCGTCACAGGAATGCTATATATAACTGCATGCTCATTGTCATGCAGAATTGCACAATGCTGATTTTGAATCCGGTCAATGTAGTATTAGGTTCATTTAGCTATTTAATGATTATAAGTATAATTATATTTATAATCATTAAATAGCCAAATGAACTTATATATGTATTTGGTTTTCAAAAGTACCACGTACATTATCATTTGTCACTTGTTCCACAATGTTATTGTGCGCTGGTGGCGGCGGCAGTGTTTGCTGCCGCGTTCTCATGTCATATCACTTCATTTGAGAACGCGGAAGCAGTCACGTGCTCACTGCCGCGACAAAACACAAACAATTTCAATTGTTTTTGGGTAAAATATCATCTTTTTTCAGTGCATATCGGAAATTGTGAAGAGCACAAATGGCAAGACGTTACCTTATCGGAATTTATTTGGTCCCACTTTAGATGAATGGACATGTAAGTCACCCACGGCCCCATTGTAATTTAAACATAAACACCAAACAGAGCTTTAGTGGAACTGCAGACAGCGGAAATGCGTGCTAGCAACCGAAGGTTTTTCCTTTGACATTCATGAGGTACTTAAATATAACATGCTGCACTGTTGTACTCAATAATTTCTAGTGTGTCCCTGTGAATCCTCACTTGTCATCGACTAGTACCTGCTAATTAGCTAAAGTGGGGTCGATTGTCCAGCTATGATGCACCGTTCTCAAGTTATAGCTGTTAATTAGTTAAGTGGTAAATTATCTCCAAATTAGT
>JAAELT010000667.1 GCA_024226315.1 bacterium | reverse complement strand
TGCATGGCGAGCACGGCGGGCACGTCGGCCCGGAGCAGGCCGGTGGCGACGCCGTCAAAGGCGTCCAGCCCGCCGGTCTGGGCGGATTGGCAGGCCGAGAGGAGCACCAGCCGCAGGCTGCGCTCGCCAGTCAGCAGCGGGCGCAGGTCGTCGGCGCTCGCCAGGACGGTCTTGCCCAGGTCGTCCTCCATACACAGGTAGCCCTTGGATTCTCTTTTTCGATAAACGCCGTGCCCGGTATAGTGCAGCACGTGGTACTCGAAGCGGGCCAGGGTGTCTCGCAGCGCGGGCAGGCTGGCATAGTCGAGCACCTCTAGCCGCACCAATCCCTCGCGTTGGGCGTCGTCCAGCGCGTCGGTGATGACGGCCAACTCTCGCTCGACGTCGAGTTCGGCCTGATCCTCCGGCCCGGCGATGACGAGCAGGATGCGCAGCGGGAGCGCGGTCTCTGGCGGGGAGAGCGTGCCCAGCTTGAGCGGGCGACGGTTGACCAGCAGCCGCCCGTTGAGGCACAGGAATTCGTTGCCATCGTGCAGGTATTCCCAGGGCAGGCGGTAGAGGGCGGCGGCGTCGGGGTGCAGGCACAGTGTCAGGCGCGCCCGGCTGCGGTAGGCGTCGTTGAACTGGAAAAAGCTCTCTAGCTTGACCCCATCGCCAAAGAGATAACCGTACAGCCGTTGGCCGTACTCGACCAGCAGTTCGTCGTCCGGCGGGCGTCCGGCGGCGTCGGTGCTGAAACGGAGCGCCTGGTCGGGGGCGCGGGATCCTTTTTCTAGCATCCAGGTTGGTTCGACGTGGACCAGTTTGGCCGGGTCGTGGCTAAAGGTGTTGGTGCAGATTTCTTGTTCGTTGGCGCGCTCGGTCACGGCCAGGTATTGTTCGCCGACCTTGCGGATCTCGACGCGCAGTTCGGGGGGCAGGTTGGGCATTGGTGTGCTCCTTGTTTGTCGGTGCACCGGTCTAAAGCGCCGGTGCTGGGCCGTCCAGACCTCGGAGGTTTCAGAAAACCT
>JAAELT010000666.1 GCA_024226315.1 bacterium | reverse complement strand
TCGGACCACGAGCTGCCGATCTTCAGCGCGTCGAACAGGTATCGCTTGCCCGGATCCAGGGAATGGGTGCGGATTCCGATGTGGGTGACGACGCTGTTCTGGCTCGACTGAGAGGGATTGTACATGTCCGGCGTCGGCTCCACGCCGCCGTTGTGGCTGGGATTGATCCACAGGTCCGACCGGTTGAACACCTGGCCATTGTGGGTGTACTTGGCGACTACATGATGGATCGTTCCCACGATGGGCGTGTACGGGATGAACGACTCCCCGTTGTTACTGGCCCGGGCCATCATCCTTGCGGTCTTGGTGCCGAGGCTGGGTGCATTGACGCCGCCGGCGCTGCTCAGATCGTCGAACCAGAGCACAATGAAATCATCCATGTCGATGATGCCGGCCGAGCGACCGACCAGCAAGCTGACGTAGAACGTCGTCTCGATCGGGGACTCGAGCTGACGCACGATGAGCTGGTCGACGTTGGGACCGCCGTCCACCTCGAGCGCCGAGGCGGACCCGTCGAGCCCCGGTGCCACGACCTGCACCCGGCCGGTATCGGCGGACCAGGGGCCGACGAAGCCCGAGCCGCCGTCCTGGCCGTGGAGCTGCGCGCCGTTGCCGTACTCGAAGGACTCTTCGATACCGCCGCCACCGCCACCGGTGTCGACCGGCTCGGGAGGCGGCAGCTGGCCGCAGGCGCCGCTGACGGGAGCGCCGGCGGCAGCGTAGGTCGCTCCGCCCTCCCGAGTGCCGGCGTGGCCGTCGCCACTGGCGTCCTCCACCGGGTCGGCACCGCTGTTGAAGTTGTAGTACGCCACCAGCCCTTCCTCGCTGCCGGTCAGCTCGCAATTCATGCCGGCCTGGATGCCTTCGGGAGTGAGCTTGACGTTCCACAGACGAACCTCGTCGAGCTGGCCCTGGAGGTTGTAGCCGCCGTTGCCCCAGGCGCCCAGGAACAGCGGCGCGGTCGTCGACGGCAGAGACGCCGGAATCACGCCGAAGGAGCCCGTGGACGCCTGGACGCCGTCGAGGTAGATCTTCGCCCTCTCCAGGTTGCCCGTCTTGGTACCGTCGTAGACCACCGCGATGTGCATCCAGGTATCGGTCTGCAGGGTTCCGGGGCTCGTATGGACCCCCACGTTGGCATCGTTCATCGGGTTGAAATCGAT
>JAAELT010000665.1 GCA_024226315.1 bacterium | reverse complement strand
TGGCTCCAGTCGCCGCCGTTGATCAGCCGCCAGACCTCGAGGCCGTTGTAGTTCTTCGACGGCGCGGCCGTCAGCCGCCGCGGATCCATGCCCACGCCCTTCGACTCGCCGTCGGTCTCGATCACCCACGGCTTCTCGTCCGTCGGCTCCTTCTCGAACAGGAAGGTGCGATGACGCGCGCCCTCCAGCTCTTCCTCGGTGGGCCTCTGGATCGGGATCATGGTGTTGCCGGTGTCCGCCGTGAAGTCGGCCGGATTCATGCTCAAGTCGGTGCCGGAGTAGCTCCTGACGCGGAATTGCAGGAACGTGCCGACGGCCGGATCGCCACCCACCCAGCGGTCGGGCAGCATGTCGCCGTCGTCGTCCACCGTCTGCGGGTTGTACGTCCCGTCGAGGACGTCCTCGAGCGGAACCGGGACGTGGGTGATCTGCCCGTCCTTGTGCGACAGCAGGTTGACCATGTAGAGCTCGTCGCCGTCCTCGAACTGGCTGAAGTCGACGATGATGTCGTAGCGCTCGGCGATCGCCTGGGTCGGCAGCTGGCCGTCTTCGAAATAGACCGCGTGCTCCATGATGTTGCCGTCGTTGGCGATCATGTGGAAGGGCACCCGGTTCCCGTCCTGGTCGATCAGGGCGAGC
This sequence comes from bacterium, assembly GCA_024226315.1. Lineage (GTDB taxonomy): Bacteria > Acidobacteriota > Thermoanaerobaculia > Multivoradales > J023 > JAAELT01. The sequence goes on along the minus strand of JAAELT010000665.1, from coordinate 375 downwards.
TTGAAGTAGCGCGACACCGAGCCGTTCAGGATGCGGAACCGGTAGCGCCGGGCACGCACTTCGAAGTAGGGCTTGTAGAGCCAGTTGGTCAGCAGGTGGTCGCCGATGAAGCCGTTGATGTTGAAGGGATTGAACCACAGCTGACCTTCGCGGTCCCAGGCCTTGTCGGCGATGACCAGGTTGACGTCATAGTCGCGGTTGCCCCAGCCGAGAGCCGTGCCGCTCGGCATACGTAGGTTGACGCCGTCGTCGATCGCCTCGTTGCCGCGGTCCAGGGCGCTGTAGTAGTTCATCATCGCCGCGTTGCCCTTGTAGACGTTCTGGGCGGTGAAGTCGAGCATGTGGTCGTGGAACCAGTGGGTGCTCATGGTCTCG
>JAAELT010000664.1 GCA_024226315.1 bacterium | reverse complement strand
GGCTTCGGGCTTCGGTCCGCGGCCGTCTTGAGCGCGGGGAAGATCTCGGGCGCCTTCTGTACCTCGTCGAGGATTGTCCGCTCCGGGAGGTCAGCGACGAAACCGATCGGGTCGGCCCTGGCTGCCGCCAGCACGACGTCGTCGTCGAAGCTGAAGTAGTCGAAGTGGCGTTTCTCGCCCACCATTCGGGCGAGGGTGGTCTTGCCGCACTGGCGCGGTCCGTGGATCAGGACCACGGGGGTGTCGGCGAGCGCCTCGAGGAGGCGCGATTCGGCGAAGCGTGGGTAGAGCGTTGCCGCTTCCATCGCGGCTGATTGTAAGTTCGCCGCTCGGCTGATTGCAAGTTCAAGGGTCGGCTGTTTGAAAGTTACGCGTCTCGCCGTTGATGCGGACGAGGGCGTCGATCAGGGGGGGGCTTGAACAGCACCTCGTTCTCGCGGGTGCGGAGGTCTTCGTGCTCGTCGGGGTGGATGTAGCGGTAGCCGTACTGCCCGGTGAGCGTGTCGAGGATGGGCTTCTCGACCAGGGTGTACTCGTTGGGGGAGGTCACACCGTCACCCGGACTTTGCCGGTAAGGAGGTCTTGGAGGAGTCCGGCCTTGACCTGCTGAAGCTGCTCGATGCTCCGCTCTCCTGCACGAACCTTCTCGTCCACCGCAAGTAGCCTCGCTGCAATCGCTGATTGCTCATCGGGTGGTGGAACCGGCACAGGTAGAGCCCGCAAATCTCCCTGGTTTACCGACGCCTGGGCGACCGCCTTTTTTGCGTTGAGCTGGAAGTGATTCCACGCATATGGCAGCGACAACACGGCAATCAAGAACGCCGGACGCAGACCAAGGTCGGTTTCAAGCCGCACCCGCATCATGTTGGACTCGAACACCGTCGCCTGGGCAATTCCTTCGACAATGGCGGACTTCGCCAAATGAGAAAGGCTGTTTACCCGATTCAAGAGTATGTCGTCGTCCTTGACGAGGAAGCGGTCGGCTTCGACACTATCCACATTGACACGTCGAAGCCGGGAGAGATCGACTCGGCCACCGTGTTGGAAGCTATCGATTCGGATGATGGGCAAACCACCGTCGCCGTAGTCACTCGCTGGCTTGTACAGCCCGTTCTGTACCGACCCTTTCGGCAAGTAGCTGCCGAGACCAGACAGTTTCCACCCCTCGGGAATCTCCCCGATCTCCGTTTGCTTGAACCGCGTGTGGCCGATGCCCTTCGTCAACAGGTCTTGGAGCAGCCCTTCCTTTACCCGCCGGGTCTGCTCGATGACCGCCCTTTTCGCCTGGATGGCCTCGTCCACGGAGGAGAGGATGGCGGCGATCTTCTTCTGCTCGGGGAGGGGCGGGACTGGAACCTCCAACTTCTCCAAGTTGTGCGTGTAGATGTGCATGACAGAGCTTCCCTGCCCCATCCGTTTCTTCTGTTCCACCGCGTTCACGCCGTTGGAGGCGTACCCGAGGAACAGGGGATCTACGCGAACGCCAGGGCGGAAGATGATGATGTCTCCGCTGGCGTGGGCGGGTTCTGGACCAAGAAACGTCGCGGACTTGCCAATCTCATCCAGGGTCTCGCCTGAACCCGCGAACAGTACGTCACCTTGTCGGAGCGGGGTGTAGTCCTCAGCTCTTTCTGGGGAGATGTAGGAATGGAAGCTTCGGATCACGTCATGATGCTGGGTGTACAACTCGCCATAACGAACTACTGGAAATCCGGTCTCCCGTTCGTCCTTCTTGGAGCCTCCGCGGCCCTTATGAAAGTTCCCCAGGTAAGATAGGCGCTCCCAGGACCATCCGTTCGGCACCTCACTCGGCATAGCCCAGCTCTCTCAGAAACTCGACCACCCGGACGTCGGCCTCGTCGTTCTTCGCCATCAAACCCTGGAGCTTCGCCACCTCTGCCTTCACGTCGATGGGCGGCGGCGGCGGGTCGGTCTGGACGTAGCGGGTGATGTTCAGGTTGTGATCGTTGTCCCGAATCTCGTCTAGCCCGACGACCCTGCAAAACAGCTCCTCGTCCTCGTGGCGGTGGACAGCCTCCGCCAGCCTCGCCACGTTCTCGTCGGAGAGGTGGTTCTGGTTCTTGTCCTCGACCAGATCCTTGTCACCGTTGACGATCAGCACCTTGCCCTTGCGGGCGGCGGGTTTGTTCCGGTCGATGAACAGGATGGCTGCCGGGATGCCCGTGCCGTAGAACAGGTTCGCCCCGAGCCCGACCACGGCCTCGACCAGGTCGTCCTCCAACAAGCCCTTCCTGATCTTCCCCTCGGCCCCACCTCGAAACAGCACCCCGTGCGGACAGACCACCGCCATCCGGCCCGAGGACTTCAGCGAGGCGACCATGTGCTGCACGAAGGCCAGATCGCCGTAGGACTTCGGCGGGCAGCCGTAGGCGTCCCGGCCGTAGGGGTCTCCCTTCGACCACACCTTGTGCCCCCACGACTTCAAGCTGAACGGTGGATTCGCCAGCACCAGGTCGAACCGCTTGATGACCTTCTCCCCCGACAGGTGCTTCGGGTCGAGCAACGTGTCGCCCCGCTCCACGAAGGCGTCGTCGATGTCGTGAAGGAACAGCGACATCTTGCAGATGGCCCAGGTGTTGAGGTTCTTCTCCTGGCCGTAGAGAGTGAGCGAATTCGGGTTCAGCCCGCCCCGCTCCATGTAGTGCGTCGCCTCCAGCAACATGCCGCCGGAACCGCAGGCGGGGTCGTAGACCGTCTGGCCCTCCTCGGGCCGGAGGATCTCGACCATCAGCTTCACGACCTGCTTGGGCGTGTAGAACTCGCCGCCCTTCTTCCCGGCATCATCCGCGAACTTGGCGATCAGGTACTCATAGGCGTCGCCGAGCACCGTCGAGTCCACGTCCGCCTTCCGCATCCGGTAGGTCTCGAAGTGCTGGAGCAGGCTGTCGAGCAAGTGATCCGGAAACCGCTCCTTGTTGGCGAAGTCCACGTCCTGGAACACGCCCTTCAGCCGGGGGTTGGCGTCCTCGATGGCCCGGAACGAGGTGTTGAGAACCGTGCCGATATCTACCGACTCCTTGCGCACGTCCTGCCAGAAGCACTCCTCGGGGATGTGGAAGCGGTGCTCCTCGGGGTCCGCGGCCAGCTCGGCGTCCTCGTACTCCGCCAGCCGCTCCTCGTACTCCTCCTGCCACACATCGCAGAGCCGCTTGTAGAACAGCAGCCCGAAGATGTAGTGCTTGAAGTCACCGGAGTCGATCGAACCCCTGAGCAGGTCAGCGGCACCCCACAGGTGTCTTTCGAGCTCGGCAAGAGTCAGCCGCTTCGTTGTCGAGTCATTCCCTGTCATCGGCGCGGTCTCGATTCGCTTTGCAGCAGATGTAGCGGCGGGTCGAGGTCGCACCGGCTGCGGTGTCTTGGAGGCGGGTCGCGACAGACCGGGCTCGGCCGCTGAGTTGGCCGGCGCGGGTGGGCTCTCTCTAAAGACGACTTCGAGTATCCGAAGCTCTTCGTCGGATGGCGAAGTTTGGCCTCTCTCCCACTGCGAAACGCGGCCCTGCGAGACGCCAACGATCGTCCCAACCTGGGTCTGGTTCCAGCCCTGAGCCTTCCGCGAATCGCGGATCCAAACTCCCACCCGATTGCTCGACATGATGCAATCGTAGGCCACCAGGCCCGGTACGGCAACATCGTGCCGAGCGCAGCTGCGCTGTTCGGCGAGTGCAGCCGGCGTCGATCTTCTTGCTGCAAGTTGGTTCTCAGCTGAGCACCGCTTGGGCTGCGTCAGCAACGATCGCTTTCAGCTTCGGTTTGCGACTTGAATGCTCGAGGCGCTGCACCTGGCCGACGTACCTGGCACTCCCGCGGCCCGCGGCCCCCGCGGCAGATAGGTGAGCTGCTCGATCACCGACAGCGGGTTCGAGATGCCGCCCGACCACATGGTGTCCCAGATACGGTCGACCTTGGATTTGAGCTCGCCGGTGATCATGAGTCCTTCCGGTTTCCATTCAAGGCCAAATCAATCCTCGCCGGGCACGGGGGCCAAGGCAGAGGAGGCGTCTAACTCGTCGTGGATTACCGCGGAGCGCGCAAGTCCATCGCTGCCCGGCTGATTTCGGCGATGGTCTTCTCGGGCCAGAGTTTCTCCTGCCACTTCGTATAGTCGAATCTCGCGCGGAGCATCAGCGCGACGAATCGTTCAGCCTCCACGTCTCCCAAGGCAGCCATGAGCGCCTTCATGCCCTCGAGCTTGATCTGTTCATCTGGTTTCATAACGGGATCCTCCGGACAAGAGCCGTCGGATCGAGCACCTTCACGTCCAGGAAATCACGCAGCTTACGCAAAATGCTGGCGTCCGTCGTCACGAAGTACTCGCATCGGGATGCGATCGCGCAGGCGACATGGAGCGCGTCTTTACTACTGAGTCCTTTGGTGCGCAAAGCCTCCGCTCGCTCCAGGACCTCCGACGTTTCCTCGACGTCAACCGCCGCACGGTGTCTCCAGACCTCGATCGCGTTCTTTCGTTCATCGAACGGGTTCGCAGCGTTCTCGAAATCCAACATGTAGGACCACGCAAGCTCCAACTTCTTCTGGAGAAGAGCCTCCTGGATGAATAGCTTCGCTTCTGTTTCCAGACGAATCTTTGGCTGGCTCTGCTCGTCAAATGGCCTGTTGAAGCAGCAATTGTCCAGGTACACTCGCATGCGTCTTCGCCCTACAGCAGCCTTGCCCAGTCTATACGCAAGAGCGACTCACCTGAGCAGCCAACTTGGCGACCTTCCGAGGGTGAGGCGCAGGCGGTCGGCGTAGAAGCCCAGGTCGGCCAGCCGGCGCGCCCCCCGCGCCCGGGAGTGCGCCCGGATCAGCGCCTCTTCCGAGCGCTCGGGCTCGATGATCTCGATTTCATCGGCAAATGAGCGGGTGGTCGGGGCCGTTTCGCCTCAGAAGCCTCTCCTTGTGGCCCGCCGGCAAGCGCCGCAGATATCGGGCGGCGCGGCGGTCGGCGTCACGGCTTGACGCCGTAGATCGCCGTTCTCCACACCCACTCCACCGGCCCGAAGCGGAACCACCGGAGCCAGGCGGTGCTGAAGAGGGCCTGCAGAGCGAAGACCACCAGGCAGATCCCGAGTCCCTGAGCCGGTCCCACCTTGCCGTAGAGCCCCAAGCCGTAGCCGTAGAACAGCGTGGTGCAGACGAGCGACTGGAGCAGGTAGTTGGTGAGCGCCATCCTGCCAACGGCCGCCAACGGCTGGAGCACCCTCCGCCACCGCGCACGCTGGAAGAGCAGAATCATCCCGCACACATACGACGCCGTGAGGCTCGGACCGCTGACCAGCAGCGCGAGGCTTCCCAGCAACAGCCGGGGACTCAGCTCGCCGGGCTCAGCGCCGCGGAGGGCCATGAGCATCACCAGGTTTCCCAGGAGACCGGCCCCGAGCAGCCACGGCATCAGCCTGCGGAGTCGATCGAAATGCTTCTCCGGCTCTTGGAAGAGACCGGTTCTGCCCACTGCCAGCCCTACCAGGAAGTAGGACAGGATGACCCCCAGCAGAACCAGCAGCGGCAGGGGGCGGAAGATGTATTCGATCTCCATTCTGGCGAAGTGCCGGATCTCCAGATACGACCCGGTGCCGTACACCTCCGCCGCCACCGCCTTCAGCTCCTCGGCCTGCCTACCCGCCTCCTGGGTTACGGACCCGCTCAGCAGGAACGCGGTGATCGCCAGGGTCACCGCCCACGCCACCAACGCCCTGGGACCCAGCCGCCGGAACAGCAGCAGGAGCACCCCGGCCAGGGCGTACTTGGTGAGGATGTCGCCGCTCCACAGAAGCAACGCGTGGGCGAGACCGATGAGCAGCAGCACCGCCATCCGGCGGACGAACCGCCCCTCGAAAGCCACCCTCCGCGCCTCGGCTCGCTCGAGCTGGAGGTGGAAGCCGAGCCCGAACAAGAACGTGAAGAGAAGGTAGAACTTGCCCGTCGCGGCGAAAAGGATGAGGTCCGAGACGAACCGGTCAAGACCGCCGGTCCACTCCCCGACGGCCGTGGGCGTGTAGGCCGAAGCCGACTTGAAGACGGTCATGTTCACGACCAGGATCCCGAGCACCGCGAAGCCCCGCAGCTCATCCACAACGGCGATCCGCTCTCCTGGAGGCGTCGGCCCTCGCACCACCGTGTCGCTCTCGCCGGACATGTTCACCATACGAGCATGTTATGGGAATACCTGGCACCAATCCTGCTCCATCAGTCGAGTGGAGGTGGCTGGCACCACGGCACGGCATCGCACGGCATCGCACGAGGGCCGGCGAGAGATCGCCGGCCCTTCCGACCATGGTAAGTTTCGATCGACATGACGACCGAGCCAGGAGGAGTCGGATTCCCGAGCCCGAGAAGGATTCTCACGGTGCTCGGCCTGATTCTCCTGACCGGTATTGTCGGCTGGATCTTCTGGCCGCCCTACGGACCGCAGAGCTCACGGGCAGACGCGAGCTCTGCGGATCGCGCGGAAGCCGCTGAATCGAACCGCGCCAGGACGCCGGTTCGGGTCGAGACGGTGCGGGTTCGTCGCCGCGATTTCTCCCTGCGGACAGAGGCCAACGGCCACCTCCGACCCTGGCGCGAGATCGAGCTGATCGCGGAAGTGAGCGGCAAGGTTGTCCGGCGGCCGATCAAGGAGAGCCGGTGGGTGGAACAAGGCGCTCTCCTCATCGAGCTGGATGACCAGAAGTGGCGCTCCGAGTTGCGGGAGGCCGAGGCGGAGCTGCTGAGGAAGCTCGCTGAGCACGCGGTGAGATTCGACTCCTACGACTCGGTGCCGGCGGGCGACGAGGATAGCGAGGACGTGCGGGAGGCGGCGCTGGCCGAGTATGCCCGAGCTCTGGAGCTGTCGCAGCAGGGGTTGATCTCCAAACAAGAGCTCGACCGAGCCCGGCGCCGCGCCAGGTCGTTCGAGCTGCTCGAGGGTCTCCAGCTCACCGACATCCAGGCGGCGACGAGCGGGCTGGTTCAGGCTGAGCAGCGGGTCGAGCGGGCCCGCCAGAGCACCGAGCGGACCCGGTTGGTGGCCCCTTTCCAGGGGCGGGTCGCGGACCTCGACGTCGAGATCGGCCAGCATCTCTCGGCCGGCGACGTTTGCCTCCGCTTGCTCGACAGCTCCCGTCTCAATGTGGAGGTGGACGTCCTGGAAGCGGACGTGGTGTGGCTCCGCGAAGGGGCGCCGGCGCGTGTCCGCGTGCCGGCGCTCGACGACGTCATCTTCGAGGGCTCGATCTCCAGCCGCAATCCACGGATCGACACGGACACCGGGACCGGCAAGGTGACCGTGGCCCTGACCAACCCACAGGACCGGCTGATCCCGGGCCTGTTCGCGACCGTGGAGCTCGAGACCCGGCGGCTGGAGGATCGACTCGTGGTCCCCGCCGACGCTGTCCTGGTGCGGGAGGGCCGGGAGCTGGTCTTCCGTATCGAGGAGGGTCGGGCGAAGTGGGTCTACGTCACGACAGGACAGCGCTCGCGGGATCAGATCGAGGTCCTCGATGGCCTCGAGGAAGGCGACACCGTCGTGGTCGCTGGGCATCTCGCGCTGGCACACGACGCCGTTGTCGAGGCTCACCCGCGGCCGGAGGCCGCCGACCCGTCGGGATGAGATCTCTCATTCGCTTCGCCGTCCGCCGCCCGGTCGCGACGTGCGCATTTTACTGTCTGATCGTTGCTCTGGCTTGTCTCGCCTACCTCCGGCTTCCGGTCGCTCTGCTCCCGGAGATCCGCGTTCCCTCACTGGCCGTTTGGACCGCCTATCCGGACGCCTCCCCCGACAGGGTCGAGCACGCTGTCACGGAACTGATCGAAGAGGCGATCGCAGGCACGCCCGGGCTGCGGCGTCTGACCAGCAGGAGCCAGCTCGGCGGCTGCCTCGTGCGCCTCGACCTGGGCTGGAACGTCGATCTCGACCTGGCATTCCTCGAGGTCCGCGAGCAGCTCGACCGGTTGAACGCGCTCCCGAAGGGAGCGCAGAGGCCTCTCGTGTTGCGATTCGATCCGGGCGATCGGCCGATCCTGCTGATCGCCGCGACCGCCCGCGGCGCCGCGGACAGCGCGGCCGCGGAGTCCACGCCACGGCCCGATCTCGTGGCGGCAAAGCAAGTCGCACGGACCGTCGTCGCGCGGCGCCTGGAGCAGCTGAACGGCGTCGCTCGCGTCCGGGTCACGGGCGGATTCGACCGTGAGATCCGGATCGCGGTCGACGCCGACAAGATGGCCGCCTACGGTGTGGGGCTGGAGCGTATCGAGGAGGCCCTGAGCCAGGCAAACGTCGCGCTGCCCGGCGGTCTGATTCGACGGGGGCCGTTCAGCTACGCCGTGGAAGTCAGCGGAGAATTCGCCGGCCTCGAAGACGTCCGCGCGGCGGTGATACCCACCCGCGGTGGCCGGCAGGCCCGCCTGAGAGACCTGGCGACGGTCTCCGAAACGGTGGCCGATCGGCGTGGGCTGGTCCGGCTCGACGGACGCGAGACGCTGCTGTTGCTGGTCGAGCGCCGGCCCGACGCGAACACTGTCGAGACCGCGCGCGCGGTCAGGCGATCCCTCGCCGATCTGAGCCGGGAGCTCCCCGGCCTCGACTTCGACGTCGTGGTGGACCAGAGCTTCTTCATCGAGGCGGCGGTCTCGGCCGTCACGAAGGCGGCCCTGTTCGGAGCTCTCCTGGCGGTCGCCGTGCTCCTGGTCTTCCTCCGGAGCCCCCGCGCGCTGCTCGCCGTGGCGCTCGCCGTGCCGTTGTCGCTCGCCATCACCCTGGTGCTGTTCGAGCTCTTCGACGTGACCCTCAACCTCCTTTCCCTCGGCGGGCTGGCGCTCGGGGTCGGCATGCTGGTCGACAATGCCATCGTGGTAGTGGACAACATCACACGGTGGCGCGAGAAGGGCCGTGCACCGCTTCAAGCCGCGCAAGGGGGCGCTTCCCAGGTCGCTCTGGCCATCACCGCGAGCACGCTCACGACGGTCGCCGTCTTCCTCCCCCTGACCCTGGTCGAGGGGCTGGCAGGCAGGCTCTTCGCCGACCAGTCGTTGGCGGTCGTGGCCTCGCTCATGGCCTCGCTCTTCGTCGCCATGACGGCGGTACCGCTGATCGCCTCCCGGCAGCGGCCTCGGCGCCGATCTCGATCGCCGCGCTGGTCGTTTCGGCCCTACGAGCGCTCCCTCGGATGGTGCCTGCGCCATCGCGGCACGGTCGTCGCCGCGGCTGCCGGCCTGCTCGTCGTGGCCGGCATTCTCGCCTGGCGCCTGCCACGAGAGGTGGTCCCGAAAGTCGATCAGGGGCGCCTGGAGCTCCACTTGACGTTGCCGCCGGAGGCCGATCTACCGCTCCTCAGCCGGAGATCCGCCTCCCTGGAGTCCCAGATCGCCGGCTGGCCCGTCGTGCGTCACGTGCTGGCCGATCTCGGGCAACGCGACGAGGCCGGGCTCGAGCTCGACCCGCGTCCACCCTACGAGGCCACGCTGGTCCTGGTCCTCGACCCGGCAGCTTCGGTATCGGAGGTCACGAACCGTCTGCGCGTTCTTGACGTCGCGGCGGATCTGGAGCTCCGCTCCCGGCGGTCACGGACCCAGCTCGAGGAGCTCCTGTTGAACGACGAGTCCGATCTCGTGGTAGACCTGACGAGCGATCGTCGCAGTGCGGCGCGAGCGATGACCGAACGTCTCCTGGCCGCGTTGCGGACCCGGGACCAGCTGGCTCAAGTGACGCCGGCGGACAGCAGTCGGATACCTGCCTACGAGCTTCGTTTCCAGCTCGACGCGATGGAGCGCTTCGGGGTCCGGCGGTCAGCCATCGCGGCCGCGGTCGAAGCCGTGGCCCAGGGACGAAAGGCCACCGCGCTCAGGACCGTGAACGAAGAGATCCCCATCGTCATCCGCTCGGCGCCGGCGGAATCCATCGAGGAGCTCCTCGCTCGGCAGGTACCCACCGAGCACGGGCTCCTGCCCCTCGCCGTCTTCCTGGACGCGAGCTTGGTGCAGCTTCCCGCCTCCCTGATCCGCAGCGATCAGGGGGCCGTCGTGCGCTTCAACGCCGACATCGCCCCGGGCGCCGACCTGACGGAAGCCCTCTCGGCCATCGGTCAGAGCTTCGACGAGGTGCTGCCCGAGGGTGTCTCGGGGCGGGTGAGGGGCACCAACGAAGCCTTCCTGAGGACCCTGCGAGCCGCAGCATGGAGCCTCGCGCTGAGCACGGTCCTGGTCTTCCTGATCCTGGCCGCCCAGTTCGAGAGTCTTCTCGAACCGCTGGTGATTCTCGCCGCGGTACCGCTGGCGGCAGCCGGCGTCGTCCTGGCTCTGAGCGTCACCGGGCAGACGCTCAACCTCATGAGCCTCACGGGCTGCGTGGTCCTGGTGGGTATCGTGGTCAACGACGCGATCCTGAAAGTCGACGCGATCGATCGTCTACGGCGCCGCGGCATGGCTCGCTTCGCGGCGATCCAGGAGGCCGGCCGGCAGCGTCTGCGGCCCATCTTGATGACGACGGCGACCACGGTCCTGGGGCTGACGCCCCTCGCCCTCGGCCTGGGCGAGGGGGCGGAGTTGCGGGCTGCGCTGGCGATCGCGGTGATCGGAGGTCTTCTGACCGGCACCAGCCTCACTCTCCTCGTGGTGCCGATTCTCCACTCGTTGATCCCGGATCGCGGCGCCATGGACGCTTCACCACCGGGACGGCCGGGAAATGAAGACGGCTGAGAGGATGACTTGGGTCGACAGCCTGGGCCGGCGGCCGGTCGCGGCCGTGTCGTGGTCGATCGCCGCCCTCCTAGCGGGCGCCTGGGCGGCGCTGCGGGTACCTCTCGAGTGGATTCCCTCGCTCGAGCTTCCCAGGGTCACCATTAGCGCCACCTGGCCCGGCGCTTCGCCGCTCATGGTGGAACGCTACGTGAGCGCTCCGATCGAACGCCTGGTGCAAGGCGTCTCGGGAACCGTACGGGTGGAAAGCCGCAGCGAGCCCGGCCGGTCGCTCGTCCGCCTGGACGTGGACGAGCGGAGGGATCTCAGCCTCTACATGGTCGAGGTCGGAGACAGTCTGGGCCTTCTGCGCGGTACTCTCCCCGACTCGGTGCGGCCGGTGCTGAGCCGCGAGGTGCCCGAGGTCCTGCGGGATCAGCAGGGCTTCATGACCTTGCAGCTGGTGGGACCGCTCAGCCCCGAAAGCCTGCGCCGCCTGGCCGAGCGGAAGCTCGCGCCCGCTCTGCGCCGGCTGCCGGGTATCGCCGCTGTCCAGGTCTTCGGCGGCAGCCGGCGGGAGCTCCTGGTGACCCTGCTGCCGAATCGCCTGGCGTCCTACGGCGTCGGTCCCGACGAGATCCGCCAGCGGGTGATCGAGGCCTTCGGCGACGTCAGCTTCGGCCGCTTCCGGACGCGGCACGGCTCGCTGGCCCTGATCGGTCCCGGCATCGAGCGGCGCGAGGAGTTGGCGCAGCTCGTCGTCTCGCGGACGGAGCCTGGGGGTGCACCGGTCTTGCTGCGCGACGTCGCGACCCTGACGCTGGGCCCGGCACCCCGCGTCAGCCTCAGCCGCGTGGACGGTCAGCCGGTGGTGGCCCTGGTTCTCGATCGGGCGCCGGAGACTCACCTCCTGGGTGTCGCCGAAGAGGTCCACCGGCAGGTGCGCTCCCTGCGCGGCTTTCTGCCGCCCGAGACCAGGCTCCTGGTCGCGACGGACCGTAGCGCGCGGGTGCGCGACCAACTGCGCGATCTCATGGTGCGAGGTCTGGCCGGTGTGCTGCTGATCGTGGTCGTCCTGGTCGTCATGTTGCGCAGCTTCCGGGCCGTGGCCGCCGCCTTCTTCATGGTGGCCGTGTCGCTGATACCGGCCGTCGCTCTGCTGGGCCCGTTGGGCCTGACGCTCAACCTGCTGACCCTGGCGGGTCTGGTGCTGGTCGTCGGCCTCCTGATCGACAACTCCGTGGTCAGCGTGGAGCAGCTCCTGATCCAGAAGGCAAAGAGCCGCCACCACCCGGAGACCCGGGCCGCGCCGGGCGCCCTGGCCGTCAAGCGTTCGCTGCGCCGAGTCTGGCTGCCTCTGGTCGGTGGCACGCTGAGCACCATCGCGGCGCTGGTGCCGCTCGTCTATCTCAGCGGAGAGCTGCGCAGTCTGTTCCTGCCTTTCGGAATCCTGGTCAGCCTGACCCTGGGACTCTCGCTCGTCTGTATCCCGCTTCTCCTGCCGGTTCTGGAGCCCTGGCTGAGCACGCCGCCGCGGAAGAAGGGGCGGGCATGGCGGGGTCGGCTGCAACGGGCGATCATGGCTCCCTACCGCTGCGCGGCCCGCTTTCCCAAAGCGACGATCCTGGCCTCGTGCCTCCTGCTGGGGATCCCTACCTGGCTCCTGCCGGAGCGCCTCGCGGAACCCACCGAAGGCCCGAAGCCCGCACTGCGGGCGGCACGCCTGTACAACGCCGTCCTCGGATCGGAGCCGGTGGTGGGCGCGCGGCAAGAGCTGGACAAGATCCTGGGGGGAGTGACGAGGCCTTTCCTGGGCGGAATCCGATCGGGGCGGCGCTGGGGCTTCGCCATGCGGCAGGACGTGGTGGTCCGCGTCGCCCTGCCGCCGGGGAGCAGTCCGCGGCAGGTCGATGAGCTGATCGCTGTCTTCGAGCGCCGGGCGAGGGCCTCGCAAGCCGTCCACCGGACGCTGGTCCGGGTCACCGATCGGATCGGCCTGCTGCGCGTCGAGTTCCGCGATCAGACCCTGGACACGGTTCAGCCGCTGCTCCTCCGGGAAGAGCTGATTCGCCAGGCCCAGCAGCTCGCTTCCGTGGACGTCTCCGTGACCGGTCTCGTTCCGGAAGGCTTTTTTTCGGTCCGCGGGGTGGGCACCCGTGGCTATCTGCTGGAGGCCTTCGGCTCGAGCTATGCTCGGCTGGACGGATTGATCGCCGAGATCGCCGAGCGGCTCGAGCGCCATCCCCGAGTCCACGAGGTGTACGCTCACGCCGGCCGACCCGGCGGGGACGCTCCGCGCGAAGCTCTGCTTCTGCGCTGGGATGCCGAGGCCGCCCTCCGCACCGGGCTGGCGACCCGCGACCTCGCCGGCTTCCTGCGTCCGCGCCTGATCCGGCGCTTTCCGCTGCTCTTCGCCGACCTGGACGAGGACGACTCGTTGCCCATCCGTGTGACGTTGGGCGAGAAGCGGCCGGAGGTCGCGGTCATGGCCTCGCAGCCCCTGCGGTTCGGCGACGCGGCGTCCTGGCGCCTGGCGGAGGTGGCGCAGTTCACGGTCCAGCGCCAGCCCGGCGCGATCGAACGGCTGAACCAGCAGTATCGCCGCTTCTTCCAGGTCGACTATCGGGGCCCCCCCCCACCTCGGAAGCCGGCTGATCGCCGATGAGCTCGCGACGATTCCCGCGCCGCCGGGCTATGGCATCGCGGCGCCGGACGATCTCTTCTTCCGCCCGGAAAACCGCGCGCGTCTGTCGTGGCTTCTGGCCGGCAGTCTCGGCTTCGTGTTCCTGGTGGTCGCCGGGGTCTTCGAATCCTGGCGTCTGCCCGCCGTGGTGATGCTCAGCGTGCCGGCGGCCTTCATCGGCGTCGCTTCAGCCTATCTCCTTCTGAACGCGAGCTTCGGCGAAGGGGCCTTCCTCGGCGTCGTTCTCCTGGCGGGGATCGCGGCGAACGACAGCATCCTGCTGGTCGACCGCTATCGCCGTCTGCGGTCTTCGCGGCCGGCCGCACGCTCGGCGGTGCTCGCCTGTCTCGCGGTCCGCCAGCGGTTGCGGCCCATGTGGGCCACCACTCTGACCTCCATCGCGGGCCTGCTCCCCCTCTTTCCATCGGCAGCCGCCGGTAACTTCTGGATCGGTCTGGCCACGACGGTGATCGGCGGCCTTCTGGGTTCTACCCTGCTGGCGCCCCTCGTTACGGTGGCTCTTCTCGCCGTCACGACACATCGATCCGCCAAAAAAGCTTGACAGCACCTATCTGATCCGTTACATTTCATCCAGCTAGAACTGCGAGACTCGAACTTGCCGCCTGGTCAATTGCCCGGATTGGCCTTCGGTCTCAGTCGGCTTTACTTACAATTCCACGAGTTCACAGAAGTCGTGCAGGCTCAGGCCTGCGCTCTGGTTCCAGAGCGTGCGTCTGACGTCTGTCAGGGGATGCGCGCCCGTCCCAGAAGGGGACGTGCGCCCGAAGTCAACAGGAGAAGGGAGATCACGAATGTCGAGCAAAAGAAAAATGGGTCTGGTGATAGGCACTTGCCTGCTTCTCGCCGTCGTGGCGGCGCTCGTCGCGCCTCTGGGCGCGCTGCAAACAGAGGTGATCGCGGCCAAATGCCCGCAGAGAGCCTGCCCGTATGGTTGGCAGCCAGTGCTGATCAACTGTCATGCCGAGGTCTGTTTCGTGGAGAATGACGATCAGTACTGCATCGTCTGTATCCCGGATACCAACTAAAGACGGGCCGTTCGCGTGGCTCCTCGATACCGTCTGGCTGAAACCCCGGTAGAGCCGGGGGGAGTACGGCTTCGAACGTTAGTCGCGTTCACGATACTGGCTCTGTCATTCATCACCGCCGTCCTCCCCGCCGACGGCCAGGGAAACGACGTCGCTGAAAAAGCCGCCGGATCCAACCTGATCGGTAAAGAGCTCGTCGATTTCGAGCTTGCGGATCTGACCGGTGAAGTGCTGCGTTACAGCGATATCGATTCGGCGTGGAAACTGATCGTTCTGTTCAGCGTGCACGACTGTCAGGTCTGCCTACAGGAGTACAGGCTGTGGAAAAAGATCGACCAGAGCTTCACGCGGGAGCAGGTCACGGTGGTGGGTATCTCTCACGATCAAGACCGGAAGAGCGTCGACCAATTCGCGGGCTTGAGGGGACTCAACTTCCCTATACTGTTGAACCCTGACGATTCCGTGAGGAAGTCGCTCGGCTTGACCGATTCGCCACTTCGAGTACTCATCGGCGGCAGCGGCAAGATCGTAGCCGTCGACAAATCCGACGCGAATATCGAAAGCCAGCGCACTGTCTTGCAGAACCTGCGAGAAAGAACTGCTGGCTCCTGAGCCGCAAGAGCTCCGGCATTTTCCGGAATCACGCACCTGACACCCAACAAGAACAAGGAGACAACGTAATGCTGAAGAAAAGACCCGTAAGCCTGTTGATTGGCACTTTCCTGCTCCTCGTCAGCGTCCTGACGGCACATGTCGCGCCTTCGGAGGCGTTTGTCCAGGAAATCGCGGTCGAGGTCAATTGTCCGAACAAGAGATGCCCGGACGGTTTCGTTCCCCAGGTGGTCGCATGCTTGTCGGTCTTCTGCCTGGTGAGCGATTCGGATCAATACTGCATCGTTTGCGTTCCGGAGCCCACCGGGAACTAGTCAGACGGACTGATTCGCGTAGCTCTTGAAGAACCCAAGAGTCGAGCACCGGCGTCCGTATCCACGGCCGGGAAAGCAGACGTTCGCGCAGGTATGCTTTCTGCTTCTGAGCGTCATAGCGATCCCAGGCTGCTCGGAGCCGGTCGACTATCAGTCTTTAGATACCGGCGAAGCGAACCTGCCTCCGTTGGCGGTTTCCAACGAACCGCTCCTCGACGGGAGCAAGGCGGTTCGCTTCGTCGAAGAGTTTCGTCTGGGCTCCGAAGACCTGGACGAGCTGTACGCTTTCTTTGGCACGATCAGCGACATCGAAATCGGGAGCCAGGGCGAGATCTACGTCTTGGACGACGCCAACTACGTGGTCAAGAAGTTCTCGAAAGAGGGCGAGATCCTGGTGAGCTTCGGAGGCGAAGGACAAGGCCCGGGAGAGTTTCTGAAGCCGAAGAAAATGGCGATCGATGATCGAGGCCGTGTCTATGTAACCGACACGATGAAACTAAGGGTCTTGATCTTCGACACTGATGGCGAGTTTCTGGGCGGGGTACCCACGCAGGTCATACCCGCTCACCTGGCGGTGGGGCCCGATGACGACATATTCCTGACAGGGTTCTTCGACTTCGGCGACTTCCGGATTCACAGGCTGAGCTCGGAGAACGGCACAGTTCGCGGCCAGTTCTGCGATTCGTACAACGTCACCGAGCTCGTCTCCAGAGCCGGAGAAGCCGGTCATGTGTACGTCGATTCGGCCGGAGATCTCTACTTCAGCTTCTTTTATCCTTACGATGTCAGAAAGTACACCGCGGAAGGCGAGGCCGTCGCTCGCTTCGCTCGCAAAGCCTCTTTTTTTCGGCCGCCCAAGGCGCAGAAGAAGGCGAAGGACGTCATGATGGCCCCGACCGGCGTCGCTCAGCTCCTGGGCCTGCCCAACGGCAACATCATGGTCGTCTTGAAGCACGTGGACATCACCGGCGAAGAAACCACCTTCTCGAGCCACTTCGACATCTTTACTCCCGAAGGAAAGTGGCTGCTGTCGTTTTCACCGGATGCGCTCGAGACCAACTGGATCAGAAACGTAGCCGTCGACCGCGAAGGCAAGCTGTATCTCGACTACGCCAAGCCGTTTCCTCACATCCGCAGATACGCGATGATTTTCGAGGAAGCAGGGCTGGACGGTCCCGACTCCACTGCCTCTTCCGGCCAGTAACGCCGGTCGCATAGGCGAGCCCAGGCCGCCTCGAGCCCAGCCGGCCAGGAGGTGGCTGCTGACCGAGGTGCTGCTGACCGAGGTGGCTGGCACCACGGCATGGCTTCGAGGTGTGCAAGCGAGTTAGCCGTCTCGACAGGGGTGGTGCCTTTGGTGTGCGACCGGGCCTGGGTGCCGCTCGTGGTCAGGACTCGTGCGCCAGGGCAGAGCCGAGCTACGTCGCGGCCTCAATCAGCCCGCCAGAGCCGCCGTCGCCCATTCAACCTCGTGAGGCACGATATACCGGCCCAGCAGGCGGCCGACCTCTTTCTCGATGCCGGCGCGGTCCGCGGCGGCCGGTGCCGCGATCCTGACCCGGGCCAGGGTGCCGCGTCGCCGGTCTTCGTCAACTGCAACAGCGATGGTCGCGCCCTCCGTCTCCGCCAGCGGCGCCAGCGCCTCTTTGAAAACTCTCTCGGCCTGCTCCCAACGCAGCGCCGGTTTGAAGATCTTTCCCACGCCGGTCACCGGCAGGGCCTCGACGATGTTTACTTCTTTGGGTAGGGCCGGCCGCTCGGCGATCCGGGAGGCGGCGAGCTCCAGCAGCTCGCCCTCGGACGCCGAGCTCCCGACCTTGAGTTGCACGTAGGCCACGGGGAGCTCGCCAGCATAGGCGTCCGGCTTGCCCACCGCCGCGGCCAGGGCCACTGCCGGGTGCTCGGCCAGGGCCTCTTCGATGATCGCCGGATCGATGTTGTGGGCGCCGCGAATAATCAGGTCCTTGGATCGCCCGGTGAGGAACAGATAGTGATCGTCGTCGATGTAGCCCAGATCGCCGGTGATCACCCAGCCGTCGTCGGTGAGTGTACCCGGGTTGTGCCTGGCGTCCAGATAGCCAGGAAAGACGCTGGGGCTCTTGAACATGACCGCGCCCACCTCGTTCCGTTTGCCCCCCTCCGGGGTGACGTTCGGCCCACAGGGGTCGCCCGGCAGGCCGTCGGGCCGCAGGGAGGCGATCTTCCACCGGCCGTAAGGTAGGCGAATGCCGGTCGAACCGGGCTTGGCCCGGCCTTCCACCGGCGCCGCCACCAGCGTCGAGCCCGCTTCGGTCATGCCGTAGATCTGCGAGATCCGAGCGAAGCGCCGATTCCATGCCCGCTCGATCTCCGAAGGCAGAGCGGCGCCGCCGGTCACCGCATACTTGACCGAGCTCAAGTCCGCTTCGTCCGAAGGGACTTCCATCAGCGCCGCGAGGTTGGTCGGAACCCCGCCGATGTGGGTCGGCTGATACTTCTCCACCAACTTCCAGTGGTTGGCCAGGGCGACCGGATGCCGCAGGCCGATCGGGGTGATCGTCACCACCTGACCGCCCGCCGCCAACGGGGCCAGACCGGTGACGACAGCACCCGCGACGTGGAACATCGGCAGGACGTTGAACATCACGGTCTCCGGCGTGAAGCTCAGCATGTGGGCAGCCGCCCAGGCGCAGTAGATGTCGTTGCCATGGGTGTGCGGGGCCAGCTTCGGCGAGCCGGTGGTACCGCCGGTGTGGAAGAAGATTGCCGGGTCGTCGCGGCGGATCTCGCGGCCGCCCACCAGCTCATCGGCGGGCTGCTCGGCGATCGCCTCGTCGAAGCTCGAGACTTCGGCGGCCGGGTCGCCGGGGCCGACTTGCAGCACCGCCGCGAGACTGGGCACCCTCCGCCTTACGGACTCGACCTTCTGCCAGATGTCCAACTGGGGGTGGGGGCCGAGAGCCACCAACACCCGGGTGCGAGCGGCGTTCAGGAGGTCGGCGATCTGATCGGGCTGCAACAGGAAGTTGATCGGGTTGGCAATGCCGGCGGCGCCGGCGCCCCACATCGCGTAGTGGGTCTGGGGTAGGTGGGGCAGCAGGAACGAGACGACGTCATCGCTGCCGACGCCCAGGGCGTGGAACAGATTGGCGGCCTGGGTGATGCGACCGATCAGCTGCCGGTAGGTGATCCGCACCGGCTCTTCGTCCGGGTCGCCGGTAGCAAGGAAGGTGATCGCGGTCGCCTCAGGCCGGTCCGCCGCGGCTCCGGCGATCAGCTCGTAGGTGCTTTGGGCGGAGAGCACCTCTTCCCACGGCGCTTTTCGCTCGAGGGCCAGTACGTCTTCCGGTCCGGTGACCGGGCGTTCAATTCGGATGGTCATGATCAGTGTGCAACCGGGCGTAGTCTATCGCTACCAGGCCCCGCGGCAGCACCGAGATGAATCCACGTCCAGCGCACGAAGGGTCTTCGAGGCCGGTGCTAGGATGCCACGGTAGAATACGTCCGCGAGCTGACCGCGAACCGTGCTGAGATCCCGTCGCGCCGTCATGAGCGAGACACGGTCTGCCTGCGGCGAGACGAAGCTTTCAAGACCGGTCACGACCATCGGGCAGCGGGCAAGGTGCTCGTGTCGCCCGAAATAGGCGATGCGTTTGACGAGGCGCCTCTGCCCCAATAGCATTCAAGCAAAGTCAACATGACCAGAGGGGATGAGTCGTGAAGAAGACGTTCCTGATCTTTGCCCTGGCCTGCCTTGCCGCCCTGGGCGGCCAGGCGTTCGCCGAGCTCTGCACGATCGACGCGGTCCCGGCGGCCACTCTCCTGCTGCCGTACTTCGAGGTCGGCCTGACCCCGACCGACCGCGATCCGGTGACGGCGACAAGATCGGTCGACACCTTCTTCTCGATCAACAACGCATCGGGGGCTCCGGCCGTCGCCCACGTGGTGCTGTGGGGAGACTGGTCCCTGCCGTCGATCGATTTCGACATCTTCCTGACCGGCTACGACGTCGAGACGGTCAGTCTGAGCGACGTCTTCAACAATGGCAACCTGCCGATCACCGCCCACGCGACCAACGACCCGGACGACGACATCAGCCCGCACGGCGCGAATCCGGCCGGTCCCGGCGGCGGCCCTAATCCCTACTGGGACTCCTCGCCGGACAACCCGAGCAACTACTTGTTCCCGGGCTGCGACACCAACCTGCCCCTGGGCACCAATCCAGTGCTCACCGATTCGTTCGCCGACCGGGTCCGTTGCGGCCACACCGGCCGCGGCCTGGCCTGCAACTTCGAGTCGTGCATCGGCCAGCTCCAGGACGAGACCGGCTTCGGAGGTACGGACTACATCGCCCGCGGCTACATCACGATCGACCACGTCACCGATTGCAACCTGCTGTTCCCGAACCAGGCTGGTTACTTCGGCACCGGTATTACCAGTGAGGTCGATCTGCTCTGGGGTGACTGGTTCATCGTGCAGGACGGTCGCGCCATCGGCGACAGCCTGGTGGCGATCGAGGCCTCCGGCGCCGGCGTCTTCTCGCCCGGCGACTACACCTTCTACGGCCGCTATGTGGACGGTCTGGCCACCGACCAGCGCGAGCCGCTGGCTTCGACCTGGGCGACGCGCTACTTTCAGCCCAACGCGCTCTTCGACGGCGGCACGGATCTGCTCGTCTGGCGGGATTCGAAATGCCAGGTGAGCGTCTCGAGCTATGGCAACGGTTGTCGCCCGGCCGCAGGCACGCCGCCCTGGTTCCCCCTGGTCACGACCCAGGTGGTGGCGTTCGACACCCAGGAGGACGCCTTTCAGGTCTGCACCGACCTGCCGACTCCGCCGACGGGAGGCGGCATTTCGCCGCCGCCGCCCACCCTTCCGGGTGAGCCGATCGTGTGCTTCCCGGTCGAGACCGGCCGCTACGCGGCCGGCGAGGGAGACTTCGCGTTGCCGTACGAATTCGGCTGGCTCTACCTCAACCTGAACTTCACCCTCGGCGACACGTCGAGCTCTCCCACCCCCTGCTCCACCGACGGCATCTTCGGCGAGATCGCCCAGAGTTGGATCGTGACCGAGCTCGATTCCGAGGGCGACGCCACCGGTGCCTTGAGCGTCGGTTTCGCCGCCACTCAGCTCACCAGCGCCTGCTCGGCCGCCAATCCGATCATTACCGGCGAGATCGGCTCGCCCGGAGGTTCCTGAACCGGAGCGGCCGGCGCGCAACCGGCGCGCCAACTCGTCCTGCCAGACACCGCTTCCGTGCCTGGCCTGGGTTCCAGCCAAGTCGGTCTGCCTGGCTCGTAGCCAGGTCGGGCCCCGCTGCAGCACCGAGATGAATCCACGTCCAGCGCACGAGGGGTCTTCGAGGCCGGTGCTAGGATGCCACGGTAGAATACGTCCGCGAGCTGACCGCGAGCCGTGCTGAGATCCCGCCTTGCCGCGGACGAAGGGAGGTCTACTGATGTCTAGAGCCACGTTCAGGCAAGTCCTACGCTACCGCTTCGACTCCTTCATGGCCCGGGGAGGCAGCTCGATCTTCCTGAGCCTGGTGCTGTTCTTCCTGGGCTCCCTGGCGGTGATCGCGGGGCTGCGCGCCCTCACCCTGCTCCTCGATCCCGACGGCGCCGAGCACATCGACGGCTTCCTCGCCCATCTCTACGTCATCTTCCTGCAGCTGACGGACCCCGGCAACATGTCGGTCGAGATCGCGTCATCGCCCTGGTACAAAGTCAGCGCCGTCGTCGCCGGTCTGATCGGGGTGATCATCCTCTCGATGCTCATCGCCTTCATCACCACCGCGCTGGACCAGAAGCTCAACCAGCTGAAGAAGGGCCACTCGAAAGTCATCGAGCAGGACCACACCCTGATCCTCGGCTGGAGCGACCGGGTGCTCGAGATCCTGCGCGAGCTGGTGCTCGCCAACGAGAGCGAAGACGATCCGTGCGCGGTGATCCTCTCCGAGCAGGACAAGGAGATGATGGACGACTACCTGGCGGTTCACCTGCCGGATCCCGCCAACACCCGCATCGTCACCCGCTCGGGCAGCGTCTCGTCGCTGGTCAACCTCGAGATCGTCTCGATGACCGCCTCGAAATCGGTGATCGTCCTCGCCTACTGCTCGGACGCCGACAGTGACGCGGAGAAGGCGGCGAGCGACGCGCGGGTGATCAAGACCATCCTCGGGCTGATGGCCTCGAAGGATCCCGAGCACGAGCTCAACATCGTCGCCGAGCTGTTCGACGAGCTCAACCGCGACATCGCCCAGCGCATCTCCCCGGACGAGGTCACCACGGTCCACGGCCTCGACGTCCTGGCCAAGATACTGGTCCAGACGTCGCGCTCGATCGGCCTGAGCGTGGTCTACAACGAGGTCATGTCGTTCGACGGCTGCGAGCTCTATTTCTTTAGCGACGAGTGGGGCGAGCTTCCCTTCGGCCGGCTGCAGTACCACTTCCCCGACGGGGTGCCGATGGGTATCCGGCGAGCCGACGGCGAGCTGCTGATCAATCCGCCCGCCGCCACCCCGATGCGGCCGGACGACGACGTCCTGATCCTGGCGGAGGACGATTCGACCATCGAGTTCAGGAAGCAGCCGGTGGCCCAGGCGCGCGATCTCGTCCCGCCGCAGCGCAAGCTCGAGCAGCGGGTGGAGCACGAGCTGATCCTGGGCTGGAACCCCAAGGCCCCGATCATCCTGCGCGAGTATTCCGACTACGTGCTCGCCGACTCGACCATCAACGTGATGATCCGCGAGCCGAGCGAGGAGATTCGCCGCGAGCTGAAGGCGCTCGAGGAGGAGCTCCCCGATCTCGTCATCGCGCTGATCGATCAGGACCCGATGAAGGCCGAGAACCTGATCGAAGCCCAGCCCTTCATGTACGACAACATCATCATCCTGAGCCAGAGCGGCGAGCATGCCAACTCCGAGACCACCGATTCGGAGACCATCATCCTGTTGCTGCTCCTGCGCAGCATCTCGGAGAAGACGACCCGGCGGGCCGCCTCGACCAAGCTGATCGGCGAAGTCATGGACTCGGAGAACCAGGAGCTGGTGGCGCGCGCCGGGGTCAACGACTTCATCATCTCCAACAAGCTGGTCAGCATGCTGCTGGCGCAGGTCAGCGAGGAGGCCGACATCAAGCGGGTCTACGACGATCTCTTCTCCGAGGAGGGCTCGGAGATCTACCTGAAACCCGCCTCGCTCTACTTCGACGCCTTCCCCGCGGAGGTCACCTTCGCCGATCTCATGGCCATCGCCCAGAACCGCGAAGAAATCTGCATCGGCATCAAGCTCAAGGAGCGCGAGCGCGACTCGGAGCAGAACTACGGCGTCAAGCTGATCCCGGAGAAGAACACGAGCTACGTCTTGGGCGAAGAGGACTGCCTGATCGTCCTCGCCGAGGACGAGACGTAGGCGAGGGCCTGGGTCTCGAGTCCACGGTCGGCCCAGGCCCTGGTGCGACTCGGTGACCGCTTCGGCGCGGCCCCTGCGAGCCGTCGCAGTGCCCCGGCCGGCGGATCGTGGCTGTCACCGGTGGCAGCGCGGTGGAGCGGCCGCGGCGTCGCCGCTGTCACGGGTGGCAGCGTGGTGGTGCAGCCGCGACGTGCACGCTGCCACCCCGTACAGAGAGGGGGCGCGACGGCGTCGTCGTCGCTGTCACCGGTGACTGTGTGGACCCTCGCTCGCGACGTCTCCGCTGTACGCCCCGGGGAACGTCGGTTGGCCGGGCTGAGATAGCCGCCCCGGGCTCAGGGTAGGCGATTTCGCCGCGGCGGATGTGTCTCCGGTGCCTCGCGCAAGGCGACTCCGGCGCACCGGCAAATCTTCCCCGGGGCCTGAGAAGCCGACTTCGGCGTGGAGAGAGATGTTGTCCGAAACCTGGGCACGTAGCTTCGAAGGGCTGGATGCCTCAGAAGCGGTCTCCGGCATCACTCTTCGGGGCACATCATGCGCATGGCCAAGGCGCGAGCTCAGCGCTACGCCCATTCGGCCTCTTCGTGAGTATTACCAGGGTCAGCGCCGAGCTACGCAGGCTCGTTCACTCCGGACGCCCACCAGTACTTCGATCTCGTCGAGCAGGGCGTCCGCCTCGCCGTCGTAGGCATCAGCGAGGCGCGTTTCGATCTCCCGCCGCTTCTTGGCCTTGAGATAGAGGCGCACCGCGGAGCGGACGAAGGCCGATCTGCCCCTGTCTCGTGTTTCGGGATCGGAATCGATCCGGCCGAGCAAGTCGCTGTCCATCGAAATCTGTACTGGTCGCGCCGTCATGATGGAACGATACAACAAGATTCTTGTGGGCTCAAGCCCATCCGCGGCTTCCACGTGACCGGGTCATCGAACTGCTTCCCGCCGCCTCTGCGACTTACCGACGAGCCACCAAACCAGCGGTGCTCCGACAAGGCCGCCGAGCAGAAAGTTCGCCTCGACGATCATCAGCACGCGGTCGAATGCGAAGTTCCCATCACTGGCGTAGATCCCGTCACGGTGATGCGAGGCCGCGCTGCCCGGCACGCCCGCGTGGAGTGCCGCTTCGCCGAGGAGAGCCTATGGCTCTCGCAGGCAGGCATGGCCGAGCTGTTCCAGACCAGCAAGCAGAACATCGCGGGGCTGACCGGGGCTGACCGAGGTCCCTGGCACTCCGGACGCCCCGCTGCTCGAAACGGGCATCCATCTCGCTTTCGGCCTGCGAATCTGCCTCAAACCACCAGCACCCGGACCTGCCCCGGTCTCATCTCCTCGAGCGCAAGACGGAGAGCCGGAACGCGGGGGAGGAGATCGGCCAGGCGGTTGGTCCTGGCCCGGAGCACGACGACGGCCAACGGCCGCTCGCTGATTCCAGACCTCCTGACCTACCCCTCTTCGGAAATGTCCGATTGAGCCTCGCCTGAGGTGTCCCGAGGACCTGGGAAGGCCAGGCTCCGGTGTGGTTCTGGCGTGATTGCGAACCGCATCCGGAGTTTGGTGCCGGGGAACCAGGTGGCGGTCGCGTTGAGTTCT
>JAAELT010000663.1 GCA_024226315.1 bacterium | reverse complement strand
CTTCCTCTTCCAATTTTTGCTGTTGTTTGGCATTGGAATTGTCGGAGACGCAATGCAGAAAGAAAATGCTTTCATTCATCTATGAAAAACACTAATATAAAAAATGAAATTAATTTTAATTTGTCAAACGATTGATGTCTTGATATTCTGGCACTGGACAGCCACATTCATGGCAGAATTTAGAAGGCTTCAAAAGGACATTGCTGCATGCTTGACAAAGGCGGGGGGCCTCAACTTTCTGTCCACATTCAGGACAGAATTTGCAGCTAACAGGACTGCTCCATCCACAAACACAGATACTTTTCATTGCTGACAATTATAGAAAATTACAAAAGAACTCAAAGTGATGCATTTTTCCCATTTTGTACGGAGTAAAAGGCACCAGAACTGCAGTCGAAAGCTAGACTATCAAAAATGGCGCAGGCCTACTGGACGGAAATGAAATGTGCTCACATGGTGTGAAACAAAAGCTACTGGAAGCCTCTCCTTAGTTTTAATTGGCTACCGCATGCAATCTTCAAATCACGTGCATTTCCGAGAATTTTTTTTAGGATTCTAAGGGCGTGTTCTTTAAAACCAATTCTTTTTTCGGTCGCCTAATTTTTTCGGAATGTGTTTTTTTCGAAACCATTCTTCTGAAAACAGTATGTTTTGGAGCTCTCAAAAATGTTTCAGTATGTTTCTGCCATCAAAAGTAGAAGGTTTCCGAGACTTTCGAGAGATTCTCGATTTGAATTGAAATTCGAACAAACGAGTCTGGGGACGAGGCAAGCTAGAATTTTGGCGCGAAAGTTTCAGATTTCCAGAATTCGTGGTTTTTTTGAAGACCATGGATTATGTTTTTTGAAGTATTCTCTTTTCGAAATTCGGAAGAT
>JAAELT010000662.1 GCA_024226315.1 bacterium | reverse complement strand
AGTGGTAACTACCGTTGGATCTACATCATATACTGCCGTGATTATCCAGGTCTCCGTGGAATCGGCCAATAAACTCTCGGCTGAAACTGCCGTGCCATCAACGGTCAATGGTGTGGTAATCGTACCATTGCTACCGTCGTTCTCGCCGCCGTAAACTACAGTGGCTGAGCTTAAGGTGATACCTGCTCCCGGCTTAAAGTTCTCTACTACATCATATACTCCCGGACCAGTGCCGCTATTGGTAGCTGTGATAGTATATTCTACCGTCCACGTACCATCGCCGTTGTCTACAGGTGTGGCTGCGGTCTTGGCTAAATCTATTATTGCTTTTGGTAATGCTACACAGGTGCTGTCATTGTCGGTATTAGTGTCGGTAAGACTGCCGCTTACTGCATTGGCAAAACCGGTCTCGCCGTTCTCGCCGCTGTCATCAGTACAGTCGCCGCTGGTAGTGGTAACTACCGTTGGATCTACATCATATACTGCCGTGATTATCCAGGTCTCCGTGGAATCGGCCAATAAACTCTCGGCTGAAACTGCCGTGCCATCAACGGTCAATGGTGTGGTAATCGTACCATTGCTACCGTCGTT
>JAAELT010000661.1 GCA_024226315.1 bacterium | reverse complement strand
GCATCGGCATTGCGGCCGAGAAGCAGGAGCGGATCTTCGACGCCTTCGAGCAGGCCGACGCGTCGATCGAGCGCGAGTACGGCGGCACCGGCCTGGGGCTGGCGGTGACCCGGCAGCTGGTCGAGCTCCACGCGGCCTGGCGGCCACCGGCCCTGGTCGCCCCGGTGATCAGCAGCCGATGAGCCCATTCCGGCCGGGAAGGAATCTCGTGCGCGTGACGGGCTGGCGCCTCCGCGGCCTGCTGGTGGCTCTGGCGCTGTTGCCTCATGGCGCGGCGCGACGCGGCCTCGGGCCGCACCGAGCGGCTGGAGCGCGATCTCGACCGCCTCGACGCCGCGGCCCGGAAGCTGCGGCGCCTGCTCGACGAGCTGTTCGAGCTGTCGCGGGTCGGGGTCCAGGCCAACCCGCCCGAGGAGGTGGCCTTCGGCGATCTGGTGCACGACACCCGGTGGGAGCTCGCCGAGGGATTGTTCGAGCGCCTCGACCCGGAAGCCTCGGAGGGGACGGGGATCGGTCTGGCGCTGGTCAAGCGGATCGTAGAGGTCCACGGCGGGCGGATCTGGGTCGAGTCGGAAGGTCTCGGTAAGGGCTCCACCTTCTGCCTATTGTTGGCGGTCGGGTTCTGATCAGAAGGGCGCCGACGCGACCCCGGGCTGCGCTTCGCTTGCCCCGGGCTACAGTATCTGGTCCTTACAGGACCCAGCCTTAACAATCAGAAGCCCTTTAGAGTGGTATTCTTTCCCTTCCGGGGGTTCATTGGAGGCTTCGAAGATGAGGATTTGCACGACGATCTGTATGCTCTCGGTCCTACTGGCGGCGACCGCCGCGCCGGCCCAGGATTCGCCGGCCGCCGCGACCGGGCGGATCGAGGGCAGGGTGATCGGGCAGAACGGCCAGGGGTTGGCCGGCGTGACGGTGGTGGTCGAGAGCCTGGCCACCGAGCTGACGGGCACCGACGGCGGTTTCGCCTTCGAAGACCTGCCGCCCGGCACCTACCGGCTGGAGCTCACCCTCGGCAACCAGGTGGAGAGCGTCGACGGCGTCGAGGTGGCCGCGGGTGCCACCGCGACGGTGGAAAAGAACGTCGACTGGCTGCCGAGCTTCGGCACCTCGATCACCGTGGTCTCCGCCTCGCGCCGGCGCCAGCAGATCTACGAGGCGCCGGCCGCCATCTCGGCGATCCTGCCCGAGGAGATCGAGCGCCAGTCCGCCCATGGACAGCTTCCCAAGCTTCTGCGCTTCACACCCGGCATCGAGCTCACGCAGAGCGGCATCTACGACTTCAACCTGAACGCCCGCGGCATCAACACCATGCTCACCCGCCGCATCCTGGTGCTGGTCGACGGCCGCGACGTCTCGATGCCGCTCAACGGCGCCCAGGAGTGGTCGAGCTACTCACTGCCGTTGTACGAGCTCGACGGCATCGAGCTGTTGCGCGGGCCCTCCTCCGCCCTCTACGGTTCCAACGCCGTCCACGGCGTGCTCAACATGGTGACCAAGGTCCCGCGCGAGCACCAGGGCGGCCTGCTGCAGCTCGCCGGCGGCGAGATCGACACCCTGCGGATCGACGCCCGCCACGCCGGCGAGCTGGGCGCCGACTGGTACTACCGAATCAGCGGCGGCCACCAGAGTACCGGCGACTTCGCCCGCTCGCGGGTGGAGACGGTCGAGTACGAGGGGGCCCCGCTCGAGATTCTGCCACCGGCCAGCGACACGGTGGAGACCACGCTGGGAAGCCTGCGGCTCGACAAGTATTTTGGTGATGGCGGCGATGGCGGCATCCTGACCTTCGACAGCGGCTCGACACGCTCCGAGGGCGTGATCTTCCTCACCCCCGGCGGCCGCTTCCAGGTGCGCGATGCGACCTCCTCCTGGGCGCGGCTGGACTACAGCCGGCAGCGCTGGAACGCGTTCGCCACCTACTCGGCACGCGACGCCGACAACATCCAGCTCAACACCGCCGGCGAGTCCTACCTGGACGCCACGCGCACCCAGGTCGAGGTCCACGGCAACCAGGATTTCGCAGGCGGCCGCCTGCGCCTGGTGGGCGGCGCCTCCTACAGCCGCGTAACGGTCGACTCGCTGAACCCCCAGGGCATCCAGACCCTGCTGCTGGAAGAGACTGTCGAAGACCGCTTCGGGGCGTTCGCCCAGCTCGACTACGACATCTCGGACCAGCTCGAGCTGCTGCTCGCCGCGCGCTGGGACGATGGCGACCGCTACGACAACCAGGTCTCGCCCAAGGCCGCCCTGGTGTGGGGATTCAAGCCTCATCAACGGCTGCGCTTCACCTACAACGAGGCCTTTCAGGCGCCCAACACCGTGGAGTTCGACATCTTCTTCCCGGTGGCCGAGTCGCTCGACCTCTCGTCGGTCGAAGAGGACCTGGCGCCGCAGCTCGGCGGCGTGCCGCTGGGCTTCTCCGACGTACCGTTTCTGGCGCTCGGCAACCCATCGCTCGACGTCGAGCAGATCCGCACCCTGGAGCTCGGCTACAGCGGCGTCCTTGGGGGCCGGCACTTCCTCACCATCGACGTCTACAACAGCGAGCTCGAGAACTTCGTCAGCACCTTCCTACCTCAGCTCGGCACCAGCCTGGGCCGGCTCAACCCGAACTTCGGTCCCTACCAGCCGCCCGCCGGGCTCTCGCCCGAGGCCTCGGCGTCGGTGCTGACGGCGCTCGAGGCGGAGCTGGGGTCGGACCTGTTCGCCACGATGTCGAACTACTTCGACGGCGCGCCGATCTTCGCCACCCTGACCTTCACCAACCTCGGCGAGGTCGAGACCTCGGGTCTGGAGATGGCGCTCAGCTCATCGCTGACGCGGCGCCTGCGTCTGGACGCCAGCTACGCCTACATCGACTTCGACATCAAAGTGCAGGTGCCCGAGAACCCGATCCTGGCCAACGCCCCGGAGAACAAGTTTTCCATGGACCTCGCCTACACCGGCGACCGGTTCGACGCCACGGTCGGCTACCGGTGGGCGGACAGCTTTGAGTGGAGCACCGGCATCTTCGTCGGCAACGTGCCCTCCTACGGCATCGTGGACTTCGTCGGCAACTACAAGATCGACGACCGCTGGACCGTCGGCCTCAACATCTCCAACCTGTTCGACGACGAGCACTACGAGGCTTTCGGCGGCGACCTTGTGGGGCGGCGGGCGATCGCCAGCGCATCCTTCGCCTGGTAGGCCCGAGCGATGCGAACCAGGGCATCGTTGCTGGCCACGCTCTGCTGTTCGTGGAGTCTCGCGGCCAGTGCGTACGAGCTCGAAATCTCGAACGTGCGGCTCGAGCCCGAGGGCTCGGGCTGGATGATCGTCTTCGACATCGGCTGGCAGGATTCGTGGCGGACGGTCCTCGACCCCGAGGATCACGCGGTCGAAAGCTGGGACGCCGCCTGGGTGTTCGCCAAGTTCATCGTCGACCTCCAGGGTGAGCGGATCGGCTGCGAGGTGCCCGAGGATCTCGACTACGCCGCCGACCAGCTGGACGCCGGAGTGGTGCCGGAGGTGCTCGCTGATCGCGACGAGCTGAAGGACGGCACCCCGGAGGTCGTCACCGTCGAGCCGGGCCGGAAGTGGGTCATCCGGGTGGCGTCCGACCAGGACGTGACCGAGGAATGGAGCCAGCGCCAGGCTTCCACCCGCAGCGTGTTGAAGATCGTTTCCGGCGGCGATGCCGCGACCAAGGGGTTGGCGGTCGAGAAATCGGCCGAGGACGGCAAACCGTGTCTGGCGATCTTCGAGCGGTCAGTGGGCTCGGGCGACTGGCAGACCGCCCGCATCGCCCGCGACGGCCACCGCCAGCCCACGGACGGCGTCGTCGAAGGCGCCGGCGACGAGCGCGGCGCCTTCGTCTACCGGCAGGCGAAGAGCTGCGAAGACGGGGCCGGCCTATCGCGAGACGCTGGCTGCTTCGGCCCCATCGAGCTCCAGGACGTCGGGCTGCATTGGCTCCCCGACCCCGGCGTCAGCTATCAGGCGGCGACGATCATCGACCTGTGGGTGATGGCAATCGAGATGGTCCATGTCCCCGAGGGCAGGTTCTGGATCGGCGACAAACTCTGCACGGACACCGGTGCGGACTCCAGATGCTTCTACGATGTCGATACGTCGAAGAAGCACTTCGAAGTCGACGGCGAGGCCGGTTTCGGGATCTGCAACTCGTCCGCCGGTGGCCTGTGCTGGGGCGGCCGCAGCGCCAGCCGCACAGTGCCGGACGCCTTCCCCAAGGGATACCAGGCGTTCTACATGATGAAGTACGAGCTCAACCAGGGCCAGTTCGCCGATTTCCTCAACACCCAGAAGCTCCAGCACCGCACGCTACGGTTCCCCTACGGTGGCCAGGATGCCTACCGCTACCAGACGATGTGGGACCGGGGTGCCAGCCAGCTACGGCTCGCCCTGCGCCCGGAGCGCGCCAACAACTGGGTGAGCTGGTCCGACGTCGCCGCCTTCCTCGACTGGGCGGCGCTGCGGCCGATGACCGAGCTGGAATTCGAGAAGGCCGCCCGCGGGCTGGAGAAGCCGGTAGCCGGCGAGTATGCCTGGGGCACCGCCAACATCTACCCGGCCTTCCTCATCCTGGGCGCGGAAGACGGCAACGTCGTGGTCAGCGGCAATAGCCACATGACCAGCATGTCGGAGCAGGAGAACTTCCTGGTCGGCGGCGACGAGGGTTTCGGCCCGCTGACGGGCAACGCTTTCGTGCCGCTGCGCGACGTCCACGCCGGCTCGTTCGAGCCGCCCAACCGGGTCACCCTCTCCGGGCGCGGCCAGCCGCTCGAGGTCAACGAGCGCGAAGACGAGGGCAGATCCTTCTACGGCGCGTTCCAGCTCACCGGCAATCTCTGGGAATACGCCATCCACCTCAACACCCCCACGGGCCGGGCCTTCACCGGCTGCCACGGCGACGGCCAGCTCGATTCGAGCTCCGGTCTCGCAAACGTCGAGGGCTGGCCCGGCGAGGACGGCGTCGGCGCCGGCTTCCGCGGCGGCGCCTGGTTCACCACCCCGGACCGCGGACGCGTCGCCGACCGGCACTTCTCCGACGCCGTCTACCCCTTCCGCTCCCACGACACCGGCATCCGTGGCGCGCGGACGGCACCGGGCGGCGAGCCAAAGGCCGAGGACTGCCAATGATCCGCCCCAGGCCTCGCCTCCTGGCGAGGGCTTTCGTCTTTCGGGCCACGGATTCTATGTCGAGGTAGATTCCACTCGTCAACGAGATCCCGCGCGGCTATACTCTCCCCGACAGGAGAACGAGACCATGCCGCCGCCCAGCCCGAAGACCCCGACCGCGCGCCCGCGCAAGCGCCGCCGTAAACGCCGCCGCGACGCGGTGTCGAGGATGCTGACCCACCGGCAGAAAGACATGCTGGAGCTCGTCGCCTCCATCCGATCCTACAAGGGACGAGTCGCCGAGGCGCTGCGCGAGTCTCTGGCCCCCGGACTGCGCGAGGGCGAGACCCTTCCCGATCACGAGATAAGCCTGGAGCTGATCGGCCGCTCCGTCGAGCGCGCCTTCGACCGCCTGATGAAGCTCGACGACGAGTACGACGAGACCAAGAACCAGCTCACCGCGACGCGGCGGGAGGTGAAGCGGCTGGTCAGGAAGGAGCTCTACCCGCAGGCAGTGTCCGTGCGCCGCGCCATCGACTCGGCCTTCGGCAAGCCCAGGGGTGCCCTCATCCACACTTTCACCGGCAGGACGCCCCGCGTTCCCGACCGTCTGACGACGCACGTCCAGCGCGCCCTCACCCGCCTCCGGGACCCGAAGCGCGAGCTGCCGGCAACCCGCCTGCCCGGCGAGCTGGTGGATCGCGAGGGCTGGATCCGCCGGCTCGACAAACCGCTCCGCGAGCTGGTGGACGCCAAGAAGCTGCGCGGCCGGCTGGAAAGCGAGGTCGAATCCCTGCACCTCTGGCGACAACGAACGATGAACGAGTTCGACACCGAATTCGCCGAGGCCCTCGCCCACGTCGAGTCCACCTTCCGCCTGGCCGGCCTCGGCGACCAGCTGATCAAGAATCTCCGTCCGTACTACCGGCGCCGTCGCCTGCGCAAGCGCGCACGCCAGAAGCGCGCCGCCCGCGCTGACCGAAAGGTCACGCCCCTGCAGGTCGTTCCGGCCGCCACAACCGAGACGTCCGACACCCCGGCCGAGGACGCCCACCGTCCCTCCGAGGGCGCGGTGGCCAACGTCTCGAAGTGGCTCAAGGAGAAAACCCGGCTCGGTTGAGTGAAGGTACCCGGTGCTCGCGCGATTCGGGCGTCCCACCTACTCTGAACACCCGGTGCTCGCACAAGTTGGGCGCCCCCACTACCCCGAACACCCGGTGCTCGGCCGATCTGGGCGTCTCCACCTACCCCGGACACCGCGTGCTCGTCCGTGTTGGGCGTCCCACCGGGTCGAAACACCGAGTGATCGGCGGAGTTGGGCGTCGCGACAGGTCGGAGCACTGGCAAACAACGCGACGCGCGTGCGTCACGTCGGTTGAGTCTCTGCAACAACGTCACGCGCCACGCGCGGGAGGAGATGTTTTGCGGAACGACGCCGTGAGCGCGTGCCGGGTTGGATTCACCGGGAAAACAACGCGACGCGCGCGGGCGGCGGGGCTTCGTTGCGGCAATGGACGTGGCGCGCCGGCGTGGGAAGGCTCGGATTCGTCTCGGAACGGCAGCGACGACCGTGACCCGTGGTGTAGACTGATCCGTGCCGGATCGCGACGATCACGATCGCCCGTCTCGGGCGTCCAGAAGGATCAGGACGATGGACGACGGAAACGCGATGAGCTACAAGCAGCAGGTCATCCAGGGGCTCGACGGGCTCGACGAAACCGATCTGCGAAGAGTCACCGAGTACCTCGCGTTCCTCCAGTACCGCGGACGGCAACAGGACACGGCATCCTCCGAGATCGCGGAAACGGCCGCCGTCTACTCGACGTTCGACAACGAAGATCGCCGCCTCGCCGAAGAGGGTCTGGCAGAGTACGCCGACAGCCTGGCGGCCGAGGACGCCGATTGAAGGCAGGTCGCGGCGAGATCTGGTGGGCAGATCTGAACCCCGTCCGCGGCTCCGAACAAGCGGGGCTGCGCCCGGTGCTCGTCCTGCAGAACGACGCGATCCAGCGCTTCACGACCACAGCTTTGACCATCCCCTTCACGAGCAACCTGAGAAGGGCGTCGCTCCCGACTTGCGTCAAGATCCGCAAGGGAAACGGTCGTCTTCCTCGAGATTCCGTTGCTCTGTGCCACCAGCTGCGCGTTCTCGACAAGAGCCGGCTCCGCAGGAAGATGGGGTCGATCGACCCGGCGGCCCTCGCGGAGGTCGAGGCCTGCGTCCTCTTCACGCTGGGAGTCGTCACACCCCGCTGAGCCGCCGGCTCCGGACGGCCGATCCCGCTGTGCTACGGTTCGAGCATGAGTCATGATCGGCTCCAGCCGGTCGACGGGCGCCTGGTGGCGGAGGAAGCTCCCGATTTCGTTCACGAGCTCGTCGTCGTTCTGTTGGTGCGTTTCTTCGGGGATTGGGTCTTCCCGCGCGGCGGCGCCGTGGCCGGGGCCGAGGCCAAGCTCGCGCTGGGGCGCGAGCGCGGGCGCAAGCCCGACCTGATCGTCTACCTGCCGGGCAGGTGACCGAGGAGGTGACCGAGGTGGGTGGCACCACGGCGGGCACCACGGCGGGCACCGCCAGCTCGCGCGGGTCGGGACTCAGCCGATCAACTGTGCAACCGGGACGTCCAACGCCTCACCGCCCGGAATCCGAATCGAGATCACGTCGTCCAACCCGAGAACCCGGACCGACTCGTAGCGGCCCGCCGCCGGCACCGGCTCCTCATACACTTCAGCCCGTGAGTCAACGAGGTTGAGGATGACGTACTGCGCGACGCCGGCGGTCGCGTAGATCCGCTGCTTGGTCGTCCGGTCGCGCTCGAGCGAGCTCTCCGCCACCTCGATCAGGCAGGTCACGTCCCCCCGCCCCGGATGCCGGTCGAGGTAGTCCTCGATACCGCCGCGCACCACCAGCCCGTCCGGCTCGGGCTCGTGGCTCGGCTCGATGGTGATCGGGCTCTGCAGCTGGAGATGGCAGCCGCGGGCCTCGAACCGCGCGGCGAGCTGCATCAACCGGCTGACCACGAGGCGGTGGCGCGGCTTGATCGTCATCCCTTCCCCCCGGTCCTTGGGAACCAAGAGCCCGTCGAGGAGCTCGATCGGCTCGCCCTCGGCGAGAATTCCGGTCTCGAGCATCCGGTGGTACTGCTCGACGGTGAGTGGGACGACTTCTGCGGGACTGTGTTGGATCTCATCGAGAAGCAGCGTGTTCATTCGTGACCTCTCACCAAAGCCTAGCACAGCGCTCGAATCCGTTCCCGATGGTGGGGTCGAGCGGACCTGCCATCCCCGTTGACTACCTACAGCGCGATCAGCGCGATCAGCGACCGAATCCCCCATCCGCCGCCCAATTGACCGGCACTGCCCTCAATTGCCGCCCTCCACCTTGAACAGCACCCGGCACCTGAACCCGAATCCGCGGCCCACGATCAGGCGGTCGACCAGCCGGCTGATGAGCACTTCCAGGCTCGAGGCGCCGCCGGGGGACGCGGTGCCGCGGGCGTGGTCGGCGGCGGTCATGTAGACGTAGACGAAGAGGCGCTTGGTCGAAGTCTGCGCGCGGCTCTTGATGTCCCTCACCACGCTCTTGAGGTGCGGGTTGACGACGGCGACGGTGTAGTCTTCGGCGATTGGTTTCATCATGGTCTGAGCTCCCGGGTCGGGATCACCAGGCGCGCCGGGGGCTGAGGCTCGTCTTCCGGCTTGCCGCGGTGATAGTCGTCATAGGCGGAACGGCTGCGGCGCAGGGTCTGGGCGCGCAGCCGCGCGACCGGGTCGGCGGCCTCTGGGTCGAGGGCCGCGCCGCGGCCCGGATCCTGGTAGCCGTGGTGGAAGGGCGTCAGGTCCCAGGCCAGCTCGTCGCCCGGCAGACGCACCAAGTCGACGAACAAACCGGCCTGCGGCCATTCCACCAGCGGCGGACCGATGACCTCCCAGAAGGGCGTACCCGAGCCGTGGACCAGGCGCAGCTCTTGCTTGTGGGTGTGGCCTGAGAAGTAGCCCAGAAAGCGGGGCTGGGCGGCGAACAGGGCGATGACCTCGTCCCGGCCGGTGCGGAACGAGCCTTTCTCGTCCTTGCCCCGGAGGTTGGTGCCGGCGAGATCGTGGTGACCGTAGGCGACCACGTGCTGGCCGGCCTCCGCGGCCTCGCTGAGCTGCTCGCGCAGCCAGGCCATCTGCCAGGAGTCGGGATGCACGCCGCCGCGGTGCAGCTGGGGGGGTGGGGAAAGCACGTTCGGGTCCTGGACGTCGGTGGTGTCGAGGAACAGGAAGCGGACGGCGAAGCCTTTCTCCAGCCGCGCGGGCCACCAGGTCTCCTGACAGAGCCGCAGCTCTTCGCTCGCGATCTCTTCTTCGCTCGGCGACACCAGGGCGTAGTAGGCGCGGTTCCCGTCCAGGTCGAAGCCGTGATAGGGCTTGTCCAGACAGTCTTCCGTTCTTTCGTGAGGGGTCGTTCGCACCGGTGAGACGCGCACGCCGCCGAACAGCAGTCCCTTGCCTTCTGGCTCCTCGCTGGTGGAGCCCGCGTCTCCAGGCGGCTCGTCGCCCGGGAACGCGTCGCCGAGCCCGGCGTCCTCCCGGAAGGCATCGCCGTGGAGGTGCATGAACTGGTTGCCGTTGTAGAAAGGGAAGACCGTCTGGCGCGGATTGCTCACCAGGACGTCGAACAGCTCGGTGCCGAAGGCGGTGATGTCGTGGTTGCCGATCACCTGCAGCCAGGGCAGATCGAGCCTCTGGGTGACGGTCAGGAACTCGTACAGCTCGTGGAACACGCCGACGTGCACGGCGTCGCCGGTGTGGACGGCGAACAGTGGCTTGCGCGCATCCGGGTTCTCCTTGGGATCCAGATGGCGGTTCAAGCCATGGACGAGGGCCAGCAGGGCCGCGGTGTCGAAGCGCTCCTGCTCCTCACCGTACTCGGTCACCGGCGCGAACTTGTCGAACCACCGCGACACTCGCCGGTCGATCAGCTTGACCCGCTCGTCGCGGATCTGGGCGTCGCTCAGGTGGACGAAGCTCAGCACGTCGTCTCCTCCTTCGGCAGAGCCGGCGGCTTCCGGCCCAGAGGCGCCGCCGTGCCACGCCCGCCGCTCGCCCGAGACCACCGTCACCGCCGGGACCTCCTTCGCGATGTCGTCATAGGCCTCGACCCAGCAGAAGACGTCGTCGTACATCGCACGGATCGACGGCGAGACCGAGGCCCGCCGCGGATCGAAGTCGAGGTGGCGGCAGCCAGCCGCCGAGATCGCCAAAGCACAGCCGACTGCCCAGAAAAGTCGCCCCGGAGCTCTCATGGATCACCTGCTTTCTTCGGAATGACCACGACCCTACTCCGGTCATGCAACTCCAACGTTACTTCAGTCATCCACCTACAGCGCAAACCGCCGTAGGAATCCCCCACCCTCTGATCGAATCCCGCGCGGTAGCAACTTCTTCCCATCCGGCCGGGTCGACCGCCAGCTGCTAGAATCCGCCGCACTCATGCCCCAACCCCCGAGCGATGTCACCCACCTCCTCCGGGAGTGGAGCGACGGTGACCGTGACGCCCTGGACAAGCTGATGGAGCTAGTCGTGGACGAGGTGCGCGACCTGGCGCGCAGGGCGCTGTCACACGAGTCACCGAACCACACGCTGCAGCCCACCGAGCTGGTGGACGAGGCCTACCTGCGCCTGGTGGACCGCAAGACCTGGTGGTGGAAAGACCGGGGCCAGTTCTTCGCCTCACTGGCGGACTTGATGCGCCGGATCCTGGTCGACTACGCGCGACGCAAGCGGGCACAGAAGCGCGGGGGCGGCGAGCCGAAGCTGTCGCTGGACGAGGGGGCGTTCCGGGCGACGGGGCCGCATCCGGATCTGGTGCTGCTCGACGATGCGCTCGAGGTGCTCGAGGAAATCGATCCCCGCAAGCACAAGATCGTCATGCTGCGATTCTTCATAGGGCTGACCCAGGAAGAGATCGCGAAAGAGATGGGGCTCTCGGTCAACACCGTGGGCCGTCAGTGGCAGGCCGCCAAGCTGTGGCTTCAAGACGAGATGCGGCAGGACATGGGGTAAATGACGCGCGTCTTCCGCTGCTAATGAGGAGGGGGATCGCAGTCGAGATGAAGCTCTCGAGGACATCGAACCGCCATGGGCGGACCGCCAGGTTGTGGCAGGGCGAGATACGGCAGCAGGCTGCCGGGGCGAATCGCTCGTGACGCTCGCACGCAAGAAGCGGCTGCTCGATCTGCTCGATCAGGCCCTGGAACAAGACCCCGGGGAGCGGGCGGCGTTCCTCGACCAGGAGTGTGCTGACGACGCGGCGCTTCGCGACCGGGTGGAATCGCTGATCGACACTGCGGGGGACTCGGAGTTCCTGGAGAAGCCGGTGTTCGACGTGCACGAGGAGGACGCGAGCATCGGCAGGAGTATCGGAGGGTACAAGCTGGTGCGGCTGCTGGACCGCGGCGGCATGGGGACGGTGTACCTGGCGGAGCGGGAGGATTTCGAGCAGCGGGTGGCGCTGAAGGTGATCCGGCGGGGTCTGGACGTCGACGAGATGTTCGTGCGCCGGTTCGAGAACGAGCGACAGATCCTGGCGCGACTGCAGCACCGCCACATCGCGCGGCTGCTCGACGGCGGCACCACCGAGGACCGGCTCCCCTACTTCGTGATGGAGTACGTGGAGGGCGAGCCGATCGACCGCTACTGCCGGACTCACGAGCTCTCGATCCGCCAGCGTCTGGAGCTGTTCCGCAAGGTGTGCTCAGCGGTGCAGGTGGCGCATCAGAACCTGGTGATCCACCGGGACTTGAAGCCGGGCAACATCCTGATCACGGCGAACGGCGAGCCGAAGCTGCTCGATTTCGGCATCGCCAAGCTGCTGGACGAGGAGCGGCCCGGGAGCGACTTGACGGCCCTGGAGGGTCGCGGGCCGATGACGCCGCGCTACGCCAGCCCCGAGCAGATCCGGCTCGACCCGATCACCACGGCGAGCGACGTGTACTCGCTCGGCGTGCTGCTCTACGAGCTGTTGACCGGCCTCGACCCCTACCGCATCGACACCGACCGACGCGACCTGCTCACCCAGGCAATCCTCGAGCGCGAGCCGGACCGGCCGAGCACCGCGGTGCGCCGGAGGGCGGCAGAGAACCACACATACGTCGCGCCGATCGAGCCGCGGAGGCTCCAGCGTCAGCTCTCGGGGGATCTCGACAGCATCGTGCTCAAGGCGATGCGGAAGGAGCCGGAGGCGCGCTACGGTTCCGCACAGCAGCTTTCGGAAGACATCCACCACCACCTGACCGGCAAACCCGTCTCCGCGCGGGCGGGGACCTGGGCCTACCGGGCGGGCAAATTCGTGCGGCGTCACAAAGTTTCGATGTTTGTGATTGCGGCGTTTTTCCTACTTGGTTTGGCTTTCGGTGTCGTGGTCACGATTCTGTACCAGAAGGCCGATCGAGAACGGGCCGAGGCACAGATCGCTCGTCAAGAAGCCGTGCGCGAACGCAAGAAATCCGAGGCAACCAGGGATTTCCTGAAAGACCTCTTCAAGGGTGCCGGCCCGGACCAGACCAAGGGCGAGAATCTCTCGGCCCGGGAGCTCCTGGAACGCGGCAGAGAGCGCCTGGAGGCAAACCCCGAGCAAGACCCTGAGATCAAGGTTGAACTTTTTGGAACTCTTGGTGAAGTTTTTCGCAACCTGGGTACCTACGACCAGTCCAGACAAATGATGGAGCTTTCATTGCGGACTGCGCAAGACCTCTACGACGAGCCTCATCCAGAGATCGCCACGAGACACGCCAATCTAGGCGTCATACTCAATGATTATCAAAACTATCCGGCGGCCGAGAATCGATTTCTCCGAGCGCTCGAGATCAAAAAGCAACTCGAAATGCCGGAACGTCTTCTCCTCACCACGAAAGCGAACCTGGCGACAACATTGATGCACCAGGGCAAGTTTGAAGACGCAGAAAGGCTCTATGAAGAGGTCTTGCGAAAGCGCATCGAACTCTCCGAGAACCCCGACCAGGACAAGCATGTAGCCACCACCCGTCGCAACCTCGGTGCGCTGAACTATGCCCGCGGCGATTTCGAAAATGCGGAGACGTACCTGATCCAGGCTCTGGAGGCCCGGATCCTTGTCTACGAAGACGAGAGTACCTACGTGGCCTCGGTTCTCGATCTGCTCGGTGACGTCCTAGCGGCACAAGGCAAGGTAGAAGATGCGGAGAAACGCTACAATCAAGTCCTGGCGATGCGAAAAAAGCTACTCGGTGACGAGCACCTTGACGTCGGAGTCACCAAGAAGAACCTAGCGAATCTTCTCGCGCGTCGCGAACCTGATCGAGCCCACGAGTTGGTGACACAAGCGCTAGACGTGCTACGAGGAACCCAGACGAGACGCTGGCAAGCAGCGGACGCGGAGAGCGTCCTGGGCCTGCTCTTGATGGATGCGGAGAATTACGAAGAAGCCGCGGACTACCTGGTCCGCGGCTACGAAGGACTGGCCGAGATTCGTGGAGCGAATTCCTATCGCACCCAGAGGGCTCTCGACCGCGTGATCGAGCTGTACGACAAGTGGGGCAAATCGGAAGAAGCTGCTCGATACCGCGCGCTGGCGGGCGAGGGGTAGGATGCGTGAGGCGCAACCTACCCCCCTCGATCACCAGGGCGAAGCGTCGACGCCGAGCGCGTAGTTGCCCTCCGCGCCACGGGCGCTCGCGACCTTCACGAAGTAGATGCCGGGACGCAGCATGCGGACGATCCGGGAGTCGCCCGCGCTGCTCTCGGCCCACTCCAGCCGCTGACCCTTCTGGTCGTAGAGAGCGGTGACGATCTCGACGTCGCCGGCGGCGGCGACGTCGAGACGCCACAGATCGGTCCCGCCGAGGACGATCTGGAAGACGTCGACGTCGTCACCCCGATCATTGCCGAGCGTGCCAACGACATCGTGGCCGGGAGCGAGCAGCGTCGCGCACGGGAACGAATCGGAATGGTCGTCGGTCGTGCCGCGCTGGCACAGCTCGTGAAGCATGGCATAGAGAGCTAGGGCTTCGAGTTCGGTCGAACCGTGCTGCTTGTAACCGTCGGCCTCGATCTCGATCTCATCCTCGTCCTCTCCGTTCATCGGACCCCACAGGCCACCCGGAAGGGTCCCGGGCTGGTTCACCCCGTCGGCCTCGATCTCGATCTCATCCTCGTCCTCTCCGTTCAACGGACCCCACAGCCCTCCGGGAAGGACTTCGGGCTGGGCGAGTGACGGCTGCGAGACGATGAGAAAAGCGATCAGAAAAACCGACCGGACGACGAAAGACGCTGCGAATTGATAGGTATACATGGTTCCTCCTATGTCGAGCCTTGCGGCGCTGACAACCGGGTTCTTGATTGGCGACGATTCCGAGAGAAACGCCACCCCCTGCCTCAGGAGCAACCGGCCGGTCCGGAGCGAGGTCGTTGATTCGTTCGTTCCGTTTCCTGTTGTCAAAGATGGACGGACGCAAGAACGGGATTACGCGAATCCCGTGTGGATCAATTCGCTGGCCTTGGCTGGGAAGACCTCCGACAACCCAGCGGTGGCGGTCGGCGCGTGGAGCGGATTGCCGGTACAATGCCCCGATGCATGGCGCCGAACCTCAACGAGGACCCAGCCGCCGCTTATGGCGCCGGGCGCCGGCCGTCCAGAGCATGGAGGCCGTGTTCCTCGAGCACCTCGACTTGATCAAGCGAGTGGCCGAGGGCGCGGCGCGCCGTTCCGGTTTCGGACGCGAGGACGCCGAGGACTTCGTCTCCAAGGTGCACGAGAAGTTGATCGCTGACGACTACGCCGCGCTGCGCAAGCACCGGGGCGAGAGCAAGCTGACGACGTACCTGACGGCCGTGATCCACAACCTGTTCAGGGACTTCCGCAACCACAAGCTGGGCAAGTTCCGGTCGTCGGCGAAGGCCAGGAAGCTGGGGCCGGCGGCGGTCGCCCTCGAGCGCCTGCTGGTGCGCGACGAGCACGAGTTGGAGGCCGCGATCCGGATCCTCGTGAGCTCAGGTGATTTCGAGGAGTCCGCCGAGGAGCTCCGCGAGCTGGCCGCGAGACTGCCGCCGCGCACCCGCCGGCGGTTCGTCGGCGAGGAGGTGCTGGAACATCAGCCGCCGGCGTCGCCGGGTTCCCCGGCCGAGGAGCGCGTGGAGGAGAGCGAGCGGGCAGACGTCTCCGAACGGGTGGAGGAAATCCTGAACCTGGCTCTCCGCGAGCTTCCCGCCCGCGATCTGCTGATTCTCAAGATGCGCTTCAAGGACGACTGTTCCTACACCGAGATCGCCTCGGCCCTGCGTCTGGATCGGCGCGCGCTTTATACGAGCAAGGACCGCAGCTTCAAGAAGCTCCATGCTGTGATGGAGGACGCGGGGCTGACCTGGGATGAGGTCCGCGGGATCCTGGGTTGGCAGGGTCGCGAGATCCGGGCCGACTTTCGTGACGTCTCAGAAGGTGAAGACGACGATGAGAACTCCTAAGACAGGTCCGTCTAATCCCGTGATGGGCTCGAACCGCACGAAGGGAAGTTGAGATGCTCGAACGCGAAGCCCCGGACCTGGAAGATCTGGCGGCTTACCTGGATGGCCGGCTAGCCGGCGAGAAGAAGGAGCGGGTGGAAGAACGCCTGCTTCGCGACGAGGACTACTACGAGGTCTTCATGGAGACGAGCCGTTTCCAGCAGGAAGAGGCCGGGGAGAAGACCGACGTGCGGAGTATCTTCAGGCGTCGGGCCTGGAAGCTGGCCGCGATCGCCCTGCCCACGGCGGCGGCCTTGGCGACGGTGACATTCACGGTTCTGCGCTCCGACAACGATCCGACAGCCGGTGAGTGGGTAGCTGAACTCGACGCGAAAGCGATCATCCAGGCCGATCGTTGGGGCCAGCCCGACTGGACGACTTTTCGCGGCGTCGGGGATCTTTTTACTCGCGAACAGCTCGCCTTCCGCCTGGGTGCCATGGTTGTGCATCTTCAGCTGGCCCTGGCCGCGGAGGACGGTCATGCCGCCCGAGATCTGGCAGGAGGAATCGAGAGTTTGTCGATCGCTTCCGCTCTCTTCATGGCGAGCAGCGAGTACGGGCGGCTCCGGGAGCTGCCCAAGGACACCGAGCTCGGCCAGCTGACGGCGGCGGCGGCGAAGGCCGAGGACCTACTAACGACGGAAGTCGCCGCAGTCTCAACAGAGGCACGCCGCTTCCGGATCGGGAAGTGGTCGGAGGCTGGCCGGCTGGCCGCCCTGGGCGGCGACATCCCAGCGCTGCGCCGGGTCCTGCGCGGCGCGCGCGATGCGAGGATCTCGGAGGAGATCTCGGAGGAGATCGCTGAGATAGACGAACTTCTGAGAAGAACCACGCCAAGTCCTGACGATCTGAAATCCATCCAGGTGGCTTTCGACGATATCGCCAAGACACTAGGCGGCTGACGCTACCGATCCACGTACCCCTCCCGCGCCCGCACTTCCAATCCCCGCTTTCCCAGCTCCACTTTCACCTCCCGCCACGACCCGTCGTTGCGTCGCGGTTTCGGGTCATAACCGAGCGCGTACTGCTCCCGTAGCTCGGCCAGCACGCCCTCGAAGGCAGCCTCGATCCGGCTGACGGTGCTCACGCTGACGATGCGCCCGCCGCTCTCGCGCACGGTCTTCTCGAGCAACGCGTAGCGGCGGCGGGCGGCGTCTTGGTCGAACCAGGAGTTGGAGGGCAGCAGACGCATGGGCTCCAGCGGGTGGCGCGCCGCGCGGCCCAACACACGGCCGCGGCCGGGCTCGTCGCCGGTCATGCGTACCCAGTAGATCAGCGCCTGACCGCGACGGGCGAAGCGGCGCAGTTGCTCGGCGGTGAGCACGCTCTGGGCGTCCCAGCCGTCGGTCAGGAGGATCACCACCCGCCGGCCCTGGCGTGATTCGAGCTGAGTGAGCGCCAGGTAGAGATGGTCGAAAATCGTGGTCCCGCCGTCAGCCTCGACGGTATCGAGTGCCTCTTCGAGCGGCTGGCTCGAGCCGTTCCACGGCGTCACCTGGAGCAGCCGGTCGGAGAAGACCATGACCCGCGCCTCGTCGAGCGGACGCATGCCGGTGATGAAGCGGTGGGCGCCGAGGAGCGACGCGTCGAGCCGCCGGCCGCGCATGCTGCTGCTGCCGTCCACCAGGATCACCGCGGTGAACGGGATATCGCCGCGAGCGAAGGTGACGATCTCCTGGGGCCGGCCTTCGTCGAGCACGCGGAAGTCGCGTCGCTGGAGGTCGAGCACCCGCTCGCCGCGGCGGCCGGTGACGGTGACGTAGAGCTGCTGGAGCTGGACCTCGACCGCCTCGTGGATCACGATCTCACCAGCGGCCGGCCGGGCCGCGACAGGCTGGGCCGCGGACGGCGCGGCTGCCCACCACAGGAACGGAAAGACCTGCAACAGTCGCCTCACCGTGGCAGCTCCCGCGGGCAGTCTTCGGTGCGGAAACGCTCCGACCAGGGCATACTCGTCAGACGCTCCAGGCCGCGCGCCAGCTCGTCCATGCGGCGCTCGACCTCACCCCGCAGGCGTTCCAGCTCGGGATCGATCTCGTCGCGCCGTGGGAGACAATAGCGCCGGCGTGGGGTGGGGCCGGGGTCGCCGGCCCAGCTCGCTTCGACAGCGCCCGCCAGGGCCGCGGACTCCGTCCAATCGGCAGCGTGCACGAGGTACGACAACTGCAGCCGCA
Source organism: bacterium (assembly GCA_024226315.1). Classification (GTDB taxonomy): domain Bacteria; phylum Acidobacteriota; class Thermoanaerobaculia; order Multivoradales; family J023; genus JAAELT01. The sequence goes on along the minus strand of JAAELT010000661.1, from coordinate 69,609 downwards.
GGCGCGCGTGGCGCGGGAATCGCTCCACGGCCTCGCGCAGGTAGGCGACGGCGCGATCGCCGTCGCGCTCCGCGTGCCAGCGTCCGAGCTCCTGGTAGGCGACCACCCGCGTCCAATCCGGGCCGTCGCCGCGGGCGATCTCCTCGAGCCGGCGATCGGCGCGGCCGGCGCGGCCGACACGGGCGCGGTTGACCGCCAGCCGCAGCGCGATCTCCGCGTCGTCGACGCCCGCCGACGTCAACCTCTCGAGGTGCCTCACCGCCTTGCCATGATCGCCGGAGCGCTCGTCGAGATAGGCCAGCCAGTAGAGCGCCACTGGGTTGCCGAAATCGAGATCGAGGACCCGGCTGAAGACCTCGCGTGACTCGACCAGGGTCTCGAAGAAGCTCGCCGCGCCCAGCGCGTCGGCCAGGGCGATCAGCATCGACGCGGCGTTGGGACGTGTTTTCTCGGCCGAGCGCCGGTACGACTCGACCAGGTGGAATGTGCGCTCTTTGCTGTGCCCCGCCAGCCAGGGGCGCCACTGTGCTCCCATTTGCTCCGAGTACAGCAGGTGCTCAAAATATGCCAGTGCCAGGAGCGTCTCGGGATCGCGCAGTCTCATCTGCTCCTCGGCATGGCGCTGGATCTGCAGCAGGCAGAGGCGGCCGGGCAGACGCTTGCGCATCGCCGTGGGACCTTCATCCGCGACCACGGGCTTCGACGGCAGACGCAGGAAGCTGTCGCGGTCGATCTCGAATCCTGCCGCGTGGCTGACGATGCGTTGCTGAAGGCCGGAGAGCTCGCTCACAGCGGTCTCTGAGCCCCTGGCCCAGGAGGCGAGGATCTCGAAATAGGCGTCCTCGACCGCTACCGACCCGTCCCCGGCAACCGGACCGGCGGCGAACAGAGTAGCCAGCAGCCACGCCAGAGCGAATCCGTCCCTATTCATGGAAGCCGCGTCCACGATCTGGAACGAACAGTCGGATCGAACCGGCGAATTCCGAATCCGTTGACTTGCACACCCGGATTCTGCAGCAAGGATCGGGCCAGGATCGAGCCAACGAACCTTGGCGAACCCCGAGCGTAGATAGCCACCATGAACGTCACGCCCTTCGCCGCCGCCTTGCTCTTGACCGCGGCCCCTGTCCAGGATCCCGCGCCGTCCCCGCTCGACGAGGCTTTCCACCTCTACTGGGGGGCCGAGGATGCTGAGCAGGCGGCCGCCGCGGCACGCGCCGTCGTCGATTCGGGCGCCAGCTTCGACGAGGTGCTCGAACGGCTTCGCGCCGGCCAGCCCTACTCCGCCGAGGTCAAGACCGGGCGCGTGGACCTGGTCAACCGCGTCGACCGGGTGCGGCACCATTACCGGGTACTGGTGCCCGAGAGCTACGACCCGGCGCGGCGCTACCCGGTACGTTTCTACCTCCACGGCGGCGTCAGCCAGCCGGCCTGGCGCAAGGGCGGCGGCTGGTGGAGCAACTACGGCCGGTTCGAGGATCCGGAGCGCATCTCGGTCTTTCCGTCCTCGTGGGACACCTCGAGGTGGTGGCAGCGGCGCCAGGCCGAGAACCTGCCGGCGATTCTCGACCACCTGAAGAGCACCTACAACCTGGACGAGAACGCCGTCCACATGATCGGCATCTCCGACGGCGCCACCGGCGCCTACTTCTTCGCCTTCCGGGAGCCCACGCCCTGGGCCTCGTACCTGCCGTTCATCGGCCACCCCGGCGTGCTCGCCAACAAACGCATGGGCGCCGACGGCGAGATGTACGCCCGCAACCTTCGCGGCCAGGCCTTCTTCGTCGTCAACAGCGGCAAGGACCGCCTCTACCCCGCCGCCCGGGTGCTGCCGTACCTGGACCTCATGGTGCGCGCCGGCGCCGAGGTGGTCTTCCGCCCTCAGCCCGAGGCCGGCCACGACACCAGCTGGTGGCCCGGCGAGGTCGAGAACATCGACGCCTTCATTGCAGCTCACCGGCGCGATCCTCTGCCCGACAGCGTAACCTGGGAGACAGAGAGCACCGACCGCTACCACCGCAACCGCTGGCTGCTGATCGCCGAGCTCGGCCCCGCCCGCGGCGAGAGCACGCTCGACGAGCTCAACACCCTGCGGCCGCCGCCGTCGTCCGGCGCCGAATCCGACGGCCGGCCGGCGTTCACGCACGAGGCACCCTCGGGACGCATCGAGGCGATACGCCGGGGCAACGTCATCCAGGTGCGCACCCAGGGGGTGCGGCGCTACAAGCTGCTGCTGTCGCCCGACGAGGTCGACTTCGAGCAGCCGATCACCGTGATGACCAACGGCAAGGAGTCCTGGACCGGCCGCCTCGAGCCCGACGTCGCTACGCTCCTCGCCTGGGCGGCGCGAGACAACGACCGCACCATGCTCTTCGGCGCCGAGCTCGATCTCGACGTCCAGGCTGTGAAGTAGCGCCGGCAGCGACGTGTAGAATCTGCGCATGAAGACCCTGCTGGTATTGCGCCATGGCAAGTCGAGCTGGTCGAGCTCGGGGCTCGCCGATCACGACCGCCCGCTGAAGGGCCGCGGCAAGCGCGCCGCCAGGCGCATGGGCCAAGAGCTGCGCGCCCGCGACCTGGTACCCGACCTGATCGTCTCCTCCACCGCCCGGCGGGCACTTTCCACGGCCCGGCGAGCCGCCGAAACGGCGGGCTACGACGGCGACATCACCGAAACCCGCCAGTTCTATCTCGTCACCGTCGAGGACCTGCTCACGGCGGTGGCCGAGCACGTGGAAGACGAGCACGACCGAGTCATGATCGTCGGCCACAACCCGACCTCCGAAGACCTGGTCGAGCACCTCACCGGAAAGGACGTGATCATGACCACCGCCAACCTGGCGTGCCTGGACCTCGACATCGCCTCCTGGCAGGACGTGACCCAGGCGACGGGTCAGCTGCGGTTCCTGCTGCGCCCTCGCGAGCTGCCCCCGGTCTCCTAGCGACCGGCGGCCTGCTACCGTTCCAATGCCTCCCGCAGCATGTCGATCAGCTGCATCGGCATGTACGGCTTGTGCAGGAAGCCGGCGAGGTCCTCGCGGGTGATGCCCTTCATCGCCTCGCCCTCGACGTAGCCGCTCGACAGGATGACCTTGATGTCCGGACGCAGACGGCGCAGCTCACCGAAGGTCTCGGCGCCGTCGAGGTTGGGCATGGTGACGTCGAGCAGCACGGCGACGAACTCGTCGGCGTGGTGGCGGAAGATCTCGACCGCCTGTTGGCCGTCCTCGGCTGTCATCACCTGGAAACCGAACTTCTCGAGGATGCGCTTGGCGAGGCTGCGTACCATCTGCTCGTCGTCAACCACCAGCATCAGCCCCTCGCCGCGCCAGGCCGGGCCGCGAGGCGCGATCTCGGCGGCGGGGGCGGAGACCGGGGGTGCCTCCGCCGGCTCCTCCCGGGGGGCCAGGGAGAGCATCTGGTTGACGAGAACGGCGGCTCGCTGGGCCGCTTCATCGACCTCCTTGATCAGCGGCCGGCAGGGCGAGTAGGTGGACAGGTCCATCAGCGCCAGGCCGGCGTTGCCGAGGATGCCGACCAGCAGGTTGTTGAGGTCGTGGGCGATGCTGCTCGCATAACGTCCCAGGCTCTCGATGTCACGCCCGGGTGGACCGGCGGCGTCGCCCGCGGCTACCGCCTCGGGCGGCCGGGGCTCTGTCGACGCTGCCTGGTCCTGGAGCTGCTCGACCAGCTCCCGGAGCGCGCGGACCTCCCGCAGCAGCTTGTCGCGGGACGGGTAGTCGTACACGGCGGGTCGCACTCAACCGGCGGGCCGCAGGACCTCGCGAAGCTTCCGCAGCAGCTGGTCCGCCGAGAAAGGCTTGCGGATCAAGGCCATCGTCGATTCGTCGAAGCTCGCGAGCCCGTCGGACCCCTCGGAGTAACCAGACATGAACAGGACATCCAGCTCCGGCCGGTGCTCGCGCACCTGCTCGGCGAGCTCCGGACCGGTGAGCCCGGGCATCACCACGTCGGTCAACAGCAGCTCGATCGAGTCCCCCGCGTCCTCCAGCACGCGGCTCGCCTGCCGCCCGTTGCGCGCCGACAGCACGCGGTAGCCGTGGCCCTCGAGCATGGTGCCGATCACCGACCGCACCGGCTCGTCGTCCTCCACCAGCAGGATGGTCTCGGAGCCATCGAGGTTGTGCACGCGCTCGCGCGCCGCCGCTGCAGGGTCGGCGTCGCGCACCGTCTGGTCGATCATCGGCAGGTAGGTCTTGAAAGTGGTGCCCTCGTCGATCTCGCTCTCGACCGTGATCAGGCCGCCGATCTGCTCCAGGATGGCCTTGACGGTCGACAACCCCAGACCGGTACCGCGGCCGGCGGTCTTGGTAGTAAAAAACGGCTCGAAGATCCGCGCTTGGGTCTCGGCGTCCATACCGCAGCCGGTATCGGAGACCGACAACAGGGCGTAGGGGCCAGGGTCGATTCTCAGGTCGTCTGCCTGGCGCTGGTCGATCTGCACGGTCGCGGTCTCGATGGTTAGCTTGCCTCCGTCGGGCATGGCGTCGCGGGCGTTGACCGCCAGGTTGACGACGATTTGCTCGATCTGCCCGGGGTCCACCTTCACCCAGCAGAAACCGGTCTCGAGGTGCTGAGCCAGCTCGACACGCTCGCCGAGGAGGTAACGCAGCATGGCCTCGACTTCCTGCACCACCTCGGTGAGATCGAGGTTCGCCGGCTGCACGATCTGACGCCGGCTGAAGGCCAGCAGTCGGCGGGTCAATGACGCCGCGCGCTTCGCCGCCTGGTCGATCGCGACCAGGAACTTGTCGGGCTCTCCGCTGTCGTCCTGAAGTTTCTGCAACAACAGCTCGCTGTAGCCCGTGATCACCATCAGCAGGTTGTTGAAATCGTGGGCGATGCCACCGGTGAGCTGGCCGACGACCTCCATCTTCTGGGACTGGCGCAGCTGGCCTTCGAGCAGCTTCTGGTCGGTGGTGTCGCGCGCCACGGATTGGAACTCCACCAGGTTGCCGGTGGCGTCGAAAAGTGCACGGTCGGTCCACTGCAACCAGCGCGGCTCGTCCGAGGAGCCCTGAAAACGTTGCTCGCGGGTACGCAGCGGCCGGTGCCGATCGAGCGACGACAGGCGGGTGGCGAATTGCACCCGGTCCCGCTCCACCACCACGGTGAAGAACTTCCGTCCCAGTAGCTCGTCCCGCTCGGTGCCGAAGAAGCGGCAGAAGGCGTCGTTGACGAAGGTCAGCTCGCCGTCGGGCAGGTAACGGCAGACCAGCTCGGTCTGGTCTTCGACCACGGCGCGGTAGCGGCGCTCGCTCTGCTCGAGCCGACTGGCCGCTTTCCAGCGCTCGAGGGCATAGCGGATCGAGCGCACCAGCAACGACGGCGACATGTCGGCCTTGGCGAGGAAGTCCTGGGCGCCATGGCGAACCGCGCGCTCGGCCATCTCGTCGTCCTCGAAGCCGGTGAGCACGATGATCGGCACCGCCGGAGCGGCTTGGCGCAGGTTGTGGAAGGTGTCGTAGCCTTCGCTGTCGGGCAGCGACAGATCGAGCAGCACAAGGTCGACCACCTCGCTGCCGAGGATCTCCAGGCCGGCCGCCAGGCGGTCGGCGCGCTTGACCGCCAGGCCGCGGGCGGACGGTTCCTCGAGGTAGCGCTGGATTACGTGGGCGTACATCGGGTCGTCCTCGATCATCAGGACGGTCGCCGACGATGCCGGATGGAGCTGAGGTGAGATCATGTGCCCGGTCGAGAGGGGAAGAAAGGGCTCTCTGTTTCTGGAAGTATAACGCGATCATGGCTCGTCTCTCGCGTTTCCGTGTCTCCTGCCTCGTCCTGATCCTGGTGTTCGGTCTCGCCGCGTGGCTGGCGCGGGATCTGCCCAGACGGATCGTCGAGGCGGCGCTGGCCGAACAACTGGCGGCCCGTGTACGACTCGATCGCCTGGAGATCGAGGATCGTGAGCACTTCCGCCTGCGCGGGCTGCGCGTCGAGCGGCTCCGTGATTATCCGTTCGTCGAGTACCTCGAGATTTCGGAGGTGCGGATCGAGAGCAACTGGCGGGACGTGCTCGACAACCGATTCGAGAGCTTGAGCCTGCACGGCGTCGAGGCTCGCCTGGCGCCGGCTCCGCGCGTCGAGCCGCCGGACCGGCCGCTGCCGGTGATCGGCGTGCTGATCCTGGAGCCGGCGACGATTCGCGTCGCGGTCGGCGAAGGGACCGGCGACCTGCGGCTCGTCCTGGAGGCGAAGGTTGCAAGCGTCGGCTCGGCGGCGCGCGGCGAGGTACGTGCGAGCTCGCCGGAGCTGGAGCTGGCGCCGCTCTTCCGGCTCGCCGACCCCGAGGCCCCGCCGCCGCTCGAAGGCCGGCTGGCGAACGTCGACGCTGTACTCCACCTGAAACCGGCGGAGCCGGAGCTGGTTATCGACCTTTCTCTGGCCTCCCTCAGGGCCGGCGACGGCTTCGTGGAGATCGAAGAGCCTCGGATGCGCGCGGTCGTCCAGGAGGAGTCGATCCGCCTGGAGTTGAACGCCGCGCGCGCCGACCTCTCAGATGTCGACACGCCGCTCGACGAGCCACGCATCGAGGCCACGATCACGCCTCTCGACGACGGTGAGACGCTACGCTTCGAGCTCGAGCCCGAGCTCGCCTGGCTCGACGACGCGACTCTCGAAGCCGACTGGGACGTCGCGGGTAAGCGTCTGCGGCGCCTCACGGGCACGCTCCGGGGCCTCGACTCGGCCATGCTCCTTCCGAGCTCGGGAATCAACGTCACCGCCGACGCAGACTTCCGCAGCGTTGGCGACCGGCTCCACTACTCCGTCGACCTGGTGCCGAGGCGGTTCGAGATGGCGGCGGATCGGTACCTGGCCGCCAGGGCGGGCTCGACGATCCACGTCGAGGGCGATCTACCGTTCGATCGTCTGCGAGTGTTCCGGCTGCCGATCTGGAGCGGCGCCATCGAGGGGCGGGTCCACCTGCCCTCGGGCGAGGGACGCTGGGGGCAGTTGCGTCTGCCCGCGGCGCTCTATCCGGTGACGGCGAGCTTCGAGGGCCGGCTCGAGGAGACAGCCGACGCACACTTCTTCCGAGGTGCCTTCTTCCGAGGTGCCAGCCACCTCGGCGGCGGCGGCGGCGGCGCCAGGCCGTTGACGGTGGGCGGCGCGATCGCCCTCGGAGGCGGCGACAACGACCTGTCCTGGAACTGGGAAGGCGGGCGGATCGAGCATCTGGTCGGGCTGCTGCGCCAAGTCGGGCTGCCCACGCCGCCTGTCACGGCGACCGGCCTTGCCAAGGCGTCGGGAACTCTGGCCGGTCCGTGGGCGACGCCTCGACTCGCCGGGCGCCTACGGCTCGACGACGTCGAGGCGGCGAAGGCGAGCGAAACCAATCCCGCCTGGCGTCTCGCGCAGACAGGGGCCACGGCGAGCTGGAACTGGCGCAGCGGCGGGCCGATCCGCTTGCGCTCGCTCGAGGCCGGCGGTCAACTCGAGCTGCCGCCGCTCGCTCCGATGGATCTCACGTTGACCGCCGATGGTGAGAGCACGGCGGACCTGGCGCGCGGCGAGGTGCGCGACGCGGCCCTGGAATCGAGGGATCTCGGCCGGGCGCGGATCTCCGGCGGCTGGCACCCGGGACCACAAGGGACAACCGAGGCCAGCGGAGTCCTGAAACTCCAAGACCTGGGGCTGAGCCACTGGCAGAAGGCTCTGGAACCGCTGCTCGGCAACACCCTGCCGGCGGACCTGGCGTTCGGCGGGTCCACGGGGGGCACCCTGGAAGCCTCCGTCGACGGCGAAGGAGCCTGGCACCTGTCCGGGCCGGTGAGCCTCAACGCGGGCGGGTTCTCCTCGGACGACGGCAGCCGAGTGATGGAGGGGCTGACGGGACGATGGCAGGTGAGAGCACACGGCGCCCCGGGCGCGGCCGTCGAGGCCGAAGCCGAGGGCACGGCGGGCGGCTTCCTGTTGTTGTGGAGCACCTTCTTCGGCGACTTCTCGGACGTCGAAGCGACACTCTCCGCCAGCGGCAGCCTCGGTCCGGCGAAACCGGACGACGAGCCTCCGTGGAGGATCACGGCGCGCGGCAGCGTGCCGATGGGCCCGGTGATCGCGGCGAGCCTGGAGAGCTCGCCGCGATCGGCGGCCTGGCGCTACGACCTGGCGGTCGAAGACGGCGACCTCGCCGCCACTCATGACCGTTACCTGTCGAGCCTGCTGGAAGAGCGACTCGGCCGACTCGACCTCGGCGGTGCGCTCGCGGCCACCGCCCGCGGCAGCTACCGGCCCGGTGCCGGCGAGAATCCCGCGACCTGGAGCCTCACCGGCAGAGTGAAGCTCGACGGCGTCGAGCTGGCCAGCGGCGGCGGCCAGGCCGCGGTCGCCGGCCTGGAGCTCGACCTGCCACTGGAGCTGCGCCGGCGGCCGACGGCAGAGCTCGCCTTCACCGGCCCGAGCCTCGCGGGCCGGCTGGCCTTCGACCGCCTCGCCGTACGCGGCCTGGAGCTGCCGGCAACCGACACCGACCTGCTGATCGAGGCCGACGCCGTGGGCCTGGAGAAGCCGATCGCGCTCGAGATCCTCGGCGGATCCCTGACCTTCGAGCGGCTCACCCTGCGGGACCTCCTGCGCCCCGAACGGCATCTCGAAACCGGAATTCGGCTCACCGACCTGCAACTCGAGGAAATCGCGCGCGCCATGGAGCTGTTCCCGCTCGAAGGCGCCCTCTCCGGCTATCTGCCTCGGGCGGCTCTGTCACCGGACCGCCTGTTGATCGAGGGCGGCGGCGAGATCGGTGTCTTCGGCGGCATCGTGAGCCTGCGCGACATCTCCGGCGAGGACGTCCTGACCCGATTCCCCAAGATAACTCTGTCGGCGGACTTCGAAAACATCGACCTCGGCCGATTGACCCGGCGGATCGACTTCGGCGAGATGACGGGAGTGCTCCGGGGATCGCTCGAGAGCTGCGAGCTCTTTCGTGGCGTGCCGGTACGATTCAGCGCCCATCTCGAGACAGTGGCAACGAAGGGTGTGCCTCGCACCGTCGACGTCAAGGCGATCAACAACATCACCATCCTCGGCACCGGCCAGGGCACCAATGTCTTCGACCGCGGCCTGCAACGGTTCTTCCAGAAGTACACCTACTCCGCCCTGGGGGTCGACATGCGCCTCGACGACGACGTGCTGTTGCTGCGTGGACTGGAGGAGCGGGCCGGCAAGGAGCTGTTCCTGCGCGGCCGGCTGCCGTTTCGGATCGACGTGGTCAACGCCCAGCCCGGCAAGACGGTGTCGTTCCAGGCCATGGTTCGGCGCTTGAAGAGCCTGGATTTCGGCACCGCCACCTCCGAGCCGCCGGTGCTAGACTGATCGAGAACACCCAAGGAGAACCGCATGCACAGACCAGCTCTCGCTCTCACCCTCCTCGTCGCCACGGCTTTTGCCGCCGTCGCTTGCGTGACGATCAACGTCTACTTCCCAGAAGCAGCGGTCAAGGACCTGTCGGAGAAGATCGAGGACGCGGTGGCACGCGAAGCCGCGCAGGCAGGTGAGGCAGAGACGGAGACGGAGGCCGGAAGCGACGGTGAAAGCAACGGCGACAGCACTGCCGACACCACGTCGTGGCTCAGGTCTTCCTTCGAGATCGCCGTCGGCACTACCCTGCACCTGATGGCACCATCGCCGGTCTACGCCCAGACCGATGAGGTCGCGGCGCCCGAGATCACCAACCCGGCGATCCGCAAGATCATCCAGTCGCGCGCCGGCCGGGTCCGCGAGCTCAACCGCCACAAAGCCTCGGGCGCGATCGGCGAGAGCAATCGGGCCCTCGTCGAGGTGCGCGCGCTCGATGCCCTGCCGCTCCAACAGCGGGCAGCGGTGCAGAAGCTGGTGAAGGCCGAGAACGCCGACCGCGAGCGGATGTTCAAGGAGATCGCCGCCGCCACCGGCACCGATCTCTCGCAGCTGCCCCAGATCCGCGAGACCTACGCCACCACGCTGCGCCAGAAAGCGCGGCGCGGCGACTGGATCCAGATGCCCGACGGCTCGTGGAGGCAGAAGTAGCGCGAGCCGTCAGGCTCGGTCAAGGCTCGGAGGTTGGGCGTTCGGCGGCGCGCAGCGCCTGAACCCACCGCCAGAGCTCGCCGATCTGCTGACCGTCGAGATCGTCCCGGTAGGCCGGCATCGCTACCTTCTGGCGCCGCCAGAAGAATCGTACGACGGGGTTCCTCTCCAGCCGGGAGCTGGTGCCGTCCAGGATCCACTCGCGAAACTCGTCTTCGTCTCTCACCAGGTCGGCGAAATTGCCGCCGACGAACCCCGGCACGAAGCCGCCCAACGATCCTGGGTTGGGTAGACCGCCGGAGCCCTCGATTCCGTGACAGGACAGACAACCGTGCTCTCGGGCCAGCTGTCGCCCCGCCGCCACCGCTTCACCGCCCACCGGCTCGATGCCTTCCATGACAGACGCCCAGGCCACCAGGTCGGCGACCTGGTCGTCCGATAGAGAAGAGCCGTAGGCCGGCATCCGCAGACGCTGGCTTTCGAGACGCTCGAGCGTCTCGGGCGCGTCGAGCCACGAGCGCGGAGCGCCGAAGCGGATGAACTCCTCGATGTCCCGGCGGCTCTCGCCGTACATCATGAAGTTGCCGGCCTGGAATCGCGGCACGCTGCCCCAGCGGCTGCCGGGATTGGAGATCTCGACCGCGCGGTAGGGCAGGTGGCAGGCAGGGCAGCCTTGCCGCCCTGCCAGGAGGCTGCCGCGCAGCACCGGGTTGAGCTCCCGGCGCCAGAGGATCCAGCGCGCCGCCGGCAGCGCGGCGAGAGCCAGGAGCCCGGCGGCTGCCGCGGCGAGCAGCAGACGGCGGCCCCTGGTGGCTCTAGCTCTCAGACCCTTGGATTTCAAGACCTGTCAGGAAGCAGCCTTCGAGCCGGTCACTGTGACGACCTTCATACCGTCCTTTTCCGCGAGCTTGCCCTGCACGGCCGCCTTCTCGCCAGCAAGCGCCTTGAGCGCCTCGTAGGGCGCGCCGTCCTTGTGGTCTGCCGCCAGCAGCACCAGCGTGCCGTCGTCGGTCAGAAGCCCCATGGGCTGGCCGTTCTTGACACAGGACTTGGCACACCCGGCATGGTCGGAGCCCTTGGCGCCGCTACCGACGTAGCAGGCGAGATCTACGACTTCGCCCGTCCACATTCCGTCCTTTGTCTTCTCGTCGTGCTCGGCCGCTACCGAGAAGCCGAACATCGTCAACAGGGCCAGGATCGAAAGCGAAGCGATGGTTTTCCTGCTCATGACACGATTCCTCCATTGCTGGGTTCGAGCACAGCCACACGCCGACCTCTCGGAACCTCTCCGAGAGAAACCCGTCATGCAATCTCGGCTCGAAAGCTGCCGGCGAGTCTACCACCCGCGTCGACAACCTACCACCGGGCGCCCCGCTCCGGCCCCAGCATGCAAACCGCCGGCGACCGGCACCACGATCTCCGCCAGCGCTACGACGTCAAAAAGGTCCAGGCCCTCGGTGGTGATGGAATCGCACTCGCGGCCTTCCGACATGGCGCGGCTGGCAGCCTGGCACTTCTTTACTTGAGGCAGAGCCGTCCGGGGCAGCGGTAGACTGAGCGCCCGATGAAGGCCCTGGTCACCGGCTCGATGTCGAGGTCGCCACCGGCGACCTGCGCGACCGCGCGTCGCTGGAGCGCGCGATGCGGGGTCGCGACACGGCCAAGCCTGATTGGCCCGCTGAGCGGTCTGCGCGATCACCTCGGCTTCTGCGCCGCCCGGCTGGCGGCCTCGGCGAGTCGGCTCATGGCGTGACGAGCATGCGGCGCGCGATCCTCGTCTTCGGGCTCTGTCTGGCGGTCGCCCCCACTGCCAGCTCAGAGAGCGCGGTCAGCCCCGAAGGCCCGCGGCTGCTGATGATCGCCCTCGATGCGGTGCCTTACGGGGTGGTCGAGCGGGTCACCGACCCGGCGCTCGGCGACCAGGCGATCTTCCGCGACTTCCACCGGCCGGTGCCGTTGATCAGCACCTTTCCCTCGACCACCAGCCTGGCTCTGGGAGGCATCCTGGAGCCGTTCGACCTCGAGCGATCCCCCGGCTATGAGCACCGCTACTTCGACCGCCAGCAAAACCGCAAGCTGGGCGGCGGCCTCTTCAGCTACCACCACCTGCGCTTTCCATGGCGCGAGTTCTTCCACTGGCAGCCGAGGGGAGTGTTCAAGAAGGGGATCAAGATCTTCCACCTGCAGAAGTCCGGGCGACAGGACATCGACGAATCGCTGGCCGCCTTCGCGGCGTCCGACGAGCCGGTGTTCCATCTCTACCACGACCTCACCGACCTCATGGGACACGTCAAGGGTCCGGACTCGCTGGAGCATTTTCTGCGCCATCTCGACGCCGCCCTGCGGGCGCTCGCGGAGCGCGGCGACGCCGGCCCCTTTACCGTGACGATCTACTCGGACCATGGGCTTTCGGGCGGCGATCCCCTGCGCAACGTCCGCCGAGGTGTCAAGAAGGCTCTACGCGACGAGGGCTACCGGATCTCGGGGCACCTGCGACGACCACGGGACGTGGTCTTCGTACCCTACGGCCTGGTCTCCAGCCTGGTCGCCTTCACCGCGGAAGGCGAGGAGGTGAACGTCGCCCGGATCCTGGCCGATGTCGAGGGCGTGAACCTGTGCGCGACGATCGACGGTGATGGCTGGCGCCTGATCACGGAGGACGGTGACGCCCGCCTGCTGCGCCGGTCGGACGAGGATGGTGACTCGTTCTCCTACCAGCCTCTCACCGGCGACCCGCTGGGCTACGCCGCGCTGATCGATGAGAACCCCGACTCGGAAGAGCCGACCTGGCACTCCGACGCCTGGTGGCTCGAGGCCACGAGCGACGCCATCTACCCGGACGCCCTCTTTCGCACCGTCCAGGGATTCGAGCTGGTGGCCAACCCGGCATCGGTGATCTGCGGCACCGCTGAAGGCTACATGTACGGCGCCGCCTACACCGTCCTCGGCTCCCGCATCTCGACCGGCAGATTGCGCTGGACCCACGGCTCCATGCACCGCGAGGCCAGCCTGGGCTTCGTCATGACCGACGCGCCCGGCTGGCGGGCGCCGGCGATCGTCCGCTTCGATCACGCCCTGACCGCCTGGGGCGCTCCCGCTGGCGTCTCGCGCGGCGTGGCACCAGACAACTGATATAGTCTCAGGCCAATGGGCAAAATCATCAAGTACGCCATCTTCGCCGTGGTCATCTACCTGATCTACGTCAACGCACCGACGTGGATCGAGAACATTTCGGACCTGGGATCCGGTCTGGGCCGCAAGGGCTCCTCGGTCGGTGCCGGGCGCTGCGTCACCGCGGCGGAGACGGCCAGCGAGAGCTTCTCCCGCGAGCTCCGCGACTACTCCAAACCGCCCATCGACATGGAGTCCTGGGATCTGTTCATGGAGCGGCTCAAGGGCCAGCTCTACGATGCGGACACCGAATGCGGCTGTCCTCGGGACTCGTGTCAGAAAGCCACGGAGGCGCTCTCAGAGCTCAACGCCTTGATCGCCGACTTTGACAACAGCCTCCGCGGCAGCGGCATGCCGCTCAATCCCGCGCGTCGCCAGGAAACGATCGACCGGCTGCTCAGGCGCGCCCGCGAGCTCGACCGCCAAGGCAACTAGAAACCTGAGCGGGCGGCCTGATGGCCGAGGACGGAGCAGGCCGATCGCACCAGCAGCCTGGGTGCTCCCACCCTACCCTAACTGACGGTTATCAGGACCGCCGACCCTGCTAGGCTCGGCGCGCCAACACGATCACAGGAGAGAGCCATGGGGAATACAAAGCCGATCACCGACGTCGCCGCGTCCCTCGACATCTCGCCCGACCACCTGATTCCCTATGGTTACGACAAGGCCAAGGTGCAGCTGGCGGCCCGGGACTCGGGACGACCGCCGGGGCGCCTGATCCTGGTCTCGGCGATCACGCCGACCGACGCCGGCGAGGGCAAGACGACGACCTCGATCGGCCTCGCCCAGGGATTCGCCAAGATCGGCCAGAAGGTCTGCCTGGCGCTGCGCGAGCCATCCCTCGGGCCGGTGTTCGGCATGAAGGGTGGCGCCACCGGCGGAGGGCGCGCGATCCTGGAGCCGCGGGTCGACATCAATCTCCACTTCAACGGCGACTTCCATGCCATCACGAGCGCCAACAACCTGCTCGCCGCCCTGCTCGACAACCACTTGCACCACGACAACTCGCTGCGCATCGAGCAGCGTCGCATCGCCTGGCGGCGGGTGATCGATCTCAACGACCGCGCGCTGCGCCACGTGGTGATCGGCCTCGGCGGGCCCGGCGAGGGCCTTCCCCGCGAGGGGGGCTTCGACATCACGCCGGCCTCGGAGGTGATGGCGACGCTGTGCCTGGCCGAGGACGAGGACGACCTGCGCCAGCGGCTCGGCCGCACGCTGGTGGCCCTCGATCGCGACCGCAAGCCGGTGACCGCCACCGACCTCAACGCCGTCGGCGCCATGATGGTGCTGCTGAAAGACGCACTGCGGCCCAACCTGGTGCAGACCGGAGAGGGAGTGCCCGCCTTCGTCCACGGCGGACCGTTCGCCAACATCGCCCACGGCTGCAACTCGGTCATCGCCACCAAGATGGCCATGGCCCATGCCGATTGGACGATCACCGAGGCCGGCTTCGGTTTCGACCTGGGGGCGGAGAAGTTCTTCGACATCAAGTGCTCCTACGCCGGCCTCGACACCGCCGCGGTGGTGCTGGTGGCCACCGTCCGAGCTCTGAAACGGCATGGTGGCGTACTCAAGAAGAAGCTCGGGCAGACCGATCCGGCGGCGGTCGAGCGGGGGCTGGTCAACCTGCACAAGCACATCGAGAACATCCGCCACTTCGGTGAGTCGCCAGTGGTGACGCTCAATCGCTTCGCCACCGACAGCGACGACGAGATCCGAGTGGTGCGCGAGGCCTGCGAGGGGCTGGCCGTGCCCTTCGCGGTGTGCGACGGCTTCGAGCGCGGCGGCGAAGGCGCCACCGAGCTCGCCGAGCTGGTGATGGCGCAGGCCGAGACCGAGCCCAACCCGTTCCGGCCGCTCTACGACTGGGAAGAGCCGGTGAAGGCCAAGATGAACAAGATCGCCAGCCTGATCTACGGCGCACGCGGCGTGCTGTGGACCAAGGGCGCGGAACGCGACCTGCGCCTGGTCCGCAGGCTCGGCTACAACCACCTGCCGATCTGCGTCGCCAAGACCCCGGTCTCGCTGTCCGACGACCCCAAGCTGCTGGGGCGGCCGACCGACTTCGAGACCACCGTGCGCGGCCTGATCGTCTCCGCCGGCGCCGGCTTCCTGGTGGCGCTGCTGGGTGACATCATGCGCATGCCGGGCCTGCGCGCCAAGCCGCAAGCCGAGCACATGGACCTGGTGGACGGTGAGGTGATCGGGCTGGTATGAGCACACTCGTCATCAGCCGGTCCGAGATCCGCCGGCTGTTGCCGATGGACCGTTGCATCGAGCTGATGGCCGAGGCCCTCGAGACCCTCCTGACCGAGATATAATCGATCCTCGAGATTCGAAAACTCGGCTGGGATTCGCGGGGGGAGGGCCGAGCCGTCTCTTGGGGACCGATGTCAGACGCCGATTCCAACGCCGCGACCGACGACCACCCGGCACCGGACTTCGAGGTGCCCAGGCTGGAGGTCCTGTTCGATTCGTTCGAGGACTTCCTGGAGCAGGCGGCGGCCGATCTGGCGGCGGCGAAGTTCGAGATCCGCCCCAAGGAAGATCTCGGCGACGGCGACTTGGCGCACCTCGAGATCGGCCTGCGCGAGCGGCCCGCCCTGATCCGCGCCCTCGGCCGCGTGGTCGAGACACCTGGCGACGCGGACGGCGGCAACGGCAGCGCGACGACGCGATTGTCGCTCACCTGGGTCGATCCGGCCAGCGATGGGCTGATCGCCTCGATCCGGCGCTGGTATCCGCCGGTGGCGGGGGCCGAGACACCGGCCGCGGACACCGGTCCCAGCGCCTTCGACTCGGCTGAATGGGACGTGGATTTCGACGCTCTGGACGACCAGGAACCTGACATGCCGCTGCCGGCCGTCGACGACGACGACGGCGATCTCGAAGAGGTCATGGAGCCGGAAGCCGAGATCGAGCCGCAGGGGGAGACGGCGCCAGAAGCGGAGGTCGAGGAAGAGGCAGCCGTGGAGGCCGAAGACGAGGCGGCCCCGAAGCCTGAAGAGCCGGAGCCTCGAGACGCGGAGGACGCCTTCGAGCGCCTGGACGCCGCGCACCCGCAGCGGCACGCGTCGCCCGAGACCGCGACCGACCCCTTCTCGTTCAACGAGGACAACCTCTACGACTCCAAGCTCCGGCCGCCAGAGGAGGTCGACACCGGCAGCTTTCCGCTGCGGCAGGAGCCGTGGCGGGCGCCGCACCCGGGAGCCGTTGCAGAACGGGAGCTGCGCCCGCCGGGCGGCACCACGGCCAGCCGGCCGTCGGCACTCGCCTTCGGCGAGTCCGTCGCCCTCAAGACCGACTCGCCGAAACGGTCCCGGCGGTGGCTGGCGATCGTCGCGGTGCTGGCGATCGCGGCCATTGTGGCCGGCGCCTGGTGGTCCCTGCGCGACAGGCCACGACCTGCATCGGGCTCGGCCGCGGCGCGGTCGGCCCAGCCTGGGCCGGCCGCGGCTCCACCTCACGTGCCGGTGAGCATCGAGCCCGCGCCGACGGCCTCCCCGCCGGAAACCGCGACCACCGGTGCGCCGGCCGCCGGCGAACCCGCCAGCGGCGACGAGCAGCCCGCCGTGACGCCTCCGACCACTGACAGCGTTCCAGCAGAACCCGCCGAGGTCGTCGACATTGCCGCCGAGGTCGAGAGCGCGCTCCGAGCCTGGGCCCTGGCCTGGTCCGAGAAGCGGGTCGACGACTTCATCGGCTGCTACACGCCGGACTACAGCCCGGCGGACCTCGACCGCGAGACCTGGATGCGCCAGCGCCGGTCGCGCATCTCGGCGCCCGCGACGATCGAGGTTGGCGTCAGCCAGGTCGAGGTCGAGGTGCTCGACGATTCGAGCGCCGTTGCCCGGTTCTTTCAGACCTACGTCGCCAAGTCGAAACGCCGGACCACCTGGAAGACGTTCGAGCTGGTGCGCGGCGAAGACGGCTGGAAGATCCGCAAGGAGGCGACCGGTAAGTGATGAGCGGGAACGGGATGAGAATGCCGTGAGGTTTCTGGTCGTCGACGCCGACTTGATCGCCGCCTCGTGGACGGCCGAGGCGCTCACCGCCGGTGGCCATCACGCCTTCACCGCGGCCGACGCCCGGGAGGCTCACGCGCTTCTCGCCCTCGCCGATCTCGACGGCATGGTGATCGCCATGCCGATGCCGGAGGACAGTGGCTGGCAGCTGCTCCAGGCTTTGCGGGCCGACAGCCGCACCCGCGGTCTGCCCGTGCTCGTGGTCTCCGAAGGAAAAGACCGGGTACGCGGCCTGCTCAAAGGCGCCGACGACTCCCTGCCAAAGCTCGTCGAGGAAGACGAGGTGGTGGCGCGGGCCGAGCGAATGGTCGAGCTGCGCGCCGCGCCGCCCGGGGGCCTTCTCGGCGACCTGTCCGAGGACAGCCTGCACCAGCTGCTGAGCAGCCTCGAGCGAGAACGCGGCACCGGTGTGCTGCGGCTGATCGGTGAGAGGCGCGACGGCTGGGTCGAGCTCGAGCGCGGACTGCCGGTGAGCGCGCGCTACGGCCTGCTGTCGGGCGAAAGCGCCCTGCTCGCTCTACTCGACACCCACCACGGCCAGGTCACGTTCGAACGGCGGCGCGAGGGCGAAGGCATCGAGGCGCTCGAGATCGGCCCTCTCTCCGGCCTCCTCGCTCGGCTCGAGCAGCTCGAAGATCGCCTGCGCCGTTTCGAGGTGCACCTGCCCGAGACGCGAGCCAACCTGCGGATCAAAGGCGACCTCGACCCGGAGCTCGCCACTCCCCACGACACCCCCTACGACGAGGTCTACCAGCGCATCAGCGCCCTTCCCGGCGTGACCATCGAAGAGCTCCTGAGCCACGAGATCGCACCCGAGATCCATGTCAGGCTGGCCCTCGCCGTATTAATCAAGACCGAGGTCGTCGAGGAGATCAGGGATTGACTCGACTCAACCGCCTTCGGCCATGCGCTCGTCGAGGATGTCGAGCGCCAGCCGCCAGCCCTCGAAGCGGGTCTCGCAGAAGTACGGAGCACCAACCTCGGGCTTCATCCAGATGATGCCAGGCGCGGCGAACCAGCGATCGAAATCCCGCGACCAGGCGCAGAACAACGCGTCGGCCGGCGCCGTCATCGTGCGCTCGACGGTGAGCTGGTGCGGCCGGGAGGAGAGATCGGGTCGACCTGTCATTGCTTCGTCCTTTCTGTTTCCTCGTCAATCACAGTGGCGATGGCGCCCAGGAAACCCGCTGTCGCGGCAGATCGTTGCGGATTCGTCGCCTCCGGCCAGGCGCTGTTGATCGCCACCACCAGCCGACGCACCGGGTCGATGTGGATCAGCTGGCCGTGGATGCCGATCGCCCGGAACGACCCGTCGTCGGACGTCCACCATTGGTAGCCGTATCCGCGGCCGGGAGCGCCGATCCGCACCTGCGTGCGCGTGGCGGCCTCGAACCAGCCGTCGGGAACGATCGACCGGCCCTCGATGCGGCCGCCGTCGAGCACGAATTGACCGAACCGCGCGTAGTCCCGCGACGCCACCTGCAGGCAGCAACCGGCCAGCTCGTGATCGGTACGGTCTGTCGTCCACGAGGCCGACTGCTCCATGCCGTAGGGCCGCCAGATCTTGGCGGACAGGTAGCCCGAGAGGGTCTGCCCGGTGGCGGACGAGACGAGGACGCCGAGAAGGTGCGTCTCGCCGGTCTTGTACACCCACTTCGTGCCCGGCTCGGCCTCAGCCGGCAGACCGCGCATGTAGCTGACGGTGGCTTCCAGGCCCGGCTCGACCCGCGCCGAGTAAAAGCGGGCGATGTCCGACTTCGGATCGGTGTAGCTCTCGTTCCACCGCACCCCCGAGGTCATGGTCAGCAGATGACGCACGCTGACGTTGTCGTAGGCGCTGCCGCGGAGCCCGGGGATGTACCTGGTGACGGGGTCGTCGAGGCTCGAGATGAAGCCGTCCTTCACCGCCGCGCCGACCAGCGTGCTGGTCACGGACTTGGCGACGGACTGTGACACCCAGCGGCCGGTGACGCCGTACCCCAGACCGTAGCGCTCCAGTCGCACCCTGCCTTCGTGCAGCACGATCAGCCCAGCCACCTTCTGGTCGGCCATGAAGCGATCGAGCTCCTGCTCCCAGCGTCCGCCGGCCGAGAACGAAGCGAGCGGCGCCCCCGCGGGCAGGCCACTGACTTCCGGTCCCCGCGCCACCTTCCGGCCCGGGTAGACCACGTCCCAATTCGCAAACCCCACCTCGAGCTGTGCCTCGTTCCACCTGAACGAGGAACGAGGAAGCGACCTTGGATCGGGCGTGGTCGAGGAAGGTGTACAGGCGACCAGGCCGAAGGCGACCAGGCAGATGGCGCTCAGACAGGCGGCGACTGTGATCGCCGTCTCGAACCTGAGTCGTCTCATGATCAGCCCATTATCGCCCACCACCGGAAAGTTGACTTCTAGCCGGCCCGCTTACGCTCGACGGCGTCGGTCATGACCTTGCGCAAAGTCTCGAGGGGCACCTCGGCGCTGGGACTGAAACGCAGCACGCACTTGCTCTGAGGAATGCCGGCCAGGTCGTCGGCGTACTCGGCGAGCAGTCCGACGGTCAGGATGTAGAGGTTCACGTGCTTCTTGTTGGCCGAGAGCGCGAAAAGGCTGCCGCCCAAGTCGTAGGCAATCGTGCCCCACTTGATGCTCACGTCGGCGTCGGGCACGAGCTCTTCGATGAGCTGCTCGAGCAGCGTGAACGTGGGCTGATGGTTGTCCGGAATCGAGTCGCGAAAGCTTGCTCTGTCGACGGAGTTGTCAGCCTGGCTCATTCGCAACACCTCTCGCTCGTTAGCTCTGTCTCGTTGTCGTAACGCTGAGCCTACCCCAGTTGCCTGGACCGCGCGATCCAGGATGGTCTGGATCAGCGGCCCGCCGATCATGAGCACGAGGTGATCACCCGCTATACAGCGGGTGTACGCCGCACGGGTCGCCACACGTGTTGGCTCCCGGAGATCAGCCGGTGCAGCGCCCTCGGTGGCCTGGCATTGCTCTTGCTGGAAGCAATCGCGATCATGAACGAGATCGAGCTAGCTGCTGCCCGCGCCGAGGGCCGGCGCGCAGAGTGCCGGCATACAGAGTGCCGGCGGACAGAGTGCCGCGGGGGGCGCCGTCGCCGAACTGTGCTCGCCACCCTCGCCATCGCGGCCCTGGCGCTGCCGTGGACCGGTTGTGTCCCGATGCTCTTGCTCAGAGACGCGAGGTGTCATGGCTTCGATGTCGGGGACCCCCTGCTGGAAATCCACTTCGCCGTGGTGACGGAGCCCCTTCGTCCCGGCGTCGTCACCCCCCGGCCCCCCGAGTCGCTCTACCTCCTGGTCGGGCAGCACGGCGAGGCCGCGATGGTGCACACGCCGAAGGATCGGATGCTGTTGCGGAGCCGCTGCCGTGCCCTGGCGGCGGACGACCTGGCGGCGGTGGTGCGGGCGGTCGAGCGCCTCGAGCGCTCCGTCGTCGCCGAGCGCCGGGTCGTCCGTCCCGGCTGCCGCGACTTCGCGTCGATCGTCCTGCGCGGCGATCGCCAGCTCGAGAGCTTCTCCTATTGCGACACGACGCCACCGGCGGCAATCCTCCGCTTCGTCGAGGAAATCTCCGCGCCGCTCGGACGGCGGTTCGGCAAGGAGCTGGCCACGGGCCTCGCCGCCGCCGCGCCGTGGGCCCCGCCGGTGCTCCTCGACCAGCCCGGACCGGACCGGGTCCGTGGCCGCGACGCCGGGCGAGCCCCGCGGCAGAAGCCCCGCGAGAACCGGAAGACCCGATGAAGACCACTCGGCCACCCGCAGCCGACCCGACATCTCGGCGAGCCTGGCGCGCTCGCGAGCCGAGAGCATGGGGCCTCACCGTCGTCTGCCTGCTCGGACTCTCCTGCGCCTCGGTGAGGCCGCCGCCCGAGTTGTTCGAGGGCTGTCGGGACACGCTGCAGCGAGGTGTCTTCCATGCGGCGAGCCTGGCGTGTTTGCCGGAGCTGGCGAGCACGCTCGAAGAGCTCCTGTGCGCGACGAACTTCGCCACCCACCGCCAGCTCAACGATCTCGGATTCGGCTACGGTACGTCCGTCCTGGGGCAGACGCTCGGGGAGCCCTACGGTGTGGATTTGTGCTCGGCGCGGCGCTGGCGGCACCTGCACTGCGCCGGCTCGCCGGCGCGCAGCGTGCGGGAGATCGTGAAGCTCCGAGAGCGAGCCTACAGCCTGCTTCCCGCCTCTCTCCTCGGCCCCTGGCAAAGCTGCAGGGATTACTTCCAGGCCGATCGCGTCGCCGGCTCGGACTCCCGCACGCGGTGTCATCTGCTCGGCTCTTTCGACCTGACCGGAGAAGGCGAGACGGTTCGGTTCGTCGCGGTTCATTCGCCGGTGGACCCGATGGATCTCGGGACGAGGCTCACAGAGCACCTGGAAGTTCGGGGAGCCGATTGCGGCGCCGAGCGATGGCGGGCGGGGAGCTGGTTCTGGGCCGGCGGCGCGCGGCTCCTCGAATGCCAGCGTCGAGGCCGCTCCGCCGTCTCCTTTCGGCTGGTGACCGGCGGTGGGCAGGAATGTGTGGCCCGGTTGCCCGAGCTCACCGAGCCGCCCTGGCAAGAGCTCTGTGCAACGGCTCGGCGCGGCGGTCGAAGGTCCACCCAGCCCTCTCGGACCTACTCTCTCGGGAAGTCATTCCAGAAGTGATGCGAGATCCTCCACCCCGCGTCCTGAGTCTCCTCGAGTAGGTGGAGATACGTCCCCAGGTTGGTGTAGCTCGCCCCTTCGTACTCGAACTCCAGGACGAACGTGCCGCGCACGAACCCGACGTGCCCCGATCCTCCGACCTCGGCCACCTCGGTCTCGAACCGCGTCACCGTCGTCGGCGCGCTGCCCTCCGGCCACCAGAAGGATTGCGCGGCTTCCTGACCTTCCAGGACCGGCATACGGGGAGGAGACAGCACCGGCTCCGGAACAAAGGTCGCCATCACTGCTTCCGCGTCGTTCGCCAGCCACGCCTGAACGTAGGCGCCCGACGCCCGCCGGATCGCGTCGAGCTCCTGTTCCGTCAGCTCGGCGCTGGAAACCACCGTGCAGCCGCAGGAGACCACGACGGCCGCCAGGAGCACACTTTGAAACGCCCTCATGATCAGCCCTTTCTCGCCACACTATACCGCGCGGGCTGCCTACTGGGACCAGGAGATCGACCGCGCTGGCCATCGTGCCCCACTTGACGCTCACGTCGGCGTCGGGCAACTCTCCGCAGCCTCGCGATCCACCAGCCCCACGAGCCAATTCAAGGAGTTTCAGCTTGTCGCTCTTCGAGGATCTTTGCCGCGAGCGTCTTCACATCATCGTCGCCGAGCCACTGCTCACGTTCGGCGGTGTAGTCCCCTCGCCCACTCTCGAACTGCTGGAGAAAGCGAGCCATACCAGCGGGCCCCAACTCGCGTACCAGGGCCTCAAGGCCTTTGCGGCGGATCTGTTCGAGTGTCAGCGTACGTGGTTCGGTCACTGCGAAGGGCCTCTGGGATCCACTTCGAGGGTCGCTGGCTCCCCAGCGCTCATCAAGGCCCGCGAAGAGTCTACCAGCAGCGGGTGCGAGCTTCTTACCGCCTCTCAACCCCAGCGTAGACATCCGCGGCAGAAAAGTCCCCTCAGAGGCAGACAATAGGTACACGCGAGCACATGGAACGGAGAAACCTCTCCCTCATATAATGCTCCCATGACCTTCGACCAACGACTCCACCGCGACGCCCGGCTGCTGGCCGGCGATCCGGAGGCGGCGGCGCTCTTCGAGTGCCTGGTGAAGCACCTGTTCGACCCTGCTCTCGACAAGACCTACCTGGCGAGGGTGTGCGGCGCCAAGCGGGCGGCGCGCGAACGGCTGGCGGCGAAGCTCGGGATGAAGATCAACGTCTACGTCACCGAGCTGCGGATGATCGAGGCGAAGCGCCGGGTGCTCGAGACGAAGGAGACGATCGCGGAGATCGGCAAGCGGGTAGGCATTCCGGTGGAGCGGACCTTCCGCCGGTTGTTCGGCAAGGCCCACGGCATGGCGTCGAAGGACATGCGCGCGGAGTCGCGCGCGCCGAAGCCGACGGATACGACGGACGGCGACGACGGCGACGAGGCCCGGACCGAGGTCGAGCCCCGGACCGAGGACGACGACCGCCCGAAGAAGCGCGCCCTGGCGGCCCGGCTCCGCCGACGGGCGACGGCCGGGCTGCTCGACCGCGAGGGCGCCACCGAGCTGCGCTTCTCCCTGCGGCGCCGCCACCCCGCGCTCGACGAGGCGGAGGCCCGGGCGCGAGAAGTCCCGCCGGGCCAGGAGTACCCACAATACCCGGTGCTCCTCACCCCCACCGGCGACCACCTGGAGCGCATCGCCGCCGCCTCGGCCTACGGCGAGATCATGGATATGCCGGAGGACGAGGCGCGCTTCACCCTCACCGAGGGCCTGCGGCTGGGCAACGTCACCGCCTTCCGCCACCTCTACCAGGTCTGTGCCCTCCTGGTGCAGCACGACCGCGACCGCGCCCTGCTCATGGCCGAGCTCGGCGTGCAGCTGATCGAGCAGCACCGCGAGCTGATGGGCGAGGAGGGCGACGACTGGAAGGCCATGGCGTGGGCGCGGCTCGCCCGCATCCAGTCGATCGCGGGCGAGGACGGCGGCGCCGAGAAGTCGCTCGGCTTCGCCTGGGAGGAGGTGCTCGGCGGCGAGCTGCCGGCCTGGGTCGAGATCGAGGTGCGGCGGGTGGAGGGCACCCTGCGCAACCGCCAGCGCCGCTGGGACGAGGCGACGCGCGCGCTCGACCGCGCCGTGGAGCTGGCCGACGATCCCGAGCTCCGGCCGAAGCGCGCCGAGGTGCTGCTCGAGCGCCTGGAGCTGGCCACCGGCCTGGGCGACGCCGAGGCCGGTCTCGAGCTGTGCGACCGGCTCCAGGAGTGGATCGACACGCACGAGAGCGTCGCCACCCTGTGGCACGGTTTCGTGGCCTACCACCGCGGCAAAGCCTTCGCCGCCGCCGGCCGCGAGTGCTGTGCCGGAGGCTGGCTGAAACGCACCGTAGAAGTGATCCGCGACGACCCCGCCGCCGACTCCAACCCGCGTCTCGGGATGCTCTTCACCTTCGCCCTGCACGAGCTGGCGCGCCTCGCCGCCAACGACGAGCGGCTGGACGACAGCGAGACCCTGCTGCGCGCCGCCGCCGAGCGCTACCGTGCCCTGGGGGCGTCGGTGTTCGAGACCACCGCCGTGGCGGAGCTGGCGGTAGTGTGCGCGCTGCTCGGCCGGCGCGCCGAGGCCCACGAGCTGGCGGCCGCCGCGGCCGCCTTCCTCGACGACCTGCCTTTTCACCGCGAAGCCTGGAACGCCGGGCGCCGTCTGCTCGCCCTGGCGAACGGTGGCCCCGAGGCGTCCGAGAGCCAGCTGATCGAGCTGCTCATCGCGCTGCGCGAAGACCTCGACCTGGCGCGCTGGGAGATCACCGGCACCCAGGCGGAGCCGGCCGCCCGGACCCGGAGAAAGTCATGAACCTCGCCGACCACCACGAGGCTCTTGCCCGAGCCGCGGCGCCGGCGCTCGCCGCCATCGAGAGCGACGAGCGGCGGGCGCCGAAGCGGCTGCGGCCACTGTTCGCCGCCATGCGCGAGCACGTCTTCGATCCCGACCTCGACCGCGAAAAGATCCTGGACGCCGCCGGCTGCGCCGACCCGGAGATCCTCACCGAGCTGCGCGACGTCGTCGGTCAGCCGGCCTGGGACTGCCTGCGTGACGCCCGGCTCGAGACCGCGGCGCGGCTGCTGCTCCAGACGGAGCTGTCGATCACGGACATCGGCTACCTGGTGGGCTACAACAGCGCGACGACCTTTCGGCGGCCGCTGCAGAGCTTCCTGGGCATGGCCCCGTCCCAATATCGGCGGCAGGCGCCGCGGCGGCTCGAGCGCGCCGGGCCGCTGCCCCCGGGGGCGGACACCGACCAGTACTGGGAGCGCGTGCTCGACGGCGAGCTGAGCGAGGACGAAGCGCGCGCGCTCGACGCCTACCTGGAGCGGCTGGCTCCGGGCGGCGCCGGCGAACCGGCGACTGACGATGCGGACGATCCCTGGACGCGCTGCCGCCGGACCCTGGCGGAAGGCTTCGCTCATACCGTCGAGACGCTGCCGTTCGCCGAGCAGCGACGGCTGGTACGCGACGCGGTGTGGTTCCCCGACGCCACGCTCTTCGAGCTGCTGAGCGAGCGGAGCCGGGAGGCGAGCGACACGGATCCCGACCGCGGCGTCGAGCTGGCGCTGCTGGCGATCGACAGCCTGACCGCCAACGGCCTGCTCGAGCGCGATTCGAACCGCGCGGCCCTGGCCTGGGCGCGCCTGGCGCTGGCACGCTGGCGTACCGGCGACCTGGAGGGCGCCGAGCAGGACCTGGAGCGCTCGGCCCGCGACGACGAGCTCACCCACGATGACGATTGGGTCAAGCGCTGGGACGCCGAGCGCGGCCGCGTGGAGGCAGCGTTCCACTGGCACCGGGGACGATGGCGGGAGGCCCTCGAGCTGGCGGAATCATCCGTCGCCCATCACCGGGAGACGCGCCCCGGCGACCTGGCGAAGGCACTGACGTTGCGCGCCGAGCTGCGCGCGCGGGCCGCCGACCTCGAAGGCGCCTCGGTCGAGGAGCTGCAGGCGGTCCTGGCCGACGTGGAGGAAGCGCGCGACCTGCTCACGGAAGCGCCGGCCGAGGAACAGGCGGCGGTCTTCGGCCTCTGGCTGCGAATCCTGGTGCTGATCGGCGACCCGGGCGAGCTGGCGGTCGCCCTGCCCCGGGCTCAGAGCGCGGCGCCGGGGCTCGGACCGGACGCCGAAGCCCTGCTGTCGTGGCTCGAGGGCCACTGCTCGGGCACGCCCGAGGACTCGTGGCGCCTGGCCCGCGAGCGCTCCGCCGCGCTGGGCGACGAGCTCGGAGTCGCCCGCGCCACCCTCGACCTCGCCCGCCTCCGCCTGGCGGCGGGCCGAGCGGGCGAGGCGTCGTCGCTGGCCGCCGAGCTGGCCTCGACCCTCGGAGCCCGGGCGGCGAGCCCGGAAGATCTGGCGGCGCTCAAGGCACTGGCGCGCGCCGTGGCGCCCGGTGTGGAGTTGGCGAGCGAGGATCTCGACCGGGTGGAGCGGGTCTTGAAGACCCTCGAATGGGACCGGCGGGCGCTCCGGGCTTTGGATCTCGCGAC
Source organism: bacterium (assembly GCA_024226315.1). GTDB lineage: Bacteria > Acidobacteriota > Thermoanaerobaculia > Multivoradales > J023 > JAAELT01. The sequence continues at coordinate 43,228 of JAAELT010000661.1, read as the reverse complement.
ATAACTGCCCCGAAAACCCGAAGTCTTCGACGTTCGGCTTTTCGGCCCGCCCCGACCGGGCCAGGAGCCTGTTGCGATGCACAACAGGCTCCTGGCGGTTTCTTCCGTCGACTGAGACGGACGGTCACGGTCCCCGCAGGTCCGTGCACGCCACAGTCCCGGTCGTTGCCGGCCGCTGCACGTTCGGGCACGCCGCCGGAACGAACGTCACCAGCGCCTGCACGTTCGTGCAGAACCTCGGCACGGGCATCACCATCACTTGCACATTCGTGCAGGGCCTCGGCACGGGCGCCACCATCGCCTGCACGCTCGTGCAGAGCCTCGGCACGGGCATCACCATCACTTGCACGTTCGTGCAGGGCCTCGGCACGGGCGCCACCGTCGCCTGCACGTTCGTGCACGGCATGAAAGCAGACGTCCCCGGCGCCTGCACGTTCGTGCAGGGCACCGAAACCAGCGCCATCCACCTGGACAAAATCGCGCAGGGCTGAAAAAGGACCGGACACTTCGTGCCGCGCTTCCGTTGCTTCGACGCTCTGCCGGCATCGCCGCAAACCCGCTCCAGGAGCGGGCCCTGCACGTTTTGTCCGGTGGACGGAGGGCTCTCCATTTCAGGAAATGTCCGGTCGCGGCACGTTTTGTCCGGCCCATCGGAGAAGGGGTCCGGCGTCGCGGGTCCCTATCCTGTTGTCATCGCGAGCGGCGCACCGGGCGTCGCCGGGAACCGAATCAACCGACCGTAGGAGACCCCCGCCATGGCAATACACATGCCTACCGACCTACCCGACCGCAACCAGACACAGGAGGAACACTCATGGCACTGAAATTTTCCGAAATGATCACCACTCGAACCGACCTCGCCCTCAACCTCGAGGCCGGCTTCGACCACTACATCGACAGCATCGCCACCGGCTACGGCAACTACCTGGCACCCGTCCTGAAGGAAGGTGAGACCGCGCTCGACGTTCGGTTTCAGCTGGTGCTCCTGAAACGCAGCGTGGCACGCCAGCGCCAGCGTTTGCAGAGTCTCAGCACCGGCGTCGTGGAGCAGACTCACGACGACCAGAAGGTCAGCGCCGAAATCACCGACCGGCGGGACGCCGTCGACACCAAGCTGCGCCACGTGCGCTCCACCTGCCGTGGCATCTACGGCGTGAAGAGCCTCGGCCGGGTCGGCCTCAAGGGGAACTTTCCCCGCGGACCGGTGCGTCTTCACGACCACGCCGCAACCGTCAAGGCAAGCCTGGAGAATCCCGATCTCGGTCTCGAGCCCGTGCTCGCGCTCGACCTCGGCGACGAAGAGGTCGCGGGGCCGAGTCAGCTCGCGGCTCAGCTCGAGCCCGAGCTCACCGAGCTCGGCGACCTGGTCGGCGACCGCCACCAGGAGCGCCGCAAGGGCTTCGACGTGCGCTCCCGGCGTCGCCGCCTGATCCGGGAGTTCGACGGCGACATCCGGGCCGTCGTGCGCATGGCGCAGGGCATGTTTCGCCTCGCCGGCCGCGACGACCTGGCAGACAGCTTCCGCCCGACCCTGCGGCGAATCGTTCGCCGGATCAAGGAGGCACAGGCGGAAGAGGCGGCCGAGCAGGCAGCCGAGCAGACCGCCGAGCAAACCGCCGACGGCTATGCCGGGGCCGAGACCACCGAGGCCGAGGCCGCCGAGACAGAGCAGGAGGTGACCGAAGAGACGACCGACTGATCCTCACCCCATCCATCCACCGGCCCTCCGGTCCTCCGGTCCTCGGACCGGGGGGCCTTTCTATCAGCCCAGGATGACTGACAGGATTCGTCGGAGCTCTTGCAAGTCTGACTGCTCCAGCCGCCCCAACTTTCTGCGAACGAGACCTGTCTCGACGGTAGTGATCACCGGTTTGAGGACGGAGGGCTTCAAGAGCCCTGCATCCCGCCATTGGGCGATAGCAGCCTCACCGGGAAAGGGGGGCGATCGGATCTGGCTGGTGATCGCCAGGAGAATGAGATCGCGGCGCTCTCGGTTGTAGACCGGGGAGCTTACGACGACGGCGGGACGCTGCTTGCGAGCAGTCTGGTCGGTGAAGGGGAACGGGACGAGAACGATGTCGCCGAACTCATAGCTGATCGTAGGCGGCATCTTCGTCGTTGTCCCAGACTCTCCGGAAGGCATCCTCGGAAAGCTCGGTGGCGGCCCGTGTTAGGCGCCGATCGTCATCGCGCTGGCGAAGGAAATCGACAAAGTCCTCGACCTCCGCCATCTTCTCCGCGGGCAGGGAGCGAATCTTGTCGAGCAACGTCTGGTCGGGCATGCTCTGGCTCATGGCGAGTCCAGTATAACCGCCGTTCACTCCGATTCGACAGTGAACGGCAGCACTACCCTTTCCCGAGAACCATGTCGATGCCGTTCAAGATCTGCTGAAGCTCCCGCTCCTTGATCAGGCCAACGCACTCGTCCAGTTGCTGGTTGTTCACGGCGAGAACCAGGGCGACATTCGCCACCGAGTCACGTGGCAGGCTCGTCGATTGCGCCGACAGGAAGACGTTGCCCGGCGCATCGGCCCAACGTAGCTGACTGGTCAGAGGCACGCAGACGGTTGTGGCGATCCGACTACGGTTGAATCGATCACCCTGAACAACGACCACCGGTCGGCGGAAGCCGGCCTCAGAGCCCTCGGGTTCGGGTAGATTCGCCCACCAAACCCCTCCCTGGCGGATCACCAATCGACCCGCTCGAGAATGCTGCGGGAGGTCTCGGTCACGAAGCGATCTTCTTGCTCGGGAAGCGCGTCCAGGACAACATTGAGTCTCTCGGTGACGGTATCGGGATCATGGCGCGTGAGGTACTCCACCATCGCTTCGGTATAGAGTTGGCTGCGGGTCTTGGCAAGCCGTTCGGCCAGCCGGTCCGCGTCCTCGAAGACGTTGTCGGGAACCGAAATCGCAGTTTTCATACCTTGAGTATAACGGCTCGAAGGGAGTTTCCACAAGACATCCTCGCAAGCCTTCATGGTTCAGGGTGAGGCGATGCTGAACGGCAGCGTCACCATCTCCCGCGTCTCCTTCGCCGGGTGCGGCGGCGCGGTGAGGTCGACATCGAAGACCTGCTTCAGGTTGTTGCCGGCGAGGTCTTCGAGGATCGCCTCGACCTCGATGGCGTGCTCGCCGGGGCGCCAGGGCTCGGCCGGGAAGAAGCGGAACAGGCGCTCCTCCTCGGCGATCTCGGCGCGCCCGTCGAGATGGGCGCCGCCGACGTCAGTGATCCAGACGACGCGCCGCAGCAGGCCGTGATCCAGCGGCTCGGGGAAGCGGAGCTCGAGCGGCTCCAGGCTGCCGGCGGCGGGCGGGGTGATGCGCCAGTCGGCGGGATCGAGCATCTCGCGGTCGGCGGGGGTGGCGGTGAAGGTCTTGTCGAACAGCGCCGCCAGGGGCTGGCCCTCGGCGTCGCGCCAGGCGGGGTCGATCACCAGCCGGTAGGAGGTGCCGGCGAGGAGCGGCGTGCCGGCTTCCGCGTGCGGGCGGAGGCCGCGTTTGATGCGCCCCGGATCGAAGAACACGGTCAGCCGGCGCATGCCCGGGGCCCACAGCTCCTCGCCGACCTCGAGGAACACGCCCTCGAGGCGGTTGCCGGTGTCGTCGAAGAGGTAGATGTGCTCGTAGGCCTCGCCGCGACTCATGGGCGCCGAGAAGTGAACATAGAAGCGCAGCAGGTTCTCGGGCAGCTCCTCGGCGGTGGGATAGATACGGTTCACCACGGTGGGCGGCGACGGTGGGCGCGCCGGCAGCGACAGGCGTGCCTCGACCGGCGCCTCGTCGCCTTCGGCACCCGTCGCCAGGGCGCGCAGCGCGGCGACGTCGAGCCGGGCGACGTAGCCCAGGCCGGGGACGAGCGGGAAGCGCGGTCGGAAGCGTACGATGCCCTCCTCCACCGTCCAGGCGCCGGCGACCGGCGGTCGCGAACCGTCGGCCGGCGGCTCGGACCCGGTGTAGACAGGGAAGACCGCACGCCAGTCGTCCGCGGTCAGCTTGCCGAGAGCGCCGAGCAGGTCAGGATCGAGGCCGACCGCCTCGACCGTGCCGGCGGCCTGGTCGAGGCGGATCGAGGGATCGGCCGTTGCTGGCAGCGACCACAAGAGCGCCACGGCCAACGCCGCAGCGCCGGGGCGCAGCAAGCTCAGATCCACGCCGTCGTCCACAGTCGCAGCTGCAGAGAACCGGTATCCAGGTCGCGGCGCAAGACGACGAGCTTGTCGTCGTTGTAGTTGTCGGCGCGCAGGATGCCGCCCATCGGCACGGTGAGGTACGGCACACCGACGAGCGGCTCGTCGCGCGTGACGTCGGTGTCGGTCGAAATCGGCCCCGCCTTGTCGATGTCCGACGCCTTGATCCGCATGCCACCCCGGCTCGAGTTGAGGATCAGCACGTAGGGCTCGCCCTCCTTGTCGAACTGGATCATGTCGAGCGGCGCGTTGCCGAAGCCGAGCTCGGCGATGGTGGTGCCCTTCAGGTGAGCGCCGTCCTCGAGCTTGTCGAGCGGAAAGGTCACCAGCGGCGTGCAGGTGTAGGCCGCCAGCAGGTGCGCCTGGCCGCCGCTCTCGTACGGCATCAGGGTTCGGATCGGGGCGTGGGTCTCGAACTTGCCGTGCGCGCCATGGTAGATCTCGACGCTGGTGGCGTCCATCTCGCCGCTGAAGGGATAGGGGATCTTGCGCAGGTTGGAGGCGAACTCCTCGTTCGACAGGCCGGCGACGTAGAGGTGGCCGTCGTGGAAGGCGATGTCGGTGATGGTGAGGGCACGCATCGGGTTGCCGCGGCGGGTCTTGGCGTCGGCCGCCGGGGCGTTGGTGATCATGGCCGAGGTGGCGGTGGCGCCTTTCAGGTCCACCAGCGACAGCTGGCCCTTGACGTCGACCTTCACCACCGCCGGCGCCGCGTCATCGCCACGGCCCCGGGAGACCGACAGATAGACGTTCTTCGACCCGGGATGCACGGCGATGTCCTGGATCAGCACATCGCGGGCCGTGGTACCGAGCAGGCTGGCCACCTTCTCGTCGATCTCGTCGATGCTCGGCAGCTCCTCGCCGGACGGCTTGGCGGAGTCCTTCAGATCGAAGGCGTGGACGGCGGTGCCGGCCGAATCGGCGACGAACAACACGTCGCCGGGGCCGAAGGCGAGCTGCCCCGCCGACTTCAGCTCCGGTTTTCCGGTGGCCATCTCCGCGCCGGCCGCGGCCAGGGCGAGGAGGACGAGGCTCAGGATCACGGCGGACATCAGGATTCGACCAGGCATCGGCAAATCTCCTTTTCAGATCGGGCTTGAAGGTAACGGTAGATACGCACAAGCTACCCGGGCGACCGAAGCTACCGCGTAACGATCCTGTAAAACTCGAATGCTGCGGGTCAGTTCGCCACCAGCCGTACCTGGCGCTCGATCGAGCGCACGGCGCGGCTCATCGACTGCTCGAAGCCGGCGTAGAGCTCGGCCGGGGGGTCGCCGGCCTCGAGGCGCAGGCTCCAGTGGAAGATCGGGCCTTCGGCGGACGGCTCCTGGCGCACCGACCAGCTCGAGAAACGATCCTGGTGCGGCGTCTCGACCTCGCGGGTGAGGATCTCGAGGCCCGCGGCCGGACTCACCGTGACCTTGCTCTCGAGCCGCAGCGGGTAGGTGACGCGGAAGGGCGTGCGGCGCCCTTCCACCGGCGCTGCGGCCAGGAACCACTGCTCCCAGTTGGCTGGAATCCGGCCCACCAGCTCCTCGCCGGCCGGCTGCAGGCGCTCTTCCAGCAGGTAGTCGATCTCGAGCACCAGGGGCTCCTCGGCGGCGTCCAGATGGCGGGTCTGGAGCTCCCGCACGGTGACCCGCGGGCCGCGCTCGGACATGGTCTGCTGGATCATGTTGCGGCGGGTCGGCTCGTCGACGTTCTTGAGCGCGCCGCGGATGTTGGCGGCGCTGACGCCGGTGAGCGTGAGAGTCTCGCGCACCCGCGCATCGCCACCCGCGAGCAGCTCGACGGAGCGCTCGGAGATCACGCGGTTCTGATCCGCGGAGTATTCGGGCAACCTCACCAGCCGCGACCGCTCGGAGCCGAGCAGCAGACCCAGCCGGCCGCCGAGTCCGAAGGGCGGCATGCCGGTGATGCGGTGGTCCTTGCCGGTGCCGTCCAGGAAACGGCCGACGCCGTCGCCCGGCACGTGCACGATCATGTGGTTGAACTGATCGAGCGACGGCACCTTGGCCAACACATCCGTGGAGTTGTTGACCAGCATCAGCTCGGCCGGCACGTCGTTGGCGCGCAGCAGGTGGTACAGCAACAGCGAGTGGTCTTTGCAGTCGCCGTACTTCCTGGCCACCACGTCCTCGACCGGCAGCGGCATGCGGGCGCGGCGGCCGAACTCGATCGCCTGGTAGCTGTAGCCCTGAACGTAGCTGGCCAGGGCGTCGACGCGGGCTTCCCGCTCCTCGAGGCCGCGCGCCAGCTGGACGCCGAGCTCGGCCACCAGCGGGTGTGGTTCCAGGCGCTCGGCGATATCCTCCAGGTAGGAGGCCCCGAGATCGGCCCAGGAATCCTGCTTCGAGCCCAGCCAGAGGTAGGGCAGATAGCTGTCCGCGTCGGCACCGTAGGGCTCCCAGCGAAACGGACCGGGCCGCTTCACCCGCCACACCAGCTCACCGTCGGCCTTCTCGGGCAGAGGGCCGCTCCGCGCCTGATAGACCAGATCCTCGACGTCGCCACGCACCAGCAGCACACCGTTTCGAACCACGTGAGCAGTGACCGGGGTGAAGCGCAGGAAGGGCATCTTCTCGGGCGGATTGCGGTACCGCCGGGTGATCACCAGCTCCACCGAGTGGCCGGGCTCGAGCCCGGGGACCGGGATGTTGACCTGCTTGTCCTGGGTGGCCATGCCGTCGTCCGGAGGGTCGCTCAGGTAGTAGTCCGACACGTTGCCCTCGGCCACCACCTCGCCGGCGGCGTCGCGCACCATGACGCGGTTGACATAGATCTCTTCCGACAAGGGATCGAAGGTGTACTCGAAGGTGCTGAAAACCTCGAGCGCCTTGCGCTCGCTGATCCGCACCAGGCGGTGCTCGGTGCGGCGGTAGTCCTCGCCGCGCTCGAACGAGATCGCCGTCACCCGGTCGACGTAGTAGGCCCCGAGGTCGCCGTGGTCGCGCTCGGACTCTGGCGCGTCGAGCGTCAGCAGCATGCGCTCGGGAATCTCGACCGCCTCGATCTCCTTCTTGATCGACGAGTTCTCGCCCTCGCCGAGTAGTGCCGACACGTGGTCCAGGTACTCGCGCGCCGAACGGTGACCCGGGCGGAGGGCAAGCACGTCCTCGAACGCCGCCTTGGCGTCGCCGAAGTCGCCCTGAGAGTACCGGCTACGGCCCAACACGAAATGGTTATCGGAAGACTCCGGGTCGTCCTCGACCAGGGAGGCGGCGAGCTCGCTCGCTTCCACGAGCTTGTCGGCCTCGATCAGGGCGTAGGCCAGCGCGCGGCCCAGCTCGTGGTCGTCCGGATCCGCGAACCGGCGCTGGCGCAGCACCTCGATACCGCCATCGAAGTCTCCTCGACGCTCATGCAGGTCGGCCTCGAGCCTCGCCGCGTGACCGCTGTCCCGTGTCTCGCGGAAACCCGCGACCGCCGCCAAGGCATCGTCCTGCCGGTCCATCTCCCAGAGCAGGTCGAGGTAGTCCGAGAGATCCCACGTGCTGTCGTGGCCGCGCGCGAAGAGCGCCGCGTAGTCCTCGGCCGCCTTTTCGTTCTTGCCCAGCCTCATCTCGAGATACGGACGGTAGGACAGCAGATCGAGGTTGCTACCGAAGCGGTCTTCGTTGGCGGCCAGCAGCTCCAGAGCCTGATCGTAGCGCTCGGTGCGGCTCAGGCCGTCGATGGCGTTTTCCAGGATCACCCCGTCGTTGGGATTGATCTCGAACGCGCGGAGGAAATAGGGGACACTCAGCTGGTGGAGGTCGTCACTCGAGAACATCAGGCCGGTGTCGTTGATGATCCGGCTCTGGAAGGTCAGCTCGGCGCTGCCGAGCTCGGGCGCCTCGGCCGGGGTGACGTGCTCGGGGTCGATGCTGACGCGCGCTAGCAGATCCTCCAGCGCCTCGTCGCTCAGGTCGCCGTCGGCCTTCCGCCACACTCCGACCAGGTAGCCGAAACGCTCGCTCTTCGAAACCCGTAGCTTGTAGATCCACTTCTCGCCGTCGATCGAGCGCCAGTAGTCGAGGTCGAGGATCTCGAGACCGTCTTCCTCGCTGCGCCGGGCGTCGATCACCGGATCGTCGAGCGCGACGTCGAGGCCGTCGAGCAGGGCCGAGGCGAGCGCGTCGAGCGGTGGGTCGAGGCCGTGGAGATCGACCGGGATGGCGACGAAGGCGCCACCAGGGCCGAGCAATCCGCCCAACTCGGCCCCGTCGACGTCCTCGTCGAGGTTCGCCCAGTGGCGCCAACCGCTGCCTGAGAGCTTCACCGAATAGCCGTAGCGCTGCGAGGTGAAGTCCTCGAGAGCGCGCGCCCGCCAGGGTTTCTCCGTGGAATCGCTGATGCTGGAGGCGATCTTGTAGAGCCCGCCGAGGCCGACGGCACCGGCCATCGCCAGGCACAGCCCCAGGGTGGTCCAGGCTCGTGCTTTACCTCGGCGCCCCGCGGCGTCCTGGCGGATCTCCAGCAGGCCGAGGACCGCGAGCACGAACGCGGTCGACAACAGGCCGAAACCGACGAACACCAGCAACATGAACAGTGGCATGCTCCGGTCCGGTCCGCCGATCAGCAGGCCGACGGCGAACAACATCAGGCCGCCGAGGAACGCCCCTAGCGACAACGCTGCCTTGGCGTTGGCGTCGGGGCGCCTGGAGGCGCGCCAGCACCGGTAGACTCCCCAGAACAGGATCAGCGACCAGAAGGCGTAGCCGAACCGGATGTACTTGTCGTCGGCCGTGGCAGCGAGCAGCAGGGTGGGGATGACGGTCGGCATGGTCTCGCCAGCTGCTCCGATCCTTCAGGCGGCCCGGCGCAGGCGCCGGCGAGCGCGCCCCAGCGCGAGCTCGTCGCGAAAGTGCAGGTAGAGCGCCCGGCGCGCGGACAGGCCGGTCGCGGGCTCGCTGCCGTCGGCGAGCGCCAGGATCTGACGGTAGAACCAGGCGGTCGACGCCTGGTGATTGAATCCTCTGACCATCTTCGACCCGCTCGCCGGGCCGAACGCTCCCCCGCCGAGACGCAGGCCTCGCTCCCAGCGCCGTGCCTCGCCGACGGAGCCGTCGAGCAGAGCCCGCGGCAGGTCAGGGTCGACACACAACGGCCGCGCAATGCCGACGACGTCGAGCTCGCCGGCTTCGAGCGCGCCGGCCATCGCCTCGCGCGAGCGGAAACCGCCGGTCACCATCAGCGGCACGTTCCCGAGCTCCGCGCGGATGGTTTGCGCATATTCCAGGAAGTAGGCCTCGCGGGCTCGGGTCGACGCGGCTTCTTCCGGCGTCTGTTCTTCGAGAAAGCGCAGACGCTCGTAGGTGCCGCCGGAGACCTCCAGCAGGTCGATGCCCTCGGCCGCCAGCCAGCCGGCGACCCGGGCGGCGTCCTCGAGCTGGAAGCCGCCGCGCTGGAAGTCCGCGGAGTTGAGCTTGACCGCCACGGGGAAATCCGGCCCGACGCGGGAGCGCACCGCGCGTACCGTCTCCAGCAAGAAGCGGGCGCGGTTCTCGAGCGCGCCGCCCCAGCGGTCGTCGCGCCGGTTGACCCGTGGCGACAGGAACTGGCTGACCAGGTAGCCGTGCGCGCCATGGACCTGGACGCCGGTGAATCCCGCCGCTCGCGCCACCTCGGCCGTGCGCGCGTAGCGCTCGACGATCTCCGGGATCTCACTCTCCTCGAGCGCCCGCGGCCGTCCGAAGAAACCCGCCAGCTGTAGCTGCACGGCCGACGGCGCCACCGGGCGGCTGTTCGAGATCCGCGTGCACTGCCGCCCGGGGTGCGAGATCTGCGCCCACAGGTGGTTTCCCGCGGCCGTGCCCGCCCGCGCCCAGGCCGCGAGCTGCTCGCTGCCTGTGTCGTCCTCGACCACCACGTTGCCGGGGCGCTCGAGGTACCGCCAGTCGACCATCACGTTGCCGGTGACCAGCAGCCCCGCGCCGCCCTCGGACCAGGCCCGATAGAGCCGGACGTGACGCTCGTTGGCGCGGCCGGCGGCGTCGCCGAGCCCCTCGGTCATCGCCGACTTGGCGATCCGATTGGGCAACACGGCGCCACAGGGAAGAGAGAGAGGCTGGTCGAGCATCGGGGGCATGGTCTCACGAACCGGAGGACTGTAGCGCCGAAAGGCGGCTCGCCACCAGCAGCACCACGGCGACGGCCGCGGCGAGAGCGCTGGCGCCCCATCGCCGGTGGCGTGGAGATCGTTGGACGATCACTTCTCCCAAAATGCTACCATCTGCCGGCCATCCGCTGACTCGCCGCTCCGAAAGAGATTTGATCCCTTCCCAGCCGGAAAGGGACGTCAATCCACATAGGATTGAATCCCCAGCCCGCAGGTTTCAATCGGCCAAGCTCGACTCCGACTCGCTGCGCGCGAGCCACGGAGCAGGCACTGCGTCCGAAGTCTTGTCGGGCTGTTCCACTCAAGGAGAATGCCCATGAGCCGTATCGGCGTCAGTACCGCTACCGTGTCTCTCTTGCTGTTCGGAGTCCTGACTGGCACCGAAGCGGCCGCCGGCCAGATCGCCCAGACCATCGAACCGCTGCGCTCCGAACCGGTGGTCGTTGAATCGGTCAACATCGTCAGCACCGACGGCACCTCGGTGTCGGGCGGTCTCCTGGGTGGTCAGCAGGAAGACGAGTGCGGCGTCGGCACCGAGGCCTTCGTGCGCAGACTCGACTCCGAGGGCGCCGAGGATTGGATGCGCTGCCACCGGTCGTCGCCGCAGGGCTCGTGCGAGCAAGAAGGCGGCCAATCGCTGTTCGAGGACTTCGCCAGCGTCGACCCCGCGTACATCGTCTCCAGCACCATCCGCGGCGCTGACGTTGACGACGCAAACGGCGAAATCGCCGTCACCGGCGAGCTGCTCATGGCATGCCCCTCGGGACCCGACCTGGAGGTGTCGCGAGCCGCGTTCCTGGCGCTGTTCGACGCTCAGGGCAACCTGATCCTCGACAGCTACCTGGGCGAGACGCCCGACTGCGCCCCGCCCGGCCCCCAGGTCTGCTGCGAGGAGCTGTGCGACGAAGGCGGCTTCGGCGGCGGCGGTACTCAATGCGACGGCCACGACATCGCCCTCGGGCCCGCGGGCATCGGTTTCACCGGCAAGTGCCTGCTGCCGAACGACCCCAACGGCTGGGACGTGGTGGTCGCCAGCTACACCCGCACGCTGACGCCGAACTGGTTCTTCGTCGGCGGCTTCGCCGACACCGACGTCGGCCTGGGCGTCGCGATCGACGATCAGGGCGAGGTCTGGGCCACCGGCTACACCACGACGGACACCGACCACCGCGACCTCTTCGTGAGCCGGCACCGGTGGACCGACGGCGTCCTGCAGGCGGTGCTGCTGGACGGTGGCCCGCTGGACGACGAGGGACGCGCCGTGCGGCTGGGCGCGACCGGCGAGGTGGAAGTCGACCTGGTCGTGCGCGACGAAGGGAGCCTGGGTGAGGAGATCCTGGGCGAGCCCGATGGCGGCTACCAGGCCTACGAGGCGGTGCTCGACGCCGCCACCCTGGAGCCGATCGAGGTGGATGCCGTCGAGATGGCGATGACCGCGACGATGGCGCCGCGGAGCCTCGAGATCGGCCGTGGCGACGGCGCTTCCCGGGCCGGCCGTGGACAGATCGTCCTGCCTCCCCCGCCGCCTCCTCCACCGCCGCCACCTCCCGTCGGTGGCGGCGAGCCGCCCGAGGAAATGCTCACCATGATCGACTGCACGGTGACCATCGGCACGACCGGCGGCGGCTGCCAGGACGTCCTGACCCAGTCCGGCGAGGGCGCGACTCTCAACCTCACGGCGGTGCTGAGCTCCGGCGAGATGGTGGCCGAGCTCGAGGTCGACTTTCAGCCCGCCCAGTGGCCGTTCACGATCAGCGCGACCAGCCTCAGGGTCGAGGCCGAGTTCTGCTACACCGCGTCGATCTGGGTCAACGGCCTGCTCGACGACGAGGACGTCCTGCTCGGCGAGAAGGAAGTCTGCCCGATCGACCAGCCGGTGCTGAGCGCGGCGATCTCAGCCGAACAGTCGGCGCTGTTCGGGCTCGACGGCGTCAACCTGCCGGTGGAAGGCGAAGATCTGACCGTCATCACGAGATTCGAATTCTCCTACTGTCCGATCTGCAGCAGCCAGGCAAAAGAGGCCAGTGTCGACGAGCTGGAAGTCGACGTCGATTTTTAGAGTCACGGACTGATGCCGACGGAGCTCGGCTCCTCGGGCGCTCGATGCGCCCGATGGAGGGCCTGCTCCACTCAGCCCAGGGCACACGATGCCCTGGGCCTTTTTGCGCCGCACCGAGATCTCCACGCTACTCCGCCAGCCTCGCCCGATACCGGGCGGCCTCCTCGGGCCGGCCCCAGGCCTCGTACAGCCCGATCAGCCTGCCCACCGCCCGCTTGGTGCTGGGATGGCTCGCCGTCCGTTTCTCCTCGAAGGCCGCGTGACTTTCGACCAACAGGGGCTCGGACTCCGCGTAGCGCTCGAGCTCGGTCAGGCAGCCGCCCAACAGGCTCTGGGTGCCGGCCCGCATCAGCCACTCGTCCGGCCACTGTCGCCACATCTCCAGACTCTCGCGGAAGGCCGGCTCGGCCTCCCCCGGCCGGCCGGCGGCGAGCAGCACGCGGGAAAGCCCCAGCAGCGAGCGCGCGAGGTCCCGGTGCGGCGATTCGAGAGTCTGGCGTTCCAGCGCCACCAGCTGGCGGAACTCCGCTTCGGCCGCCCCGAGATCGCCCCGACGCAGCAGGAACTCCGACAGCCGCTTCCGATTGGCCAGCACGGCGGGGTCCTCGTCGCCCAACAGCCGGCCGTTGATCTCGAGCGCTTCGCGGAAACACTGCTCGGCGGCAGCGTGATCGCCCGTCCGCTCGAGGGTGATCGCCAGGTTGCTCAGGTTTTTGGCCACGTCGGGGTGGTCGCCGCCGTGGATCTCACGGTTGACCGCCAGGGCCTCGCGGAAGAACGCCTCGGCCTGGGCGTGGTCGCCGCGGGCGACGAAGATCCCCGCCAGGTTGTTGAGGCTGCCGGCCAGCTGCGGGTGCTCCCCGGCAGTGCCGCGGATCAGCTCCAGGGAACGGCGATAGAGCTCCTCGGCCTCGTCGAGCTCACCCTCGTCCTTCAGGCAGCCCGCAAGGTTGCTCTGGGTGATCGCAACGTCCGGGTGCTCCTCCCCCAGCAGCCCGATCTCCAGCTCCAGGGCCTGGCGAAAGAGCCCGATCGCCTGCTGGCAGCTCTCCTGGGCGCGCAGAACCTCCGCCAGGTTGTTCAGGGTGACCGCCACGTCCGGGTGGCGATCGCCGAGCAGCTTTCGGTGCATGGCCAGCGCTTCGCCCGAGAGGGCCTCGGCCTCCTCGTACCGGTCGCGCGCGTACAGCACCAGTGCCAGGTTGTTGAGCACGTAAGCGACCTCGGAATGCTCCGCGCCATGCACCTCGCGGCGCAGCTCCAGGGCCTGACGCAGCAGGATCTCAGCCTGGTCGTAGAGCTCGCGGTAGTACTTCAAGACACCCAGGTCGTTGAGGCTCTCGGCCACCAGCTCGTGCTCTTGGCCCAACTCTTCGCGGCGCAGCGCCAGGGCGTCTTCGAGCAGCTGCTCGGCTTCCGGGTATCGGCCCTGGGCGGTGTGCACCACCCCGAGGTGATTCATGCTGACCGCCACGGACGGATGCTCTCCGCCTGCTGTCCGGCGGCGCAGGTCGACCGCCTCGGACAGCAACCCGGCCGCGCGGTCATAGAGCCCGAGCTTCGAGTAGGCGAGGCCGATCGAGTCCATCAGGCGGGCGCGCACCGCGGGCTCGTCGCCGAGCTCGCGCTCGATTCGCTCGGCGCCCCGATCGAGCAGCTCGCGCGCGGTGATGGTCTCGCCGAGAGCCTTGTCAGGCCTCGAGGTCTCGAACAGGTCGACCAGGAAGTCGGAGACCTCCTCGGAGGTAGCGCGCTCGGCCCGCGCGATGCGTGCCTGCCAGGCGGTGGCGAAGATGCCCGCGACCAACGACAGGAAGATCAGGAGCGCCGCGGCCACGCCCCAGGCGTGGCGCCCCACGAACTTCGCGGTGCGGTAGCCGAAAGTGTCGGCGCGGGCGATGACCGGCAGGCCCTCGAGGTGACGGCGCAGGTCTTCAGAAAGCTGCTCCACCGAGCCGTAGCGCCGTTCCGGCTCCTTCTTGAGCGCCTTGAGCACGATGTTGTCGAGATCGCCGCGCAGCTTGCGGCGCAGCTTCGCCGGCGCCCGATCCGAAGGCGCGCTCGCCGGCGGCTCGGCTTCGGCCTCGAGATCCAGGGCCGGCGGATCGAGCGCGATCACCGTGCTCGGCTTCTCCGGCTCCCGCTTGCAGATGACGCTCTCGATCTCACGTGGTGACCGGCTGCCGAAGCGGAACGGGCGCCGGCCGGTCAGTAGCTGGTAGAGCAGGACGCCCAGGGCATAGACGTCGCTGGCCGTTGTGATGGGCTCGCCGCGTACCTGCTCGGGGCTGGCGTACTCGGGGGTCATCGGCTGCACGCCGGCCACCGTCGCCGGCTGCGTCTCGCCGGGATCCGGCGTCAGCAGCTTGGCGATGCCGAAGTCGAGCAGCTTGGGCTCGCCGGCCTCGGTGACCAGGATGTTCGACGGTTTGAGGTCGCGATGGACCACCAGGTTGCGGTGCGCGAAGTGCACCGCCGCGCACACCGTGCGAAACAGCCGCAGGCGCTCGTCGGTCGACAGACCATACCGATCACAGTAGGCATCGATCGGCAGACCCTCGATGTGCTCCATCACCAGGTACGGCAGACCGTCGTCCGACACGCCGCCGTCGAGCAGTCGGGCGATCGAGGGGTGCTCCAGGTTGGCGAGGATCTGGCGCTCACGGCGGAAGCGGGCCACCATGGCGTCGGTGTCCATACCGCGCTTGATCAGCTTGATAGCCACCTGCTTGCGGTACTGGTCGTCGTCGCGTACCGCGGTGTAGATCACCGCCATGCCGCCGCGGCCGATCTCGCGCTCCACACGGTAGGGGCCGAAGCGCCTCCCGGCCGCCGGCGTAGCCGCTTCCGCGGCCAGGATCCCTTCCAGGACGTCGGCCACCGGCGTGTCGAGCAGGGTGCCGTCCTGCTCGTCGGATTTGATAAGCGCCTCGACCTCGACGCGCAGGTCGGCGTCCCCGCCGCACTCCCGGCTCAGGAAGGCGGCGCGCTCGTCATCCTGCAGCTCGGCGGCCTGCTCGAAGAGGTCCTTGATTCGTTGCCAGCGCTCGGGGGTCAAGCCGGCGCTCCCGCGGCCCTCGTCATCTCGCGCTGCAGCCAGGCCCGGGCTATGCGCGTCTCCCGCTTGACCGTGGCGGTGGACAGTTCCAGACACTCGGCGACCTCCTCGACGGTCAGCCCGCCGAAGTAGCGCAGCTCCACGATCCGCCCCTGGCGTGGATCGAAGGAGGTCAGGCGGTCGAGCGCCTCGTCGAGCGCCACCAGGTCCGCTGCCGTCTTCTCAGTGGTCACCGCCGCCTCGTCGAACGTCACCTTGATCGACTTGCCTCCGCGTTTGTCGGCCCGGTGGCTACGCGCGTGCTTGAGCACGATCCGGCGCATGAGCTGCGCGGCCACGGCGAAGAACTGGGTCCGGTTCTGCCACCGCACCCGGTTCTGATCGATCAGTTGCAGGAACGCCTCGTGGACCAGCGCCGTCGGCTGCAACGTGTGGTCCTTGCGCTCGCGGCGCATGTAGCTCTCGGCCCGCCGGTGCAGCTCGTCGTAGACCAGCGGCATCAACTGCGCCAGCGCCTGCTCGTCACCGCTGCACCAATCGAGCAGCAAACGCGTGACGTCGGTGGGGCCCTCGTTCATGGCCCTCCTACGATAGAGAGTCCGCCACCACCTCGGCGAGGTCCTTGGTCTCCTCCACCGCGGCGTCGAGCATCATCTTGCACTCCGGGCAGCCGGTGACCAGCAGCTTGGCGCCGGTGTCTTTCACCTGGCCCTTGCGCAACTGGTCGACGCGCAGGCCCTCCTCCTCGGTCTGGCGCATGAAACCGGCACCGCCGCCGCCGCAACACACCGCCCGCTCGCGGTGACGGTCCATCTCGACCACCTTCAAACCGGCCCGGCGGATCACGTCACGGGGGGCGTCGTAGACCTTCTCGTAGCGCCCGAGGTAGCAGGGGTCGTGGTAGGTGGCGGTGCGCTTGCCGTTGCCGCCGTCGAGCTGAATCGCGTCTTCCGCCAGCAGCTCCTGGATGTATTCCGAGTGATGCACGACGTCGATTTCGAGCTCGGGGTCGAGGTCCGGATACTCCCGCCCGATGGTGTGAAGACAATGCGGACAGGGCGCGACCATCTTCTTCGCGCCCGACGCCTTGAGGCGCTCGATGTTCTCGCCCGCCAACGTCTGGTACTGCA
Organism: bacterium; assembly: GCA_024226315.1. Classification (GTDB taxonomy): domain Bacteria; phylum Acidobacteriota; class Thermoanaerobaculia; order Multivoradales; family J023; genus JAAELT01. The sequence continues at coordinate 26,691 of JAAELT010000661.1, read as the reverse complement.
TCTCCTCGCCTTGGCGCCGAGAATGGTGGCCCGAGCAGGACTCCTGCTCGAGCACGCCGAAGCTCTTGCCCGCGGCCCGGAGGATCTTCACCATCGACTCCAGCGAGCGTTTGGCGTCCGGGTTGAAGCTCCACACGCAGCCGAGCCACAGCAGGACCTCGGTCTTCCCCGCCTCGTAGGTGGGGATTCCGAGCTCCTCGATCAGCTTGGCACGCGCGCTCACCGGCTGTTCGAACGGGTTGCCGCGGCGCTCGACCGCCTTCAGGAAATCGTCCGCCACCATGCCGGTACCGAGCGCCAGTGCCTGGGCCTGTTTGGCGCCGGTCAGCACCTGCAGATGCTCGATCCCCACCGGGCAGCTTTCCTCGCAGGCGCCGCAGGTGGTGCACTGGCCGAGAGCCTTCTCGCTCAGGATGTTGCCGATCGCCGGCTCGTCGTCCGCGACCTCCAGGATCGAGGCCCGGCCGGCGAGGATGAAGCCGCGTGGGTCGAGCTCCTGGCCTGAGAGGTTGGCCGGACAGTTGTCGGTGCAGCGCTTGCACTCCACGCAGGTGAGGAAGTCCATGCGCTGCTTCCACGACAGATCACCCAGGGTTTCGAGCCCGAATGTCGGCTCTTCCTCCATCGCCTCCAGCTCCTCGATGTCGAGGTTGAGCGGCTTCAAATCGGCCAGCCGGTGGGTGCGGAAGAAGATGTTGATCGGCGCCATCATGATGTGGAAGTGCTTGGAGCGGATGATCAGGTGGGGAAACACGACGATGATCAACGCGTGCAGCCACCAGTTCGCCTTCGCCAGGCCGGCCGGCGGTTCGGCCTGGGCGTAGAGGAACGTCACCATCAGGAGCAGGATCAGGAGCGCCACGACACCCGAGCTGTAGGCCTTGGGGTCCGGCGAGATCTTGGGCATGGCAAAGCGCCGGAACGCCAGCCCGACGATGCCGATCGACACCAGCACCGCCCAGACCGCCACGATCACCTTGTAAAACGGCGGGATGAAGTGCACCCCGAACGGCTTGAGGAAGTGCTCGGTGGTCTCCAGCCCGAAAAACATGAAGCCGCCGAACACCGCCGCGTGCAGCGCCCCGGCCACCGGCCGGCCGCCGATCACCCGCGTCTGAAAGACCACTTCCTTGAACGCCACCCACAGCCGGCGGCCGATCTGGTCGGTGCGCACACGATCCGACTTGCCGGCTCTGATCGCCGCGATCCTGGGACGCAGAGTGTGGACGAAGAGTGCTGCGGACGCCAGGACGAGAAAGATCAGGAGCGCTTGCTCCCAGCTCGCGAATTCCATCAGAGTCGGGCTCCTCTTCGGGTCGGTGGAGCGAGCTCCCTGCTCAAGCTCTAAAGAGACCGAGATGGTAACATGTGTATGGCCACCGCGCCGTTTCCATGGCTTTGACAAGCCCTGGAGACAGCAGTAGGATCGGCCACCCGTGGGCCGGCGTAGCTCAGCTGGTTAGAGCGCCTGATTGTGGATCAGGAGGTCCCCCGTTCAACCCGGGGCGTCGGTACCATCCCCCTTCTCCGTCACTTGTCCTCGACGTCGAGAGGCACCCTATGAGCCTCGAAGATGGCTTCGGCCTCGGAGGCGATGTCGGCACTCGTCGTCAAGAACTCGAAGCCGACGGCATCGTCATGCTCGACTTTCCAGAACACGGCCCCGTGCTCGGCGACGAGCGACATGAGGTGCGGCTTGCCGAAGGGATCCATGAGCTCACGCCGGAATCCCGGGCTGAGAAGGAGCCGCAGAGCGAAGCGGACGGTTCCGAGGAAACCGCCGATCAAGGCCACCAGGCAGCCACGCTGCTTCTGGAAGTACCACCGATCGTTCCAATCGAGACCGATCCTGGCTTCGTCTGACGTGTCGGCATCCTGCTCGACGAGCCTGGCGATGTGATCGGAGTCGCCGCTGTCCGATGAGTAGGCGCGGAACTGGTCGTAGGAGTTCCAGACCGTTCGAACTGTCTCCGCCAGCCCGGAGCCAGTGGCACTATGGACCGCAAAGGTCCGCATGGGCGCTGGCCTCTCTGATTCATCGCTCACCGCGAAGCTCTGCGCCTGGCCGAGGAACGCGTCGAACCGCGGATCCTCGTCTGTCGTCCAGAGGACGGCCACGCCGCTCTTGCCGCCTGCCCGAGCCATCAGCTCCGAAATCGCCTCGGACTCGGGAACGGTCAGCGGATAGAGGCGCCAAGTGCGATCAACCGTCAGGAAGCACTTGACGAAGTGCGGCTCTTCCTCCTGGCGAGCCACGCTGAGCTCGAGGGGCCTGTTCTCACTCATCGACTTGCGAAGCTCCGTCGTGATTGTGTCACCCCGACCCCTTGCTGGTACTCTCCCGCGCCGAAACTATTCCGGCTACCAAGTCTCCGACCTGCGGGGTGCGGTCTCCGTGCGCGTGGCTCTGAACGACGGGTAGGTCTCGATGCCTGTAGACTCGGCCGATGAAGGAAGGGCAGCAAAGAGACCGACGACCCGACTCTGCCATCCGCAACGCGGCCCGCGCCATCATCGTGCGCGACCAGAAGATTCTGCTGTTGCGCAAGAGCGACGACGTCAAGGGGGAGCGGTTCGCCCTGCCGGGCGGCGCCCAGGATCCGGGCGAGACCCTGCAACAGGCCCTGTCCCGGGAATGCCTCGAGGAGATAGGTACCGACGTGACGATCCGCGACCTGCTGCACGTGGCGGATTATTTCAAGCCCAGGCATACGGTGCCGCCGAGCACGCGGCAGCTGGTGGAGTTCCTGTTTTCCTGTGACGTGCCGGGAGACTACCGTCCACGCCACGGCCACCATCCTGACAAACACCAGGTGGAAGTTCTCTGGAAGCCTCTGGTGGACCTGCCGGATCTGCCCCTGCTCCCCCACTCTCTTGCCGGCCGGCTCTCTGGGGAAGCGACCGCCCGGGTCTACCTGGGGACCATCGATTGAACGCGCGCGTCCCCCGAGGCATCCGCGACAATCTGCGCTTCCTGGTGGCCGAGGTGGAGTCCCAGGTGAAAAACCTGGGGATCTACCTGAAAACCGGGTCGCCCACGGTCGCCCTGCGGGTGCTCGATCGCAGCGGCTATGCCCATAACCTCAAGATGCGGATCCACGACAGCTGCATCAGCCGACTCGCCCGTGGCAAAGAAGACGCGGCAGGGACCCTGACGCTGCGGGCGCTGGAGCTCATCGCCACGGACCTCGACCGCATCACCGAGCTGTGCCGAGAGTGCGTGCGACACATGATGTCTGTCGAGCGGCGCAAGCACCTGAAGCCGAAAGCCTACCGCCGCCTGCTGAATCGCATCGGCCAGGGGATCGGCATGGTCGAATCCGTGGTGATGGAGAGCAACACCAGGCTGGCGCTCGAGCTGGGAAGGATCGAGCACGAGCTCGACAAGGACTACCGCAAGCTGCTCGAGGCTCACACCGCCGCTCTGAAACGGAAGAAGTCCACCGAGGATCTGATCTCGGGACTCTTCATCGCTCACGCCATCGAGCAGATGGGTACTGCCCTGAGGAGGGTCAGCGAATCGATCATCTCCGCCAACCTCGGCCAGCCCGTGCACATGGAGCGCTACCAGTCCATCCAGGCCTCGGTCGCCCGGTTGGAGAGCCCCGAGGCGCTCGACGACCTGCGGGTCGAATCCATCGCCGAGACCCGATCCGGCAGCACCATCTCGGGAATTTCCCGGCCCGACGGCGCCGGCCGAGGCAAACGCCGGCGCCGCGGCGAGAGCGAAGAGTACGTCGCCGTCTACAAGGACGGTCCGAAGCGCAAGCTGAAAGAGGAACGCGCGGGGGTCGAGAGCTGGCACGAGATCTATCCCGGGCTGGCGCCCCGGATCCTCTCCTACCACAAGCGCGGCCAATCGGCGGCGCTGTTGATCGAGCATCTCGCCGGCCACACCTTCGAACGGATCCTGCTGCACGAGCCGCCGGAGCTGCTGGCCAAGGCGCTCGAGCGCCTGAGCGAAACTCTGCGGTCCGTCTGGCGCGAGACCCGCACGAAGAAGGCGGTGAACGCCAGATTCATGAGGCAGACCGCGAAGCGCATGGCGGCCGTCTACGCCATTCACGGCGAGCTCGAGAGAGGAGACAGCCGCGTCTGCGGAGCGAAGATGGCGGGCTTCGACACCCTGTTGGACCGCGCGGAGAGGGTCGAAGAACGCCTCCGGGCGCCCTTCTCGGTCTACATCCACGGCGATTTCAACGTCGACAACATCATCTACGACCCGCTCGAGAAGCGCATCCATTTCATCGACCTGCACCGTTCCCGCTACATGGACTACGTGCAGGACGTCTCGGTCTTCATGGTCTCGAACTACCGACTGCAGATCCTCGACGCGCCGCTGCGCCGGCGGATCATGCGGCTGGCCCGGGAGTTCTACGACTTCGCCCGAAAGTACGCCAGGGAGGAAGGCGACGCCACCTTCGAGCTGCGCCTGGCGCTCGGATTGGCGCGCTCGTTCACCACCTCGACCCGCTTCATCCTCGACAAGTCGCTGGCGCAACGGATGTTCCTGCGTGCACGCTACCTGATCGAGCAGGTGCTGGCCGTCGATCCGAAACGCGCCGTCGACTTCCGGATGCCGATCCAGAAGATCTTCCTTGAATAGCTCGGGGAGGCCCCGGGTCGGCATCGTCGGCATCCCCGGCAAGTGGTCCACCGAGACCCTCGCCGACGAGGTGGAGGCGAGGACCGGCTTTCGACTGGTCGTCGACATGAGCGGCGTCGCGCTCGACCTGGGCAGTCGCCGGCTGCTGTTCGGCGCGCACGACCTGTCCGGCCTGGACGGCCTGATGGTGAAGAAGATCAGCGCCGAATACAGCCCGAACACCCTGGATCGGCTGGAGATGCTGCGGGTCGCCGAGAACGCCGGCGTGCGGGTCTTCAGCCGCGCCGAGCGCGTCCTGCGCCTGGTCGACCGGCTGAGCTGCACCGTCACGCTGCGCAACGCCGGCATCCCCATGCCGGAAACCCTGATCACCGAGGATCTCGGGGCCGCCATGGCGGCGGTGGAACGATTCGGCGCCGCGGTGCTCAAGCCCCTCTTCTCCACCAAGGCGCGGGGTATGAGGGTCGTTCACGCCGCCGAAGACGAGCTGGAAGCGGCGATCCGCGACTTCCAGCGGGAAAATCCCATGATGTACATCCAGCGGCGCGTCGACCTGCCGGGGCGCGACCTCGGCATGGTCTTCCTGGCAGGCGAGTATCTGGGCACCTACGCTCGCGTTCAACGGACGGACGCCTGGAACACCACCACCCGCAGCGGCGGTCGCTACGAGAGCCACGAGCCGTCCGGCGAGATCATCGACCTGGCGAGGCGCGCTCAAGCGCCTTTCGGATTGGACTTCACGACCGTCGACGTCGCCGAGACGGCGGGCGGCCCCATCGTCTTCGAAGTGTCGGCGTTCGGCGGCTTCCGGGGCGCGAAGGAAGGCATCGGCATCAACGCCGCGGCACGTTACGTGGAGCATGCCCTGAAGGAGCTCGAGACCAAATGAGTGCACCCTCCAGCCAGACGCCCGGCTCCGTCGCTCAGGCCATGCTGGGCGACGCCCAGCTCGCCAGCGACGAGCTCCACCTGCTGCTGGGTGAAGGCAGGAGCCACTGCCGGATTCGCGTGCGGTCCAACTCCCGCGAGCTGATCGAGCACTTGCGCGCATATTTCGGCCACGTGACCGGCCCGGCGGCCGACCCCACTCTGGAGGTGGTCGCCGTCGAGCGGCCGGCGCTCGACCCGGAGAGCGACCTGGGGGTCACCTTCGTCGACTGGAAACGCGAACCGGGCAAGACGGGTCGCAAGGACAGCTACGTCGACCTGCCCGGGGCGCGGGTGATCCGCAAGGTACGCACCGGCATGGTGTTTCTCCAGCACGACACTCTGCGCATCGCCGCCGGTCCCTGCAGGCGTTTCGACAACCAGGTCATCAACTTCATCAATACCCAGTACATGAACTGGCTGCAGCACCGGGGATGGCGGATCTGCCATGCCTCGGGCCTGGTACGTGGAGGCCGCACGCTCGGCATCGCGGGCTTTTCGGGCGGCGGTAAGTCGACTCTGATGCTGCACTTGCTGGACCACCCGGAGGTCGACTATCTCACCAACGACCGGCTGTTCATCCACCGCCTGAACAGGGCGGTCGACGCCGCCGGCATTCCGAAGCTGCCGCGGGTCAACCCGGGGACCATCGTGCACAATCCTCGACTCCACCCGCTGATCTCGCGCGCCCGGCGCGAAGCCCTGCTCGAGCTGCCCGCCGAGGAGCTGTGGCACCTGGAAGAGAAGTACGACGTGATGATCGACCGGCTCTACGGCCCAGACCGAATCACCCCGGCCGCGCCGCTGGCGGCCTTCCTGATCCTGAATTGGCGCCGGGACAGCGACGCGCCGCTCGAGGTCGAAACGGTCGACCTGGACCAGCGCCGGGAGCTGCTCAGCGCCGTCATGAAATCGCCGGGCCCCTTCTACCACCTTCCCGCCGGCACCTTCTACCGGGACGACACCCCGCTCGATGAAGCTGCCTACCTCGCCCAGCTGCGCGACGTGAAAGTCTACGAGGCACGGGGCGGCGTCGCGTTCGCGGACCTCGAACGCGCGGTCCTGGACCGACTACTGACAGCTTAGGAGGCTCGAGACGATGTCCCGAGAGAGACCATGCCCCGAGAACTGTTGATCCTGCGCCACGGCAAGTCGGAAAAGACCGCTCCGGCCGGCGACTTCCATCGCCCGATCAAAGACCGCGGGAAGCGCTCCGCCCAACGCATCGGTACCTGGCTGATGCGGCAGGATCTGGTGCCGGACCACGTGGTCAGCTCCCCGGCGGTGCGCGCCCTCGAGACGGCACGCAAAGCCTGCAAGGCCATGGGGCTGGGCAACGACGACGTCGCGGCCGACCGGGCGCTCTACGGCGCCTCGCGGGAGCAGCTCCTGCAGGTGCTCGGGGCCTGTCCGGAAGGCGCCGGCCGGGTGATGCTGGTGGGCCACAACCCGGGCCTAAAAGACCTGCTGCGGTACCTGTGCGGCACGATACCGACGCTGGAGGGCGGCAAGCTGCTGCCCTCCGCCACGCTGGTGCGACTCGCCATGCCCGACTCATGGCGGAACCTCGGCGCCGGCTGCGCTCGCTGGATGGACCGCACGCGCCCCAAGACTCTGCCCGAGAAGTTTCCCTTTCCCGCCCCGCATGGCGAGGAGCAGCGGGACCGGCCCGCCTATTACTATTCCCAGTCGTCGGTCATTCCGTTTCGCCGGACGGGCGGCGCCATCGAGGTCCTGGTGATCTCGTCGAGCAAGAAGAAGCACTTCGTCGTTCCCAAGGGGATCCACACTCCCGGCCTGACCGCCGAGGCCTCGGCCGCGGAGGAGGCGCGGGAGGAAGCCGGCGTGGTCGGGGACGTCCTGGAGGAATCTCTCGGCGAGTACGTCTACGAGAAATGGGGCGCCACCTGCACCGTCATCGTCTATCCGATGCGGGTGAGGAGGGTGATCCCCGAGGACGAATGGGAGGAACGGCACCGCGGCCGTGAGTGGGTCACGCCGGCGGAGGCCCAGGCACGCCTGAAGCAGCAGGCGCTGGTCCCCATGCTGCGGGAGCTGGTGCGGAGATACGGATGACCATGCAAGAGCAAAAACACCGATTTCGGCACGACTCCCTTCAAGACACCGACACCATCCAGAACCTCCTGAAGGCGTTGACCAAGGGCATCGCGCGCGGCGAGCTCAGCTTCAGTGACGAGGACGGAGAAATCCGAATGCAACCTCGGGGCCTGCTCGACCTGAAGCTCACCGCGTCGAAAGCGGACGGCCGCAACCGCGTCACGGTCCGGATCACCTGGCAGGACGCGGAGCCGAAGAGGAAGGGCAAGAAGTCGCTCAAGGTCCGCTAGTCGCCCTAGCGGTGGAACTTCTGGCCCTGGTTGGCCATGTCCCTGAGCAACTGCGCCGGTGCCAGGCGATCGCCGTAGGTCTCGGCGTAGTCCGCGAGACGCGCCACCACGTAGTCGACGCCCTGGGTGTCGGCCTCGCGTAGGATGCCGCCGCGGAAGGGCGGGAACCCGAAGCCGAAGATCACCCCGATGTCGATGTCGTTGGGGTTCTCGATGATGCCGTCCTCGATGCAGCGCGCGGTCTCGTTGAGCATCTGCATCCAGCAGCGCTCGATGATTTCCAGGTCGTCGATCCGGGCCTCCTGCCAACCGATCAGATCGTAGACCGAGGTGTCGACCTTCTTGGGCTTCTTGCGGTAGTCGTAGAAGCCGCGCTTGCCCTTGCGTCCCAGGCGTTGGTTCTCGATCATGCGCTGGAACACGGGTGAAGTGTCAGCGCGTTCACCGGCGTACTCGCTGATCACCTCGCCGGCGTGCTGGGCGATGTCGAGCCCGACTTCGTCGAGCAGCGCCATCGGCCCCACCGGCCAGCCCCAGCCGGTGAGCGCCCGGTCGATCTGCTCGATCGACGCGCCCTGCGACAGACACCACATGGCCTCGTTGATGAACGGGCCGAGCACCCGGCTGGTGAAGAACCCCGGGCCGTCGTTGACCACGATGATGGTCTTGCCCATGCGCCGGCCTACCTCGACGGTGGTGGCCAGCGCCTCATCGGACGTGTCCTTGGTCTTGATGATCTCGATCAGTGGCATCTTGTGCACCGGCGAGAAGAAGTGCATGCCGATCATGTTCTCGGGGCGCTTGCTGGCTTCCGCCAGCCGGCCGATCGGGATGGTCGAGGTGTTGGAAGCGAAGATCAGGTCCTTCGAGGCGACCTCCTCTACTTCCTGGATCACCTTGTGCTTGATGCCCACGTCTTCGAAGACCGCCTCGATCAGGATCGGTACCCGCCCGAAGCCCTGATAGTCGACCCGCGGCAGGATGCGGCTCATCGCCAGTTTCTTCTCCACCGGGCGGTACTTGCGCCGCTTGACAAGCTTGTCGAACAACCCGCTGCAGTGAGCCAGACCCCGGCCGAGAGACTCGTGATCACGGTCCTTGAGCAACACCTCGTAGCCCTTGTGGGCCAGCACCTGCGCCACGCCCGAGCCCATGAAACCGGCACCGAGAACGCCGATCCGCTCCACTGGGAGCGCGCCCTTCGCCAACTTCGCGGCCCGGCCCTCCACCTCGTTCTTGGTAAAGAAGATCGAGATCAGCCCCTTGGCGACGTCGGTGACCACCAGCTCCGCGAAGCCGGCGGCCTCGACCTTCAGAGCCTCGTCGAGCGGCAGCCGCATGCCCCGCCTGACGACGTCGATGGCCGCCAGCGGCGCCGGGTAGTGACCACCCGACTTCTTGAGAACGGTCTCCCGAGCCTTTTCGTAGACCAGCCGCTTCGCACCCGGGGTGCGCGCCAGCAGGTGCGCCGCCTTCTTGGCCAGACCGCCCTTGATCGAGCTCCGGCTCGGTCCCTTGTAGCCGGCGGTACCGGGCTTGCCCAGGTCGATGAGACGGAGCGCCGCCTCCTTCAACGCCAGCGGATGGCAGATGTCATCGACAAGTCCCAGGCGCCTCGCCTTCTTGGCGCTGACCTGTCTGCCGGTCAGGATCATGTCCAGCGCGTCCGGCACGCCGATCAGCCGAGGTAACCGCTGAGTGCCGCCGAGGCCGGGGAAGAGCCCGAGCTGAACCTCGGGCAGGCCGAGCTTGGTATGGGCCGCGTCGGTGGCGACCCGCAGGTCGCAGGCCAGAGACAGCTCCAAGCCGCCTCCCAGGCAAGCACCGTCGATAGCGGCAGCCACCGGGAACGGCAGCTCGGCGAATCGACCGACCAGCGTGTGGCCACGCATCACCATCGCTTCGACCTCGGCGGGATCGGCGAAGGCCTGGAGCTCTTCGATGTCGGCACCGACGATGAAGTACCCCGGCTTGTCGGAAATCAGGATCAGTCCGCGGACGGGCTCGTCGGCCAGCCGGTTGATCTGCTGCTCGAACCATTCGAAGTAGCGTGTCGAGAGGGTGTTGACCCGCTTCTCGGGATCGTCCAGATGGATCCAGGCGACATCGTCTTCGATCACCAGACGCGCCGGCGCGGGCGGCCCTCCAGCAGACGTTTCGGCGACATCGCGGGGCGTACCGGGACTCTTCATGATCGGCGACTCCTGATGACAGGTGGGCTCTGGGAAGCGATGAGAGAAACCGCGGAGGACACGGTCTCGAATCATGCTACGGATCTATGCCGCACCGTGTCAAGACAAACCGGATCAGGAGGATCGTTTACCTCCGCCACGAAGGCAAACGATCCCTCCTACCCTGCCAGGACCTCGCCCACCTTGAGAATCAGCTTCTGCATGGTGAACGGCTTCTCGAGGTACTCGACCTCCGCCGGCAACTCTCGATCGACGTAGCCCGAGATGAACAGTACCCGCAGATCCGGGTCCACCGCCGTCAGCTTCGCGGCGAGCTCGGGTCCGTCGAGCTTTGGGATCACGACGTCGGTGATCAGAAGGTCGATCGCGCCGTCGCACTCGGTGGCCGCGGCCAACGCTTCCTCGCCGTCCTTGGCGGTCGTCACCGTGTGCCCACAGCGTGCCAGCGCGCCGCGGGCCAGCTCGCGAATCATCTCTTCGTCTTCCACCAGCAGTACGGTCGCCGGCTGCTGGGGCGCCTGGGCGTCCTTGTCCTCGCTCTCGGTGGCCACCACCGCTCCCGCGGCCGCCGGCGGCAGATAGACATGGAACGCGGTGCCGCGGTCGAGCTCACTCTCGACGCGGATCGTGCCGCCGCTCTTCTCGACGATGCCGTAGACCGTCGACAGGCCCAGCCCGGTGCCTTTTTCCTTGGTGGTGAAGAACGGCTCGAAGATCTTGTCCACGGTCTCGGCGTCCATGCCGCAGCCGGTGTCCACCACCGACAGGGTGACGTAGGTCGTCGGCTCCCCCCGCCCGGCCTCCGCGCCCTGGCCGGGGACCTCGTCCAACGTCTGATGGGACGTCCGGACGGTCAGGGTGCCGCCCGCGGGCATGGCGTCGCGGGCGTTGATGATCAGGTTGAGGATGATCTGCTCGAGCTGCACGGGATCCATGAAGACGCGCTCGAGGCTGGGCTCGATCACCGTGCGGAAGTCGATGTTCTCCCGGATCAACCGGCGCAGCATGTTTTCGGAGACCGAAACCATGGTGTTGAGGTCGCAGGCCTTGGGCTGGATCACCTGGCTGCGGCTGAAGGCCAGCAGCTGCCGGGTCAGGAGAGACGAGCGCTCCGCCACCTTGCTGATGATGCCGATCCTCTCGCGCAAAGGATCGTCTTCGGCCATCAGGTCGTAGAGGATCTCCGCGTTGCCCAGGATGATGGTCAGCAGATTGTTGAAGTCGTGGGCGACGCCGCCGGCGAGACGGCCGACGGCATCCATCTTCTGTGCCTGGAAGAGCTGCTTCTCGCGCTGCCAGAGCGCTTCCTGGGTCTTCTTGCGAGCGGTGACGTCGCGCAGCACGTAGATGACGCCGGTGCCGCTCTCCAGCTTGACCGAGTAGCACGCCAGCAGGAAGACTCCCGGGATGGCGAGATCGTTGCGCTCCTCGAGGAACCGCGCCGACGCCAGCAGCTCGTGGCCTACCGCCTCGTCGGATTCCTCCTCCAGGCCGAACAACACCCGCGAGTCCATCTCGCCGACAGCGTCGAGGAAGGTGGTGTTGAAACGCCGGCAGAAGGCCAGGTTGACGCGCAGGATCGAGCCGTCGGATTCGGCGATCATGATCGGATCGGAGATCGCGTCAAACGTCGACTCCCATTGGCTCTTGCTCTGCCGGATCACCGCCTGGAGGCGCAGGTTCTCCCGCTCGAGCCGCTTACGCCTGGAAATCTCGTCGATGATCGCGAGCAGACGGTCGAGGTCGAGCGGCTTGGTGAGATAGCCGACGGTCGAAGGACGGACCGCTAGAGCGGCGTTGTTGAAGGTCGCATGACCGGTGACCACCAGCACGTCGATCTCTGGCCGCAGATCCTCGATCCGGGCGATCAAGTCCAACCCCGACATGTCGGGCAGCTTGATGTCGAGCAACAGGACGTCGAAGCTCCGGCGCTCGCAAGCGGCCAGCGCGTCGCGCCCAGAGCCCGCGGCCTCGACTTCGTGGTCTCGAGCCTCGAGCACGTCCCGCAGCGAGGTACGTACGCCCGGATCGTCGTCGACGATCAAGACCGAGCGGGCTTCCGTCACGCGTTCGTCTCCTGGCCGGCCCGCCGGCAATCGACTGCCCGCCGGATCGCCCGGATCAGGTCGTCGACCTCGAAGGGCTTGTTCAAGCACGCCGTCGCCGACATCGAGAGTCCTTTCCGCATGGACTCCTGCAGATCCGGGTATCCGGTCATCAGGATCACGATGGCCAGGGGGTTGACTTCCTTCAAGACGAGCAAGACGTCGAGCCCGTTGCGCCCGTCGAGATGCATGTCGAGGATCACCACCCGCCGGGGCTCGAGCTCGAACAGCTCGATCGCCTCGTCGACGGAGAACGCGGTGTGGACGTCCAGATCCTGGGCCGACAGGGCATCGCCGAGCGACCGACAGAAGGCGGAGTCGTCGTCGACCACCAGGACCGAGGTCTTGTGTGCGTTGGCGTCGATGAGATGCAAGACCTGTTCGAGATCCAGAGGTTTGGGAATCACTTCGACGGCGCCCTCGCGCAGGGCTTCGCTGACCAGCTCCGAGGCCGCGTACGCGGTCATGAAGATCACGGAGCTGTCGGGAGCCAACCGCTTGATCTCGCGAAAAGCCTCCACTCCGTTCAGCCCGGGCATACGGACATCCATCAGGATGCAGTCCGGGATCCGCCGGCGCACACAATCGAGGGCCTGCGACCCGGAGTGTGCAACGTCTACCTGGTAACCCGTGGTGCCGAGGATGTCGCGAAGGGTCGCCACCATCCCCTCATCGTCGTCCACCACCAGGACGCTGGTCGTCTCTTCGCCAGTAGTTGTCTCTTCGCCCGTAGTTGTCACGAGATCTCCATGGAAACGCCTGGACCGGAGCCGGCGGACTGCTCGATCAGCAGGAGCAGGCTCTCCCAGTCGATGGGTTTTGGCACGACTTCGACCGCGCCCTCGCGGCGTGCGTCGTCCACCAGGGAGGACTCGGAGAACGCGGTCATGAAGATCACGAAACTCTCGGGCGACAACTTCTTGGTCGCGCGGAAGGTTTCGACACCGTTCATGCCAGGCATCCGAATGTCCATCAGAATGCCATCGGGTTGCGCTTTCTTTACCCGCTCCACCGCTTCTGATCCCGAGTAGGCCGTTTCGACGCCGTAACCCGAAGCCCCGAGCACGTCGCTCAGCGTCGCAGCCATCCCCCTGTCGTCGTCCACTACCAAGAGCCGTATCTTGTCTCGAGATTCGGTCATCGACCTCCTCCAGAAATCGGCTCCCCCCTCTTTCTTCGTGCTTGGCTAGGAGCCGCTTAGAGTACCGCGATAAGGCACTGCAACGACAGTGCCAATCGACACCCAGCCTTCGAAGGGGGGCCGAGTAGGCACAGAAGTCCTTTGACTTCAGCTCTTAGCGCCCTTCCCAGAAACAGCGCGAAAGAAGCGCTCGCCCCGGATGAGCCAGGGAGTTTCTCACTGGCAGTGAATTCTTCCCATGATGGTGCCCCTTCTCGGAGCTTTCTCTCAGACACATGGATCGGTCGAAAGATCCGCTTTCGTAATCCTGATCGTAATCCGGGAGCGATTAGATGTCGTCGACATCGATGCTCCGGCGATACCCCAAGGCGATCGGAGCACACGAAACACGAACGAGTCGGAAACGAGGCAGAAATGAGCAAGATGCGACAAGTCGGGAGTGTTGGGTTGGTGGTCGCGCTGGCGATGCTCATCGGCCAGCTGTTCTTGGTGTCCGCGGACAATCTCTCGGAGACGGCTTTCGGCATAGCCACGGAAGCCGCGATCGACCAGGACCACATTGTCGGCGTTCCCTGGATCGAAACCGACGACACGCCCCGGCTCGCCGGTGTGCCCTGGATCGAAACCGACGCCACCACCCGGCTCGCCGGCGTGCCCTGGATCGAGAAACACCTCGAGCAACTCGGCCGGGAGGCCGTCTGCTGATGATGCGCCTGGCTCCGCCCAGGGCTGTCCTGCTCCGCGACCCCACCGTGAAGCATCACGCCGAGAGACCATTGCCCGCCACGTTCGTGGAACCCAGAGCGTCGCTTCTCGAGAATGCCAGGGGGCTCGCCCTCGGAGCGCTCGGCATCCTGCTCTGGTCGGGTCTGCTGTTCTTCGATAAGGTCTTGTGATCAACGCCGCCAGTCCGAGCGGCGGGGAGGTCAAGGACTGGACGCGCACAGATCATGTTGACTCGAGGTCTCCGGCGAACCGGCAAGAGCCGGCTGCCAGGTCGCCCGCGGCTAGCGGTCCTGGCCTCGGTCCTGGTCTCCTTCGTACTGCCGTCCACCGATCTGCGGGCGCAGGAACGCGGCATTCGCTTCGACCACATCACCGTCGAAGAGGGCCTGACCCAGAATACCGTAACTTGCATCCTTCAGGATCGCATCGGCTTCATGTGGTTCGGTACCCAGGATGGCCTCAACCGCTTCGACGGCAACAGCTTTGTCGCATTCAGGCACGATCCCGCCTATCCGGCGACGTTGCCCAACGACTACGTCCAGGCGCTGGAGGAGGATCTTTCGGGTGACATCTGGGTCGGCACCCGTGGCGGCGGCCTCAGCCGTTGGAATCGTGCGAGCGATTCCTTCACCCACTTCCAGCACAATCCCGACGACCCCACGAGCCTCTCCAGCAACCTGGTCTCGACGCTCTTTCAGGACAGCGACGGCACGCTGTGGGTCGGCACCGATCGCTCGGGGCTCAACCGCCTGGATCCAGGCAGCGGTAGGTTCGAACGCTTTCGTCACGAGCCCTCGGTTTCTTCGAGTTTGAGCGACGACCAGGTGCGTGCTGTCTTGAGGGATCGCGACGGCCACGTCTGGGTCGCGACTCTGAAGGGCGCCAACCGCCTCGGCAGCCCGGAGCTGGGCAACCGATCCGATGGCTTCGAGCGTTACCTGCACGATCCAGGACACCCCGCCAGCCTGGGCCACGACAGCATCTTGTCGATGCTCGAAGATCGTTCGGGCAACCTCTGGTTCGCTCACTACGGTGGCCTTGATCGACTAGCGCCCGGCACCGACTCGTTCGACCACTTCACACACAAGCCAGCGACCGGCGCCAGCCTGAGTCCTGGCCGTGTACGTACGCTGTACCAGGACGTGAGTGACCGGCTGTGGATCGGTACGGATGGTGGCGTCGACTTGTGGCTGGGCGACGCTCAAGCGTTCGCCCACTATCGCCACAGCTCGGAGGATTCCTCCAGTCTGAGCGACGATCGCGTCGTCTCCATCTTCCAGGACCGAGGAGGCGTCTTGTGGGTCGGCACCCAGCGAGGAGTGAACAAATGGAATCCCCGAACCTGGACCTTCTCGCCCTACAAGGGGGATCCATCGCGGCCGAGCCAACTTGCCAGCAGCGACGTCCTGTCCATTTCGCAAGACTCGCAAGGGCGACTGTGGATCGGCCACGCCAGCCACGGCCTGGATCGCCTCGACCGCGCCACCGGCAGCATCCGACACTTTCGGCACGATCCGGCAGATCCGGCGAGCCTGTCGGGGAATCGGGTCACCGCCCTTCATCACGACCGCCGGGGCGTGCTCTGGGCCGGCACCCTCGGCAACGGCCTCAACCGACTCGACCCCGGCGACGAGAGCTTCATACGCTACAGCCACGATCCGTCACGCCCGGACAGCCTGGGTGCGAACGGCGTCATGGCGATCTTCGAGGATTCCCGCGAGACGCTATGGATCGGTACCTTCGGCGGCGGCCTCAATCGCCTCGACCGCGCATCCGGACGTTTCGAGCGCTTCCTGCACGAAGCCGAGCAGGAGAACAGCCTGTCGAATGACCGGGTTACCGCATTCGCCGAGGATCGACGAGGGAATCTGTGGTTGGGCACCTTCGAGGGAGGACTCAACCGCTTCGATCCCGACACCAAGAACTTTCTGCGCCTGCGCAACGATCCGGCGCAAGCCTCGAGCCTGAGCAGCGACATGGTGTTCTCGCTCCTGAGCGACTCGGCGGGCGACCTATGGGTCGGCACTCAGATCGGCCTCAATCGGCTGCTGGAGATCGACGAAGGAGGCCAGGCTCACTTCGAGCACTTCCTCGAGCGTGACGGCCTGCCCAACGACGTCATCTACGGTATTCACCCGGACGCCGAGGGCTATCTCTGGCTGTCGACCAACAGCGGTCTGTCGAGGCTGGACCCAGGGCGGCGCAGCTTCAAGAACTACAACGTCAGCCACGGCCTGCAGTCGAACGAGTTCCATATGAACGCGCACTTCAGGAGCCCGGGCGGTGAGCTCTTCTTCGGCGGAACCGGCGGTTTCAACGCCTTCTTCCCTGATCGTCTGGAAAGCAACACCGCGGTGCCACCGGTGGTGCTCACATCGTTCTCGAAGCTCAACAAACCAGTCGCTCTCGGCCGGCCGATCTTCGATCTCAGCGACGTCTCTCTCAGTCACCGTGACTCCATCGTTTCGTTCGAGTTCGCGGCCCTCGACTACACCGCGCCCCGTCACAATCTTTATCGCTACCGCCTCGAGGGTTTCAACGACTCCTGGATCGATCTCGGTAACCACCGCCGGGTGAGCTTCACCAATCTGGATCCGGGCAGCTACGTGCTCCGGGTCCAGGGCTCGAACAACGACGGAGTCTGGAATGAGGACGGTCTGTCGATCGCAATCGATGTCGCGCCGCCGCCTTGGAAGACCTGGTGGGCGATCACCCTCTACACGCTGAGTGCCGCCGCGGCGGTCTGGGGCTTCGTCAGCAGCCAGCACCGCAAGGTCGAGCTCGAGCGCGCCATCGCCCAGCGCGAACGCGTTCAGGTCAAGGAACGCGAGCGACTCATCGCCGAACGCGAAAAATTGATCGTCGAGCTCGAGGAGAAGAACTCCGAGCTCGAGCGTTTCAATTACACCGTCTCCCACGATTTGAAGAGCCCGCTGGTCACCATCAAGGGTTTCCTGGGGCTGTTGCGCAAAGATATCGCCTCCGGTGACGGCGAGCGCGTTGAGCACGACATTCGCCGCATCGGCACCGCTGCCGATCGGATGTCGCGGCTTCTCGACGAGCTCCTGGAGCTCTCGCGCGTGGGGCGCAAGATCAACCCGCCAGAAGAGATTGCCCTGGACGAGTTGGCGGCCGAAGCGGTCGAGATGGTCGCCGGTCTGGTCACCGAACGCAAAGGCCAGATCGAGATCGCCGAAGATCTGCCGACCGTGGTCGGGGACCGCGGCCGCTTGCTCGAAGTGTTTCAGAACCTGCTGGCCAACGCGGTGACCTACGTCGATGAGAGCGTCCGGCCGCGCGTCGAGGTCGGGGTGAGGCGCAACGGCGCCGATCAGATCTTTTTCGTGCGCGACAACGGCATCGGTATCGATCCGCGCTATCACGAGAAGGTGTTCGGCCTATTCGAACGGCTCGAAACCGAGCAGGACGGCACCGGGATCGGCCTGGCCCTGGTCCGGCGGATCGTCGAGCTCCACGGCGGTCGCATCTGGGTCGAGTCGGAGGGGTCGGGCAGCGGCAGCACCTTCTTTTTCACACTGGGTCGGGAAGCCGCCGCGTAGGCAGCGGTCCGGGAATCTCCGCAAACGCGGCCAATCGGTCATCCCGGATCGGCATCGTTCCGGGGCGCCGGCAGCACAAGCCTGAAAGTCGAGCCCTCTCCGAGGACGCTGTCGACCTCGATCCTGCCGCTGTTGAGCTGCGCGTATCTCAGAGAAAGAGGCAGGCCGAGGCCGATTCCCTTGGCCTTGCCGGTGTAGAGCGGTTCGAAGATCCTGTCGACCACGTCCTCGGCGATGCCGACGCCGGTATCAGTGACCGCGGCCACGACGTCATCGCCCCGGCGGTGGCACTCCAAGCGCAACGCACCGCCGTCCGGCATCGCCTGCACCGCGTTGCGCAGGAAGTTCGAGAGCACCCGCTCGATCTGACCACTGTCACCAGTCATCTCGAACGGCTCCTCCTCCAGATCGTGCTCGATGCGCACCGAGTCCGGCACCTCGACCTCCGCAAGAGCTTTGTAGAAGGCATCCTGGAGGACGAAGATGCCGACCTGGGATGTCGGATCCCTGGCATAGTCGAGCAACTCAGTGATGATCCGATTGGCCCGGTTGATCTCGTCCTCGATCAACCCGAGGTGCTGCATCGCCTTCTCGTCCCTTAGTTTCTGGGTCAGTCGCAGGAAGTAGATCGAGTTCTTCATCACCCCGAGAGGATTTCGAATCTCGTGAGCGACGCTGCCCGCCAATTGCCCCATCACCACCAGCCGCTCCCGTCGGCCGAGCTGGTTCTGGGCCTCTTTTAGATCCACCACCATCTGATTGAAGCACTGCGCCAGCTCACCGAGCTCGTCTGTTCTCTGGACGGTTACCTGCTCGGAAAGGTCACCGGTACCGAGGCGGCGCGTCGCCAGGGTCAGGGCGCCGATCGGCTGCACGATCCAGCGCGACATCAGCCACGGGCTGATCGACGCCAGTGCCAACAGGATCAGGCCGAAGACCGCCATGCTGTAGCCGGCGAGATCGATCCGCCGCCACACCGACCGTGTGCTGGAGGCCAGGTGATCTTCGTAGGCTCGGGTCATCGAATCGAGCAACGGCCTGAGCTCGCTATCTGTCAGCGGCTCGAACTCTTCTCGGTAGAAAGCATCGAGCTGCTCCCGCGAGTCGCTCTCGCTGACATCGACGAGCTTCTTGCCCGTTCGATTCAGCTTCAGGTAGAGGCCACCGATTCTGCGAACGTCCTCGCTCGGTATCGAAGGTTCGGGCGCGGCCGCCGCAACTTCGATCTGCCACTGCTCGAAGGTCTTCTCGGTCTTGCCTTCCGCGAGATAGAGCTTGTGCCACGCACCGTCCAGGAAAGCGAAGTCTTCGTACTCGGCGATCAGGCGCTGGAGGTGTTGAAGAAACGTCGCCGCCGCCAGCGCCTCGGCTGCATCAGCCCGCAGACGGCTGGCGCTCGACTCGATCTCGACAAAGGGGACCAGTGGCAAGGGGGCAGAGAGGCCGAGCATGCGGTCCTCGAAAACCAGTCTCTCCTGAGATAGGACCTCGTCATTGCTCTGCAACAGGCCTGCGTCGCGGGTCGGCACCATCTCATCGCGCAGCACGCGAAACGCCTCGTCAACCCAGCCGCCGCGGGCCAGCTGCAGGGCTTTGCGCTCTACCTGCTGCAGCCGAAAGTACTCCTCGCTGACATCTTCGAACCGCACCGATCCGCCCTCTGAGGAGGTGAGCTCGGCAACCATCGCCTGAGCAGTCTGTTCTGCCGCCTGAAGCTCCTGTTGAGGCTCCCCGAAAACCACGACGTCAAAAAGCTCGGCGGTTTGCGAGAGGGCTCTTGTCTCGAACTCCCGCAGTAGGAGCTGTTGATTGAGATCGAGCAACGCCTCCCTGAAGGTCTGACGCAGCTGCATGTAGGACCGCGCAGCCGGCACGTAGACCAGGAGCATCGCCGCGATCAACGTATAGATCAGAAGGTTGACGCGGGCGCTGAGTCCGAGTCCGATACCCCACCCCCCACTGCTGGTGTCCGGAGAGCCGACCTGCTCGATAGATGGTTCAATCTGCGGATGCTGACGGAGCGCCAAGGTTACCATGTATGCTCCCCTGGACGTTCCCGTTCCGCTGTTCGTGCCCATTGAATCTCAGCTTCGAACCCGATGTCCCGGCACGACTCCCCCGCCCCCCGAGAATCCCTCCTGTCGCGTCTGTGGCAAGGGCTGCGCAACGCGTTTCAGGGCGCCGAGACCGATTACACACACGGGCCGATTTCGCGACCGATTTTCCTGCTGGCCATCCCCATGGTTCTGGAGATGGTGATGCAGTCCGTCTTCATGCTGGTCGACAGTCTGTTCGTGGCACGGCTGGGCGCGGAGGCCATGGCCGTGGTCGGCCTCACGGCCGTCGTCTTCGCTCTCGTCCTGACCCTTGCGCACGGCCTCGGCGAGGCCACCACGGCCACGGTCGCCCGGAGGATCGGCGAGAAGCGCCCGGCGGCGGCGGCGAAGGCGGCGGCTCAGGCACTGGTGCTCGGCTCGACAGTGGCGATCGTCGTCGGCTTCGCCGGGTGGGTGAACGCCTGGCGCATCCTGGCCTGGATGGGGGCTTCGGCCGGCGTGCGCGATACCGGCACCATCTACACCGAAATTACTCTGGGAGGGGCAATCACCCTGTTCTTCGTGCTGATCGGAAACTGCGCGTTGCGTGGCGCCGGCGACGCCAACCTCGCGCTGCGCTCGCTGTGGCTCGCCAACGGTCTCAACATAGTGCTGGACCCCCTGCTGATCTTCGGCTGGGGTCCGTTTCCCGAGCTCGGGCTGACCGGTGCCGCCCTGGCGAGCGTCATCGGTTGGGGGATCGCGGGGTGCTACCAGATCTGGATCCTGGCGAGCGGCCACAGTCGGTTGCGGATCCGCGCCGGCGACCTGGCTCCGGATTTCGCGATTCTCGGCGGCCTGATGCGGATCGGCCTGCCCGCGAGCCTCAACAACGTGCTCGGCAGCGCCAGTTATCTGCTGTTGTTTCGCATCGTGGCCATCTTCGGCAGCTCCGCGCTCGCCGCATTCACCATCTGCACCCGTCTCTTCCTGCTCGCGGAGGCCCCATCGTGGGGATTGAGCAACGCATCGGCGGCGTTGGTGGGCCAGAATCTCGGCGCGGGCCGTGGCCGACGCGCCGAACGTACCGCCTGGCGGGTCGGCTACTACAACATGCTCTCTCAGGGAGCGATCGGGGTCTCATTCATGGTCTTTGCCGAGCCACTGATGCGCCTGTTCAGCCAGGATCCGGAAGTGATCGAGCTCGGCAAGCAATGCTTGATCTGGGTCAGCGCCGGCTACATGCTCTACGGCTACGGCAACGTCATCGGCCAGTCCTTCTCCGGTGCCGGCGACACCGTTACCCCCGCCGTGGTCAACGCCGGTTCGATGTGGCTCGGCCAGATCCCACTGGCCTACGTGCTGGCGGTAACTCTGGGCATCGGGCCTCTCGGGGTGTTCCTGGCCCTGCTGATCTCCGAGTCGCTCTTGGCGATCGTCATGATCGCGATGTTTCGGCGCGGGAAGTGGAAAGGCAAACGGGTCTGATCACTGGCACCGTGGGATCCGGCCGTGCTCGTGGGCCTGGTTGAAGAGGATCAGAGATCGCGTCAGCTCGCTGATGAGAGCGTCGAGCCGTTTGTCGGAGGAGGGGTGGCTGGAGAGCAGCGCAGGAGGCGCGGCCGGGTTCTTCTTCGACATGTTCTTCCACAGCGAGATGCTGGCTCTCGGATCGAAGCCGGCACCGGCCATCAGCACCAGTCCGGCGGAGTCCGCCTGGGCTTCCTGCTTGCGGCCGTAGGGAAGACCGAGGCCGATCTGGGCGCCCAGGCCGAGCATGTTGGTGGTCCCGCGGTCGCCCCCCAGCGCGCCCGAGGCAGCCACCACCAGGAGCTGGTTGCGCACCTGCTTGCGGGCCCGCTTCAGGGCGTGTTGGGAGACCACGTGCGCCACCTCGTGCCCGAGCACCGCGGCGAGCGCGTCCTGATCGTCGGCGACGCTGAAGATGCCGGTGAAGACCCCGATCTTGCCGCCGGGCATGGCGAAGGCGTTGGCCGCTTCGTGGTCGAACAGCTCGATCTCCCAATCCATGTCGCTATACCGCTCGTCGAGCCGCGCGATGATCGACCGCGCGACGCAATCCACGTAGTCCCTCGCCGCGACGTCGCGGGAGATCGGGATGCGCGCCCGCATCTGCGCGAAGGCCCGTTCCGCCTGGCGCTCGACCTCATACTCCGAGACCAGGGAGGCCAGGGCCGGCGACGAGCCGAGGACCGTGATCGCGACAGCGATCACCGCCACCGGCCACCTGGGCAGGCTCGGCCAATCGGCGGACTTCTTCGTCCCGATCATGATCCCCTGGGTCAGCAAACAGCGTGCCATCGCCGCCCGACGCCGAAGAGGCGTGGGCGGCTGACTGACGTCGCCCCTGAGGGGCGCAAATGAAGCACCGGTCGGCTCGAGCTACCAGGCGGTGGTGTCGCCGGACTCGAAGCCATCGGTAAAGATGAGGCCCGAGTCGCACGACTGGACGACCACGTCGTCGAGAGTCCAGCCGTCGCCTCCCGAGGCCGAATCCGAGCCCAGGCGCCACCGGAACTGGACGGTCTGTCCGACCCAGGAGGCGAGATCCACCACTGACAGTGTGAACGGCTGCGAGGGGTCGCACCAGGCGTCGGTAGCGCCGTAGTCGTTGCTGATCGGGTTGTTGCCCGGAGTGTCGTTCCACAGGATGTCGTCGTAAAGGTCCGTCAACATCGCGCTGCCCGGCACCTGGCTCCAGTTGGCCCCGCCGTCGGTGGTGATTTCCAGGATCCCGGCGTCCCAGCAGCGACCGTCGGTGTTGGGAGTCTCGAAGGCCTGGAGGTTCTGGAACTGCAGGGTGAGCGAGGTCGCCGGAGAGGGCAGAACGACGGCCGGCGAGACCAGCCGCTGGTCGCTCAGGGTGACCGGATCGTCGGCGTGGTAGGCGTTGGCGCCGCTGGTGACGTTGCTGCCGTCGAGCGCCCAGGTGTCGCCGGTGCCGCTGCTCGTCCAGCCGACCGCTCCGGATTCGAAATCGTCCTCGAAGTGGACCACGGTGGTGAAGCCGGGCGGGCAGGCTCCGGGAGAGACCTCGGTGGTGAAGCTGAAAGCAGAACCGGCGGTGGTGCCGCAGACGTTGTCCGCCGTCACCCGCCAGAAGTACTCGGTGTCGTAGGCGAGCGGCGTGGCGACGGTGTGGCTGAGACCGCTCAAGCCGGTCACCGAGTAGACGACGTTACCGAAACCGGCGTCGGTGGCGACCTCGAGATCGTAGGACGTGGCGTCGCTGGCCGCCATCCAGGTCAGGGTCGGCGTCAGGCCCTCACCGGTGGCGGCGTCCGCCGGGGTGGCGAGGGTCGGCGCGGCGGGAACGGCCACCGCCAGGTTGAGGACCACCGACGTGCTGCGCTCGGTGGCCGGCACGTCGGCGCCGGTGCCGTTGATGCCGATCGAATAGGTGCCGGTGGTCGAGCTGCCCGTTCCGAGGAGGGTGTAGGTGCTAGTGAAGTCCGGCGTCATGTTGTCGGGAGAGAAGCTCCCGGTGGTGCTCGGAGGCTCACTCGACGCGGACAGGTCGACGCTGAAGCTCCAGCCGCCCACCGCGGTGACGTCGATGTCCACCGTCGGATCGGGATCGGTGGGGGCGCAGACGTCGAGGGTCGACGGCGTCGGCGACAGGACGAAGCCGAACAAGCACTCGTCGAACACGAACGAGGCGATGCGCGTGCCCCAGGTGCCGCTGACGGGAATGTACTCCTGGGTGAACCAGAAGGTGCAGTCGTCCGCCGGGTCGATGCTCATGTTGGCATAGTCCCCCCAGCGGCCGCTGCTCGACGCCCCGCCGCCGAGCACGATGTCGTTCTCGGGTCCCATGGTGCCGGCCGGGTCGCTCTCCAGCCGTCCGGTGATCCCGACGCTCGGGAACACCGGCGAGCCGCCGACGTCGGTCTTGCTGTAGCCCAGGGCGATGCTGCCGGCGCCGTCCATCGCCACGCTGCCCATGAAGAAGTTGGCGTCCGACGAGTTGGTATCGCCGCCGAACGTGCCCTCCTGGTGCAGCGTCCAGGCCCCCGGTCCGTGGGCGCCGATCGGACGGCGCAGCTCGAACCAGCGGTTGCCCTGCTCCACCACGCTGCCCGAGGTCGCCGGGTCGCGGTTGGCCGCGAACACGCCCAGGAGTGTCTCGTGAGTGCCGAAGTTGCGGTAGACGAGGCGCTGCAGGATCACTTCGCGAATGGCATCCAGTAGCGTCCCCGAATCCGGCTGGGAAGTGGTGAAAAACGTCGAGTAGTTGATCATCCACGAGTTGAAGTCGCTGATCGTGATCGATGGCAGTGCCGTCACCGTGGTGTTCGCCGGGGTGACGAAGTCCACGTCCATCTCCCACATCTCGAGGGTGTCGGTCGCCGGCAGAGGCGAGCCGCTGTGCGCCTCGTCGTCGTTGTGGCGCATGAAGATCCCGGGAGCGCCCACCGGCGGCGCCGTGTCGCCGTCGTGGTCCGCCGGGGTCACGGTCTGGAAACCGTAGCCGGAGAGCGGCGGCACCACCGTCAGGCGCTGCATGGTGGCCGGACCGCCGGCCAGCATCGCCACGCGGTCGAAGGCGTAGGTGGTCTGGTTGCCGCCGCCGCCGGCCTCGTTGGTGGCGGCGTAGTACGCGTCCGGCCACACGCCGTAGTGCGGGTAGTCGGGGAAGCTCGGCGGCGTGAAGGAGTAGAAGTCGTAGGTGCCGGTTGGATCGGCGGTGGTCGAGACGTAGATGCACAGCACGCCGCCGCCGGTGAACTCCTGCAGGAACCAGCGGTCGGCCAGCCAGTCGTAGAGCACGATCGGATCGCCCGAGCCGCTGGTGCACGGCGCCCCGGGAGCCAGCGAATCCAGGTTGATCGGGAAACCCGGCTCCATGCTGCCGGTCTTGTCGTAAACGGCGATGCGCGAGGCGTTGATCGCCTGGACGTAATGGTCGGGGCCGACGTCGCCCACGGTATCGGGCGGCGCGACGCCGGTGAAGCCCTGGCCATCCATGTTGACGTCCACCGTGACGGAGGGCGCGCGGTCGGCGGTGTCCATGAGCTGGAGCTCGCCCAGGAGATCCGGGAAGCCCTCAGCCACCGGCCCCCGGTTCTCACCCCCCGGCAACGGGAAGAAACGGCGAGGGATCTCCTTGGTCGGATCGCCCGGCTGCCAGGTTTCAGCGGCGACCGCGTCGCGCAAGGCGATGGTCCGGATCGGCGTCACCGGCCCGTAGGACTCGGCGCCTTTGGCGATCACCTCGCGGCCGTCCTCGGCGGCCGCCGGGGTGGCGATCGCGAGCGGCGTCAGCAACAGGGCGGCCAGCAGGAAGGCGGTCGATCTTCGCGACCGGTGGTCGCTGCTGCGGTCGTCGAGGTGAGGTTCAGTCGCCATGGGGCATCTCCTGTGGATGGGTCGCTGCGGGTTGTGGGTCGATCGGGGAAAAGTAGTCTACCCTTTCGCCCCAGATTTAACCAAAAAACGCCTGCCAACGCGCTGTTCTGCCTCGGAAGGTGCCGGCCGAATCGGTGCTGCCTCGGCGTCGTACTCTCCCGCTCGGAGGCAGGCCGACCTTCCGCGGCTCGATCGGTGCCAGTTGGACACATTGGCGTGACCCGGAGGGCAGGATTGCTGCCCCCGTTTCCGGCCCCAAAGTGATTTGACAATAGGCCCACCCTTGCGGGTGGCGACATTCTCGGGGCCCAAAGCCTAAGCTCGGTAGTACCCTGAGTGGCTGCGCTAGTGAGATAGCCTGCGAAAAGCCACCGCCCCACCCAGGGGAACGGATCGCCGAGCTGACGCAGGGGGCGGCGGCGGCACCGTGCTGCCAAAGAGGTAGTCATGAACCTCCAGAACATGCGGGTTGGAGCACTCGCATGAAAGGACGCTCCCTGTCGGTCCTCGCGTTGTTGTTCTGCGTTGATCTACCCGCGTTGGGTCAATCGCCCGCTGGTGGGCTTGCGCCAGTGGACTCGCGCGCGGAGATAGCGGCGGCGCTCTACGCGGCATCGGCGACCCAGGCCGCCATGCAGCGGGCGGCGGATGCAACGATACGCGCTAAACAGAAGGAGATAGAGGGACTACGCGCCCAGATCCGAGCGGGCGATGCGCGAGCACAAGCGGCACTCACCGCCGCGGAAGAAGCTTATGTTGAGGCCCTGGCGGCGCGCGATCGTACCTACGCCGAGGAGATTGCGATTTTCCGGGCGGCGGTAGAAGACATCGCCGCGACGCCGGAGGGAGCGGCGGCGTTGGCTCGGTTCAACGCGGGCGACGAGATAGGTGCACTGGCGGTGTTGGACGACCTCCGTTCCGCCCGGGATGCAGCGCGTCGAAGGCGGGCGGAGATCGAAAGCGCCTCGGAGGGGCGGCACAACGCGATGCTGGCATTGGAAGCGCGTGCCAGAGGCAAGCTGACCACGGCGCAAGTCATCTCCCGCTATGAGGAGATCACCACGTTGGATCCGGGCGAGGCTTGGGACTGGGTCCGACTGAGCCGGCTTTATCGCGACGCCGGGAGATTGACGGACGCCCTTCGCGCCGCCCGAACGGCCGCGAATACCGAGGACGGAGAGCTTGCGGCGTTCATCGAACTGGGTGACGTGCTGGTGTCCCAAGGCGATCTTCCCGAGGCGCTGGAGAGTTACCGTGCATCCTTGGGCATCGCTGAACGGCTCGCCGCGTCGGACTCGGGCAACCCACAATGGCAGCGGGCTCTGTCGGTCTCTCACGAAAGAGTCGGCGACGTGCTGGTGTCCCAAGGCGATCTGCCCGGGGCGCTGGAGAGCTACCGTGCATCCTTGGGCATCACTGAGTGTTTATCAACCGCGTCGGACCCGGGCAACGTGGTCTGGCAGCGAGCCCTGTTGGTCTCTCACGGGAGGATCGGCAGCGTGCTGGTGTCCCAAGGCGATCTGCCCGGGGCGCTGGAGAGCTACCGTGCATCCTTGGGCATCGCTGAGCGTCTCGCCGCGTCGGACCCGAGCAACACGGTCTGGCAGAAGCATCTGTCGGATTCTCACAGCCTGATCGGCAGCGTGCTGAAGTCGCAAGGCGATCTGCCCGGGGCGCTGG
>JAAELT010000660.1 GCA_024226315.1 bacterium | reverse complement strand
GGCTTCTATCCGTTGCTTCACGTCATCGTCCCCGACGGCAGCCTGCTGCACCCGAGGTTCCCCTCGGCCCTCGGTTGCCGCACCCACGCCCTGACTCGGCTGTTCGACGTCCTCGGCGGTGCCCTGGCGCGCAAGAGCCCCGAGCACACCACGGCGGCGGGGTATGGCACGTCTCCCTACATGCTGTATTCAGGGTGGGACAAGAACGGCGACTTCTACTACCTGATGGAGATCTCCTACGGGGGTATTCCCGGCCGCCCGATCGGCGACGGCATGGACGGCCACTCCTGGTGGCCGCTGTTCGAGAATATTCCCACCGAGTACCTGGAGGCCTACTACCCGGTCCGCGTCGAGGGTTACACCACGGTCAAGGACTCCGGCGGCGCCGGCTTCCACCGCGGAGGCAACGGCATCGAGAAGCGCTACCTCTACCTCGAGCCCGGCGAGGTGTCGATCCACGACGACCGCTGGCTCACCTATCCCTGGGGCATCCTGGGCGGCAAGCCCGGCCACCGCTCGGAGAAGATCCTGCAGCGCGCCGGCGGCACCGAGGAGCGCCTGCCGTCGAAGTGCGACGAGGTCCAGGTCCAGCCCGGCGACGTGCTGGTCTACCGCACCGCCGGCGGCGGTGGCTGGAAGGACCCGCTCGATCGGCCGATGGAGAAGGTCGAGGCCGACGTCGCCAAGGGGCTGGTCTCGGAGGAGAAGGCCCGCGCCGACTACGGCGTCGTGATCGGCGACTCAGACGCCACGGAGACGCTGCGCCAGGAGATGCGCGTTGCTCGCGGCCAGGTCAAGGACTTCGACCTCGGCCCGAGCTTGGGCGAGATCCTGGCGAACAGTGAGGAAGAGACCGGCCTGAGAGCGCCGGCGCTGCAAGAGGCGCCGCTGGCCTGGGCGCCGCTCGAGTCCGCGGAAGACGCGATGAAACGGGTGCGGGAGAAGGCGGGGATCTGACGGGGCACGGCTACGCATCCTTGAAAATCCGGAGTCTGTCTCCGGATTTTCGAGGTTAAGATCTTTCGGCAGCTCTCATCGAACCGAGCAAGGATGCTGGCGCAAAGGATCGCGAAGGAGCCGAAGTATGAAACGCCCCCGCACGGTCACCAGACGCCGCTTCCTCCAGGGCAGTGGCATCACCGGCCTCGGGCTCATGCTCCGTCACTCTCCGCTGTCGGCGACCGAAGCTCTGGCCGCGCCGCAGGAGCCCTACCGCCGCTTCGAGGACGTCTACCGCAACAAGTGGACCTGGGACCGCGTCGCCCGCGGTACCCACGGCACCAACTGCGCCGGCACCTGCGCCTTCAACGTCTACATCAAGGGCGGCATCGTGTGGCGCGAGGAGCAGCAGGCCGAGTACCTGCCCTCGGGCGACGCCCCCGACTACGGCCCGCGGGGTTGCCAGAAGGGCTTGCGGCACTCGAAGTGGATGTACGGCAAGCAGCGGGTGCTCTACCCGATGAAGCGGGCCGGCGAGCGAGGTGAAGGCAAGTGGGAGCGCGTCAGCTGGGAGCAGGCGACCAGCGAAATCGCCGATGCGATCATCGACTACTCGGTGGAGTATGGGCCGGAGTCGATCTCCTTCGGCAGCGGCACCATGATGAGCGTCAAGCTGGCGTCGTTCTCGGCGCTC
>JAAELT010000659.1 GCA_024226315.1 bacterium | reverse complement strand
GGGACCGGTCATTCCCGCTTTACAGTTGGGCTCTTGAAAATATGACCGCCCCAGCCTGAAACGGAGCCTCATCTCAACGGAATCGAAAGAAAGGGAAGCCGGCGGCCCGCATCCGTGGGAAAAGGTTGTTGCTAAGCAATCTCACCCCGGAGCAGACCATGACCGATCTCAGAAAAACCGATCTCCCGACTTCCCAGAAGGTGGACCTTGCCGTCCTCTCCCTCGCTACGCAAGGGGATTACGGCTCGATCACCGCCCTTTCCGAGAGCTTCGGGGTCTCGAGGCCCACGATCTACGACGTCCAGCAGTTCACATCGGACATGCTCGAAGAGCATTTCGACAGCGCCAACGCGATGGGCGGAGTCCAGCATGTGGTCGTTGTCGACGAAGACCAGCTCCGCCGTGCAATCGTGGCCCTGAGGATGGAAGGGCCCAACGCGCTTCGTCCCATCGAGAATCTCATCCCCATCCTCTACCCCGGCCTCAGCGTGTCGTACGGCAAGGTCCAGGGCATCTTGGTCGAGGCCGAAGAGCGAGCCCGGCTGTTCAACGGCAATGTCGACCTCTCGGCCATCATCGCCGGGGCTGTTGACGAGATGTATAGCCAGGGCGCCCCGGTGCTGGCCGGAGTGGACCTTGTCAGCGGTTATCTGTTCGCCCTGGCGTTGCGCGTTCGAGCCGCAGCGGTGAGGACTGGGCCGATGTGCTTCGTCCCTGCCAGGAGCAGGGCATGGAGCTCAAGAAGGTCGTCAAGGATGCGGCCCTGGGTATCGCGGCGGGCGTCCGCGAGGTCTATCCGAAGGCCGAACAGAGGGATGACTGCTTTCACGCCCAATACGAGATGGGCAAGGTCTACTTCGGTCTGGAGCGCAAAGCCTACGGCGCCATCGCCAAGGTTCCTGGAGCTCTTTCGAGCCCACCACAACCTCAAGACTCGTCGCTGGGGCCGACACAAGGGAACGAGTGCTCATGAGCTGGTGACTGGCGAGGAAGTCGAAGATTGGCTGACGACGCTGGGCTTCCCGCCCAGCTCGGCAGTCAACTGAAAATACCCGAGTTCTGCTCGACAAATGAGGATCGCTCCGTGGCATCCACCACCAGGGGACTGGTGCGTCAACTGTAAAGCTCGACCCCCCTGTTTTGATCGGTCCCCCGCCACGACAGGCAAGTCGGACGAGAATCGCAAGTATTACAGCACTTTGAGTCTCGAACGCCTTTTGCACGACGTCCCAAGGATGCCTCGACCTATCCTGCACTGGCCTGCTCGAGTGCCTCCGTCTTGGCCGCGATTCGTCTGGCGACCCAGTATTCGGGATTTCTCTTCCACCAGTGGGCCCGACTCCGAACCTCCTGCGCCTTCCGGCATTCGTCGCGACCACAGGTCTTCTGGCAATGCCGTGTTCGAGCGTTG
>JAAELT010000658.1 GCA_024226315.1 bacterium | reverse complement strand
GACCACCAGGACGTTGGCCGTCTCTCCCTGTGCCGCTGGTTCCGGCATCTTTTTCCCCCACTCTTCAGAGACTCGGGTCGCCGGGCTCTGTTTCCGTATCGGTGCGGCCGGGCTCTGCAACTCCTTGCGCCGGCAGCACGAGCCGGAAAATGGCTCCCCTGGTGGGTAGGCTATCACACTCGATACGCCCCTGGTTCAAGCGCGCGTATCTTTGTGACAGCGGCAGGCCGAGGCCGATGCCGTTGGCCTTGGTGGTGAACAGCGGCTCGAAGACCTGCGACAGGTCGTCCTCGGAGATCCCGACCCCGGTGTCGATCACCGAGATCACCGCTTCGTCGCCGACCCGGCGGCATTCGAGGCGCAGGGTGCCGCCTTCCGGCATCGCCTCGACGCCGTTGGTCAACAGGTTGCGGAGGATCCGCTGGACCTGGCCGGCGTCGGCCTCGACGAGGACCGGATGGTCTTCGAACCGGCGGTCGACGCGGATCGTCGGCGGCATCTCGAGCTCGCCCATGGCCTCCTCGGCGGCCTCCTGGAGCGGGAAGCACTGGAACAGGGTGGAGGAGCCCTGGGCGTAGTCGAGGAGCTCGGAGACGATGCGGTTGGTGCGCTGGATCTGCTGGTCGATGAGACCGACCTCCTTCGGCGGCTCACCGTCGGGTCCCTTGTATTTGCGCCGCAGCAGGAACAGCGCGTTGCCGATCACCGCGATGGGGTTGCGGATCTCGTGGGCGACGCTGCCGGCGAGCTCGCCGAGGACCGCCAGGCGCTCCTTCTT
>JAAELT010000657.1 GCA_024226315.1 bacterium | reverse complement strand
TTGGCGTACTTGCGCATCTCGGCGATGAGCTCACCGAAGAATTCCAGAACCATGAGAAGACCATACACTTTCCGCCGGAGCCGTGACTTGGTCGTTTTTTGATCGAATCGACACGAAACAGCGGTATTTCGGCCCTTGGTGGCCGTTGACGCATCAAGAAAATGCGCTATTATCCACGTTTCGCGCCAAACCTGGGATACGCGTCACAAAACGGCAATATTCAAGAAATTGTCGTCCGGTCGCCGAACGGCCGGAACGCGGCAGAACGCGCAACGATTCTGACCCGGGGCCGCCTCTCACGAGCCGCCGGCAGGGCTCAGTTTTGCTCTCGACCCTGTCTGTCCAGCTGGTCTTGGACCTGCCTGCTCAAGCGCGCAACCCAGGCTTCTGCCAGCTCGGGATGATCGGCGAGAAGGCTGGCGACGTTGACACCGAGGGCGGCAAGGAAGGTGAGGCTGTCCGGGACTTCTCGCTCGCAGGCAGCGCGGAACGCTTGCCAGTGCCGGCGGACGGCCAGCTCCTGGTGGTGCAGATCCTCTCGTAGTGTCTCGTCTTCGAGCATACTGCGCCTGACGCTACCAGAGTGCGGCCCGGCCAGTCGAGCTGGAAGGCCGGCGGCCGGACCGACACCCGGTCGCTGTAGGTGGATGAGGTGGCCCTCATGATCTCGCCCGAACGGATAGCATCGGCGCAATGAAGATCGGCAGGGCACTTCAGCTTTTGGTGAACTGGGAGGAGGTTTCCGCGGCGGTGCCCGAAGGCTCCGAAGATCGCGAACGGGAACGGCGGGCGCTGGAGACCATGGTCGGCGAGACTCTGGCGCTACAGGATCGGCTCGCGCGCGAGAGCAGGCCCCTGCTACTGCGACTGCACCAGTTCATGAACGACTACCCGGAGTGCGAGTGGCCGCCGATCTCGGGAGACGGCGTGCAGCGTGAATGCACGATCGAGCTCGCGCCCATGTCGGTCGGCCCGTGTCTGGAATGCGCCGAAGAGGTGGGCTCCGGGCCCATCGGTTGGATCGGAGACCCGCAGCCGGGTCCGCTCTGTGACCGCTGTCTGGCGGAAGCCAGCCCCGAGCTGGCGGCGATCCTGGGGCTGCTCTCCTTTTTGCGGCAGGTCACCGACGTCGACCAGGCGGACGACCCGCAAGCGACGTCCGGCCTGATGGAGGCAATGCTGATGCTGACCCGGTCCTACGCGCAGTCCTGCGCCGGCGCGTGGCCGTCGCGTCCCAAGGGCATGCGAGAAATGCGCGACCAGGCGCTCGCCATGGCGCGGAAGCGACACGGCAAGGGCTGGGCGCTCCGGCCACCGGATGGGGGAGAGGCCCATTGAGCCGGCGGCCGGATTCCATCGGTGCGCTGCTCGACGAATACTGGGAGGCGATGCGCCTGGCCGCCGAGCAGGGCGGCGAGCATCCCGAGGAGATGCTCCGCGAGATCGAGGGCATCGGCGACATGCTCGCCGACTTCCACCTCCTCGAGACCGAAATCCGCCGGCGAATGGCCGTCACGGCGCACGCGATCCGCGCCTTCGCCAGGCGAAGCGGCGTCGACCTCCCCCGGTCCCAGGACGTCGAGGCGGGCTTTCGCCCGGGGCCCTACGCCGTCGAGCTCTCCGCCTTCGAGGCCGGCCCGTGCGTCGCTTGCGGCGTCGAGGCCGGAGCCGGGCCCGTCGGTCGGGCCCGGAAGCCGGAGCCCGGCCCGCTCTGTGATGACTGCCTGGGGGAGAGCTGCCCCACCCTCGGAAGCGTTCTCAAGCACATCACCTCGATGCGCGAGGTCGGCGAGCTCGAGTGTGGGGACATCGAGGAGAAGACGTTGCTGATCGGCATGCTCGCCACCCTGGGGATGCTGATGCAGGTCTCGCCCCTGGCGGAGTGGCCTCTGCGGCGGATCGATCCCACGGGGACGCTGATGCCGGTCCTCGAAAGCCTGAGCCAGCACGACGAGGTGGAATAGCGGATCTGGCCGAGTTGGGCGCCGCCTCCTTCAGCCGTGGCCCCGGACGGCGGCTCGGTGCCCTACGCCTCCTTGCTTGGCAGCGCCCTGATCAGCCGCGCGCAGCCCGCCAATCCCTCCGGATACCGGGCGCGGAGGAAGGTCTCGACGGCGGCAGTCACGACGCCCTCGATCGCGCGCCACGTCGCCTCGGGGCCGGCCGCGACGGCGCGCACGATGGTCGAGCCGTGGCTCTCGGAGGGATCGAGCTGGTCGAGAAGGCGGCGCCAACGGCGGTCTTCGTCGGGCGACATCGCCGGGCTTCACTCCCCCATTGCTCGCGGCTATAGGCGTCTTGGCGGTAGCGTCCGTGGCGGCTGCCGCGCTTCTCTGGCCTCGCCTTGGCACGATGTGGAGGCTCACGGCGCTAGGTGTCGGGCTTCTTACTCTCGGCTTGCTCATTCTGGGGCTTTGGCCAGGCCGTACTGGGGGCGCCCCCTCGGCCGCAAGTTCCGACGTGGCAATCCGCCGCCGATTGGGTTTGGCAGCTGGGGTTCTCGGCCTCCCAGAGACGCCGACATCCGAGGAGGTAGAGCGGGTAGCGTCTCAACTCGAGATCGATCTCCGAGCGCTCGAGCGAGCGGAAGAGGCAGAGAAGGCTCGTCTGCACGCTGACCAGCGCCGCACCGAGCAGGAGCGGGAAGTAGTGGCTGTTTCGGGTAGAGCCGAGCTTGCACTCGCAGATTGACAGCGCAGCCTCGAAGGCTTCGGTCTTTCTTCGGACATTGCGCCCGAGCACGCCGAGCGAACGCTCGCCGCGTTGGCGGACGCGTAGGAGGCCGAAGAGCGACGGCAGATTGCTGCGCGTGACGCCAACGAGGCTCGGCGCAAGGCAGCGGATCTTGAAAAGGTGATCAGCGAACTTGCTGCGTGCGTCGGCCGAAAAGCAGAGGGGGCGCCGACGGGCATCGCTGAGAGTCTCACCAAGCGGCTCGAGGAGGCCGAGACAGCGGCTGGTGAGCGACGGCGTAGAACCGACGTCGTGCATAAGGGCGAGAACGAGCTGAAGCGACTCCAGGAACGCGTTCGAGATCTTGAAGACGATCAGGTGCAGCTGGCTGAGCGGTACGAGTCTTTGCGAAGCACCTCCGCCACCAGCGCTCGCGGGTCCCTCGGGGTCTGAGCGACGAAGCCGGCGCACCGGACGTCACGATCCCTCCTCCCGCCGCCGCCGGGCCGTGGCCTCGAGCGTCGCGGCGCGCGCCAGCTTCTCGCGCACGCTCTCGAGGCGGCGAGCGCCGTTGCCGGCCTCGGGGCGCTCGAGGCTGGCGGCGTGGAGCCGGGCGAAGCTGGGGCCGGCGTGCCCGAGGATCTCGCTGGGGTGGTGCCACTCGTCCTCGGCGGCGGCGAGCAGGCGTTCCAGGGCGAGGTCGA
>JAAELT010000656.1 GCA_024226315.1 bacterium | reverse complement strand
GCCCAAAATCGGTGGTTTTGAAAAATTTCCAAAACCTCCTGGCATCGTAAGACGAAGCTATAAGACTCCTGTTGATCCAAATATGGGGTTAAACAGACCCCTATTTCACCATCAATAAAAGAAAAATAAAACCCCAGAATCCACAAATTTTTGCCAAAAAGTTAAGTTTATACTAAGGGAAAATTGCAGAAAATCGCCCAAAATCGGTGGTTTTGAAAAATTTCCAAAACCTCCTGAAATACAAAGACAAGGCTATAAGAAGCCTTTTGACCCAATCGGGGGGTTAATCGCACCCCTATTTGTCCATAAATAAAATAAAAATAAAACCTCAAAATCGACCGATTTTTGCCAAAAAGTTAAGTGTATACTAAGGGAAAATTGCCAAAAATTGGCCAAAATCGGTGGTTTTGAAAAGCCTCCAAAACGTCCAGAGAGAGGAAGACAAGGCTATACGACGCCTTTTGATTCAATCGGGGGGTTAATCCGACCCCTATTTCACCATAAATAAAATAAAAATAAAACCCCAAAATCGACAGATTTTTGCCAAAACGTTAAGTGTATACTAAGGGAAAATTGCCGAAAATTGGCCAAAATCGGT
>JAAELT010000655.1 GCA_024226315.1 bacterium | reverse complement strand
GCGGCGCCGCGGATGGCCGCCAGGGCCGAGGACGAGGTCATGCCGCCGCAGACGCTGCCCCAGGTGTCGACCGGGCGCATGGACAGCAGGTAGCGGCCGACCAGCACCGCGCCGAGCACCGGCACGACGGTGACCAGCAGGCCGCAGGCGACCGCCTCCCACACCAGGCCGTGGATGCCCGCCAGAGAGCCGCCGCCGGCGGCGACGCCGGTCTCGGCGATGAAGATCAGGATCCCAAGGTCCCGCACCAGCTGGCGAGCGGCGATCGGCACGTGGGCGCTGAACGGGCCGATGCGCCGGAAGCGGCCGAGCAGAACTCCGGCGAACAGCAGGCCGCCGGCGTAGCCCAGCCGCAGGTCGAGCCCCAGCCAGCCGAGACGCAGCTGGCCGAGCAGCAGGCCGAGCAGGATGCCGCCGGCGTAGATGGCGATGTCGGTCTCGTAGCTGGAGCGTTCGAAGCGGCCCAGAAGCCGCGCCACGGCGCGCACGTCGTCGCGCTGGCCGGCCACCATCACCACGTCGCCGCGCTCCAAGCAGAGGTCGGCGGAGGGCTCGATGTCCTGCTCCTGACGCTGCACCGAGGTCACCAGACTGTGATGCTGGCGGAACAGCTCGAGCTCCTTCAGAGGCTTGCCCACGACACTGCCGCGGATCACCTGGATTGCCCGCGGCGACGGCATGCTGCGACGCAGCTCGTCGTCGTAGACCTCGGGGCCGACCAGCTTCTCGAAGGCGGCGAGCTGGTCGAAACGGCCGCGGACCATCACCCGGTCGCCCCGCGCCAGCCGAGTGTCGCGGTCCGGCACGCTCACCCGGCCACCGTGATAGAGACGGGTGATGATGCAGCCGGTGCGGGCGGTCAAGTCGAGCTCGAGCAACGGACGGTCGACGACGGCGTCGTACGTCACCTGGAATGCGCGCTGCAGCTCGGGGCGCAGCCGGGCGGTGGCGACCTCGTCTTCCTCTTCCTGGGTGGCGGTGCCGGCGGCCAGGTCGTCGCCCATCAGCCGGGGCACGAACTGGGCCATCAACACCATGCCGAGCAGACCGGCGGGAAAGGTGATGGCGAAACCTACCGCCAGCGCCGCGCGATCGTCCACCACCTCGACCGCCGCGGCGTACGTCGGGGCGCTGGTCAGCGCCCCGGCCAGCAGACCGGCGGTCACCGACGCGCCCAGCCCCAGCAGCCGGCCGCAGGCCACCGCCAGCAGCACGGCGAGCACGTTCACCAGTGCGCCCAGGGCCGGGAACTGCCAGCCCTTGCCCATGCGCAGACTGTCGAAGAACCTCGGCCCGGCCTCGAAGCCAACGGAATAGATGAACAGCGCGAAACCGAACGCACCGACGGTGATGCGCGGTTCCGAGCTGCTGTAGAGCTGGTCGAACGACAGCCCCAGGGCACCGAGCAGGATGGCGATCCCCATGGTGCCGCCAGCGGGGCCCAGCGACATGCCACGCCACCCCAGGCGCCCGAGCAGGAATCCCAGGGTGACGACCAGCATCAAGCCGGCCAGGGGAATCGCGTTGAGGATTTCCAGAGCGCCTACGCCTCCAGCTCTTTCAGACCCTCATCGAGCAGGCCGAGCGCGAAGTCGATCTCCTCCTCGTTGATCGTCAGGCAGGGGCGGAAACGGATCGATTTCGGTCCCGAGGACAGCGTCGCCAGGCCACGGTCCCACATCATCTGTCGCAAACGGTCGCGCTTCTCGCCGGATGCCAGGTTGAAGGCGGTGAACAACCCCTGGCCGCGGGCACCCGACGCCATGGAGTGGCGCT
>JAAELT010000654.1 GCA_024226315.1 bacterium | reverse complement strand
TCGACCTCGGCGCCCTGGGTGCCGAAGGCGTAGCAGGCCGACATGTTGCCGTAGCCCTGCTGCCAGTCGGGTAGCACGCTGGGCGGATCGTAGAACGCTTCGGCGGTGAGCATCTCGCCCCCTTCGCGGAAGTGGACCGCGCGCAGGAAACGTCCCAGGCCGACCCGCGCCCAGGGCTCGTCGGGACCGTCTTTCAGGTACAGCCGGCCGTCGCGGAGATCGAAACGCTCGCGCGAGGATTCGCCCTGGAAATCGAAGTCGGGCGGCCGGAAGAGCGGGTTCTTCTGCCGCTGCTTCTGCAGGTTCTTCCCAACCTCACAGTGGAAGAGGTCCTCGGCCAGGGTGAAGATCCGCTCGCGCAGCTCGGCGGACGCCATGGCGGCGGCGTTCAGGGCGGTGAAGGCGCCGCGGCTGGCGTGGGTTCCCACGTCCCAGGGACAGGTGGCGGTGTCGGTCTGGTTGATGAACACGTTTTCGGGTTTTACCCCGAGGCTCTCGGCGACCCCGAGGGTGAGGGCCGAGTGGTGGCCCTGGCCCATCTCGACGCCACCGCTGTAAACGTAAACGTTGCCGTAATCGTCGAGGCGCAGGATGATGCCGCTGGCGTCGGAACGGTAGATGCGTCCCGAGCCGCCGACGTGGATCAACGACGCCATGCCGACGCCCCGACGCCTATTGCGGCGCTTGCCCTTCCCCCGGCCGCGTTTGCCCTTCCAATCGAGCTTCTCGGCGGTCGCTTCGAGGCACTCGCGAAGCCCGCAGGTGGTGATCTCGAGCCCCATCGGCGTGGTCTCGCCCGGCTGGTTGCAGTTGATCAGGCGCAGCTCGAAGGGATCGATCCCGGCG
>JAAELT010000653.1 GCA_024226315.1 bacterium | reverse complement strand
TGTATTGTATTGTATTGTATACAGTATTTAGTGTTAGTTTTGCTGTAGTGACGAATGCACTAATAACTTCATAGATTGCATCAAAGGTATCATTTTTGTCATAGAATGAGCACGAACATTTCTTAGGCCCCGTTCACACGGGAACGGAACGGAACGGACCAGAACGGAACGGAACTTTTTTAGAGGTGTTCACACGACACTGGAACGGTTCCAAGATGGACTACTCTCCTTCGCAGAAACCGGCCTCGCGGGTAAGAAAGTTGTCTCACTGCGCATGACCGCATCACATTTCGTGTAAAAGTGCACGAAATAAATCCACAAAATGGAACGGAACGGTCCAAAAAAGTGTTCACACGAGAGCTAAATCGTTCCGTTCCGTTCCGTTTTACGGCTCACTTTTCAGAGCGTTCCACTTTTCGGAACGGAACGGAACGCTTCGAATCGTTCTCGTGTGAACACTTGCAAAAAATCGTTTGTTTTTTGGACCAGTTCCGTATCGTTGCGTACCGTCCTGTTCTCGTGTGAACGGGGTCTTAAGAATAATCGAGGCTCGGCAAAAATTAAGGTATTCTTATCAAAAAAGTGTGTATAGTATAAGCCATGTACGAGAGGGAATTCACTCCTCC
>JAAELT010000652.1 GCA_024226315.1 bacterium | reverse complement strand
GTGGCGTGCTCGATGCCGGCTCGACCTGAGAGGAATGCCGCGCCCATCTCCGCCACCAGCTCCTCGCGGCTGTAGGTTGGCGAGCCGAACCTACCTCCTTAAGAGGCTGGTCACAGCCTGGCAGCCCTCGCCACCACCTTCACAGCCCGCTTCGCCACCGCTGCGGCCAGAAGCACCCCTTGCATCTGAGGTGGCGTCAACCGCTGCAAGATGTGCCTCGGTGCATTGCTGAAGAGCGCCGCGGCCTCTCGAGCCGTCGCTTGTACGGTCGCGGTAGAGAGCGACACGCCGCCTCCCTCAAGTAAGCGAAACTCGCGCGCAGCCTCCCGCAAAGGCTCGAGAAACCGCTGCTCCGCTCGCCGCACGTCCTGGACGAGCTTCGCCTGTCCCGGCCGCAGGAGCGGCCGGACCTCGTGCAGCTCGAGCCCTTCCATATGCCGACCGAGCTCGGCGAGGAGCTTCTCGCGACTGGGATAGGCGTCGGCCAGCTCGCGGACTTCGTTCTGGATGCCCTGATAGTAGCGTGCCGCCTGGAGCTGGGGTTCGATCCTGTCGCGCCTGGTAAAGGCGGCATCGGCCTCGCCGGCGCGCTGCCAGGCGAGATCGCGCGCCTTGGCACGCTCGGGAGAGTCGCCAAAGCCGGGGACGTGGTGGCCGCGAAGCTTGCCGAAAGTAGCCGGATCCATGTCGAAGGCGTCGATCGCTGCATGTATTCCTCGATCCTCGATGTTCCTTCTTAGCGCCTCGCGGGCGAGGTCCGGTTGGTGGTAGATGTCGGCCAGGGACTTCTCGAGGAGATCGCGCGGGTCCGGAACCCTCTCGAGCGCGGCGGTGAGCTCGACGACGTTGCCGCGGAAGACGAGCTCACGGCGCATTTCAGAAGCC
>JAAELT010000651.1 GCA_024226315.1 bacterium | reverse complement strand
TAAGTGGGCTTTCCATCGGGAAGTGTTAGAAATATGCTGCACAATTACCGACGGGGACCAAAAGGGTGCATTTGTGTCATATAGTGGCTCAGAGATTTGACAGAGACAGACCAAATGCAGTTTGGGAGATCGTCAGTGGTGATAAAACATGGGTATACTGTTTTTACGGAAAAGGAAAACAGCAGCCTCAACAATGGAACCCTGTTTGCCGGCTGCCCCCTCAGAAGTTTGCCATCAGCCGCACCATCCCAAATCAGATCATCGCCGTGTTTGTCTCTAAAAACGGCGATGTTGCAACCATTCCACTTTCTTCCCAGCGTACGGTCACTGAGGTTTGGTTTATGAACTAATGTTTGCCTCTTGTGATCTTTGCAGTGACTGTGAGGCACCTAAAAGGTCGCCATCATGGTCTCTTGTTGCATCACGACAATTCTGCCGCACACAGAGTAAGGACAATGGGAGCGTTTCTGCTTGCGGAAAAGAGTCCAAAAGTTTAAGCGTCCACCTTACAGTCTTGACATGGCTCCGTATGACTGATTTATGTTCTCTTTTGTCGAGTAAAACACAATGGGGTGCAAAGCGATGCGTATGATATTGCAGTGGAGGCATTTTGGAGCACATATAGGGCATACCTCAAACAAAATGGTCTACAATGCTGCAGATGTGGTTCTAAGGCGTGGAGACGTGTATATACAGTGCTGAAGAGT
>JAAELT010000650.1 GCA_024226315.1 bacterium | reverse complement strand
GATTCCGGCAATCGTAAGCCAAACGGTGCCAGGCCCGGCTCCGCGACCCGTGGCACGACGTTTCCCAACGTCGGAGAACGCCTCACGACTCCGACGAGCCGCCTCGGCGACGTGTCTCGCGCCTAGGTGGCGGATTCTGGCTCCCGGCTCGCCTTGACTTATGCTCGGTATGAGCCTATTCTTATGCTCGATTTGAGCCTAAGCGGAGCCCCTACCGCGGAGAGACCCTATGAAAGCCTTGCTTCTCGTCGATTTGCAGAATGATTTTCTGCCTGGTGGTGCCCTGGCGGTACCGAGTGGCGACGATGTCATCCCCGTCGCCAATCTGCTGATGTTGCACTTCGATCGAGTCGTGGCCACCCAGGATTGGCACCCCGCCGATCACGGCAGCTTCGCGGCCAATCATCCGGGTAGAGAGCAAGGCGACCTGATCGAGCTTGGCGGCCAGCCGCAGGTCCTGTGGCCGGTGCACTGCGTGCAGGGCAGCCCGGGTGCCGAGCTGGCGCCTGATCTCGAGCGGCCGAAGATCGAGCGGGTGTTCTTCAAGGGTATCGACCGTGAGGTCGACAGCTACAGCGCCTTCTTCGACAACGCTGCTTCGCGCTCCACCGGGCTCGGCGAGTATCTGCGCCGCTCGGGCATCGGCGAGATCTTCATCATGGGTCTGGCGACCGACTACTGCGTGCAGTTCTCGGCCCTCGACGCGGTCCAGCTCGGTTTCGCGACCAGTGTCATCGAGGACGGCTGCCGTGGCGTCGACCTGACACCGGGCGACAGCGAGCGGGCTGTGGAGGCGATGCACAGGTCCGGGGTCGAGATCATCAGCAGTGGTGAGGTGCTGACCTCCGGCACTCAGGTCCATCCTGCCGCCGCTCTCAGCGCCAACGTCTAGGACCAGGTCGCACCCCGTGCTGCGCTTCGTCGTCGCCCTCGATGCCGAGGCGCGGCCGATCGTCGAGCGCTTTCGGCTGGCCCGCGACGCGGATGACCGGTCCTTCAAGGTCTTCCGCGGCGAGCAGAGGGTCCTGATCGTCTCGGGCGTCGGCAAGGTCGCGGCGGCGGCGGCAACGGCACACCTGAGCGCGACGTGCGGCGGCGAGCGGGACGCCGTTTGGCTCAACGTAGGGGTCGCTGGCCATGGCACGCGGGCGGTTGGGGAGGCAGTGCTGGCGCACAAGATCCTGGACCGCGCCAGCGGCCGGGCCTGGTACCCGCCGCAGTTGTTCACAGGCCGCGCGTTTCCCGCTCCCTTCGCTACCGACCAGGTCACGACCGTCGACCGCCCCGAGCTCGAATACACCGAGCCGGGCGCCTTCGACATGGAAGCCAGCGGCTTCTACGCCACCGCCTGCCGCTTCGCCTCGGCCGAGCTCGTCCACTGTCTGAAAGTCGTCTCGGACGGCCCGGCCGCGCCGGTGGAGAAGATGACGGCGGAGGGCGTGCGGGGGTTGATCGAGCGGGTTTTGCCCGTCGTCGAGGCGCTGGTCGAAGAATGCGGGCGGCTGTCGCGCGAACTGCGGGGCTCGTCGGTGCAGATCTCACGAATTGTACTAGGCCGTAAGAACAGTCGACGTTCTCATGAGTTGCTGACTCCAGATCGTGAGAAAAACGGGCGGTGAGCGTTTCAGGTCGGTGACGGGACCCGTGGCGCCCGGCGACGGACGTGCCGGACGAGGGTGGAGAAGCGGCTCGCCACCACCCGGCCGATCGCCTCGACGCTCAGGTCCTCCTCGATCCGCCGGCGCCCGCGTTCGGCCACCGGATCGGGCTGGCCGCGGCGTTCGTAGACCTCCCGCATGCACCGCGCCGCGTCGTCGACGTCGGGCTCGGCCCAGCGCGCGCCGGCGGGGTAGGGTCCCTCGTCCTGCTCGATTTCGACCAGCCGGTAGCGCACCGGGTAGCCGCTGTTGAGATCGAAGAAGTCGGCGTTGCCGGAGTAAGGCGTGGCGATCACCGGCTTGCCATGAGCCATGGACTCGGCCAGGGTGAGGCCGAAGCCCTCGGAGCGGTGGAGCGAGACGTAGCAGTCGGCGAGCGCGGTGAGGGCGGCGATCTCCTCACGGCTGGCGTAGCCGTCGATCAGCTCGACGTTCGCGCCCTCGCAGCGCCGGCGGACGCGCTCGAGCGCCTCGGGCGCGAAGTCGGACTGGGAGGTCTTGAGCACCAGTAGGGCATCAACCGGGTCCGGGAACGCACGGCGGAAGGCGTCGATCATTGCCAGTGGGTTCTTGCGCTCGAAGTAGCTCAGAAAATTGAAGATGTAGAGAAAGATGAAAGCGCCTTCCGGCAAGCCGAAGTGGGAACGGTCGAAGCCAGGCTCGGGTGGAGACGCCGGCTCCACTGTCAGTGGCACGCGCCGTACCGGGACCGGCGAGACGGCGGAGATAGCGTCCGCGCAGAAGCTGCTTGGCGTCCAGATCTCGTGCAGCACGTCGAAGGCCCCGGCCCACTTCTCGGCCGGGAA
Source organism: bacterium (assembly GCA_024226315.1). Classification (GTDB taxonomy): domain Bacteria; phylum Acidobacteriota; class Thermoanaerobaculia; order Multivoradales; family J023; genus JAAELT01. The sequence continues at coordinate 39,582 of JAAELT010000650.1, read as the reverse complement.
GGTCTCGAGCTCCCACAGCCAGAAGCAGACGTTGTAGCGGCCGGCGAAGACCTCCATACCGAGGTGCTCGATGAGCGGGCCCACCTGGTCGGCATTGACCACGAACAGGTTGACGTCGTAAGGGAACTCGCTCTCGGCGGGGGCGAAGCTGGCGTCGTCCTGGCGCGCCAGGACGTTGAGATCGATCGAGTGCAGCGACACCGGAACGTCGGTGGTCGCCAGCGCCCGCGCCAGCGACCGCGCCGCCTCGCCCATGCCGGTCTCGGCCTGCAGGTAGCCGACCAGGTTGACGCCCAGCCGTTCCAGCTTCTCCGGCACCACCAGTCGTGGGCCGCCCGTGCCGTCACTCTCCGCAACGGTTTGCGACGGTCGTAGTCGTTGACGCAGCGACTGTGCGCGCTCGTGGCCCAGCAGCTTCTTGGAGGTGCGCTTGGCCTTCTTGCCCAGGTCCGAGTGGTAGAAGCGCTTGAGCCGGTTGACCAGCCGACGCTTGAGCCCAGCGGCAGTGAAGAGCGTCGCCCGCGAGTCGTGGAACAAATTCTTGAGGTAGGCGTCGTCGAGCCGGAACTCGTGGCGACCGTATTCGAGCAGCCAGGAGCAGAAACCCGGGAAGTCGCCGCGCTCGACGTCGGGGAAGCTGCGCTTCAGATCGGATCGGGTCTGGTAGAGGTGGTAGAGCAGCCGGGAAAGGTAGGGCGGCTTTCTGGGCGCGACACCGCGCGGCTGGTTGAGCCAGGTGAAGAAACTGTCCTTGCTGCCGGCGGCGAACGGATCGCCGAACCGGCGGCGTTTCGCCGGGCTCAGGGAATGGTACAGCGAGCGCGCCATCTCCGGGATCGGGGCACCGTTGTCGAAGCGGCCAAAGGCATAGGGCCAGGGTTTGCACTCGCGGTAGCCGGCGGCGATCACCAGGTCGGTGTAACGACGGAAGAGCTCCGCGGCCTCGCCCACGCCGGCCAGAGTGAAGCGGTCCTGGTGCTTCGAAACCTGCTCCAGGCTCTCGGGCTCGACGCCCGAGAAGTGGAAGAAGATCAGCGGCTCGCCATTCGAGTGTGGGCCGTCCTCGGTCATGGTCACCGTACGGCCGTTCAGGTTCCAGTAGGCGACGTTGTAGCCGGGGTGGGTGTGGACGTGCACGTCGTCGAAGATCCCCGGCACGAGATCGATCCACTTTTGATCGACGAAAAGGCCCTGTTCGATGCGCACCAGGCACCGGTCCCAGAGGCGCTCTTGCCACCAGGGCAGCAGGCGGGAGGTGGTCTCCGAGCGCTTCAGCCCGATGAAGCCCAGGTTGTAGGTACCGCTCTGGAGGAAGGCGAGCTCGCTCGGCCAGGCCGCGTCGTCGATCGGCTCGGTCAGATGGGGAGTGAGCACGATCGAGTGACGCTCGACCAGATCGGCGAGCTCGTCGAGCGAGCCGGTGATCAGGATGTCGGGATCGAAGTAGATCAGGTTGGGCAGGTCGTAGCACTCGAAGAGGTGTTCGAGCAGGTAGGGCTTGACTGCGGTGTTGGCCTCGAGCAGGGTGTACTTGAACAGGAACGAGCGCAGCTCCGGCACGTTCTCCAGGTCCTCGACCTCAAGCAACGTGAAGGGCTCCTGCCCAGGATCGATGCGCCCCTCGTTGCGATCGACCAGCAGCACGAAGAAACGGCCGTCCGGATGATGCTCACGGAAAGACCGCCCCAGCACCCGTGCGAACGGGATGTAGTTCTTCGAAACGATAGTGCAGGCTGAGAGAGGACTCATGATGCTGCGGGACCCGAGCCGGCGGCCACGCGGAGGTAAAGGTCCAGAGTCTGGCGGGCGGTCTCTATCCACGAGAAGCTCGCGGCGCGCTCGCGGCCCAGGGCCGCGAGACGGTTCCGCTCATCGGGCCGACGCAGCAGGTCGTCGAGCGCCTGGCGGATCTGTGCGGTGTCGTCGGGATCGACCAGCCGCGCCGCGTCACCCGCGACCTCGGGCATCGAGCTGCGATTCGACGTCACCACCGGCGCCCCGCAGGCCATGGCTTCGAGCACCGGCAGGCCGAAGCCCTCGGCCAGGGAAGGGTAGGCGAACACGGCGGCGGCGCTATAGAGGGCCGCCAGCTCACCGTCATCTCGCGGGCTGAGTACGTGGGCCGTCTCGATGTCGGTGCAACGATCGAGGATCGTCTGGTGCTTCCAACCGCCGCCGGTAGCGAGCACCAGCGGGTGGGACTGGCGCAGAGACTCGTCCAGGCCGGCGTAGGCGTCGATCAGTCGGGCCAGGTTCTTGCGCGGCTCGAGGGTTCCGACGGCGAGAACCGGCGCTCCGCCGATGCCGAATCTTTCCAGCACTCTCGCCGCCGCGGCCTCACCCACCTGGCGCAGATCACGAGCCGGCGCGTGGGGAATCACGTGAGTTTGTTCGTCGCTGATACCGAGCTGTCGCCGCAGCTCGTCGGCGGTCGCTCGGGATGGGGCGTGGAATACGGCGCCGGCCAGGTTGGCTCGCAGCACGCCTGAGAGGCAGTGGATCTTGTTGTCCAGGAGGTGACAGCCCGGGTGCGTGAGGAACGTCAGATCGTGGCAGGTGTAGACCAGGGGACCACGGTAGGCGTGCGGCACCGTCCAGGCAAGAGAGTGAAAGACGTCGACGGCCCGAGGTTCGATCGCCCAGCCCCAGTGAAGTCCGTGCGGCACGTCGCCGAGCTGCTGACGTGCAACGGCCTCGCCGACCTCGGCGGGCAAGCCGTAGAGCTCGAGGCTCGCTCCGATCTCGGTCAATGCCCTCAGCAGCTCGCGGGCATAGCGGCCGATTCCGTCCCGCGGCGCGAGCGCCTTGCTGACGTCGAATCCGATGCGCAAAGTCGGTACCTCAGACGAGCCGGGCTTCCTCGCGCAGCTCGAGCGCGTAGAGCTCCAGACGTCGTGCCGCGGCGCCATCGAGCCGTCCCTGGCGCTCGGAGACGTCGACCAGGGTCAGAAGGTGGTCGATGCGCTGATCGCGGGCGGCGACGTCGAGTTGTTGCTGGAGCACGTCACATCGTTGGTCCAGTGCCATGGCCTGATCGTGCATCCGCTCGGCCAGCTCCCGGCGCGCGCCAGCGGCGCGGCGAGAGAGCACCAGCAAAGCGGCCGCGGCGGCGAGCGCGGTGAGCGCCAGAAAGAGCGAGAGCGTCGGCAGCATCGCCATGACGCTCTCTCATGAAGATGATGATGTCAAGGCTCTCGCAGCAGCTCCTGCAGCGCCGGCCGCAGCTCGGCGTCCGGCCAGCGTGAGAACTTTCCGCGCATGCGGGAGCGCAGGTATCGATTCTCCCAAGCCGGCCGGTGCTTGCGGTAGTAGTAGAGCTGAGCCCGTCGGTACTCGACCTCGCCGCGGCCGCTCGGCCGCGAGCCGCCCTTGACGTGGTAGGCGACGGCCGAGTCGACGGAGCCCAGGCGCCAGCCGGCGTGCCGCAAGCGCACGCACAGGTCGACGTCCTCGAAGTACATGAAGATGCCTTCGTCGAATCCCCGCACCTGCTCGAAGGCTTCGCGTCGCATCAGCACGCAGGCGGCCGAGTACCAGCCGGGACCCCAAAGCGGCCACAGCCAGCGCGGCGGCACCCGGTGCGCCCAGCGGCTCGACTCGAAGCGGTTGCGGAGCATCTGGATGGCCTCGCCCGCGACTCCGGTCTCGGGTGCCCAGGCGAACTGTAGTCGGCCGTCCGGGTAGAGCAGCCGGGGCGCGGCCAACGCCAGGCGCGGCTCGGCGTCGAGCGCCGCGTCCAGGGCGGCGAGCGCGCCGTCTTCGAGCCAGGCGTCGGAGTTGAGCAGCAGCAACCGGTCGCCACGGGCCTCGGCGGCGGCGCGGTTGTTGGCGGTGCCGAAGCCGAGGTTCTCTTCCAGGGCGAGCAGTCGGCAGCCTGGGAAGGAATCCCTCACCATGTCGGCCGAACCGTCGGTCGACGCATTGTCGACCACCACGATCTCGCCGTAGCTACCGCGCTGGCCGGCGAGACGCTTCAGGCAGTGCTGCAGGTGGTCGCGGCCATCGTGGTTGACGATCAGTATCGAGATCATAGGGAACGCATCTGGTCGAGAAAGAGCTCCGCGGCATGGCGCCAGTCGAGCCGTGCCATCCGCTCCTGGCCCTCGCGCGCGACGCGCAGGCGCTCGTCTTGCAGCTCGAGCGCGGTGGTGGTGACCTTCAGGACACCCGCGCGGTCGAGGGTGAGCGCTCGGTATGGATAGTCCGGCCAGAGCTCGTCGAGGGCCAGACCGCGGCTGACCACCGGCGGTGTGCCGGCCGCCAATGACTCCAGCGGCGGCAGGCCGTAGCCTTCGTAGCTCGACAGGTAGAAAGAGAGCGTGGCCAGGCGGTAGAGCGCCGGCAACGCCTCTTCCTCCAGGTAGCCCGCAACGACGATTCGCTCGCCCAGGCCCGAGGCATGGATCCATCGCTCCAGATCACCGCTGCTGCGGAGGCGGTTGCGGCCGGCGAGCACCAGGGTCAGATCCGGATGCTCGGCCGCCACCTCCGTGAAAGCGGCGATCACAAGATCCACGTGGCGACGTTCGAGCATCGAACCGACCTGGAGCAGGTAGGGCGGATGAATACCATAAGGCGCCAGCAGGTCGACGTCCGAGGTTCCAGATTCGGCCGGCTTTAGGAATTTCTCGTCGAGCCCCAGGGGCACCACGCCGATCTTGCCGGGGGCGAGACGGTAGCACCGGATCAGGTCGCGTTTGATCTCCTCGGTGTCGGTGAGCACCCGACGCGCCCGGCGCACCGCCCGGCGGGCCAGCAGGCGCCGACGCCAGCGCTCTTTACGCGAGAAGTCCCCGGGCAGCAGCTCGAACGACAGATCGTGGACCGTCACCACTCCTGGCGCGCCGGCCGTGTGCGGTAGGCTGTAGGCAGGGGAGAAGACGGCGTCCGGCCGATCCCGGCGCAGCAGGCGGGGGAGCCGCAGCTGCTCCCACAGGATCGGCCGGGCCGTGGGCCGGCGGTCGAAGAAAGGCTGGAACGTCGGCCTGCTGGCCGTACCCTCATCGTCGCTCCACAGAGAATGCTCGAACGGCTCACCCTTGAAGTAGAGCTGCCAGTGCCAGTCGTGGTCGCAGCGCGCGATGCCTGACAGCAGACCGTCGAGGTAGCGACCGACCCCGGTCCGGTCTCCTTCCATTTCGTAGGCGACGACGGCGATCTTCATTCGCTGCGCGCCAGGACCTCTTCGGAGGTCAGCCCGTAGAGCGGCGGCGTGGCGACGTCCAGCAGGCCCAGGTAGAGGTAGATCTGCCCGCGGTGGTGCACCTCGTGCTCGATCATCGCCCGCAGCCACTTCCAGACCGCGAGCCGGGCACCGCCCGGAGTCTCGCAAGTCTCCCGCAGCCGTTCGTCGGGCAGCGAGCGCAAGATCGCCACCGTCTCCTCGTGCATGCGGTCGAAGTAGGCGAGCACCTCGTCGTGGCCCGAGGCCAGCTCCGGGCCGTGCCCGGGATACAGGCTCGGCCTCCCCTGGACGTTCTCGGCGAACATCCAGCGCTCGAGCGCGGCCAGGTGGCGCACAAGGTCGCCGAGGGTGAACTTGCCCTCACGATACGTCCACTCCAGGTGCTCCGGCGGGATCGCCCGAATCACCCGGGAGGTGCGGCCGCGGATGGACGACCAGTACTTCAGGAACGAATCGATGGTATAGATTTCCACCTGGGACCTCGACATCGTGATTTTCGCGCTGCTCAGGTCAACCGTACCAGAGATCGACGCGCGAAACCCCTGAAGACTAGGACCGAACGGAAGAGACCAGCATGACGGCCGTCGCCCCCGATCCTTCTGGAACCGTCACCCTGACGACGTTGCTGTTGACCGACCTGGTCGACAGCACCCGGCTGGTGGAAACCCTGGGTGACGAGAAGGCGAGCGAGGTCTGGGCGCGTCACGACAACAGGGCGCGGGAGTTGCTGGCAGAGTTCGGCGGACAGGAGATCGACAAGTCCGACGGTTTCCTGCTGCTCTTCAAGCGGCCGATCGACGCGGTGCGTTTCGCGCTGGCCTATCACTTGGGCCTGACCGCGCTGTCCGAGCAGCTGGGAGTCGACCTGCAAGCTCGCTGCGGCATTCACCTCGGCGAGGTCTTCCTGCGGGAGAACCTTCCTCAGGACGTCGCCCGCGGCGCCAAGGCGGTGGAGGTCGAAGGCCTGGCCAAGCCCGCCGCCGCGCGGGTGATGTCCCTCGGCACTGGCGGCCAGACGCTCCTGACCCGCGCCGCCTTCGACCTGGCGCGGCGGGCGGCGGTCGGCGACCGGCCCGGTGGCCAGCCCCTGCGCTGGCTGGCCCATGGACCGTACCTGTTCAAGGGCGTGCCCGAGCCGCAGGAGATCTTCGAAGTCGGGGAAGTCGGGGTCGCGCCGCTGTCCGAGCCGGCCGACACCGACAAGGCGCGCCGCGCGGTCTCGCCCGCCGACGAGGACACCCTGGGATGGCGGCCGGCGCCGGCCCAGCCGGTCCCCCGGCGGCCACACTGGACGCTGACCGAGAAGCTCGGGGAGGGCGGCTTCGGCGAGGTGTGGCTCGCCGAACACCAGAAGACGCACGAGAAGCGGGTCTTCAAGTTCTGCTTCGAGGCCGAGCGCCTGCGAGCCCTGAAGCGCGAAGTCACCCTCTTCCGGCTGCTGCGCGAGGCCCTGGGCCACCGTGACGACATCGCCCGCATCCTCGACTGGGACTTCGAAGAGGTGCCCTATCTGCTGGAATCGGAGCACACCGAAGGCGGCAGCCTGATCGAGTGGTCGGAGCAGCAGGAGGGGATCGACCGGGTGCCGTTCGAGACCCGGCTGGAGCTGGTGGCGCAGGTGGCCGAGGCCCTGGCAGCGGCCCACTCGGTGGGTGTTTTGCACAAGGACGTCAAGCCCGGCAACGTGCTGATCCAGAGCGACCGCAGGGGCGAGCCCAGGGCTGTGCTCACCGATTTCGGCATCGGCCTGATCACCGATCGCGACCTGCTGGAACAGCGGGGCATCACCAGTCTCGGTCTCACCGGCATGACCGTGGGATCGTCCGAATCGTCCAGCGGCGGCACCCAGATGTACATGGCGCCCGAGCTGCTGGCCGGCGGTGCGCCCAGCATCCAGGCGGACGTCTACGCCCTGGGGGTCGTGCTCTACCAGATGGCGGTCGGCGATCTGGAGCGTCCGCTGGCTCCCGGGTGGCGGCGGGAGATCGAGGACGAGATTCTGCGCGAGGACATCGCGAGCTTCGTCGACGGTTCTCCAGATCGGCGGCCGCGCAGCGCGCTCGAGGTCGCCGAACGGTTGAGGTCCCTCGACGAGCGGCGGACGAGCCGGGAAGCGGACCGTCGAGCCCGGGAACGGAGTGAGAAGTCACGCCGCCTGCGCAAGGTATTGACGGTCGTCACCGCGGTCTCGACGGTCTTTCTGGTGATCGTCTCGCTCCTGGCCCTGCAAGCCGTCCGGGCGCGCGGCGAGGCAGAACGCGAACGGCGGCAAGCCGAACGGCTTATCGACTACATGCTCTTCGATCTGCGGGACAGTCTCGAGGCCATCGGCCGGCTCGATCTCCTGGAAGGAGTGTCGCGCAGCACGCGTGAGTACTTCAAGATCCGGTCGACGAGCCGGGAGTCCGTCGACGCCTCCTATCAAAGGGGCTTGACCCATCTCTACATCGGTGACGTGCTGCTCGATCAAGGCGATACCGAGGCCGCCCTGGAGTCTTATCGAGTCTCCGACCGACTCTTCGATGAGCTCCTGACTCGAAACTCGGGGAATGACCGGTGGCGGGAAGGTTGGAGCCGGTCGCAGATCAAGCTCGGCGGTGTCTATCGACGCCAGGGAGATTTGTCGGCCGCCTACGGTGCCTACCGCAGCGCGCTGGAAGTCGAGGAACAGTTGACCGTTGGCGGTGAGCAGGCCACCAACGAACGGCGTTTCGCATTGGCGCAGGCCCGGTACCTCGTAGGCTGGGCACAAGGTCAGCGCGGTGAGGTCGCGATTGCCCTGGAGATGCTGACGAGCGCCCAGGAAGCCGTCGAGGAGATCGTTTCGGAGGAGGAAGAGACGCCGTGGCGGTATTGGCTGCTGGCGCTCGACATCCGATCAGCGATCGGTACGATCTGGTGGAAGAAAGGGGAGAACTCGGCAGCTCTCGATTCCTTCCTGACCACTCGGGTGCTCTGCCAACAACTGGCGAAGAGGGAGCCGGCAAATACCATCTGGCCGGCAAAGCGGGCGCTCGTCGACCACTACATCGGATCCCTTCGGCGCCGAGAGGGCGACCTGCCGGCGGCGCTGGAGGCGTTCGGCGGCTCGATGGCGGCCTACCGCTTGCTCTCGGAGAGGGATCCGATGCGGATCAAGTGGCGGGCCGGGGTTGCGCAGTCACAACACGCGATCGCCCGGATACACCTGCAGCGCGGTGACTTGCCGGCGGCTCTCGACCTGCACGCCGAATCGCTCGAGATCTTTACGGAGCTCGTCGCGAGAGATCCGACCCGGCTGACCTGGCAGACCTGGAGCGCTGCTGCTCTGGGCTCGATAGCCACGATTCACAGACGGCGCGGCGACTGGCCGGCGGAGCTCCAGTCGCTGCTCGAGGCCCGGCCCTTGCTCGAGCACCAGGCAGAGATCGAGAGAGACGATCCGGTGGCTCAGAGAAAGCTGGGCGGGAACCGTCTCGCGGTCGGCAGGACCCATCGACAGATGGGTAGGCTGGAGGAGGCTCATCGCGAATGGCGCCAGTGCCTGGAGATCGCAGAGGCCGGTCGTGCGAGAGGGGATTCGCTGAGATGGCGCAAGTTTCATGCGAAGACCCTCCTTTACCTGGGGCGCGTGGACGAGGCCCGGCCCCTCGTCGATGAACTGCTCAAAGCCGGAGAGTCGGACCCGGAGTTCCTCGCTCTGGTATCCGAACACGGGCTCGATCAGTTCGCCAAGGTGATCCCCTGATCTCCTGGTCTGAACCTGTGGTAAAGTTCATGAATCAGGTGTACGAATGAGCAGGGCGCAGCGGGGGTTCGGATAGCCGCAACCGACTTTGAGAGGAGAAGCCGATGAAATCCGTGAACGATGAGATTCCTAGCGCCTCGGAAGCAGACCCCGCGGCCGTTTTCTTGACCGGTCGGATCGCTGGCTCTCATCTCCCTGGAGCACCGATCCCCGGCGTCCTCCGAAACGGAGACGAGGAGGACGATGATTTGACCGATGACTCGGACTGCACCTGCCAGCCTACAGATGGCTGCCCGAGCTGACGACATCTGAGCGGCAGAAAGAAGACCGGTCAGCCGCGAGGCCGGCGGGTTCAATCTGAAGCGGAGGCCGCCGAGCCCGCCTTCTCGGTATGACTCTGGACGTCGACAGCGTTACTTCCTTTCTTCTCGAGCGGTCCCTGATCGATTCGTCGGCGATTGTCGACGGCAGTCTGCGATTGACCAGTGCCGCCAAGCGCAATCGCAGCCTGCGGGTCGAATGCTCGAGCGGCGACTCTTTTCTGGTCAAACAGCCCGAGCCCAGCAACGAGTCGACCCTGCTGACGCTGAATCGGGAAGCGCGGTTCCTTGCCCATTGCCAGGCCGACCGGCACCTGACAGGGGTCGCCCGGCTGCTGCCTGGGCTGCGGCTCGCGGTTCCGGAACAGCAGATCCTGATCCTCGAATTGTTGTTGGGTGCGAAAACGCTGCGCGAACACCTCGGCGATCGGGCGCCGAGTGACTTTCCACACCGTACTGTTGCGGGCCTTGGACGCGCGCTGGCGAACCTGCACCGGACCTTTCGGTCCCCCGATCTCAACGGCCGTCCCCAGATGGGTTTCCTACCCGCCGCCCGACCTTGGATCTTCTCGATTCACCGGCCGGGTATCGGAGCGCTGGTCAGACTGACCCGCGCCAATCGCCAGCTCTTGCGTATCGTTCAGCGGGAGCCGGAGCTCAGCGAGGGCCTGGACTCCCTCATCTGGAAAGTCGACACCGTCATTCACGGTGACATGCGGTCCGACAACGTTCTCGTCACCGCTGACGCCGGTTCTGAACCGCGCCTTCATCTGATCGATTGGGAGTTCGTGCAATCTGGGGATCCCGCCTGGGACGTCGCGGGGGTGCTCCAGGATTTCCTCCTCCTCTGGCTACGCGGCATGCCCCTGGCACCGGAGTTGAAGCCCGGAGAGAGGACGGCAGCGGCGGATCTGCCATGGCCGGTTCTGCAACGTGCGATCGACGCGTTCTGGCGGGGATACCGCGAGTCAGTGGGCGACAACGATCACGAAGCTTTGCTCGAGCGGGCGATCCCTTTCTGCGCCGCGCGGGTCATCCAGACCGCGTGGGAGCTATCGAACGAGGCCGAGCGTCTGTCGTCCCTGGCGGTGTTGTTGCTGCAGGCGAGCGCCAATATCTTTGCCGATCCGCAAGCTGCCGCCCGCGATCTGTTCTCTTTGAGCCCCGGATGAGTCGCTCTCGGGCACCCTTCCGGCGGGCACCGATCGGCATGGCGACGGGAATCGGCGGCGAAACCGCGGTTGAAGGTCTCGATCGGGATCTCCGGCAGATCGTCACCGCGGTTGAGATCCGTTCGATGACCAGCTATCGCATCGAGGGCGTCTTGCGCCAGGTTGCTGAAGAGCCGGCCACCGAGCCCGTCGACCCTTCCGAAGTGCTCCGTCAGGCGATCGAAGACGGTCTCTACCGTGACTTCTACTTGCGTCGGCGCGAAGCCTCTCGCATGGCTGTCGATCGGCTGGCTCGGCGCGATCACGTCGCTCGCCTGTCTCGTGCCAATCACGGCCAGGGAAACTGGCAGCCAGGCTGGGTCCTGCAGGAGGTGGGGGAGATCGAAGGTGGGATCACGGTCAACAGGGACGGGGTGATCTATCGTACTGATGTCGGGGACGTGCGCGATTCGGGTGGGAGGGACTGCGAATCCGGCGCCCGCTGCCGGGTCCGCATTGCGAAGGAGGCGCGTGGCCTGCTACCTGGCTTCTACCTGGCCTACGGCGATGCTGACGCGGCGACAGAGCCACCGCCATTCCTGGTGCGCATGTATTGGCATCTTCGTTCGGCGGCGGCCGTGCCTTTGATGCGCCGACTCACCGAAGGGCTCAATCGGCGCGGCGTCCCGTTCCGCGTGAAGGTGCTGTCGGCCCCTGAGCAATATCGCCGCGCCGATGCTGGTGTCCTGTACCTGGAGCCCACACACATCGACGCGGCCCGCGATGACATCGAGGCATCCTATCGTGATATAGCCCAGGACCTGCGGCCTCAGGTGCCGATGCTCACGGCAGCTATCGCCCCCGGTCTCGGCGTCGCCGAGGGTCCGGCTGACGGCGGCAGCTTCGGCCGACACCGCTGTGGCCTGATCGCCAGCGCCCTGGTGAAAGCCTTCCTCGCCGGCCGGCACAAAAAACCACATCGCGAGGCGACGGTGAAGGCGGCCTTTCGCGAATACGGGTTGGATCCGCTGCATCCCTATCGGGCGCCCGGATCGGTCATGGTCTACCGTTCATTCGAGCTGGGCACCATCGCACCCACGGTCCTCGTCGATCGACCAGGACTCTCGCTCCTAGAGGCGGCGAGGGCTCTGGGTGACAGCCTGTGCCGTAACGCGCACTGGCATCGTGAACGCTGCAACTGGATCGGCCGTTCGTCGCGGGAAGCCAATCCCGAATCGAGGGTTCTCAGGCATTGCGCTGGAGCCCTCGGGGCCACGCTCTACAGCGGAACGGCCGGAGTGGGCATGTTCCTCGCGCAGCTGTTTGCATTTAGCGGCTCGCCAGAGCACCGTCGAGCGGCGCTCGGCAGTGCCCGGCAGGCGTTGCGATCGATTACCGAGGGCGACGTCGATCGCCCGCCATTGGCGTACTTTTCCGGCCAACTCGGAGTCGCTCGTGCAGCTAGCAAGATCGCTCGACTGACCGGATCGAAGCGATTGGCCGAGCGCGCCGTGGGGCAACTCTCCAGACTTGTCGGCGAGCCGCTTACGGACGAATCCATGGACGTGATTCGCGGGCGAGCAGGAGCAACCCTGGCTCTTCTGGGATTGCATCGCGAAGGTGGAGATCCAGGGCTGCTCGCGTTGGCCATGGAGATGGGGGAGAGGATCTGCCGGTCGGCGGTCCGCGACGAGAGCTCCTGGTCCTGGATCGCCGACTCCGCGGCGGGCGACCCGGACGGCCCCCGGCTCACCGGTTTCTCCCACGGCGCCGCGGGCATCGGCCTGGCGCTACTGGAGCTCTGGAGCGCCACCGAACGACCGACCTTTCACGAAGCCGCCATGGGGGCTTTCGCTTACGAAGACAGTCTTTTCGATCGCGAGCGCTGCAATTGGCCAGATCTGCGGGCCACGGTCACCGAGCGGGCCGCGGAGCTGCCGGTTTTCAGCAATGCATGGTGCCACGGTGCGCCCGGCATCGTCCTGTCGCGGTTCCGCGCGATGGTGCTCGACCCTGACCGAGCGGCCGGCTATGAGCCCGCCGCCCGGGCCGGGCTCGCCACCACCCTCGAGGCGCTGACCGATCGACTGGAGGAGCCGGGCGCCGACGCCAGCCTGTGCCACGGCCTCTGTGGCCTGATCGAGGTGGCCCTGATCGCCGGTACCGTGCTCGGAGACGACGAGCCCGTCACCCTGGCGAGAAGGGCGATGCGCCAGCTCCTCGCCCGCCACGGCTCCGCCGGCGACTGGCCTTCAGGCGTCGCTTCGCGTGGCCCCAACCCATCGCTGATGCTCGGCACCGCCGGCATCGGCTACACCATGTTGCGCCTCCACGACCCGGACGGCGTGCCCTCCGTGCTTCTCCCCGGCACCTGAGCCGAGCCGGTGCAACGGCGCCGCACTGAAGTGGAAAGGAATCACTGATCCTTCCCGCCCGCTACGGCTATACTTCGTCCCCCATGCCCAAGACCGCTCAGCTCACCCCGATGCTCCGGCACTACCTGGAGGTCAAGTCGCAGCACGAGGACGCGCTGCTCTTCTACCGCATGGGCGACTTCTTCGAGCTGTTCTTCGACGACGCCGAGCGCGCGGCGCCGATCCTGGAGGTGGCACTGACCGCGCGCCACAAGGGCACCCCCAACCAGGTTCCGATGTGCGGTGTGCCCCACCATGCGGTCGACGGTTACCTGGGCAAGGTGCTCAAGGCCGGGCTCAAGGTGGCGATCTGCGATCAGGTGGAAGATCCCGCCCAGGCCAAGGGTCTGGTCAAGCGCGAGGTCACCCGCGTGGTGACGCCGGGGACCGTGTCACAACCGGATTTGCTTGAAGGCAAGGAAGAGAACCTGCTGGCCTGCCTCGTGTGGCAGGGAAACGACGGGGCCGGTGCCTTTCTCGACATTTCGACGGGCAACTTCTTCGTCCGGCGCTTCGGCGATACCGAACAGGCGCTGGAAGACCTGGGGGTGCTGCGACCGCGCGAAGCGCTGCGCGAGCCCGGTACCCTGCCGGACGGGATCGAGCGCTGGATCTCTACCGAGGTGGCCTGCACGAGCGTGCTCGAGGGCGATGTCTTGATCGACCGCAAACGCGCGGCCGAGGTGCTTCGGGAACACTTCGAGGCCACCACGCTCCGCGGCTTCGGGCTCGAAGACCGCGAGCCCGCCACCCTCGCCGCCGCCTGCGCTCTCGCCTACGCCCGAGAGACGCAGCAAAGCGAGCTGCAGCACGTCAAGAGCCTGGCGGTACGCGACAGCACCGAGGCCATGGTGGTCGACGCTACCACCCTGGCGAACCTCGAAGTTTTTCGCAACCAGCGCGAAGGTACCCGCAAGGCGACGCTGCTGAGCGTGCTCGATCGCACCGTGACGCCGCCGGGCGGACGGTTGCTGCGCGACTGGCTGCGCCGGCCGCTACGAGATCCGGAGCGCATTGCCCGGCGCCACGACGCGGTCGAAGAGCTGCTGACGGACGGCACGCGGCGCGAGGAGCTGCGTGGATGGCTCACGGGGGTGGGAGATCCTGAGCGTTTGCTGGGTCGAGCGGTGCTGGGGACGATGACGCCGCGGGAAGCCGCGGCCTTGCGCGAGGGGCTGCACCGGGCGCCCGACATCCTGGCAGCGCTCGGTGGCTGCCGCGCGGAGCTGCTGCGCGAGCTGGCGTCGACCGACCCGCTGGCGGCGCTGGCCGCGGAGCTCGACCGGGTGCTGGTGGACGAGCCGCCGGCGAGCCTCAAGAACGGCGGCGTGATCGCCGAGGGCGTCGACGAGGAGCTCGACCGCCACCGTGACCTGGCGCGCAACAGCAAGCAACACATCCTGGCGCTCGAGGCCTCGGAGCGCGAGGCGACCGGTATCCCGTCGCTCAAGATCCGCTACAACAGAGTCTTCGGCTACTACCTGGAGGTCACCAAGGCCAATCAACACCTGGTGCCGGAGCGGTACGTGCGCAAACAGACGTTGGTCAACGCCGAGCGCTACGTGACGCCCGAGATCAAGGAGCTGGAAGAACAGATCCTGGGCGCCGAAGAACAGCAGCTGGCGCTCGAGAACGAGTACTACCGAGAGCTCCTCGAGCGGATCGCTACGGACGGCTCGGGTTTGCGCGCCCTGGCCGGGGCCCTGGCCACTGTCGACGTGCTGGCGTGCTTTTCCGAGCAGGCCGCCAGGCGCCGCTACTGCCGGCCGGCGGTGCGGCCGGCGGGGGAGCCGATCGTGGTGCGCGAAGGGCGCCATCCGGTGGTCGAGGTCACGGGCGACGAGCCGTTCGTGCCCAACGACGTCGAGCTCGACGGCGAGGCAGCACAGATCGTGGTGCTCACCGGCCCCAACATGGGGGGCAAGTCGACCTATCTGCGTCAGGTGGCGCTGCTGGTGCTGATGGCGCAGGCAGGCAGCTTCGTGCCTGCCGAGAGCGCCGAGGTCGGCGCCGTCGATCGGGTGTTCACCCGCGTCGGCGCCAGCGACGACCTGGCGCGAGGAGAGTCGACGTTCATGGTCGAGATGATCGAGACCGCCAACATCCTGCATCACGCGACGCCCGAGAGCCTGGTGATCCTGGACGAGGTCGGGCGCGGCACCGCGACTTTCGACGGCCTGTCGCTGGCCTGGGCAATCGTCGAATTCCTGCATCAGAATCGGCTACCCAAGACCCTCTTCGCCACCCACTATCACGAGCTCACCGAGCTCGCGGCCATGCTGCCACGGGTAGTCAACCGCACCATGGCGGTGCGCGAATGGCAAGACCGTATCGTCTTCCTTCGCCGGGTGGTACCGGGTAGCGCCGACAAATCATACGGGCTCCACGTCGCCCGTCTGGCTGGCCTGCCGCCGGAGGTCGTCGAGCGCGCCGGTGAGGTTCTCGCCAACCTGGAGGCGAAGGAGTACGACCCCACCGGCCGCCCGACCCTGGCGAAGGGCGAGCGGGAGCCCCGCGCCGAGGACGGTACCGCGCAGCTACCGCTCTTCACCCCACCCGAAGAGATCGTGGCAGGGATCCTGAAAGACCTCGACGTCGAAGAGATGACGCCTCTGGCGGCCCTCAACCTGCTGCACAGCCTGAAGACGCGGCTCGGGTAAAGGCTCGCTGCCGCAGTCGTCCTGATGGCCTGCGGGCGGTGCTTTAGCTCGTTCTTGCCCGCAGTGCCCACTCGTCGTCGAGCGCGCGGCGCTCCGTCCTCGGCCATCAGGCCGACCGTTCAGGGCTCGGCAACCCGAACAGTTAGAACGGAATGTCGTCGTCTTCGGGCTCGGGACCCAGGTCGTCGGTCGGGGACTGGGACCCGTCACCGCCGCCGGCCGGCGCGCCGCCTCCCGACCCGCCGGCCGGCGCGCCGCCTCCCGACCCGCCGTACGAGTCGCGCTGGTATCCGCCGCCTCCGCCACCTCCGCCGTCGCCCCGCTGGCCGAGCATCTGGAAATTGTCGCACACGATCTCGGTGCGGTACCGCGTCTCGCCGGTATTGCGGTCCTCCCAGGAGCGGGTCTGGATCCGGCCCTCGACGTAGATCTGCCGACCGCGAGAGAGATACTGCCCGGCGACCTCTGCCTGGCGGCCGAAACAGACGATGTTGTGCCACTCCGTCTGCTCCTGACGGTTGCCGTCGCGGTCCTTCCACCGGCGGTTGGTGGCCAGCGAGAAGTTCGCCACCGGCATGCCCGACGTCGTCGAGCGGATCTCGGGGTCGCGGCCCAGGTTGCCGACCAGTATCGCTTTGTTGATCATTCAGCAGTCTCCTCGGTTCGGATGAACAGATATCATAACCGCGCTCGCGGCTACTCGATAGGTCGCCGAGCTGTCCTCGAGCGCCTAACCAGATAAGACGTAAAAGGTGCGCGCGATCTTGCAGCGGGTGGAAAAAGCCGCCGTCCGGGTGGGCGGCGAGGTCGTGGGAGAGATCGGCCGCGGCATGCTGGTGCTGGTGGGGGTGGAGAAGGGAGACGGCCCGGCCGACGCCGCGGTGCTCGCCGCCAAGCTGGCGGGGCTGCGTATCTTTTCCGACCCCGAGGGCAAGATGAACCTGGCCGCGGACGCGGTCGACGGCGACTTCCTGATCGTCTCGCAGTTCACCCTCGGGGCGTCGCTGGCCAAAGGCCGCCGGCCGTCGTTCAACTCGGCAGCCGTGCCGGAAGAGGCCCGGCCGCTGGTCGAGTCGGTGATGACGAACCTCCGCGACCGCGGCTTCCGCGTCGCCGGTGGGCGATTCGGCGCCAGCATGAAAGTCGAGTTGGTCAACGACGGGCCGGTGACCTTCCTGCTCGAGGCCAGGGACGGCCGAATCGTCTGAGCGCGGCGGCGACCGGGCTACAGGTTTTGTTGGCAATAGGCCTGTTTAGCTAGAGGTTCTTGAGGCCCTTGCCGGGCTTGAAACGAACCGTCTTGCCGGGCGCGATCGCCACTTCGACGCCGGTCTTGGGATTGCGGCCGACGCCTTTCTTGCGGTCGCGAACCTGGAAGACGCCGAAACCCCGAAGCTCGATGCGCTTGCCGTCACGCAGCGCTTCCTTCATCGTCTGGAAGATCGTGTCGACGGCCAGTGCCGCCTTGACCCGCGGCACCTCCGACACTTCCGCGACGCGGTTGACGATATCGGCCTTGATCATGGGCGGACGGCCTGGATCACGGTCTTCAGACGATCACGGTCTTCGCGGGATCGCGGTCTTGGCAGGATCACGGTCTTGGCAGGAAAACAGTCTTCGAGCGGGCATGTCGTCAGGGCTTGGGCGGGCGCGAGTGTAGCAATGGCCCCAGAGGGTGTCAATCGTCCGCTGCTCACGAGCTGACAATCTTCTGTTGGAGCTTCTTGCGCAGGATACAGAGCTCGAAAGCGATCGAAGCCTTGTCCGATAAACGCTTGATCTGTTGAACTTCCACGCCATGGAGGTCGCGGGCTCCGCGGTCTCCGTAGAGGATCGAGATCAGTCGGCCGCGCAGTTGCACCGGCATCAACAGGCATTGGTGTGGAAGGTCACCACCCCAGCAGCGAGCCAGTGCGCGGTGAGCCGGCATCGGGGCCAGCGGGCCGAGGAAGAACTCGGCGCCCTTGGCGAGGCTGAGGAATGCCGACGGCTGGTCGAGGCCGAGCTTCAGCTTTCGAAACAGCGCGCCGTCGAACCCTTCCCCGTGGTGCAGCCAACCACGCACGCTGTCGTTCTTGATGCTGAAAATGGCACAGCGGCTGAAGGTCTGCCCCAGAAAGCTCAGCATGATCTTGCCGATCGACCGCTGATCCGCCTGGCCGGCCAACAGATGGTCGACGTCCTCCAACGTCAACACCGCCGGCGCCGGCGTTCTGCCGCCGTTGGTCGAAGCAGGGGAGGTCTGGCCGCCGTGGGTACCTCGGCCCGTGGGCCAGGTCTCGGCGCTGGTGGGTCGCGTGGGCGACGTCTGGCCGGAGAAGGACAGATCCAACGTCGCGGCGGAGACCGGGGCGCCGACCTTCCGGGTCGAACGGCTGGCTGCAGACTGAATCAACTCGTGGTCGCCATTTCCTTCCGCGGCCGTTTTCGGCTCTCCGGGCTCCAGCCACTCGGCCTCCCCGGCCTCGAGCAGCGCCTTGGCATCGTCGTCCCACATGTAGCGAGAGCGATTCAACTTGTCCAGGAGATGGCCGTAGCGCCGAGGACACTCGACGCCATAGTACCTCTCGAGCGCCTCGAAGATCCGCACCTCGTTGGCGATATGAGGCAGGACACGGAGGTTGGTGCAGAATTCGATTTCGTCGAGGCAGGCGAGGTTCTTGACGTTCAGCGTGGCGATCCGCAGATCGGTTTCGTTGGCGAAGAAGGGCACCGCCTGCCAGCGCGAGGCGACCTTGAGGGGCAGCCGATCGAGAATCTCCGCTTGAACGGAGCGCAACTCTTCGATGCGGGCGGAGGGCACGCTCAGCTGAACCGACAACGTCTCGAGCAACTGGTCTTCGCTCAGCACGTCCATCTCCAGCAGACAGGTACCGATGCGGCCGCCGACCACACGTTGGCTCTGGATCGCTCGGATCAGTTGCTCGCCCGTGATCCAGCCACACTCGACGAGCATCTGCCCGAGTTTCTTGTTCGGTGTCTGCTGATTCTGCATCGCGTCCGAAGGTAGGTGTGTGGGAGAAGATAGGGAAGCAAGCGGGAAGGGCGTCTCTCGCCTTCGGCTCGATTCGGTCACCGAAACGAGCGTAACCTACACGAACTCTTGATGATATCGCGAACGCCAAAATCCTGTAAAGCATCCGTATGACACAGTTGTAAGCCCGGATCGTCGCTGTTATCCTCACGTCCGTGAGAGTGACGACCCGCGACCCCATCCTCCAGGAATCTCACCCTTCGGACAGCAGCGTCACGCGGCGAG
Source organism: bacterium (assembly GCA_024226315.1). Lineage (GTDB taxonomy): Bacteria > Acidobacteriota > Thermoanaerobaculia > Multivoradales > J023 > JAAELT01. The sequence goes on along the minus strand of JAAELT010000650.1, from coordinate 20,866 downwards.
GCGTGGCTACCAGTGCCTTGGTATTGGTGCTCGTTCTGGGGCTGCCCCTCGGCGCCACGGAGACCTCTCCCCGATCCAGAAAAAGTGCGGGCGAGAGCGAGAGAGTCCTGGAAGCCGCTCTGGAGTTCGCGCGCGGCAAGCTGCTGGCCGACGAAGGCTCGTTCGACAAGGCCCAGAAAGCCTACTCACGGGCACTCGAGCTCGACGGCTCCGATCCCTACAGCCGGATCGAGGTGGCGAAGTTCCATGCCTATCTAGCGCAGATCTCGCGCAGCACGCAGAAACGGCTCGAGTACCTGCAGAGTGCCGCGGGCTATGCCGGCGAGTCGCGGCGAGTGGCGCCCGAGAACATCGAGATCCTGCGTGACTTCGCGCAGATTCACATGCGGCTCGGCGAGCACCAGCTCGGTGCATTGACCGCGGCACAGGAAGCCTACGAAGAGCTGCGGGGCAAGACCGAGGGAGATCTCCAGGTACTGACCTCGCTCGGCCAGATCTACCTGTGGAAGCAACAGGGCGACGAGGCGGTCGAAGTGCTTCAAGAGGCAGCGAGCTATCTGCCCAGTCATCGCATGATCCAGACGATGTTGCTCGAGGCCTTGTTGGGCCAGGATCGAGATCTCGAGGCCGAGCCGGTGCTCGAGCAACTGATCCGGATCGAGCCGGACTCGATCGAACATCACCTGCGCCTGGCCGAGCTCCGTGCGGCGCGCGAAGACCACCGCGGCGCCGTTGAGGCGCTCTCCGCGGTGCCCGGCGACATGCGGCAGAATCCTCGCGTGCGGCAGTTCCTGGCTCAGGAGCTTCACCTGAGCGGAGCCAACGATGAGGCCCTCGCCCTCACCGAAGCGCTCCGCAACGAGCTCCCACGGGGGGCCGAGATCAATCGGTTGCGGGTCGCGATCTACTCGGCGATGACCCGTTACGAAGAAGCCATCGACGAACTGGAGCCTCTGATCCGGTCCGAGCAGGACGAGGAGCGTGCCCTCCAGGGCGCCCTGCATCTCAGCCGGTTGCTGGAACGTGTAGGGCGTTCGGAAGACGCGGCGCTCGTTCTTCGCGAGCGCCTGGCTGGTCAGGATGCCGGCAACCGGCTGCAACTGCAGTTGGCGGTCATCGGCATCCTGGAACGCCACGGCCGCCGCGACGAGGCGATCCAGGCGCTCGAGACGGAGCTCGAAGCAGCCGAGACGACGCACGTCGCGATGCTCGGCCGTGCACTCAGCGATCTATTGAGACGTGGCGCTCGGTCCGAGGAGGCCCTCGCCGTGCTCGACCGAACGATCGCGCGCCTGGGAGACAGCCCCGAAACTCGAGATACGATCGACCGCCTGGAGCTCGAACGGCTTGCTCTTCTGGCCGACGAGCAGGACTGGCAAGGCCTGACCGAGCGGGCTCCGCGCCTGGAGCAGGGCGACAACGAGGCTATCCGGGCCGCTGTCGCCATGCTGCACGCCGACGCCCTCGCCGGCCTCGGCCAGGTGGACGAGGCACTCGAGCTCCTCGATCGCACGAGCGGTGAAGAACAGCCGCGCGCGCTCGCCAAACGGGCCGAAATCCTGTTCGAGAGCGGCCGCGAAGCCGATGCGCGGGAGCTGATCCAGACCGTGATCGACGGCGACGAGAACAGCGATCTTCTGCTCGCGGCACAGGTCTACCAACGGATCGAGCGCTATTCCGAATCGATTCCCCATCTGGAGCGCCTGTTGGCGCGGGAGAGCGAGTCCCTTCAGGCCCTCTTCCTACTCGGAGCGGCGCGCGAGCGCGTCGGCGACCAGGCGCGCGCGGTGGCGGCCTTCCAAAGCATTTTGGAGCTGGCGCCAGACCACGCACCGACGCTGAACTACCTGGGCTACATGTGGGCCGAGCTGGGCGAGAACCTGGGTGAGGCAGCGTCGTTGATCTTGCGGGCCGTGGCGATCGAGCCCGACAACGGTGCATACGTCGACTCCCTGGGTTGGGTCTACTTCCAGCTCGGGCGCTACGAGGAGGCGCGCGGTCACCTCGAATGGGCGGCGCGTTTGATTCCGGACGACGCCACGATCTTCGAGCACCTCGGCGATCTCTACGTCGTGCTCGATGACGTCGAGCGAGCGCGCTCGTCCTACCGCCAGGCGCTGGACCTCGGCGTCGAGGACATCGACGGCCTGCGGCGCAAGCTGGAGACCCTCGAGAAGGACCTCTAGCCCGTTGCCGCAGCGTGACGCTCGATCGGCTCGTCGTATCCGTTGTCCGGGCCGCCGGAGCGGTCCGGCCGCTCGGGGCGTGTTGATCTGGCTGACCTGTCTGATGGCCGTCACGGGCTGCGCGACTACCGGCACCTTTTTTCAGCGCGAGGCGCCGGAGCCGGGCGGCCTCTGGGATCTGCCGACGGACTCGTATCCCACCCAACGCCTGTACCGGATCAAGTACCGGGGGCCGGAGGGCGAGGCCGGATTCAAGCTCGTGCTCTACCTGGAGAGTGAGCAGAGGTACCGTATGCTCGCCACCGATCTCGGCCGCAAGTTGTGGAGCCTGAGCGTCGAGGAAGGAACCCATGCCCTCTGGCTCGACCACCGCAACAAGGAATACTGCCGGTCGGACGCGGCCAGCGAGCTGCGCTTCGTGCCTCTGGCCGACCTGCCGCTGATCGCCTTGCCCAAGCTGCTCCTCGGCCTGATGCCGGCGGAGCCCGCCGCCAGTCTCAACCGCTCCGACGGCAAGGTGTCTTTCCTCGACGAGCGGGGCCAGCTGTGGAACGGCCGGCTGAGCGGCGAGCGGCTGGAGTGGTGGAGCCTGATCGAAGACGGCGAACCGATCGTCTGGTGGCGTCGGGAGGAAAAGGGCGGCGTGTTCTCTGATCGCGAGGGCGGGCAGGAGGTCAGCTGGTCCGAGGTGGTTCGCGAACGGCTCGATGGCTCGCTCGAAGAGCTCGAAGTCCCGGGCAGGTTCAGGCCCGGTGAGTGCGGAACCGCCGCTTCGCGCTGAAGCTCCCGCCTGTTTGGCGGACAGGCAACTTCGCCATGATCCGGGTCTGTGACCTGGGGTAGAATGTCCGTTCCCTCCCGGCCCAGATCGATGCTTCAAACCCTGTCGAAGAAAGACTCCCAGCAGCCCACTGGCCTGCCGCATAGCGAGGAGTCAGAGCGGGCCGTGCTGGCCGCGGCGCTGTTGTCACCGCACGTGGTGCCGCAGATCAGCGGACGCGTGGTACCCGAGGACTTCTATCTCGAGCGCCATCAGCTGATCTACCAGGCGATGCTCGACCTGCAGGAGGGTGGCTCCGAAATCGACCTCAGGACCCTACAGGCACGGCTCGAGCTCAAGGGCGCCTTCGAGATCGTCGGCGGCTTCGCCTATCTCGCTGGGCTCGACCTCGATCTGCCGGATCTCGGCAGGACCGAAACCTACGTCGAGATCGTCAAGGAGCGTTCGGTCCGCCGGCGCCTGGTGCTGGCATGCAGCGAGCTCACCACCGGCTGTCTCGACGGCGGCCTCGACGCCTCCACGGCACTGGCCGAAGCCGAGCGGCTGATCTTCGGCCTGGGCGAGGAAGCCACTCAGCGGGGCTTCTCGGCCCTGTCCAAAATCTACGAGGAAACGGTCGCCGCGCTCGAGGAACGCTCCGGGGGCATGATCGGCCTGCCGACCGGCTTCTATGACTGGGACCGCATGACCCAGGGGCTGGTCAAGGGCAACCTGATCATCATCGCCGGCCGGCCGGGCATGGGCAAGACCAGTTTCGCGCTCAACGTCGCGCAGCACGTGGCGATCCGCGAGAACAAGTCGGTGGGGATCTTTTCGCTCGAGATGGGCGAGCAAGAGCTGGTGCAGCGCATCATGGCCTCGGAATCGGATCTGCCGTTCGGCAGCATCAGGGCAGGCCGCCTCACCCAGGGCCAGTGGGGCCAGCTGTACGACACTATCCGGCACAGCAATGACGCGCCGCTCTTCATCGACGATTCTCCCAACCCGACCCTGGTCGAGATCGCTTCGAAGGCGCGGCGGCTGAGAGCGGAGAAAGGGCTCGACCTGCTGATCATCGACTACATGCAGCTGATGCAGGCGGGCGGGCGCTACGAGAGCCGGCAGCTCGAGATCTCGGCGATCAGCCGGGGCTTGAAACAGTTGGCGAAGGAGATCGAGATTCCGGTGATCGCGCTCTCCCAGCTGTCGCGTCAGCCCGAGCGCCGCGCCGGCGACCACCGTCCACAGCTCGCCGACCTCCGGGAGTCCGGCTCGATCGAGCAGGACGCCGACATGGTGTGTTTCATCTATCGCGACGAGCTCTACAACCAGGACGACCCCGACAACAAGGGCCTCGCCGAGCTCATCGTCTCCAAGCACCGCAACGGCGAGACCGGCCGCATCGAGCTGGTCTTCCTGGGCGAGAACACCAGCTTCCGCAACCTCGACCGCCACCACGGCGATCAGCCGGCGCCGTTCTGATTCATAGCTCCGGTTCGCGGCCGGAGATGCGCCGGAAAGCCTCGACGTAGCGCTCGAGCACGCCGTCGACGACCTCGTCCGGCAACACCGGCGGCGTCACCTCGTGGTTCCAACCGGCGTCGTCGAGCCAGTTGCGGACGTACTGCTTGTCGAACGACTGGGGCTCGACTCCCGGCTGCCAGGCGCTGCTCTCCCAGTAGCGTGAGGAGTCGGGGGTCAGCACCTCGTCGATCAGCACCAGCTGGTCTCCGAGGTGGCCGAATTCGAACTTGGTGTCGGCCAGAATCAGCTCGCCGCGCGCCGCGTGCTCGACGCCGCGACGGTAGATCTCGAGCGTCAGGTCGCGCAGGCGCTCGGCCAACTCCTCGCCGACGCCCGCCACCAGCGTGCCGTAGTCGATGTTCTCGTCGTGGCCGGTCTCGGCCTTGGTGGCCGGGGTGAAGATCGACTCGTCGAGGCGCGAGGCGCGTTCCAGACCCGGTGGCAGGGCGATGCCGCAAACCTCGCCCGAGCTCGTGTACTCCCGGAAGCCGCTGCCGGCCAGGTAGCCACGCGCCACGCATTCGAACGGCACCACCTCGGCCTTGCGTACCAGCACGGAACGGCCGGAAAGAGTGTCAGCGTGGGGAGCGAGCACCGCGGGGAAGTCGGCAGGCTCGGTGGCCAGCAGGTGGTTGGGCACCAGATCCGCGAGCTCCTCGAACCAGAAATTGGTGAGCTGGTTGAGGATCTTGCCCTTGCCGGGGATTCCCGGCCGGAGCACGTGATCGTAGGCCGAGATACGGTCGCAGGCGACGATCAACAGGGTGTCGCCGAGGTCGTAGATGTCGCGGACCTTGCCGCGCTTGGGCGGCGGCAGATCCGGTAGGTCGGTTTGCCAGAGAGCTTCGTTCATGGATCTGGGTCAGTTCAGGATTCGGTGACAGGTGTTGCTGTCGCCGCGCGCTGACGCTGCTGCGCGGCGGTCAGGCGCGACATGAACAGCCGCTCCAGAGCTCCCATCAGCTTCTGGGGCGGGATCTTCTTCAGGTTTCTCTCGTCCCAGGCTCCGCCATCGACGATCTCGTAGACCGGCATCGGATCGAGCCCCTTGAACTTACCGGTGCCCAGCTTACGGATGCCGAGGAGCACCCGGCCGCCGACGTCTTCCTCGACCGCCACCGCGATGTAGGCGCGGTCCTGGTCCTTTACGAAGTACATCTCGTTGAAAGCGCCCAGGCGGGACACGAACGGCTCGGTGGCAACGATGCCTTCGTTGATCAGGGCGCTGTTCTGGTTGATGTAGGCGTAGAAGTTCCTGGACTCTTCGATCTTGGACACCAGCTCGGAATTCGATTGCAGGAGAGGCGAGAAGAACTTGTTGACCACCGTCTCGGGATATCCCTGCGAGATGAGGTAGGTCTTGAACTCCTCCAGCTCCTGGGTCTTCTTTCCCGTGGACAGCCTCGAGAGCTCGACCAGACCGTGGCCGAAGAACTCATAGCGGGTGGTGCCGTTGGCCGGGGTGCCCTCGAGCGGCATCAGCCGGTACTCGCCATAGTTCATGGCGATGCGCAGACCACTCTTGAACGGGAAACCACGCTCCAGGGCCTGCGGGTAGGCGCGTTGCAGGTAGACGGCCACGACCAGCATGCGGCGAGCGTGGCGGCCCGAATAGAAGGCGCCGTCGCCGAGATACTTCTCGAGCCGCAGATCGAGCGACGAAGCCAGCTTGTTGATCTTGCGCTGGAACATCGAGGTCATACGGAAGGCGTCTTCTATGGCCATCTTCTCGGCCCGGCCGAGCATCGAGATGGTGGAAGAGAAGTCCGTGATGTCGTAGACCAGCCCGAAGCGCTGGACCACCGGATTGACGACCCAGGCGGCAGTGAAGTCGACCGGCCGGGTGGTGTTGGAAACCTTGAGCGGCGTAAACGTGTCCGAGTGTTTGGAAGTTGCCGGGCGATGCCGGCAGACCAATGCGCCGTCCTCGACCTCGAGCGGCACCATCATCTTGCGCAGCGTGTTCAGGATCTCGAATTCCTTGAGCTTCTGCGCCAGGCTCTCCCACACCTGGATCTTGTCGGCGGGAAGCAGCTGTTGTGGGCTGTAGGAGACGTGGTTGGAGAGGAAGCTTACGTAGCCGTGCCGGCTCAGCAGGTTGGGTGGCTGTTCCCGCGGATCGCTGCTCAGCAGGTGGGTCACCGCGCCGCGCAACACGGCGTCATTCCGGAGACTCTTGCGATGCCACTTCTCGACCGCGGCCAGGCGCGACCGAAGATCTCGGCCTTCGATATTCAGGCAGCCCTGGAAGTAACTGGAGAGCTCTTTCAAATCGGGCCCGATGTAGTCTTCGGTGAAGATCAACACGTTGTCGCGCATCAGGGCCAGGATCGGCGCGAAGAGGGCGTTCTCGTCCTCTTCCAGCTCGGACGCGAGGCTGTGAGCGCTGTCGTAAGCCGCGGTCACGACCTTGTCGATCCACTTGAAGAAGACCTTGTACTTGACCGCGTCGCCGTGCTCCCGCCCCAGAGTCAGGTCCTGGCGCCGCAACTGCCTCGGGATGGCCTGGAGGTATTGCGCCACCTCGAGCGAATGGTAGAGCCAGAAGATGCCGGCGTAGTTGCCACCGTGACGGGCCACGGTGACGTTTTCCATCGCCTGCGAGAGCATCGCCCGGTAGCGCTCCCACTTCTCGGCGTAGGCCCGGCTGTCGAAGCCCATGCGCATGTGGTATGCGAACTGTGCCTCGCACTCCGCCTGGAGGAATTCCGCCAGTGCCCTTTCCAGCGTCAGCAGTTTCTGGGTACGCAGGATCGGGAACCCGATCAACGGTGCCGAAGTCTCCTCCTCTGGGAAGATCGTCTGCGGCCTTGGCAGGATCTCCTCGGCATGCGGGATCGCTCGCCGGATCTCGGCGGGCTCACCGGCGAGAAAGCAGTAGGTTCCGCGGGTCAGGTGATCGATGACGGAGCTGGACATTGCGGCGGCGGCGGCCTCGACGGTCTGAGTCGAACAGGCGTGTCGAACGAACGTACTACGTATAACATAGCCGGCATCGATCGCGTAGGGGAAGGAGGTTGCCATCGAAGCGGAGGCCGGGCGTTCCGGCGACCGGATCGAACCGCCACTGCTGAGGGTCGACGACCTCTCCGTCAGCTTTGCCGGAGTCGACGTGTTGCGACAGGTCTCGTTCGCGGTCCAGCGCGGCGAGCTGATGGCGCTGGTAGGGGAATCGGGTTGCGGCAAGACGCTCACTGCCCTGGCGATTCTCGGCCTGGCGCCGCGGGCGGCCAATGTCCGTGGTGACATCTCTTTGGCCGGCGTCGGCGACCTCCAGGCTCTCGGCGAGCGCGCTCGCCGTCGGATCCGCGGGCGCCGAGTAGCGATGATCTTCCAGGAGCCGATGAGCGCACTGAACCCGGTGCTGAGTCTGGGGCGTCAGATCGGTGAGAATCTGCGGCGTGAACGGCGCCTGTCGCGGCGCGAGGTGCGCCGGGAGTCGCGCCGCCTGCTGGAGCTGGTTGCCATGCCCGACGCCGACCGGCGGCTGCGCTGCTATCCCCATCAGCTCTCGGGCGGACAGCTGCAGCGAGCAATGATCGCCATGGCGCTGGCCAGCGAGCCGGAGCTGCTGCTGGCCGACGAGCCCACCACGGCACTGGACGTGACGGTGCAGGCGCAGGTGATCGAGCTGCTGCTGTCGCTGCGACGGCGGCTGGGGCTGACGGTGCTGCTGATCACTCACGACCTTGGCGTGGTCGCCCAGAGCTGCGACCGGGTGGTGGTGATGTACGCGGGCCAGGTGGTCGAAGAGGCGCCGGTGGGCGAGCTGTTCGAGCAGCCGGCTCATCCCTACACGCGCGCCCTGCTCGCCAGTGTACCGCGGCTCGACGGCAGCAGGTCGAAGGCCGAAGGAATTGCCGGTCGCGTTCCGGTGCCGGGAGATCTGCCCTCGGGCTGCGTCTTCCATCCGCGCTGCGACTCAGTCATCGAGAGCTGCCGGGCAAGCGCGCCGGAGCTGGTCGTGATCGGCTCCGGCAACGACACCGAGAACGGGCACTCGAGCAGGTGTTTCCTCAGTAAGCCGGGCGCGGGAGATCCCGGGTGAGCGCCCTGCTGGAGGCTCGAGGTCTGCGTAAGTCCTTCAGCTGGCGTGGGCAGTGGGGTGGTGAACGCCGTTTGTGGGCGGTCGACGGCGTCGATCTGGAGGTAGGCCGCGGCGAGTGCCTGGCGCTGGTGGGCGAATCGGGGAGCGGCAAGACCACCCTGGGGCGGTGTCTCTTACGCCTGCTCGAGCCGGATGCCGGCACCGTGCGATTTGCCGGCACTGACTTGCTGGCGCTATCCGATCGCGATCTGCGCCGCCGGCGCACCGAGCTCCAGATGGTCTTCCAGGACTCCGCTGGAGCCCTCGACCCGCGTCTGCGGGTGGGTGCGCAGATCGCCGAGCCGATCCGGATCCACCGCCTTGCGCCCGGCGCCGACGTCGAGCCACGGGTGGCGGCTTTACTCGAGACGGTGGGTCTTGCCCGCTCGCTGGCCGAGCGCTATCCTCATCAATTGTCCGGAGGGCAACGTCAGCGGGTCGGGATCGCGCGAGCTCTGGCAACCGAGCCGCGGCTTCTGATCCTCGACGAACCGGTTTCCGCGCTCGACGTTTCCGTCAGGGCTCAGCTGCTGGGGCTGCTCCAGGAGCTCAGATCGCGGCTGCAGCTGACCATGATCTTCATCGCTCACGACCTGGCCATGGTGGAACAGATCGCTGACCGCGTCGCGGTGATGTATCTCGGTCGCCTGATCGAGATGGGACCCAGCCGCGAGGTGTTCGCGGCACCTCGACATCCGTACACCGCCAGCCTGCTGGCCGCGGTGCCGGTGCCCGATCCGAAGCGCAGATCACGCCTCGCGACGACGCCGGGAGAAATCCCGAGCCCGCTGGCGCCTCCCGCCGGCTGTGCCTTTCATCCGCGTTGCACGGTGGCGCGCCAGGAGGACGGAGCGATTCAGCGGCGCTGCCGCGAACAGGTACCCGAGCTTCGGACCCTCGAGGGGGACCGTCGGACGGCGTGTCACTACCCCCGGGGAGCGAAGGAGCCGGCGAAGCTCGCCTAGACGAATACAAGTCCCGACCACCATGGGCCTTATGGAACTTTTGACCCCGATATACGTAGGATTGACCTGAACTGGTACCGCACTCGACGGCGCCGGGAGCCCGCCTTTCCGCCGCCTTCGCAATCAGACCCAAAAGGGAGTTGAGCCATGAAAGATCCGATCAGCAGGACGATTGTAGGCGCCCGAAGATGCTCGTGGATCTTCGTCGGCCTGTTGCTGCTGCTGTCACCGGCGGTGGACGCCTCCGAAGTTCGAGCCACCGTCTCCCTCGGCGAAGAGACCGCGCCCGCCGAGCTGACCGACGACGCCGGCGATCTCGGCCTCCAGCGGCAAGGCGACGACAAGGTCGAGCTGGCGCTCGAGGACGCGATTGCCTTGACCCTGCGACGCAACCTTGCGCTGGTGGTCGAGCGCTATCGGCGCACGCAGGCGATCCAGGGAATCGAGGAGGCTTTCGGCATCTTCGACACCAACCTGGGCTCCACCCTGCAGCTCTCCGAGGACACCAGCCCGACCACCTCGCTGCTGGAGACCGCGGAAGGCGGCTCCGTTACCAACGAGAACGTGCTGTGGAACTTCGACGTCACACAGCTCACCAGCCACGGCGGCACCGCGTCCGTGGCGTTCAGCAACAGCCGCTTTGCGTCGTCGAACCTCCAGTTCCAGCCCAACCCTCAATTCACGGTCGGCCTGGACTTCTCTTTCAGCCAACCACTGCTGCGCAACTTCGGCCGCGACGTCACCCGCACCAACATCCTGGTGGCGCAAAACAACAGCGCGATCAGTCGCGAGGCTTTCCAGGGTGAGGTGGAGGCCATCGTGCAACAGGTTTCGGACCGCTACTGGCTGCTGGTGGAAGCTCTGGAGCAGCTGAAAGTCGCCGAAGAGAGCCTGGATCTGGCCAAGGAGCTGCACGATATGAACCGCATCCAGGTCGAGGTCGGCACCATGGCTCCGCTCGAGATGGTTTCGAGCGAGGCCGGCGTGGCGACCCGCGAGGAGGAGATTATCCGGCGTCAGGCCGAAGTCGAGGATTCCGCCGACGTTCTGCGGCGGTTCCTCAACCTCGACCGCGCCCAGTACTGGGACGTCGACATCGTGCCTGTGACCGATCCGATCATCGACTATGTGAAGATCGAAATCGAAAACGCATACGCCACCGCGCTCGAGAAACGCCCTGACGTGCTTACTCAGCAGTTTCAGAACACCAACCGGGATATCCAGGCGAGTTTCGCGCGGAATCAGAAGAAGCCGCGCCTCGACGTCACCGGCGGCTACGGCCTCAACGGCGTCGATGGTGACGTCACCATCAGGGATTCCGACAGCGGCGACATCATCTTCCAGCAGCCAGGCGGCTACTCCGACGCCCTGGATCAGATCTTCGAAGCCGAGTCCGACGGTTGGTTCGTGCAGGCGGTGTTCGCGTATCCGCTCCAGAACCGCGCCGCCCGGTCACGCAGCATCCAGGCCGAGCTGGAGGTCGAACAGGGCGGTGTCGAGATGCGCGACCTGCAGCAGCAGGTGCTGCTCGACGTGCGGCGCCTGACCCGGGCCGTGCGCACTGCCGAGCAACAGATCGAGTCCGCTAAAGTGTCGACCAAGCTGCAGCGCAAGAACCGGGAAGCGGAACAGAAGCGCTACGAGAACGGTCTGGCCACCAGCTTCGAGGTGCTACAGATCCAGGAAGACCTGACCGAGGCCCAGAGCCGCGAGGTGAGCGCCATCACCAACTACCGGCGAGCGCTCAACGCCTTCTACTTCGCCACTGGAGAGATCCTGGAGAAAGTCGGGGTCGAGCTGGTCGAAGGGGAGGGTGAAGGAGACAGCTGAGTAGGTGCGGGTATTCTTCACCAATCTGGGCTGCAAGCTCAACCAGGCGGAGGTCGATCGTCTGGCACGCCGTTTCGTCTCCGCCGGCCACTCCCTGGCGCCGGCGCTCGAGCAGGCCGAGCTGCACGTCATCAATTCCTGCACCGTCACCCACCTGGCGGCGCGGGACTCGCGCAAGATCGCCCGCCGGGGACGCCGGCTGAACGGTGGCCTGCGCACCGTGCTCACCGGCTGCTACGCGACCGATTCGCCCGATGAGGCGGCCGAGCTCGCCGGCGTCGACCTGCTGGTCACCAACGACTCGAAGGACCGGCTTCTGGAGCTGGTCCACGAGACCTTCCCCGACGCCCGGCCTGCCGCCGAGGTACCGGCGGCAGGCGTACCAGTACACTACGTGCCTATCTCCTTCGGTCGTGCGCGCGCGCTGGTCAAGGTCGAGGACGGCTGCAACATGCGATGCTCGTTCTGCATCATCCCCTCGACCCGAGGCCGGCAACGTAGCCGGCCGGTGGACGATGTGCTCGCCGAGGTTCGCGAGCTGACGGCGGCCGGCCATCGCGAAGTGGTCGTGACCGGCGTGCAGATCTCAGAGTACGATGACGACGGCCGCCGGCTCTACGACCTGGTGGCGGCAATCCTGGGCGAGACCGACGTGCCGCGCTTGCGGCTGACCTCGATCGCTCCCTGGAAGTTCGACCGCCGTCTGTTGTCTCTGTGGTCCGATCCGCGGCTGTGCCGGCACGTCCACATGTCGCTCCAGAGCGGCTCGTCGGCAACCCTCAAGCGGATGCGGCGCCCCTACACCGCGGACCGCTACGAGGCCCTTGCCGAGCTGCTGCGCGCTGAAGTGAACGGGCTCGCCCTGACCACCGACGTAATCGTCGGCTTCCCCAGAGAGACGGCGGGGGAGTTCGCTGACAGCCTAGCTTTCGTCGAGCGCCTGGCCTTCGCCCGGCCTCACGTTTTTACCTATTCGTCACGGCTCGGCACCGACGCCGCGACGTTACCGGAGCAGGTTCCTTTCGCGGAGAAGAAGGCGCGGGTCACCGAGATGCTGGCGGTGGCGCGCGCCAGCGACGAGTCGTTCCGGCGCCGCTGGCTCGGCGAGAGCCTTGAGGTGGTCTGGGAGGACCGCAAGGGTGGCCGCTGGAGCGGGCTGAGCGACAACTACGTGCGGGTGTTTGCCGATTCTGGGCGCGATCTCTCGGCGACCACCGGGCGAGCGCGGCTCGAGACCCTGGTCGAGGGTGGTGTCCACGCCCGGTGCCTCGAGGAGTCGCTGAGCGACCCTGCAGCTGCTTGAGCCGAGACCATCCAGAGGGTCGTCAGATCTTGCCGAGTCCGCGCAAGTGTTCCAGGTGCGCCTCGACCTGGCGTTCGGCCACCTGGTGGATCTGGGCAGGGACGTCGGCATAGATCTCCGCGGTCATCCGCGCGGCGTCCCGGTAACCTGCCTGCCATAGCGCCAGAACCTGGTCCTCGCGCTCCAGGCGATGCTTCTTGAGCTGTTCCAACACGCGCACGGCCGTACGCGCGGGTGGGCCGTGGGCCGGCAAGAGCAACCGCGGCTCGAGGTCGACAGCTCGGTCCAGAGAGTCCAGATAGGCGTCCATCTCGCCTTCCGGAGGATGGATCACGATGGTGCTGAGGGTAGAGACGAGGTCACCGGCGATCAGGGTGCGATAGGTCTCGTCGAAGAAACAGAGGTGGCCGCGGGTGTGCCCCGGCGTATGGACAATCCGCACCGGGAACGGTGAACCGTCGCCCAGATCCACCCGCTGGCCGTCGCGCAGCTCTCGGTCGATGCGGATTCCTCGCCGCGCCAGGGCTTCCTTGGCCAGGGGGTGAGCGCAGACCGGAACCTGGAGGTCACGGCGCATCGCATCGACCGCGCCGATGTGATCCGGGTGGTGGTGAGTGAGCCAGATCGCGGTGATCCGGCGCCCCTGCTCGTGCAGCGCCGCCAGAGCCGAGCGTAGCCGCTCGATCTCCGACGGGATCGGTGTCGCTGGGTCGACCAAGACCGCGTCCCGGCGACCGAGAACGTAGGCGTTGGTGTGGGTCGCCGGCGGCAGGGTCGGGGTCAGGAGCGGCAGCAGGATCACTCCGGGGCGGAACTCCACTCGGCGCAGCGGTCCGAGGCTCGCTTCCGATGGATCGCGCAACCGCGGCAGGCCGTCCACCGGGCCTTCTTCCGCCAGCACCCTGAGGATGTGGAGAATCGGGGGAGCCGTCAGCACCTCACCGGACAACCAGCGCTCGAGCGCGTACTCGGGGCGGATCCATTCGCCGTGGTCGAGCTCCGAGCCCATCAGGTCGGGCTGCGGCGTTTGTTCGCGGCTCCACTCGAGCAGGAAGAACCGGTTGTCGAATCGCATTGGCGCCAACGGAGGCGTCAGCCATCGGCCGGCGAAGACCAGGGGCGCCGCGGTGAGGGCCCAGCCGTTTGTCGCTACCAACTCGCCGAAAGGCACGGCACCGTCGAGCAACCGCTGGCGGTCGGAGGCCAGATCGACGGCCGGCGCGTCGGGCTCATCGGCGAGCAGTTCCTGGGCGAGCAACAGGCCGGTCTCTTCGAAAAGCTCGCGGATCGCACACACCGCGAGACCAGGCGGCAGGTCCGGGCCATGGAGATCGGCCTGTTCATTGTCGATCCCGGGGTCAGGGCTCGTGAAGGTCGAGTCCGTCACGCCGACTGGCGCCACCGCGACTCCGACCGCCGCGTCGTCGCGCTCCAGGCCTCCGCCCGGGAAGGCATGCCAACCTCCCATGAAGCGCAACGCAGGTGAACGGCGGACCCAATAGACCTCGATCCTTCCCTCTGAGTCTCTGCGCCAGGGCACCACGGCGGCCGAAGGCCGCGGCGACCTGGCAGCCGGTGCCGGTTGCCGGAGAAGTCGTTCGTAGAATGTCGGTGTCGCTTGCATGCGCCGCCTTTCCTGCCCGGGGTCCCTCTTCCCGGCTCTGCTTATACCAGGCTCGGTGTACGGGCGAAAGTCCCGCCGGATGTCCTGACCAAGATTCTGTCGAAAGATTCTGTTTGCTCAACGGTTTGCGTTACGATCTACGCATCTGCGCAGGAGAATTTCGGATACTCATGAGATGACGACATCTGATCAAGACTCGGCGCATCGCCGCAGCGCAACTCGCGCGCCCGTGGGACGGCCCATCAAGCTCCAGTTCGACGACTCGATGGACGTCATCGAGGGCATTTGCCGCAACGTTTCGATCGGTGGCATGTTCATCGTGTTCGAGAGCTCGCGGCCGGCCGGGAGCCTGGTGCGGTTCGAGCTCGAGATCGACGAGAGCAGCGCTATCCGGGGCCTGGGCGAGGTCATCTGGATGCGCTCGAAGAACGACCTGGGCGGGCCCGAACCGGGCTTCGGTTTGAAGTTCCGGTTCCTCGAGCAGCGCGACCGGCAACTGATCTTCAAACTCGTCAGCCAGCACATCAAGGAACGGCTTTCTCGACGGGAGACCGCCGGTGGCGAAGCACAGGCTCCCTCTCTTCCGATCGACCAGCCGCCGGTTCAGGTGGCCGTCCCGCCGGATCCCGAGGTGCCCGACTTCGAGATCCCGCCGGAGCTGGCCGAGCCACCGGCAGAGAGCCTGCTGGAGAGCGAGGAGTTGGCGATCCCGGAACCGTCCGAGCCCGAGCCACCGTTCACGCTGGAACCGCCGCTCCCCTCCGAGCCATCGATCACTCCCGAGCCGTCGTTTGCGCCCGAGCCGCCACCGATCGAGCCTCCGAGCGAGCCGGCCGCGCCATCTGTCGTGGAGCCGCCGGCACCGGAAACCGAATTGCCGCTCTTTGCGGATCAGATCGCGGAGGTCCAGGGACCACCCGTGACCGACGAGGCGTTCGAGCTCGATCCGTCGGTGGGGGAGACTCCGCTCTACGAGCTCGGACTCGATCCAGAGCCGTCTGAAGCCCGATCGTCCAGTTTCCTGGATCCAGAGCCCGAGCTGGAGATTCCGGCTCCTGTACCGGAAGAAGACTATGGCCAGGTCGAGGAGCCGAGCGAAGAGTACTCCAGCGAGGGGATCTACGGAGAGGTTGCACCTCGGCGTCGTTCTTCCTGGCTGCTCATTCCCGCGTTGCTGATCGTCACCGGTGCGATCGGCTATTACCTTTACAAGGACGAGATCCACCAGCAGCTCAGTGGCGAGCGGCCGGCCATTGCCAGGAGCGAGCCGGCGAACCCGGTGGTTGGGCCGGAACCGACGCCCGCCGAAGGAGACGTGCCGCCGGAAGATGCCGCGGATACCGGGGGCGGCGCAGCCACCGAGCTACCGCCCGCCGTGGAAGAGGTCCCGGAACCGATAGCCCCGCCACCGCCTGTTGCCGAGCCCGAACCTCCGCCGAGCACGCCGCCGCCCAGCCCGCCACCGCCGCCTCCGGTACAGGCGCCACCCACGACAGCCACCGGTCAGGGTTTCTCACGCCTGGTCGATATCTCCTGGAGCCCGGCACGCGGCGGCCTGACGGTCGTGCTCACGGCCGACGGCGACATCCCGGCCGGCCGTTACAAATACTTCCGCCTGCCGGGCGACTCACCGCGAGAGGTCTTCAAGCTGATGGGTGCCCGCCAGCGCTACCGAGAAAGTCTGGTGACGGTCGGTGGGCCGGGGGTCCGACAGATCCGCGTCGGATACCACCGCGCCCAGGACGGCAACGAGATCCACGTGGTGCTGGACCTGCTCGGCCCGCGCTGGAAGGTCACCGAGGTCCGCAACCTCGGACCCCGGCTAGAGCTTCTCGTCGTCGAAGAATAGACGCGGGCCGGTAACTAGGCGACCTGCACGGCCTCGCTGGCGGTGGTGAGCTGCTCGGGCTGCGCGGTCAGGACCGCTTCGATCTGCTCCAGAGCCCAGTCGAGCTCCGCGCGCCGGATGATCAGCGGCGGCGCCACGCGGATCACGTGCTCGTGGGTCTCCTTGCACAGCACGCCGCGGTGCTGGAGCGCCTCGCAGAACTGGCGCGCTCCGCCAGCCTCCGGGTTCAGCTCGATGCCGATCCACAGTCCGCGGCCGCGGACCTCGTGCACATGCGGCGAGTCGAGGCCCCGCAGCCGCTCGATCGCCTCGGTGCCGAGGGTTGCCGAGCGCTCGATCAGCCCCTCGTCGACCAGCACCTCGAGCGCCGCGGTCGCCACCGCGGCAGCCACGGGGTTGCCGCCATAGGTCGAGCCATGGTCACCGGGGTGGAAGACGTCCATCACCTCGTCGTCGGCGAGGATCGCCGACACCGGGTAGAGACCGCCGGACAGCGCCTTGCCGACGATCACGATGTCCGGGCGGATGCCCTCGTGCTCGTAGGCGAACATCTTGCCCGTGCGTCCGAGCCCGCTCTGGATTTCGTCGAGCACGAGGAGCGAGCGATGCTCGTCGGCCAGCGCGCGCAGGTGGCGCAGATAGCCGTCCGGCGGCACGATGATGCCACCCTCGCCTTGGATCGGCTCGATCAGGATCGCGGCCACTCCCGGGTGCATGGCTTCAGCGACCGCGTCGAAGTCGCCATAGGGCAGGATCCGGAAGCCTGGCGTGAAGGGCCCGAAGCCCTCGCGGTACTGTTCCTCGGAGGAGAAACCCACGATGGTCGTGGTGCGGCCGTGGAAGTTGCCCGAGAACACCAGGATCTCGGCCTCGTCGCGCGGCACTCCCTTCACCGTATAGGCCCACTTGCGGGCGGCCTTGATAGCGGTCTCCACGGCCTCGGCGCCGGTATTCATCGGTAGCACCTTGTCGAAACCGGTGAGCTTCGAGAGGTAGGCATAAAAGGGTCCCAGACGGTCGTTGCGGAAGGCTCGCGAGGTCAGCGTCAATTGGTGGCTCTGAGACACCAGACTCTCGATGATCCGGGGGTGACAGTGCCCCTGGTTCACGGCCGAATAAGCAGCCAGCAGATCCATGTATTTGTTGCCCTCGACGTCCCACACCCAGATCCCCTCGCCACGTTCGATCACCACGTCCAGGGGGTGATAGTTGTGGGCTCCGAAGCGGTCTTCAAGATCGACGAACTCGGCTGTCTTCATGATTCTCTTCTCCTCCGTCAGGACCTGCTCGGTCTGGTGTCGCGTCAGGCGGCCGTACGCATCGCGGATGGGGTGGAGAGCCTCCCGTTTCCCACCGTGACATCCTTCTACCACACAAGCGGCAGGGCAAGAAACCGCGCCGACCGGTACGGCCGGCGAACCGCGTCAGATCCTGGCGCTCAGCTTGCCGGCTGGAGCTCGCCGTCACACGTCGCCCGTCGAGCCGCGGGTCGGCAGGCCGATCGCGGCATAGAAAAATAACCCGCCAGGGAGGCGCCTCCCAGAACCGCGACCGGCCATCTCGCGCGATCCAGACCAGCGAATTCGCTCATTCTTGGGTAAAACGTAACAGAGACTGTAAGGTTCGATCGCTATGCTGATGGGCGTTCGAGCTGGAGACGCTGCTCCGGCCGCGAACGAGGTGATATGAGCGCTCTCCCCTTTACCATCCTACTAGTCGACGACAACGAGTTCGTGCTCCGCCCGCTGTCCCGTTTTCTCGACGAAGAGGGCTACCGGGTGCTCCAGGCGCGAGACGGCGAAGAAGCGCTGGTCTGTATCGACGACGAGCCGGTCGATCTGGTGCTGCTCGACGTCATGATGCCGGGATTGAGCGGGCTCGAGGTGCTCGAGCGACTCCGGCGGAATCACGCCGACGACGATCTCCCGGTGATCATGGCCACCGCCAGCAGCGGCAGCGACCAGATCGTCAAGGCCTTCGAGCTCGGCGCCAACGACTACGTCACGAAACCGCTGGACTTCCCGGTGGTTGGGGCTCGCCTACAGACCAGGTTGCGCAAGATGAGCCCGCGAGCGGCCGGGCCTCGCGAGGAGCAGCCCTCCCGCTCGGTGGCGCCGCCGCCGGTCTCGACTGGACTCGGCAGCGTGCTCGACGGCAAGTACCGGCTGGAGTCGCGGATCGGCGAGGGCAGCTTCGCCGAGGTCTACCAGGCCACTCATCTGACGCTCGAACGGCAGGTGGCGGTCAAGCTGCTCAAAACCAGCGGCGAGGATGAAGAAGAGCTGCAGGTGCGGTTCCTGCGCGAGGGCCAGTCGACCTGCCGGATCGATCATCCCAACGCGGTCTCGGTACTCGATGCCAGCGTGACACCGAACGGACAGCCCTTTCTGGTCACCGAGCTGCTGCAAGGCCACACGCTGGAGGCCGAGCTCAAGCGCCACGGCTCGCTGTCGCCCTCACGGTGCGCCGAAGTCCTGCTTCCGATCTGCAACGTGCTGGCCGATGCCCACGCCCTGGGGATCGTCCACCGTGACATCAAACCGCAGAACATCTTCCTGCACCGCACCCGGCGTGGCGAGGTGGTGAAAGTGCTCGACTTCGGGATCGCCAAGCTGATCGGCGATTCGGTCGCCCGGCGCCGCCTGAGAGGAGACGGCGCCGGTCCCGGTACGCCCGCCTACATGGCCCCGGAGCGCTTTTCCGACCGCGAGATCGACGGCAGCACCGATGTCTACAGCCTGGGCGTGATGCTCTACAGGATGCTGGTAGGACGACTGCCATTCGCGGTCGCAGACGGCAACCTGATCCGGCTCGCCCTGATGCACCAGACCGAGACGCCGGCCGCCCTCCGCGAGCTGCGCCCACGCCTGTCGCCGGAGACTGAAGAGGTGGTGCTGGAGGCACTCGCCAAGGAGCCCGACCAGCGTCCCAGCGCCAGCGAGATGGCCACGCGCTACGGCGCTGCCCTGGGCTTCGAAGTGCTGCCAGGCGCCGCCCGGCGCCTGGCAGGATCCACGGCAGAGGCCGAGTACGGCGAGGGCCGCAACGGCACTCGGGGCTGAGACGAAACAGATCTGAGACAAGACGTGCTTCTGAGGAGCATCTGATGAACAATGGTGGGGACCTGATCATGAGCTTGCCGAAGGTCGGAATCGAAGAGCTCGACGGCGCTCTCGCATACGAGATCGCCGAGCACGAGCGAATGGAGGTCGAGCGGAACGATCTGAAGGCCCGCGTCCAGCACTCGCAGAAGCTCGAGAGCCTCGGCGTGCTGGCCGGCGCCATCGCACATGACTTCAACAACTTTCTCACCGGCATCCTGGGAAACGCCGGCATGGTGCTGCGCAAGCTTCCCGACGACTCCGTTTGCCGAGCAATGGTCGAAGAGATCGAATACGCGGCGCAGCACGCAGCCGCGCTCTCCGCCCAGATGCTCGCCTACTCGGGGCACCGGGAGACGCTGCGGCAGCCAGTGGACCTGAAGCTCTTGATCGACGAGATGGCCCCGCTGCTGCGGATCTCGATCTCCAAGAAGGCCTCTCTGAGCTTCGATCTCGCCGACGAGCTGCCGGCGGTCGAGGGAGACCCTAGCCAGATTCGCCAGGTGATCATGAACTTGACCACCAACGCCTCAGAGTCCCTGAACGAACAGTCGGGCGTCATCTCGATCAGCGCCGGCCTGCTGGAAGCAGACCACGCCTACCTGGAGCAGACCGACGCCACCGACCTGGCCGAGGGTCCCTACGTCTACATCGAGGTGTCCGACACCGGCTGTGGTATCAGCGAGGAGACCCGCCAGCACATCTATGATCCAGCCTTCACCACCAAGAATCCCGGCCGCGGTCTGGGCCTTGCGGCAGTGCAAGGCATCGTCCGCGAGCACGAGGGAGCGATCAAGCTCGACAGCGTCACGGGACGGGGCACCACCTTCAAGGTGCTGCTGGCCGCCTCCGAGCATGTACTGGCGCCCGCGATCGCGGGAAGAGGCGTCGACCCGGCCGTGGGTGAGCTGTGGGAGGAGCGCGGCACCGTGTTGGTGGTCGACGACGAAAAGATCGTGCGCGACGTCGCCGAGAGCATCCTCGAAGACTTCGGCTACGAGGTGATGATCGCCGACGACGGCCTCCAGGCGCTCGAGATCTTCGAGGACCACGGCGAGAAGATCGACCTGGTCCTGCTCGACATGACGATGCCGCGCCTCGACGGCGCCGAGACCTTCCGCGAGCTGCGTCGCATGCGCCCCGGCCTGCGGGTCATCCTCTCCAGCGGCTTCGACAACGAGATGGCGGTCGAGGGCATCACCGAAGAGGCCGGTGTCAGCTTCATCCAGAAACCCTACCGGCCCATGGACCTGATCGAGAAGGTTCAGGCAATAGATTAGGCGCCGAAGGCGCTTCCGGAGTCCCGCAGGGACGGCATAGAGTAGCCCCGGGTTTCAACCCGGGGATCGAACCGCCGATCAATACCGGTAGTACTCGGGCTTGTAGGGCCCGTCGACCGGCACGCCGATGTACTCGGCCTGGTCGTCGCTCAACCGGGTGAGCTCGACGCCCAGCTTGTCGAGGTGCAGGCGGGCGACTTCCTCGTCGAGCTTCTTGGGCAGCATGTAGACCTCCTTCTCGTAGCTGTCGGCGTTCTTGCGCAGCTCGATCTGGGCGATCACCTGGTTGGTGAACGACGCCGACATCACGAAGCTCGGGTGGCCGGTGGCACAGCCCAGGTTGAGCAGCCGGCCCTC